>NZ_JBIUBU010000039.1:0-39027 GCF_044548345.1 Streptomyces sp. NPDC052042 | reverse complement strand
GCCCCGGCCCGGTCGGCCTCTGCCAGCCGGGCCCGCGGCCCCGGACACTCAGCAGGAACTGCACGAAGACCGTCTGAGGCTGCTGCTGGAGGTCGGCCGACCGTGAGCACGGCGGTCCGGCCGCCCCGGCTGATCGGAGTCGGGTGCCGAGAGGGCTTCGGGCGCGGGCGCCTACGCACTCAGGGCCTGAGGAGTTGATCGAACTCCGTCACCTGCGTGCCGTGGCGCGTTCTCGTGTTCTCCAGGACGGCCGCCTTCAGGACATCGGTGTGCACGTCGGCGACGTCGCGGGGAGAGGTGACCTCGGGCGTGTGCTCGTAGTTCCAGACGACGGCGTCAAGGAGGACCGGTGCCGTGAACCGCCATCCCCGCAGCAGGATCACCTGGGAGATCGCCGGATAGGGCGTGTGGACCGGATCGCCGAGCCAGCTGAGGAGCGCGGGCCGCAGGACACTGAAGTCCACACCGGCCCTGCCCAACGCCCGCAGGACGGCGGGAGCGAGAGGCGGCCCGTTGCGGTCCGGGTCCAGCCCGACGAGCTCGTCCCACAGCCGCACCGCGTCCATGACGGTCGCCCGCGCGTCACGTGCCCTCCCCTCCTGGTCGAATGCCTCGGCGGCGGCGAAGAGTTCCCGCGCGAGTTCAACCGACGCCGCCTGCGGGCCGTTGCTCTCGTCCCGCCGGAGGACGTGCACCGACCCGGCCGCCGCGGGCAGGGCCACCGTGACCAGGACGGCCAGCAAAGCGCGTCGGCGGGTCGTCCTCACCCGCTGCCTGCTCGACGACGTGTCGATGGCGGCCGCATCAAGGTGCCCGAGCGGCACCTCGGGCGACGACGGCGTCCCCGTGGAACCGGGACGGGGAGCAGTGGTGCGGGCCGGCGTCCGGGCGCCCACCCCGGACGGCGCACCGACGGACGCACCGCCGCCCACCGAAACCGGATCGGCCCAGCGGTGGGCCACCGCGGGAGGCGAGGCCGCAGCCCGCGACCGGAGAGGACCCGGCCTGACGGTACGCAGGGCGGCGCCGGCCTCTCCTGGCGGCGGCGGATCCCCCCTCAGGACGGTCTGGTACACGCTCCGGAGCTCCTCACCGGGGTCGGCGCCCAATTCTTCGGCCAGCCGTCGTCGGACGACGCCGTAGCGGTCCAGAGCCTCCGCACCCCGCCCGGCCGCGTGCAGCGCCTGGATCAGCACGCATTCCAGGGGCTCGGCCAGCGGATACTCGGCGGTGAGATCGGGCACCGCGGAGATCACCGCGGTGGGACGGCCGAGCCGGAACTCCGCCTGCGCCCACCACACCACCGCGTCCAACCGCCGCCGATGGCAGCTTGCCCGGATCTGCGCGGCCCATTCACCCGAGAGACCGGCCAGGGGTTCTCCACGCCACAGGCCCAGAGCCTCGGCGAGCGCCGCGGCCCGGGCCTCGTCATCACGCTGCCGGTCGGCGCCCTGCTCGACCAGTCGACGAAACCGGTGAAGATCCACCAGCTCAGGGTCGACGTCCAGCACGTAGCCAGCGTGCCGACGTTCTATCCGCGCCGTCGTCCCGCCCCCGGGGGCGGCCGCCTGTCTCAGCAGCCCTCGGATCCTGCTCAGGTGCGCGTACAGCACAGGCCGGGCGCTGGCGGGCGGGTCGTGGTCCCAGACCCGGTCGACGAGTGCCTCTAACGCGATCGGTTTTCGGGCGTCGACGACCAGCGCGGCCAGCACCACCTGCTGCCGCGGCGTCCCCACGTCGAGCGGCCGGCCCGCGGAGCGCACCTCGATCTCCCCCAACAGCCGGAAGTCCACACGTCCCCCCGTGTGATCAGCAGCGCATGCAAGACGTCCCCACTTCCCATGCTGGCTGGCCCGCAAGGTGACCGCAAGGTCGGTGCACAGGCCGCGACGCCAGGGTGGGGACGTCCGGGCCGACCGGCTCGGCCCGAGCGCCACGGAGACGTTTTGCCGCCGGGCACTGCGGTCGGATCCGAACGGCGTCCGACGGGAGGAGACCGCGGCGATACCGGGGGATGAGGCCGCTCGCGCTCCGTCCCGCTCCGCCGCTCCGGCGACGACGAACGCCGGGCATTCGAAACTCACGGAGGAGAACACCATGTGGATACCCCTCGCCCTACGGCCCCACCGTCCCGGCAAGACCACAGCATCGGCCGCACCGTCGATGCCGGCCGGGGGTAGATGCTCTCGCCTCACTCCGGCGGCCATGGCAGCGGCCTTGGTGTTCGCCGTCTTCGCGGCGCTCGCGCCTACGCCCGCTCAGGCGGCGGAACCCACCCGCTACGAGCTCGTGAACTCCCGGACCGGGCTGCGCGCTGACGTCATGTGGGCGTCGGCCGATCCGTACACCGGCGTCTTCCTGTGGCCGGACAACGCCAGCGCCTCCCAGGAGTACGAGCTGCTCGACAGCGGAAACGGCTACTTCCGGATCAAGACCCGGCACTCTGGCCAATGCCTCATGCTCGACTGGCGTTCGGGGTACTACGAGAACGGCACTCGCGTCATCCAGTACCCCTACTGCGACGCTGGCTATGCGCCGGCCGAATGGACCATCACCTGGGCGCGGCCGAGCTGCACGGGACAGTGCTTCCCCACGACCATGCTCCTGAAGAACCGGGCCACTGGCAGGTGCCTGGACGCGGCGGCTCCGTCCGGCACGCCCGGCCAGCAGGCCCCCTTGCAGCAGTGGGACTGCATCTCCAGGGACGACGAGTGGAACACGGGGAACCAGAGCTGGACCCTCCGACAGCTCAACAATTTCCCCCACATCCCCTGAACGGCGCGCGGCGCCGGCGGTGGCCCCGTCCCGCGCCGTTCGCCGCCCTGACGTGAAACGGCCCTCCACGGCCCTCGCGACGGCCGTGGAGGGCCCCAGGCCGTAAAGACCGCGACCGCGCCCCCCCGCTGCTGGCGGAAGCCGACGTCCGACCGGCAGGTGCTGTGCGAGACCCCCGCGCCGAGTCGTGCGCTCCATGATCGCGGACCGGTGGCCCGCCAGTCCGGCGCCACGGCCGCGATCGCAGTCGGAGCGGCCCGCAGGCTCTCCCCGACCAGGGCCAGACGGTTCAGTCCCGTGATCGCTCCCAGCACCTTCGCGGAGTCGGCAGAGCGGTCGCCGGGGACTTCGCGATGGTTGCCCGGCGCCGATGGGAAAGGCGGCGCCCAGCGATGGTCAGGGGGAGGCCGTGGTGGGCATCTCCACGGCGGACACGGCCTCCCGGAGCCGACGTGCATCCGGCTCGTCCGCTACCACGACGTTCCTGCTGCAGGGGACTTCTCCCAGCGCACGGTTCTTCTCCTGGCTGATCGCGCCCGTGACTGACAGCACGTCACACGTAGCAGCCTGTCGTCTTGAGATGTCCGCCGTCGTGCTTCAACACCTCATTGGGCCTTGGCACACGGCCAGAGCATGCCGTTCGCGGTGTGGATGACCACCCAGCGCCCGGGTCTCGGGGCGCCGATGACCTTGACGTGTTCGATGCCCGGCGTGTCCGGTGAATCAGCCCGCTGAGCGATGTCCCCACGGTGGAAGGATTGGAGCGGTACCGAGAGTGCGGGCCACTCGGCCTCTTCCTCTTCCAGAGAGGCTCCGCTGAGTTCATCCTGCGCGGACGGCGGCACCAGGGGCGTGCCTTCGTACCGCAGCCAGGCCCACGGTTTGTAGTCGACTTCGGACCCGAACCCCATGCCGCCGCCGCCCATAACCAGCTCCTTCGTCGTTCCCGTCTCCATGACCATCGGGATGGCGTACAGCCCGGAGTTTTGCAGCACGTTGCGTATTCTGAGAAACATCCAGACGTTCCTGAGCTGCCTGAGCGCTTGGATCAGTGAGACAACGAAGGCCAGTGTGAGGGCCATTCCGCCGACGCGCCCGTACCACGTCGAGCCGGTCAGGGCGTTCAGCGCCATCGCCTCGGGGATGAGGGCCGACGACCACAGCAGTCCCCGCCGGGCAGCACTCCTGAGACGCCGGTAGCCGCCGTCGGCTTTGTATGCCTGAAGTCTGGGGCTCTGCGAGCGAGGCGTACCCGGCCAGCGCCCTTGGGAGTCGGCCTGACGGAAAGCGCGCACCTGCGACTTCTGCCACTCCACGGTGCCCGCGTTGTGGGACAGGACGAACGACACGCCACCGTCCGAGGTGTCGGCTCGCAGGTCCTCCTCCTTGAAGCGCTGTGCGCGGGCACGGACATCGCTCCGCGCGATGTCCGCGAAACTGTACAGCTCTGCGGTGACGGGTGTGCCCTCGCTCGCCCCGGCGATCTCGTCGCGGTGGGTTGTCAGGATCGCGTTGAGCCTCGGCAGGCGGACGTGTAGGACGCCGCTGAGGTCGGTGTACGTGGCCAGCCGGGCCCGATTCCCGTCAGGGTGCGTGAGCACGGGACGCACGTCGAACGGGGCGGCGTCATCATTGGCGCGGACCGGACCGTCTGCCGTTGTGTCGGCCGGCCACACCGGGCGTCGTGCCAGGGGGATGGTGCCGGCCCCGGCCTCTGTCTTCATGTGCGGAGTCTGCCCGGACTCCCGGAGCCGTCCGTGGACGTACTGGTAGACGTCATACGCCGTCGCATAGCCGCCCCGGCCGGGAGCGCCGGATCGCAGCCCCGTGACCAAATACCGGGTGAAGGGGCTTGCTGCGCCCGCTTTCCGGGCGTCGGCGGAGGTGTCGGCCTGGCCGGAGCTGGTCATCACGAATCTGCCGCGCCCCGCCAGCTTGGCTGCGGGATCCTGCCCCTTCACGGCGGCGGCGCCGCTGAAGCAGCAGTCCAGGACGACGACGGTCGACCGTGCCGCGCATCCGTCGATCAGACCGTTTATGAACTCAAGCTCGACAGAACGTGCCTGAAGGCGCCCGGTCGTGGTGTCGCGCGCGCACAAGCGCAGCCTGTTGCGAAGGTCGAGGAGGCCGTGCCCGCTGTAGTAGAGGAAGAGCTGTTCGTGCGGCAGCGCGCTGTCGAAGAACTCCTCCAGTTCGTCCCTGATGCGCTGATTGGTCTCCTCCAGAACCGTCTTCACGGCGTCAGCCTGGTGCAGGCCGGTCTCGGGGTCTGTCAGAGCCTCGGCCAGCAGGGGGACGTCTACCGGTGGCCCCAGGAGGATGCGCAGATGGTCGGGGTCACCGGGGAACTCGGAATTGCCGATCAGAAGAGCCCGGTATGCCCTCCCCGGGTCAGCCGTCATGGACATCGTTCCGGTCGGACGGTTCGTCGCCGGCCGCGGAGCCCCCCGCTGCCGCGTGCAGCCCGTGCTCCAGCGCGCTGCGGAGGGTTTCGTTGTCGATGGTGACGCCCGTCACGGTGACTTCGCCGCGGTGGCCGTCCACGGTCCAGGTGAGACGCACGCTCCGCCCCCGATCACGCTTGAGCCACGCGGCGAGCGCTGTCACGACACCCGCGACGATCCCGGGGCCGGCGAGGTGGAGCACCATGCCGGAGAGCGCTCCCTTGGTTCCCGGGACCGGCTCGGAGCGACGCTCCAAAGGGCCCGCCGCCTCTTCGAGCGCTTTGTGCAGGAGAACTACTTGGCTCCGCCAGCGGTCGTCGTCTTCGTCGAAGCGGTCGCTCCGAGCCTCTAAGCGAACCTCCGGCATGGTTGCGCCCTCCCCGTCATCTCGTCTCAAGCCGTTTGTACACGAGACGTGCGCCACCTGGCAGCCCCGTGCCGCCCTGCGACGGCGCAAGGCGCCAGACCAGAGCGGTCCCCCGCCCACGGGGGGAGCCTTGGCCTCGATCCGCCGATGCGCTCGGAAGGTGATCGCTGGTCTCGAGGCTCAGCCCCGCTGGCCGGGCGCCTCGCCCACCACGTCCGATCTCGCGGGCGGTCAGGATCATCCGGAACCCGGTGCGGACCAGCTCTTGGTCGTCGGCGATCACGACCCGGGGCCCGAGCCGGCCGATCGAGGGTGCGTCCGTCACGGCCGGCCCAGCGGGATGCGCGCGGCCCCGGAAGCCGCCGCCGATGCGGCGCCGGATGTCGAGCTCGCCGCCGTAGTCGGCGACCCGCTCGCTCAGGCCGGGCAGTCGCGATGACGGTGACCTCGGTCTTTGGGCTGGGCGTGGTCAGCGGAACCATCGGCGTCCCGGTCGGGATGGTGGCCCATCGGCTGATCGTCGAGCACATCAAGATCCTGGTGTTCTCGGAGTCGGTGATCAATGTCCGGCACACCCAGTGCTGGTCGCCGTCGCCCTGGCAGGCGTCTTCATCGCCGTCCTCGGCGCACTGCTCCCGTCCCGCAAGGCGGCACAGTTGCCGATCGCGGAGGTACTGCACAACGAGTGACGCACGCCCTGCCGGCCCAAGCGGCGAGCCGGGGGACGTCGCCCGGCCCGGTCGCGCGGGGGCTGGGGATGCCGTCGCCCGGCCGCTCTGCGTTCTGCAGTGCGGCGAAGTCGGCGTGGGCCGCTTCGACGGCTTCGGTGTACGCCTGGGCCTTCTCGTGCCCGGCGAGCGCCCGGTAGATGCTGGCCAGGGAAGAGTTCCGGCCTTTGCGCTCGCCGGTGGGGATGATCAGGTCGGGTCGGACCTGCTCGATGGACTCGCCGCTCGCCCGGCACCGGAGAACGGTGTGCAGCATGTCGTCGGTGATGACCGCGGGCCGGCCGCCGTGCTTGCCCTTGCGGGCCGCGGTGTCGAGCCCTTCCACCTGGAGGCGACGACGGTCACCGGGGTGGCGGCCATCAGCGGCACCATCGTGGTCGTCGCCGCGTCGGAGACCTTCCGCCGGCCGGACGGCGGGCGCTCCACGCCTGAAGCCGCGGCCGGCTCGGACGCTGCGGATCTCGCCGGCGCCCGCCCCCTGCGGCGCGGCCACCGTTCGTATGCTTGTCCACGGGCGGTGGCGCACTCTCCCCCCGGACCTCGGGCGGCACCGCGCGCTGCGGAACTGGGGGACAGACATGCGGAAGAGGCGCCCTCTCTCGGCGATCGGCTACTTCCTGATGGGCAGCGCGTGCCTGCTGATCGCCGTGGTGATGACGGCGGGCACACGTGACGTGGTCAGCCTGGTCCCGATCGTGCTCCTGGGCGTACCGGGCGCGATGCTGACGTTCCGCGCGCCGGTGTTCAGTGTCTCCTACGGGCCGGCCGGGGTGAAGTACTCCGGGATGCTCGGGACGCGCTCCCACGCGTGGGCGGACGTCCTGGAGGTGCGGGTGGCCGTCCTGTCGGGCAACGTCTACCAGTCCGACGTCCCGGAGCTGGTGCTGGCCTCCGGCGGGACGGACCAACTGCTGATGATGGCGGGCCACAGCTGGGGCCGGGCCCGGAACCGGCGGGTCGTGCGGCTGGTGGCCGAGCTGGAGGCGGCGCGCGTGGCCGCGTCCTGACGCGGTCGCTTCCACCGGCGGCGCGCGGCACCGGCAGTCTCCCGATACCGGTTTCCCGACGGTCTCCCCGGGGCGCGGGCGTTGGGTCATGGTGGGCTCGGAGCGGACGGCACGGTAGCGGTTGTCGGGCCAGGCTCGGCGGCAGATTTTGACCTTGGTGATAACTACCGCGCCGAGGTGATGACCGTCGCGCTTCGGCACAGCCGTTGTGACCGAGCACCGTAGCTGGCCCCGACGGGTAGCTGCGATGCACAGACGCGGGCAGGTGCTCGGGCGGCATGGTCGAGGGCCGCAGCTGGTCGCTCGTCGTTCAGGGCATTGGGTCCCAGGGGTCGTCGGACGGTTCGGGATCTTCGGGGCGGAGCATTCGACGGACGCGGCGCAGAAGTCCCGGTTCGCCTGGAGGGCCTGTCGGCGCCGCCGGGTGGTGCGCCGCGGCTGCTGGCCGGCCGGCTCACCGACCGCCTGGAGGAGACCGGCGGCAAGGCCCTGGGGACCGCCAGTACGGCTGGCTGATCCGGCGGGGCCTGGTCCAGCGGCCGTCCTGCTCGGACCGGCGCTGCGACGGCGGGATCCGGCTGGGTACCGGGACCGGGTGCGAGAACTGCCAGAACGTGACGGAGGCGGAGGACGTCATGTGGCGCCGCGAGCAGGCTCGCGAACAGCACGCCCGGCGTGATGCGGCTCGTGCGGCTGCCCAGGAGCGGGCGGACCGCCAGAGCGCGGCGTAACCGGCGCCGTCTGTTCCGGGTAGGGAACGGCGGCGGCCCGTCACCCAGCCCGACGGCACCTTGGAAGACAGCATCCGTGCCGCCCTCGCCTGCAAACGCCGGGGCGCACCCGTACCGGCGGCCGCGCCGCGGCTTTCCAAGGCGTCATGACTTCCACGGCAGCCGGCAGCCGGCGGGCGGTCGGGGTCATCCATTCGACGTGCCGCCCGAAGCCGGCCGAACCGGCGTCTCCGCCGGGTCGGCCGCCACTGCCCGCCGAACCCGGCACCGAGGACAGCGTCATCCGTGGCCGCCACACCGCCCGTTGACGGATTCGGCCAGAAGATCGGTTTACCGTCATTGACCAGCGAACCGGCGGCGACGCGGCCGGACTCCGGCTCATCGTCGCTCTCCGGCCGCTTCTCGCTCGTCGACCTGGGTCACGTCTGATGGTCTGGGTGTTCTTCCCTGACACGTTGTGAGCGGTAAGACGGTGGGCGTTACATCGTGATGTCTGTTATCCGCCAGCACGAGCGAGGGCTGTTCTGAAAACTCGGTACGTGAGCATCTCGGCCCCTCTGACACCAGTCGTGAGCATGGACACGCTGATCGCGCTCCTGATTTTCTTGTTCCCGCTCGCGTGCAGTCCTGGCCCCGGAAACGCGTTCTTCGCGGCGATCGGTGCATCGAAGGGACTGCGCGCCGCTACGCCTGCACTCGCCGGGTACCACGTCACGACCCTCGTTGTGACCGCGGCGATCGGGATCGGGATGGGTGTCACCATCCTCGAGCATCCGTTGCTCACGAAGCTGCTCAGCTCGGTCGGGAGCCTGTACGTGCTGTGGCTGGCGGTGACGTTCATTTGTGCCGCTCGGGCGGAGGGAGAGGACGCGGCGGATGCCGCACCGGTCAGAAAGCAGCGGATCGGGTTCTGGGCCGGCGCGGTCGTCCTGCTGCTGAACCCCAAGGCGTACTACATCATCACGGTGATGTTCACGCAGTTTCTTATGCCGTCTGCCAACCACGACATCGCCACGGTGCTGGTCATCACAGTCGTCTTCACGCTGAACAATCTCGCCGCCTTCATCGTCTGGGCGCTCGGCGGCCGGGCCCTCACCGCCCTGTTCCGCAGTGAACGGTCGAAACGATGGATCGATTACTCGTTCGCCGCGACCCTGATCGGAGTTGCGATCTGGATGGCGGCACCGCTGTTCAACGGGCACTGAGCCTCCGCCAACTTGAAGTCACGGGTCAAAGGGTTGGTGTGACCGATCCTCGGGGTACTCGTGCTGGTCACGGGTGACTGTCTGAGTAGTAGATCGTCCGTCCGCGCGGTCGGCGCCTGAGTCGAAAGGCGGTCGACGGGATCCTCTTGTGCAGGGGATCATGCGTAGGTGTCGCCGATCGAAGCCGCAACCGATGACCTGCAGGACCTCGCTGTTCTCTGGAGTATCGGCGAGGACCTTGCTCACGATGTCGTCGAGGCTGCCTGCGCGGCACTCGTTGCCGGACTAGACAGCCCGGCACTGCGCATTCTGGCCGGATACACCCGTGCCGAGGCGGAGTACGACGTTCCCGACCTG
The DNA here is from genome assembly GCF_044548345.1 of Streptomyces sp. NPDC052042. Classification (NCBI taxonomy): domain Bacteria; kingdom Bacillati; phylum Actinomycetota; class Actinomycetes; order Kitasatosporales; family Streptomycetaceae; genus Streptomyces; species Streptomyces sp. NPDC052042. The sequence goes on along the minus strand of NZ_JBIUBU010000039.1, from coordinate 29,413 downwards.
CTTCCCGTCGTACTCGACGACCTGGACCTTGTGTTCTACCCGCGCGACAGCGAGGCCGGGCAGGACGCTGCCGTGCGGGCGCTCGCGCACCAGATGCTGGCGGGCCGGCTGACGCCGCGAGAGCTTGCTATGCGCATCCACCAGCGGTTCGGCCACCAGCTACCCCTGGCCGAGCGCCTTGCTGAGCTTGATGACGAGTACGACACCGTCGAGTACGGGAACAGGACGTTGGCCCGGATCGATGCCGAGGCCACGGCCGAAGCTCAGCGTCTGGCGCATGGTCGGCCCGGCCAGAACCGACATTCGTAGCGATTTAAGCCCTGAGCAAGCGGTCGTCAGCAGAAGCAGGTAGCTGAACTGTCCGGTTCTTGCTCGCCGTGGTCCGGCTCCGGCCCGTGCGCAGATCCGCGCGCGGGCCGGACGACTGCCGACCCGGCCCGCAGGCCGGAGAAACCGAGGACACCGTGCCCGCCGAACCCATTTCTGTCCCCGCCCACGAGCAGCGCGCCGCCCCCGGCCGCCAGTCCGCCGACGGCGTGGACCAGGCCCCGCAGGCCCCCTCCATCACCCCCTCCATGGCCACTTCGCCCGCCCGGCGCGTATCCGCAGGTCAGCCCCGGAAGTCAAGGTCCCGCGACGCGTTCGACAACCCTCCTTCATAGGGCCTGTCCGACGGATCTTGGGTGAACGTCATCAGAAGACTTGTGACCAGGGGGTTTGCATCGTTCTTTCGCCAGGCGACAGCAACTCGGGTGCGAGCGGTGTCGGGGCCGAGCGCACGGAACGCGACGCCTTCGAGGCGGATGCGTTGGATGCTTGCCGGGGCCACGGAGACGCCCAACCCGGTTTCCACCAGCGCGCACACCGTCTGCCATTCCACCGCGTGCAGGGTGATCTGGGGTGTGAAGCCGGCCGTGACGCAAAGGCCGGTGATCTGGTCGTAGAGCCCGGGGCCGACCTCGCGGGGCAGGAGCACGAAGGGTGAGGTGGCCAATTGGGCTAGCTGCACGGTGTGTTGTGCTGCCAGGGGATGCTCTGCTGGCAGGACGGCGACGAAGGGCTCGTTGAGTACGGTCTCGAAGCCGATCTCTGTCTCGTTGGAGGGCGGTTCGCGCAGCAGGCCGATGTCGATGCTCTCGGCGTGGAGGGCCGTGAGCTGGGGTGCGGTGGTCATTTCGCGGATGTCGAGGTGAACGCCAGGGAACTGGTGGCGGAAGGTGCGCAGCAGTTCGGGCAGGACGGTCAGGGCGAGGGAGGCAGCGAAGCCGATCCGAAGGTGACCAGCCTGCCCGCTGCCGATGGCGCGTGCTGCGGCCAGGCCGTCGGCGAGGTCGGTCAATGCCCGTCGGGCCGCGGGCAGTAGTTCGCGGCCGGCCGGAGTGAGCGACACACTTCCCGGCTCTCGACGGAGCAGGGCATGGCCGACCTTGGCTTCGAGGCGGCGGATCTGCTGGCTCAACGGGGGTTGCGCGATGCCGAGTCGGGCGGCTGTGTGGCCGAAGTGGAGTTCCTCGGCGAGCACGACGAAGGCGTACAGCTGGGCAAGGGGAAGTTCGGGACGATCCATACGCTCAGAGATATCAGATCCTGGCCATGGGAGTATTAGACGTATCTTTGCTGCTCGCTTAGCGTTCGGCGCATGACGGAGCGACGCGCAATCCTCAGCGGTTCAACCTTTGAGGAACAAATCGGATATGCCCGTGCCGTGGTCGACGGCGAGTGGGTGCATGTGTCCGGGACTACCGGCTTCGACTACTCCTCGATGACCATCTCCGACGATGTGGTGGAGCAGGCCAGGCAGTGTCTGCGCAACATCGAGGCGGCGCTGTCCGAGGCGAAGTGCACCTTCGCTGACGTAGTGCGAGTGCGCTATCTACTGCCCGAACGTGAGGACTTCGAGTCTTGCTGGCCGGTGCTGCGTCGGGTCTTCGGTGAGGTACGGCCGGCCGCCACGATGCTCATGTGCGGCCTGGCTGACCCTCGCATGAAGATCGAGATCGAGGTATACGCGCGGCGGGTCACCGCGTAACACCTGCACGGTCAGATCCAGGGAGGCAGGGACATCGTGCCCGTTGACGGGCGGGGAAACGTGACCCCGCAGAGTGGGTCCGGCTGAGACCACTGCTGTCTGCCGGCGGTCGCCCCGGCAGACAGCGCGCTGGGAGCCGGCCTGGCCCACGCCGCGCCTACCGCAGCCCGCTCCGGGCGAGCAGAGGGTTGCACCGGAGGGTGGCTGAACCCTTGGCTGGACCGTTGCGTCCAGCGGGGGACCGACGGTGTGACCGGAGGTGGGAGCCGGGCGAATCGGACACCACGCGTTTGTGCAGATCACCACCTATGGGCAAGCCGGTCACGCACGCCGACACCTCTTTGCCACGCAGTAGCCGTGGGAAAGAGGCGCACCTCGCAGCCGGGGCCAGCCGCCCGGACCGCGTTGTCGGTGGCGGCTGCAACGCTGATCAGATGAACGGCGATGAGCAGCTGCTGAACGGCCGGGTCTACGGCGCCGACCACGACGACCCCCACCCCGGCCCGCTCCCGCACCGGACCTACGCCGAACTGGTCGGCGGCCCGCTGGACGGCCTGCTGCTCGACATCCACGGGTGGCGGACCGAGGAAGTCGACGACGGCGTCGCCCTGACCACCGAGCTCTCGCGGTGGCCCGGCGGCCGCGCCCTGTACGACCCGCGCCCCGGCGACCCCCGCACGCCCGGCCCGGGTGTGAGCTGCCGCTTCTACTACTGCGGCGACACACCCTGACCACGGGCCCGACCACGGCGGGTCAGGAGTCGGCGATGCGGTCGAAGCCTTCGATCATCGGGGTCAGTTCCTGTGCGCAGCCGCACAGTGTGCACAGCCGCGTCCCAGGCTCGCGGTGGAGGAGGACAGCAGTGGAAGTAGGCTCCTTCCGGCTCGCACCGGCATGGGTGTGCGGGCAAGGCCCCGGTCCCCGCAACAGCGGGACGCAGTACGGCCGGGGCCGCCATCTCCCCCTTCCAGTGTTCCTTCCCCGCTCGCGGGCCCCGCGCCCGCCCGCGGAGCAGCGGTCCCGGCCGCCCGACCGCGAAATGCCCAGGTGTCCGGAACCACCGAAAGCATGAGCGGCACCCGATACGGAAGGAGCCATGACCGATGGCTGACGTGTACTGGACGGCAGAAGCGGAGTGCGGTGACTGCGGATGGGCCGGTGACGCACAGTTCGAGGACGGCACCGCAGCCGAGTCCGGCCACGACTGCGAGGACGACAACTGACCCCCGGCGGCGCCCCCGAACTCGGGGGCGCCGCCATTCCGGGACTGAGGACCAGCGGCGGCGAGCTTGCCGCGGTTTTCAGAGGCGGATGCCGGAGAGGCGGGAGAGCCGCTTCAGTTCCGGGTTGGCGCGGCGGTGCAGGGAGGCCAGGACGCGCAGCACCTCGCGGCCCATGGGATGGATGCGGGCCATCTGGGGTGCCGAGTCGAACGCATGGGACAAGTTCCCGAGTGCGCCGTCACGGTTGCCGAGGTCGAGTTGGGCGCGCGCGACGTTGATCCGGGTCGGTGCGACCCGGGTCGGCGGCAGACCTTCAAGGGCTTCGCCCAGGTCGTCCGTGAGAGCGAGCGCGTAGTGCGGCCGGCCGAGGTCGACCTGCGTCGCCGGCACGTGCGTGAACGTGTTCTGCGGCCCGAACGTGAGGCCGTGAGCATCGACATCGCGCGGGAACGAGCCAGCGGCACGCCACGCGGACTCGATGTGCCGCTGCGCCTCGCGTTTGCCGTCGGTCTTGTCCTGGAGCCGTCCGGCGAGTGTCATCCCGCGCAGGTTCAGGATGCCCACGGCAAGGTCGCGGTCGGCTGCGCTGAGCGGGGCCGACTGCGCGGCGGCGATGGCCCGGTCGACGACGACCAGGCCGCGCTCGACGTCTCCGAAATTGAGGTAGGCGCCCGCGCGGTCGCGGGAACTGAACGCCTCGGCGACGGGGTTGGGCTGCTGCTCGACGGCCCACCGCTGCCGTGTCACCGCGAGCTCCGCCATGTCCATCCAGCGGTGCCGCGCGGCGAGCCAGTAGACCGTGCTGTACACGTCCGCGAGCGCGGACCACGCCTGTGGTGTGTTGGCTGTGTGCGCGTACGTCGTGGCGCTGCGGAGCAGGCCGGGGAGCAGAGTGATCAGTGCGGCGACGTCCACGGCGTCGCGGAACCGGTCCGCTGTCTGAAGGCCTGCCCTGACGCGGTTCTCGGGTACGGTCCGCAGGTCGGGCATGTCGTAGTCGCGCATCGCGCATCGCGGACCGGAGCTGTGCGAGCAGTTGTTCGTCGTCGGCCGCGACCGAGGCGCGGCCGAGTACCTCGGCCATGCTCGTCCCGAACGCGTGGCCCAGGGCTGCGGCCACTTCGGGAGTCAGGGCGCGGTCTTCTACCTCGATCTTGCTGAGCAGTGAGGTGGACACGCTCGCACGGTCCGAGAGCTGGGTCTGGGTCCAGCCGCGGGCCTTGCGCAGCATCGCCACGTGCTCGCCCGGCGCCGGATCGATGATGGTGCCCATGGTGATCAGTCTCTCTGGTAGGCACGGCCCTTGATGCCATGCTCACAGGCAGACCGGTGCCCGCACACGTGTTGTGCAAACTCTGTGCAAGTCGGTGCGGCACCGGGGGCGTTGACTGAAGTGAAAGACCCCGCGGCCGCCGTTACGGCCCGGGGCGTGGCCATCAACCGGATGGAGTTGACGGCATGGCCCACGCTAACGCCCGCCCGCAGACCCGGGCACAAAGAAGGCTTCTTCCTGCCTCCGGACGCCACCCAAACCCACAACCGCACCCCGTACCGTGCTCCTCAGCTCGGGCCGAGAGGCGGCGAAGGGCCGCATGAACGTAGCGCGCCCCCGCCGCACGGGGCACCCCGGCTACAACGTGGTCCTGCCACGAGAACCGAAAACAGCGACCGAGGCCCGGAGCCTGGTACGCGTGTCCCTGTCCGCCTGGGGACTGGACCACGCCACGGACCCGGCCGAACTCGTGATCTCCGAACTCGTCGCCAACGCCGTCCGGCACGCACGCGGCCCCATGGTGCGCGTCATCGTCGAACGCCCCGCACACGACCAGGTCTACCTCGGCGTCGTCGACCGCGCCCCGAACGATCTGCCACAGCGGCAGACACCGCACGCCGAGGCCGCACAGGGCCGAGGACTGCTGATGCTGGACGCGTTCACCACCCGATGGGGCTACGACCGGTTAGGCCCTACGCCACGCTTCTGGGGCAAACGCGTATGGGCAGTGCTGCCATCAAAGGCGGACACATGAGCAGACGACGGCCGAGCGTCGGCGACGAAGTGACCGACGGCCGGACCAGCGCGATCGTCACGGACATCCGTGACGGAGTCCTGTGGCTCCGCGCTCCCGGCCGCGCCCCTGGCCCGCCGGCGATGAACAGCGCCTGAAAGTGACCAGGACGGGCCCAGCGAGCAGCCCGAGATCAGTAGACCCCCGCAGGGGCGCATCCCCGTGCGGGCCAGCGACCCTCAGGGCGGGCGCGGGTACGTGTACCCGTATGGCACGTGAACGGATCCAGTGGCCGGCTGTCGTGGACCGGGCCCGGCAGATCGTGGAGAGCTACGAGGGCGGCGTCACTCTGCGCCAGATCATGTACCGGCGCGTTTCCGAGGGCGTGCTGCCGCACACCCCGTCGATGTACCGGCGCCTGTCCTCCCACCTCGCCCAGGCCTGCCGGGAGGGCCGCTTCCCCGAGCTGATCGACGCACTGCGCGAGGTCCACGTCCCGTCGGCCTGGCCCGACGGGGGGCGCGTTCCTGCGCGAGAGCGCCGACTGGTTCCAGCTCACCGCCAACCCCGCCGAGTCCGAAGGCCTGTCCCGGATGCTCGACACCTGCGACATCTGACCCCACCGGGCAGCACCGGCCGGGAACTGCGCCCGGTAGGCCGCCGGAGTGCCGGACGAACCCTGTTCGCGCCCCGACTTGCCGCGGGGGGAGAGCAGGACCCCTCCGCCCAGGCACTCTTCCTCCGCGGCGACCCCACCACTCCGACCCCCAAGCGGCCATTGGCTCCGACCAGGGCACGGGCAGGCGTGACTTGAGCCGTTGGCCCTTTGGACGTCCGCCTTGCTGGAGGGTGCGGAGTCCGGTGCTCGGTGTCGCAGTCGGTGCCTGGAGTATCAGCCGGCCCCGGTAGCCCTTCGGTCAGCGGCTCGCCGCAGAGCCCGCGCTGCTCAGGTCGTGGTGGATGACGCGGGCCGCTCCTTCGATGGTGCCTATGCCGTAGTCCATGGTGCGGCTGCCAGCGGAGAGGACAGCCATGCCGTAGTCGTGACCGCCGCCGGTGAAGGCGCCCACACTGTGGACCCGCCATCCGCCGGTGGTGCGCGGCAGCCAGCCATTCTTGACGTGCACCGTTGCCGTGGCGGGTGATCCGGCGGGCACCCCCCACTTCTGGCCGGGCGTGACGCGATTCATCAGATCGAGGGCGTAGCCGCGCGACGCGGGACCGAGCACCGCGTTCTCCGTCGTCAGTAGCTGCATCAGCCGGAGCTGGTCGCTGGCGGTGATCTGGGTGAGGCCCCAACTCTTCCCGGAGCCGGGAACGGTATGCCGCATTTGTGTCAGAGCGAGGAACCTTCTGAAGCCGGCGGCGCCGATCTGGTGCCAGAGGGTCGAGGTGGAGTCGTTGTCCGACTTGCTGATCATGGCGGTGGTCAGTTCCACCTCCCGCGGAGTTAGTTTCCGGTGTGCCTCCTCGGCCTGCCGCAGCAGTGATCCGAGCACTGAAACCTTCACCACGCTGGCGGAGTCGAAATGCGTGTCGGACTTGAGTTCGCAGGTGGTTGCGGTGATCCGGTCGTACAAAGCCAGGGATGATGTGCCCTCTCGCCCGCCGAGAGCACTGGCGATGTCGCGGGAAAGCTCGGAGGCCAGGCCCGGACTCTTCGAGGTGCAGAAGACCTTCGCGTCCCCCGCCGTGGCACTGGCGGTGTCGGCCGAGGCTGGGGTCGCCATGGTCAATACGGTGAGCAAGGAGCTTGCGGTCAGGGCAGTGGCCAGAGAGCGCCGCGAGCAGGCCAATATTCGTGATCCATACATGAAGGCTGTGTCCTGTCCCGCTGCGTGTTGAAGGTCACCTTGCCGCGCGTTGTGGGGCCGGCCGAGGGTCGGCTTCCGCTGTGATTGCTGACAATCGCTCAGCCCAGCCGGGCTCCAGCAGATTGCCGCCCTGGTAACTGTCCGGGCTGCGGAGAATCGATGAGTGGGAGTCGGGGCTCAGTCGTACCGGATCGAATCCTAAGTATTCACATGCCAATGGCGATGATACGTGGCTCGCGATCGAACATTTTGGACATATGGGGCGAAGTGGGCGACGGGTGGGCTTTTATTTAGTGTGATATTCGCCAAAGTGCCCCGGAAGTGGCGCCCTCACGACCAGCGAGGTGGCAGGTCGGCTCACGCCCTGCGAGGGACGGGCGCTCAGGTAACGCTACGGGGACGCTGCGGAGAGCTCGAACCGCGCTTCCCACTCGGGCTCCAACGCGTTACGGACACGCGCCTGATGGCACCGGTCCATAATCACGGGAATACCCAGCGGCCTTTGCTTTCCATTAGCTTTCGGAATGTGCACGCGCCGAACCGGCAGCGGATTCCAGGACGAGCGCGTACGGTGCACACGCGCCGCCACATTCATCCTGGCCTCGGGCGACAGGGCAGTCTCCCCGTCGATCCCGGCCGTCCGACGCCCCGCGTTGCGCTGAGTCACCTGCCGCACGCTGATCAGCGTGTTCGACCATGACCTCAGCATCAATTTCTGCAAGGACCGGACCAGGGCCCAGTCCTCTTCCCGCGTCGCCTTGAAGATCCTCTGCCGCAGCCTCGCTACGTTGTCCTCGTGGTGACGCCACGCGACGTCGTCCCAGTCGGCAACGTCCTTGGGTCCGTTCACCGTGGTGTCCAACTTATCCCTCGGTTAGGAAGGCCCTCGGCCTTAGATTTCAAAGGCTCACCAGCCCACGTCAGCTCCCTTTCGGGACCGGCCGCCAGGACCGACATCCGGCCGGTTCCCCGTGACAGCCGCCTGGAGGGGCAACCACATGTCCCAGGTCCCGCTGCCTTTCGGCCGCCGGCATCCGCTTCTTGGGCTTCCTGTCCCGCCGAGGAGTTCCGCCCCTCTTACGATCGGCCTACCGAGCCGGAAAGCTCGGACCCCGACGGGGTTTCCACGTTCCGCGCACACGAGATACGGCCGGGGTGGGCGCCCCCTACACCCCGGGGCCAGCGGTGTTCCCACGGCCGGTAGATCGTCACCGGCCGCCGCTCGCCGCCTCCTCCAGCGGCCAGGCCCTGCACCCTGCTCCTCGTCCCGTCTCCCAAGGCTTGGGCTAACGAGGCATCAACGGGGGTTCACTTGCGTTCGCCCGTCCGGCCTACCCCTCGCCCGGTTGCTCCCCCGGACGGAGCGGGGGCCCTTGAGCTTCTTCCCTGGGCTTCGCACCCCCACAAGCGGGACCTGTGAGCGCACGCCAGGGCGGGGACTGATCTCGAACACTGATCAGGAACTACGCCACCGGTCTATAACCGGCCTCCAATCTGCGAGTTCACTCGAATACGCGACTTCGTGTCGCACCGATCAACGCCCACTACTCGTCGGACAAGTCGGTTGAGTACGGTATCCATCCCATGCCTGCGACCCCACCATGCACACGACATGACCCGAGGGCCGAACCGTCCCATCACCCACGAACGGGCGACACCACATCACCAGGAACAGGACTTAAGGCCCTCTCAGATCATCAGGAACCAGTGTGCTCGTGTGTCCAAGATCCGGGGGCAAGGCCCGGTCTTGCGACCGCCGGTGGCGGGGCGCCCTGGGTCTTTCTCGTGCGGCAACACACAGGACGACGGCAGCTCCTGCTTCCGGGGGTGATCAGGAGCAGGAGCAGTCCGCAGCCGGTTGGCGGGAGAGGCTCAGGCCGGGGTGGTGTCCGGGGGGTTCCTGGGGGTCCAGCCGCGCTGGGCGTAGGACAGGATGCCGGTGAGAGTGATCCTCAGCAGGGCGCGCAGCTCGACGTGGAGCGGTGCCCGGGACTCCGGCTCCTGGGTCCATCGGTAGAGAAGGCCCAGGTAGGCGTCCCGGAGCAGGTTGCCAGCGAGCATCGGGTCGACGTCGGCGGCCACTTCGCCGCAGGCCTGCCCGGCCGTGATCACCTGGGTGAACACGGAACCGGCGTAGTACGGCTCTTCCAGCAGCGGCTGGCCCGACTTGACCCACGCCGTGAGCATGACGCGGGTCAGGTTTTGCTCGGCCTCGTTGAAGTCGGCGAGCGTGGCCATGCACCGCTCAAGCTGCACCGTTACGTCGTCCTCCCGGGCCAGGGCCTTCGCCATCGCGTCCTCAAGGCTCATGCGCCGGTGTTCGGCCCACGTGGTGACCAGATCCTCCTTTTTCTGGAAGTGGTTGAAGAAGGTGCCACGGGCGACGTCGGCTCGCTCGGTGATGTGGTCGATGGTGGTGCCGTCGTACCCCTGTTCCGTGAACAGCTCCAGAGCGGCCGTGTACAGGTTGTCGTGCATGCGCCGCCTGCTGCGTTCGCGTCGGCCGATCGGTGGCTCCTCGCGAGTGTGCTCGACGGTCATAGGCTGTCTCCTTTTGCGCCCCTGAAGGGCTTTTTGCGTGATCCCCTTGGCGGTTGGCGAGTTCCCCCGGGCCGCGTGGGCTGCACGCCATACCCGCCATCACTGAACCATAGTTTATTGATGCATCAAGGTTCAATATGGTGAGCTAGTGCTGCCTCGATCCCTGCGGCGGTCTCGCCGCCGAGTAGGCGGACCGGGGTGAACTCGCCCCCGCGCTCGATCCGGAGGATCCGGGACAGCTGTACGGCCATGAGTGAGTCCAGGCCGAGGTCGACCAAGGGCCGCTGGTGGTCCAGGCGTTCGGCGCTGGTCCCCAGTACCGCCGCGATTCGGGCGCGCACGTCCGGGCTGGCAGACGACGCGGCGGAGGTTTCAGGCGGGGCCGCGGCGGTGGAAGTTCCGCCCGCCGCATGGGCCGCGACATCGGCCCGGGGCACGGGCGGCCCGTCCGGCCGGGGCGTCAGCGCGATCCCCTTGAACGACGCGAGGATCCGTCGTCCGCCTTCGGCGCTCAGCACCACGTCGCAGCGAGCTGTCCCCGCGTCGGCAATGGGGTCCGCCGCCGGCGAGAAGCACGCCGTGCTCCAGAACTCCCCGTCCAGCTCCTCCCCGAGGAAGACCCGCTCGAAGGAGAGCGGGAGGAAGGAACGGCAGCGGTTCTCTGTCGTTCCGTACTGGGGCCAGGATGCCAGCATGGCCAGCAGCCCTGCCTCCATGGGGACCGCGCCGCCCCCCTCCGTTTGCAGACGCGCCACGGCCTCACCCTCGCGCCGCCACAGCTGCCGTACCAGGCGGAGCGCTGGTGTCACGGTGTAACCGCGGCTCTCGGTCCGCCGGTAGAACTCTGCGGCTGGTACATACTCCCCGCACCGCGTCAGCGCGCCGTCGAGGTCCATAGGGGTCGGCTGCCCGCCGGGTCGCGCGGTGCCCGAGACGCACTGGACGGGCACGCAGCCGGCTTCGGCTTCCACGACCGCGTCGACCGTGAACCGGTACGCGCTCTCCCCGCCCACCGGCTCCAGCGTGACGCGCAACGTGGTCCGCTGCCCCTCGGGCGAGCCCGGCGCGGGCAGCGGGAGGGCTCCCTCCAGGCGGACGTCCTCCAGCGTCACCGGCCCGTCCCCCGAGAGGTCTCGCACGGTCTCCACGACCAGCCTCAGGTACAGCACCGGAGGAACGAGAACCGTCCCCGCTACCTCCACGCCTCCGGCGAACCCATCCGGTTCGAGCCGGGACAGCCGCACGCGCCGTACGTGCCCGTCGGAAGCCGACGCGGGGCCGGACGCCACCACAGGCCCGGCCTCCGCCGGGGGCACCGACGTTGTCGGGGGCGCGGACGGTATGCGGAGATCCTCAGCGTGCCAGGCGTACGAAGGCAGGGGCGCCCACGATCCGCCGCCTGCCGACCGGCTTCCGTACACACGTTGCCAGTCGACCCCTGCCCCCAGAGCGAAGGCCCGGCCGAGCGCGCGCAGCACGGACAGGGATTCGTCCTGTTGCCGGGCGAGGGTGCTCACGACGGCCACCGGCACGTCAGCCTCCTCCTGACAGTCCGTCAGAGCCTGCGTCAGCAGCGGATGCGGGGCAACCTCGACAAACACCACTTCGCCGTCCTTGATGACTTGGCGTACAGACTCCGCGAACCGCACCGGCCGACGGAGGTTGTCCATCCAGTAGGCGCCGTCCAGCGCGGCGCCGCGCACGGTCTCGCACCGTACGGTCGAGAACAGTCCGATCCGCGGCTTCTGCGGCCGGAGTCCGCGCAGCTGGGCTGGGAGCTCCTCGTGCAGTTCGTCCATCACGGGGGAGTGGGACGCGACGTTAACCTTGACTGGACGGTTGAAGACGCCGAGCCGCTCCAGCTTCGCCGCGATCTCGGAAAGGGCATCGGGATCCCCGGCCAGGACGGTGGCCCGGGGAGAGTTCTCCACCGCGACGCACACCCGGTCCTCGCCGTGCTCAGAGACCAGTTCGCTGGCCTGCTCCGGCGCGAGTTCGGTGGCTAGCATGGCGCCCCGTCCAGCCAGCCGCCGCATCAGGGTGCTGCGGCGGCAGATCACCCGCGCGGCGTCCCGTACGGACAGTGCTCCGCTCACGCAGGCCGCGGCCGCCTCGCCCATGCTGTGGCCCAGGCACAGGTCCGCGTCCACGCCCATGGCTCGCCAGTGCGCGGCGAGTGCCACCTCCACGGCCCACAGTACGGGCTGCACCACCTCTATCGAATCGGGTATCTCCTCACCGTTGCGCAACAGGTCCGTCACCGACCAGCCGAGCTCCTCCCGGACAGCCGCGTCGCACTCCGCGAGGGCCGTGCGGAAGGCGGGGGAGGAGGCCAGCAGTCCGCTGCCCATCCCGCGCCACTGCGATCCCTGACCGGGGAAGACGAAGGCCACTCGGCGGGAGCCCCCGAAGCCGGCCTCGTGGATGCCTCCCTGGGCGGAGGGCTCGCCGGCTGTCAGCTTGCGCAGGGTGCGGGCCAGATCGTCGTGGTCGGCGCCGACCGCCCACAGGCGAAAGGGGTGGGCGTCGCGGCCCATCGCGGCCGACCGGCACAGCTCGCGCAAGAGGTGGGACCGGCCCGCCCCGCCGGGCTCAAGGAATGCGGCGTACCGCTTGGCGAGTCTCCGTAGCGACACCGACGAACGCGCGGTGAGCACCAGCAGTTCCGCTCCGCCGGGAGCCGCTGCGGAGCCGGACTTCGCCCCGGTGGGCCGCTCAGGATCGGCGGCGGCCGCGTACTCGCCGATCACCACATGGGCGTTGGTCCCGGAGAGGCCGAAGGAGCTGACGCCCAGCACGGCCCGGTTGCCGTGGGGCTCCAGCGGCCTGGTATCCCGGACCAGCTCCACCGGGAACCCCCCGTCGGCGATGAGCGGGTGTGGGGCCGTCACGTGCAGGGACGCGGGCACGGTGCGGTGCTGGGCGATCAGTACGGCCTTGATGAGTCCCGCGATACCGGCCGCCGCCTCAGTGTGTCCGATGTTGCTCTTAACCGAGCCCGTCAGCAGAGGCCGCGCGGTGTCCCGGTCCCCCAGCGCCTCGGCGAGGGCACGGAATTCGACGGCGTCGCCGACTGTGGTGCCCGTGCCGTGCGCCTCGACGTAGTCCAGCTGGTCCGGTGAGATGCCAGCGCTGCGCCAGGCCGAGGCGAGCATCTTCACCTGCCCGGAGACGGCGGGCTGGAGCAGGAGACCGCTGCCCCGGCCGTCGTTGGTGACCGCGCTGCCCAGCACCAGGGCGTGGACGGGATCGCCGGCGGCGACGGCGTCGGGCAGCCGCTTGAGCAGGACCACCCCGACGCCCTCGCTGCGCACGAAGCCGTCGGCAGAGGCGTCGCCGAACTTGCAGCGCCCGTCCGGCGAGAGCATGTCGCCCTGCGAGTAGGCGATGGCGTCGCGGGGGGAGAAGATGACGTTGACCCCGGCGGCCACCGCGAGGTCGCACTCGCCGATCAGCAGGCTCTGGCGGGCGGCGTGCACTGCGACGAGCGAGGAGGAGCAGGCGGTGTCCAGGGTGAGGCTCGGCCCGCACAGGTCCAGCGCGTGGCTGACCCGACCCGAGGTGATGGCCCGCAGTCCGCTGCCAGCCAGGGCCCGGATGTCGCCGGAGCCGGCCGCGCCGAGCACCTCGCTGTACTCTGCCGTGGCCTGGCCGACGAAGACTCCGGCCGTGCTGCCCGCCAGGGAGGAGGGCGGGATGCGCGCGTCCTCCAGGGCTTCCCAGACGACATGGAGGAGCAGCCGTTGCTGCGGGTCCATGGTGCGGGCCTCACGGGGCGATATCCCGAAGAAGGCGGCGTCGAAGCCGTGGACGTCGTCGAGGAAGCCGCCGCGCAGCGAGGTGAGCCGGCCCGGCGCCGAGGCCGTGCCCGAGTAGAGAGCCTCCGCGTCGAACCTGTCGCGGGGGACGGAGACGACCGCCTCGCCGCCCGTCTCCAGCAGGTTCCAGAACGCGGTGGTGTCCGCCGCCCCGGGGAACCGGCATCCGATACCAACGATCGCCATCGTGCCAGCTGTATCCATTGCACGCCTTCCTGATCGGTGAGCAGTACAAAATTGCATGTGAGGTCGAACTTGTTCGTCAGTCCACATGGAGCCCGCTTAGGTCTGCGTGACTCGCAACGTTACGCCGTACGCCTGCCCGTTTAGTTCCGATTTAGAAGTATTTGACCGACAACTCCTGGCCCGCTTTTGATAGTTGGCCAAGAATGAATCTGTTCTAGAGTTAACAGTTGTACTCAAGTCAATGTTTGTGTTTGAGTCCTGATCGTGAGCGGCCGGTCTCGTGTCTCGCACACCGAACGGTCCTCCACCCCCACCCCGAAACCACGCCGGAGGAGTGACACATGCTTGGATCGCGGAAGCTGGGCAGCCAGGGTCTGGAGGTCTCCGAACTCGGCCTCGGCTGCATGGGGATGAGCCAGTGGTACGGCGCCACCGATGACCGGGAGTCGACCGCCACGATCCACCGCGCCCTGGAACTCGGCTACACGCTCTTCGACACGGCCGAGGCCTACGGCCCGTATGACAACGAGGAACTCCTCGGCAACGCCCTGAAGGGCAGGCGCGAGAAGGCCCTCATCGCTACCAAGTTCGGCTTTCCCATGCAGCTCAAGGACGGCACCACCGCCGAGGCCGACAGCCGCCCCGAGCATGTCGTCGAGGTCGTCGAGGCATCGCTGCGGCGCCTGGGCACTGACTACGTCGACGTGCTCTACCAGCACCGCGTGGACCCCCGAGTGCCCATCGAGGAGACCGTCGGCGCCATGGCCGGCCTGGTCGAGCAAGGCAAGGTGCGCTACCTCGGCCTGTGCGAGGCCGGTACCACGACCGTCCGGCGCGCCCATGCTGTCCACCCGCTGTCCGTCGTCCAGAGCGAGTTCTCCGTCTGGGAGCGCAACCTCGAAGCCGACGTCCTTCCCGTACTGCGCGAACTCGGCATCGGACTCGTCGGCTTCTGCCCCCTCGGCCGAGGCTTCCTCACCGGCGGGGTGCTGCGCGCTGAGGACTACCCCGAGGAGGACTTCCGGCACCACGACCCGCGCCTTCAAGGCGCCAACTACGACCAGAACACCGTCGTCGCCGCCACCGTGCGCGAACTGGCCGAGGCCCGCGGCCTCACCCCCGCGCAGCTAGCCATTGCCTGGGTGCTGCACCAGGGCCAGGACATCGTGCCGATCCCCGGCACCAAGCGGCGGACCTACCTTGAGGAGAACACCGCCGCGGCAGCAATCCGCCTCGACACCGCGATGCTCGCCGCCATCGACGCGGCCGTCCGCCCCGACCAGGTCGCAGGGCCTCGCTACAACGAGCGGATGATGGCCTACATCGACCGCTGACCACGCGCGGCCGCGCTTCTACCACCCCCGTCGCATGACGTTTGAGACCACTCCGGGCCTCCCGGCCCGGATCTCGCACCTTCCATGGGAGCAGTTGTGGACACACCGTACTGGCAGGAGCACTGGCAGGAACGGCGCGAGCCCTTCGTCGAGGAGTGTCGGCAGGCCCGTCAGGACCTGCTGGCCGACCTGAAGGACCCGCGCACGGCCCAGCGCCGCGTGCTCGCCGATGTCATCGACATGAGCGCCGGCTCCTTGCACTGGCGCGAACGCGGCTACGACGTCGTCGCGGCCGACCACGACCGGTTTCGCTCGGCCCTGCCGGTCATGCGCTACGAGGACTTCGTCTCCGAGATCGAGCGCGAGACCCGCACCAAGGGCGGCATCCTGACCTGCAGCCCCGTAATGCGCTGGCTCAAGACGAGCGGCACCACCGGCACCCCCAAGCGAGTCCCGTACACCCTGCACTGGCTGCTCAGCTACCGCATCCCGGCCATGAAGGCGATGTGGGGCACCTATCTGGAACACCACCCAGAGCTGCTCGCCCACCCGTACGCCACACTCGACACGCAGACGGTCCGAGAGAACGTCGTCGACTTCGTGCACGGCATCGAGCACCAGGCGGTCAGCAACCGGCACCCGCAGATCAACAGCCGCGACTGGAACCCACCGTGGTTCGAGTCCCCGTGGTTCGGTCCGGACGTGCCTACCGGCCACGAGGGCCGCATGTACCATCGGCTGCGTCACCTCGTTGGCAAGGACCTGCACCACATCTCCTCCATCAACCCCAGCACGCTGCTTTCCCTGCGCGACCTGGTGGAAGCACACGGCCCGGCCCTGGTGCGGGACCTGCGCGAGGGCACCCTGGAGGGACGTCCGTACGGCGGACCGGACGAGCGGGCTGCGGCGCACCTCGAAGCGGTCCTGCGCACACCAGACTTCACACTCAAGGACCTGTGGCCCTCGCTGACCCTCTACACCTGCTGGTTGTCGGCCTCGGCCGGTCTGTACACGGCCAAGCTCGACGCGGTGTTCCCGGGGGTGGCCAAGCTCCCCTTCATGAGCTGCGGCACTGAGGGCGTTACCACCATCCCGGTCGACGACTCCCTCCACAGCCAGCCCCTCGCCGTCGGCCAGGCGTTCTTCGAGTTTGTCCCCGCTGAAGTGCCGCTCGGTGAACTCGTCGACACAGGCGGGCCGATCGAAACCCTGCTGGTCCACGAGGTTGAGCCCGGCCGCGATTATCACCTCATCATGACCCAGGGCAACGGCCTATATCGGCTGTGGACCGGGGACGTCTACCACGTGGACCAGGTCGTCGACGGCACCCCCTGGGTCCACTTCGTCCACCGCGACGGCGTCTTCCACTCCTTCACCGGAGAGAAAATCACCGAGCCCCAGGTCACCGAGGCCATCACCCGAGGCCTCGCCGCCTCCGGGCTGCCTACCGGTCTCTACATGTGTGGCCCGCGCTGGGGCGAGCTGCCCAGCTACGTGGTCGTCGCTGAGGTGCCCGAGCCCTCCGAGGAGCTCGGCCGGACGCTTTCGACCGATGTGGACGGCGCCCTGCACGAGATCAACATTGAGTACGCGTCCAAGCGCGACAGCGGCCGGCTCGGACCTATCGAGGTCCTCCCCGTGCCGACCGACGCGATCACCGCGTACATCGAGCGCCACCGGCAGCCCGGCAACCCCACTCAGTACAAATACAAGCCGTTCCAGCGCGACACCGACTTCGTCGATGTCGTCACCGCACGCTGAAGGGGAGCACACCGAGATGATCGAGACCAAGAGGCCTCCGCAGAATATCCGCCGGGAGATCATAGGCCTGCCGGTCGAGGGCGCCGAACTCGCCCTGCACCTGTGGCGTCCCAAAGGCGAGGTGAAGGGCGCCATCTTCTACTTCCACGGCCTCCAGTCGCACGCGGGCTGGCTGTGGGAGGTGGGGCCGCAGTTCGCCGACAACGACATCGCCTTCTTCGTCCTGGATCGGCGCGGGAGCGGCATCAGCGGCGGTGCGCGGCACGAACTGCCTTCTGTTCGGACCGTGCTCGACGACTACGCCATAGCCGTCGAGCACGTCCGTACCCTGGTCGGCGACGCGGCGTCGCTGTCACTGTTCGGTCACTGCCTGGGCGGCTCCTTCATGGCTGCGTTGCTCCACGACCCCGCCTTCACCACCCGCTACGATGCGGCCGTCTTCTGCTCGGCCTGGCTTGGCAAGTTGCACGCCACCCTCGACGAGAAGCAGCGGCGGGCGCTCGCCGCCGAAACCAGCGAGGAGCCCTGGGACGCGGGGCTGAAGGCGCGGGATTTCACCGACGAGGCACGCCACCGGCACTTTATCGACAACGACGACCTGGCCGTGCGACGGTTAACACGGCGCTCCCGCGCAGTCCTGCTGGAACTGGAACGCATGTACATGGAGCCGCAGCACACGCCTCGCTCCGTCCCCGCGGCGTTCGTCTCCGGGATCACTGACCCGATCGTCGACCTGGACGACGCACAGAGGACCTTCCTGCGGATGACCTCCAGTGACGGCGCCCTCATACGGTTCGCCACCGACAAGCACTACCTCTTCTACACGGACGTGCGGGCCCGCCTGGTCGACTGGGCGTCCGCCTTCACCCTGCTCCAAGGGCTGGACCGCAATGCCTGAGCCGGCCACGGCCGAGCTGTACCGGGTTGAGCTGCCCATGGCGGTCGGTTTCGACCACCCCGCCCGCAAGCGTTCCGTCTCCGACAGCCTCGTCCTGTCTCTGGAGGTCGCCGGCTTGTCCGGCATCGGAGAGTGCGCCCCCCGCCAGTACGTCACGGGGGAGACCAGCGCCCACGTCGCCCACGCCCTGCGCGCACTGCCCCTGGAGGTCATCGCTGCGAGTGTGCGCGACACGGACCCGGCCCTGCTCCTGGCGCGGCTGCTGCGCGAGGGTGCAGCGGCTCTCTACTCTCTGCCGGGCGGCAACAACCTGCACTGTCTCGTGGAGACCGCGCTGCTCGACCTCCTCGGCAAACATCTGTCCCTGCCAGCCAGGGACCTGGTCCCCGCCCCCGACGGGCCGGACGGCACGGCTGCCGTGACATCCTCGGCCCTGCCGGTCTCCCAGGTCCTGGACCTCAGCCTCGACGTGGAGGAGTTCCTCGACACCCGTGGCCCGTTCCACTTTGTCAAGACCAAGGCCTCGCACGACATCGCTCGCGACGTCCGTACGGTCACGGCGATCCGGGCACGCCTCGGCGACCGGGTCCCGGTCCTGGTGGACGCCAACATGAGCTGGACCCCCGAGCAGGCCGTCGGCCACACCCGGGCGCTGCGGGAGGCCGGAGCTACGTTCGTCGAGGAGCCCCTGGCCAAGGGGGCCTGGGAGCAACTGGCCCGCCTCCGGGCGGAGGGTGGACTGCCAATCATGCTGGACGAGTCGGTCTGCACCCTGGACGACGCCCGCGCGGCCCTCGCCCATGGCGCCTGCGACGCCTTCAACATCCGCGTCGCCAAGAACGGCGGTCCGGTCGCCGCTGCCCGGCTCGCCGGGTTCGCGCGCGAGCACGGCTTCGGCTTCCAGATCGGTGTTCAGGTGGCCGAAGTGGGCCCGCTTATCACCGCGGGGCGGACCCTGGCCTTCCGTAACCCCGACGCCCTGACGGTCGAGGGCGGCCAGTCCGACCGCTTCTTCCCCGACATGATCGTCTCCCCGCAGCCGGCCGTGGACCGGGACACCAACACCGTCGCGGACGTCGTCGGCCATGGCTTCGGACTCGAACTCAACCACCGTGCCGCCCCTTGGGCCGAGGCCCGCCGCACCGAGGGCGACCCGGCCTGGCACCCGGTGGCCCCCGCCGCCACCCGTACGCCACACAGCGAGGACCACACATGACGACGCGCGCTCGCACCTACTTCTCCGACCTGGTCGTGGAGTTCCTGTACCAGCAGGACATCGACATGGTCGTCTTCAACCCCGGTGCCTCCTTCCGAGGGGTGCACGACTCCCTGGTCCATGCCGACAACGCCGCCATCGCCCCCCGGATCGTGATGGCCTGCCACGAGGAGACGGCAGTCGCCATCGCCCATGGCTACCACAAGGCCAGCGGCCGCCACATGGGCGTCCTCGTCCATGCCAACGTCGGCCTGCTGCATGCCTCGATGGCCGTCTTCAACGCGTGGTGCGACCGCGTCCCGCTCTTCGTCATGGGCGGCAACGGACCCGTCGACGCGGGCAAGCGGCGTCCGTGGATCGACTGGATCCACACCTCTCAGAACATCGAGTCCGTCGTCAAAGACTACGTGAAGTGGTGCGACCAGCCCATCGGCCAGCGCGCCACGGTCGAGTCCCTCACCCGCGCCTTCAAGCTGATGAACACCCCCATGCACGCTCCGGTGTTCGTCGCCCTCGACTTCGACACGCAGGAGCAGCCTCTGGAAGAAGGGGTACGCCTCTACCCCGCGACCGCGACCGAGCCGACCCGGCTTCCCCCGCTCGACCAGAGCACGGTGGAAGACCTGGGCAGGCGACTGCTCGCCGCCCGCACGCCGGTCCTTGTCGTGGACTTCTCCGGCCGCGCCCCCGAGACCGTGGCCCCTCTCGTGACGCTCGCCGAAGCATTTGGCCTGGCCGTCGTCGACCGTGGCAACCGCCTCAACTTCCCCTCTACCCACCCCCTCAACATCAGCCACACCGGCACCGACCTCGTCGCCGACGCCGACCTCGTCATCGCCTTGGAGGTCCAGGACCTCGTGGGTGCGCTCGGCTCCTTCCTCCCCCTGACCGACCAGGGACTGCCCAGCAACGGCGCCGACGTCATCACCATCGGCTTCAACGACCTCCTCACCAGCAAGTGGTCCGCCGACTACCAGCAGTTCGTGCCCGTCACCCGGTCCGTGGCCGCGGACACCCGAGCCTCCATCGACACCCTGCTCGCCGTCGCCGAGGAACCGGAGGGCCCTTTCACGACCATCGACTTCACCCAGCGCCGCGACCGGCGGGCCGCCGCCCTCGCCGACGCCCACACAAGGGCCCGCGCCGACTGGGCACGCCAGGCCGAGGATTCCAAGCAGCGCGAGAAAATTCACGTGGCCGGCGCTGTCGACGAGATCCACCGGGCGGTCCAAGAAGAGAAGTGGGTCCTCACCAATACCGGCAGCCTGACCGTCGACGGCTGGGTCAAGAAGCTGTGGCCCCTGGAACGCCCTGGCAGCTACCTCGGTCTCAATGGTGGCGGTGGCCTCGGCTACGGCCTGGGTGCCTCCGTAGGCGCCGCGCTCGCCCACCGGGACGACGACACCCTGTGCATCAACCTCCAGTCGGATGGCGACTTCCTCTACGCTCCCAGCGCGCTGTGGACGGCGGCAGCGCAGCAGGCACCGCTCCTCGTCGTCGTCATGAACAACCGCCTCTACCTCAACTCCACGCAGCACGCCCAGCGCGTCGCGGGCAACCGCGACCGCGACATCGACCGCGCGCATATCGCCACCAGTTTCTACGACAACCCCGTCGACTTCGTGACCATGGCCCGGTCGTACGGGATTCACACACTGCCCCGCGTCGAGAAGATCGGCGACGTCGCCCCCACCGTGAGCCAGGCCGTCCGGTACTTGAAGGCCCACCGGGAACCGGTCCTCGTAGAGATCCTCATGGACTGACCCTCCCGCCACGCCGTTCGCACCCACCTACCCTCGCCCCGACGCCCCAAGGAGTTCCCGCTGTGACGGTGTTCTTCGAATGCACCTACGATCTGGCCCGCCACGCAGGCCCGGGCATCCCCGATGCCAACGCTCCGCTGCGCCTGCACCGCCTGCATGAAGAGGACGACCTCGCGGCGCTGCTCGCCGGTGCCGCCGACGAGAAGGAGCGGGTCGCCGCGCTCACCGCCCTCCTGGCCGACCGGCCCGCCGTCGAAGTCCCCGCGGAGGCCCGCCACCTGGTGCACGTTCGGCCGCCCCTGTTGCCCGCCCACATCGGCGATGCCCTGGTCAGCGGCTTCATGATGACCCACAACGTCAAGATCGACGCCGACACGCAAGACCAGCCCAACTGGTTCGTCAAGGGCCTCGGCGACATCCTCCGGGTGCCAGGGGAGCCTCTCTCGGTCCCCGCCGACGCTGTCGCGGCGTGCGAGGAGGCAGAGATCGTCCTCGTGTACGTGGGCGATGCGCAGGGCATACCGCGCTACGCGGGCCACACCTTCGGTAACGATCTCACCGACATAGGTCGCTTCAAGCGGCACGCCGGCCACCTCTCGTACGCCAAGCTCTGCGACGCGGGCATCGCCCCCTGGCTGCATCTGGGCCCCCCGCCGCGCACGGCGACCGGCGAGGTCGTGATCGAGCGCGCCGGCGGCCAGGCGTGGAAGGGACCCTTCACCACCGGCAGCGACGCCATCCACTACGACGTCGCGGCCATGATGGACCGTCTGTTCGCACACCGCTCCCTGCATCGGCCGGGGCGGGTGCACTACGTGTACATCGGTGCCGACCGCAGCAGCTTCCACGGCGATTTCCGCACCGCCGACGGCGACCGGGTCACCATCGACGTGACCAGCCACGGGGTCCGGTTCCAGCACCGGCTGGCCTGGGCCGAACCCGCCGCTGGGCACGGTGGACAGGAGTGGGGACAGTGAGTACGGCGGGTGCGCTGCGCCGGCTCAGCGACGTCGAGGCGACATTCGCGTACACCCATGCCCTGATGGCCGGAACCTCGCAGGTCACCACGCGTCTGTCCTTGCGGGGGACCGCGTCGAGCACCGCCCTGGAGCGGGCGGTGCTCCGCTGGGAACAGGACGTACCCCTGCTTCGGCTGCGGATCGAGGAGCGGCCCGACGGGCTCTGGTTCCGGGAGGCACGGGGCGCGGAGGCGGGCCGACTGCGCTGTGGTTCGCCCCCGGGGGCCCGTACCCCGGACGACGTCCTGAAGGCCGAGCTGAACGAGATCCTGCCCACCGGGGGGCCGCTGTGGCGGCTGCGGGCCGTCCAGGCGGAGAGGGAGACCCATCTCTACTTCACCCGCAACCACGCCATCTCGGACGGGCATTCGACGGGAGCGGTTCTGCGGGCGCTTCTTGACCACCTGCCTGACCCGGGCTCCGGCCCCGAGCGAGACCGTGCTGCGGTTCTGCGTCAGGCGTCCGCCGGTGTGGGGCCTTTCGAGGACGTGCGCCGGCTTCCGCCCGACGCGGACGGGCTGGAGTACCAGCGGCCGTCCGCGCCCACTCCCGCCGCCCCACCGTGGACAGCCGAACCCGAGGCCGTGCCGTTCGACGCGACCGCCCGGTGGACCGAACGGGCGGCCGACTTCACAGCGCTCCAGCTTTCCATGCGGCAGACCGCGGAGCTGAGAGCCTGGTGCCGTGCCGAGAGGGTGACGGTCAATCAGGTTCTAGGCGCCGCCCTGGCCGAGTCCTGGACCCGGGTCGCGGACCGCACGGACGTCCGGCTGCTGACCGCGGTCTCCCTGCGGGGACGCTACCCGGGCCCGCTGCCTGACGTCGGCTGCTTCATCACCGTGGTCGGCGTTCCGGTGGCCCCGCACGCCGACGGCATCGCCGAGACCGCCCGGCGGTACGGTGCGGCGCTGCGGGAAGCGGACGCGCGGTGGCGGCCGTCGCGGCGCGGGCACGCCGAGATCCGCCGGGCCGTGGTCCAGGCTGCTGAGGCCGCCGAGGCGCCCGGGATCTGCATCACCAACGTCGGTGTCGCCGATCCGGCGTTCGGCGTGCACGCCGAACGCGTCACCGACTTCCTCACGGTCGTCAATCGCACCGGCGCCAACTACGGACTGGTCCTGCATGCCGCTACTTTCGCTGGAGCGCTTTCCCTCGCCCTGGCTCACGGGACCCCGACCACGGACCCTGCGACGGCGCGAGCGGTGGCACGGGACCTGGGCTTGCGCCTGATACGGCCGGATGCCCCGCTCGGTGTCAGTCCGTCCGCAGCGCCAGTTCCAGCAGGCCGGGGAACCGCGCGTCGAACTCCGGCCGCCGCAGCCGGTTGAGTCGCTTGGGCCCGGCATCGCGCTGCTCCAGGAGCCCGGCATCCCGGAGGACCGCGAAGTGCCGGCTCAAGGTGGCCTTGGTCACGGGGACGTCAAAGCTCCCGCACGAGCGCTCCCAGTCTGCGGCCCCGGCGAGTTCTCGTACGAGCGTGCGCCGGACCGGATCGGCGAGCGCGAGCAGGGCGGCCTCCAGCGACACCTCGGCCGGATCGGTGTGGACCGGCGGGAGCCGGTGGCCCGGTCCCGGCCCAGGGGGTAGGTCTGCTGCCGCCATGGTGGTCCTCCTCCCGTCTGGGTGGCCGGATCGTGCCGGTCACCGATTGCTGAGTGTTCGACGATGTGCATACACTCATAGAGTGTTCGTCTCGTAGCGAACATTCTACGCGGGCGGCCCGCTCTCGCGCCGCTCGTCAGGCCGGACGGACCCGCGTCCCGCCACTTACTCCTCTCCCGCCCCTTCGCCCTCCACGGAAGGACGAGCACGTGACTCGTCATGAACCCGCCGCCGCGGCTCGGCCCGGCCCCACTCTCTTCGCCTCTTGCCTGGGCTTCGTGGTCGTCATCCTCGACGTCAGCGTCGTCAACGTCGCGACCAGGTCCCTCACCGCCGACTTCGGCGGCAGTCTCTCCGGCCTGGAATGGGTCATCAACGGCTACACCCTCACGTTCGCCGCCTTTCTCCTCACGGCGGGTGCCCTCGGTGACCGTTTCGACCCCCGGCGTATCTTCATTGCGGGCTTCGCGGTGTTCGCCGTGACCTCCCTGGCCTGTGGAGCCGCCCACACCCTGGGTACCCTGATCGTGGCCCGCGTCCTCCAGGGCGTCGGTGCCGCACTGATCGTCCCGTCCTCGCTCTCCCTGGTGAACACCAACTTCCCCGACCCGGCCCGCCGCACCCGCGCTGTCAGTCTCTGGGCTGCTGCTGGCGGCCTCGCACTGGCCCTCGGACCAGTCGTCGGCGGAGTCCTGGTCGACTCCCTCGGCTGGCGCTCGATCTTCTACGTCAACATCCCCATCGCCGCCGTAGGCATCCTACTCACCCACCGCTACGCCCAGGCCGCGCCGCTCCGTGACCCCTTGCGCCGCCGCTCGCTCGACGTGCCCGGCCAGGTGCTCGCCATCGTCGGTCTCGGCGCGCTAACCGCCGCCATCGTCGAGGCCAACGCCCGGGGCTGGGGCTCCATCCTTGTGATCACGTGCCTGGCCGTGTTCG
The DNA here is from genome assembly GCF_044548345.1 of Streptomyces sp. NPDC052042. Lineage (NCBI taxonomy): Bacteria > Bacillati > Actinomycetota > Actinomycetes > Kitasatosporales > Streptomycetaceae > Streptomyces > Streptomyces sp. NPDC052042. The sequence goes on along the minus strand of NZ_JBIUBU010000039.1, from coordinate 5,264 downwards.
CCGCCGCCCTGATCGCCTTCCTGGCCGTCGAACGCCGCAGCACCGACCCGATGCTGCCCCTGCACCTTTTCGGCCGCCGGGCGTTCAGCGCCACCTCCCTCATCGGCGTCCTGCTCAACTTCGCCTTCTACGGCCTCATCTTCGTCTTCAGTCTCTTCTTCCAGCAGGTGTGGGACTACTCGCCCATCACCGCCGGACTCGCGTTCCTGCCCATGACCGGCGCCATCATGGCCGCCAACCTGTCCTGTGGTCCGCTGGTCAAGCGGTACGGCGCACGCAGCGTGCTGCTCACCGGCAACGTCGCCGCCGCCGTCGGCTACCTGGCCGTCGTCCCGGCCGTCGCAGCTGGCTCGTACCCGGCGGCGATCGTTCCGTTCCTCGTCGCGGGATTCGGTATCGGCCTTGTCGTCCCGGCCATGACCAACGCCATGCTCGGCGCGGTGGACCCTGCCAACGCCGGCATCGCCTCTGGTGTGCTCAACGCTTCCCGCCAGCTGGGCGGCCTCATCGGCGTCGCAGTTATGGGCCTCCTCGTCGGGCAGGTCGCCTCCGGCCACTTCCTGACCGGGCTACGCGCCGCCCTCGTCTCCGCCGTTGCCGCGCTGGCCCTCGCCGCGGTGCTGAGCGCCACTGGGATCCGCAAGGCCCAGGCCCAGGCCCCCGCCCCCGTCGCCCCGGCCACCGCGACCCACTGACCCCGGCTGCCCGAACCTCGACCATCGCCACCGCTGACCCTCGCCACACGACCGAAAGGATCGCCGTGCCGCACCTCGTCCTGGAGTACTCGGGCAACGTCCGCGAGGCCTTCGACCCCGCCGTCGTCTTCGCCGAGATCCACACTGTCCTCAGTGCCGCTGGAGGCTTCCGCCCCTACGACTTCAAGAGTCGGGCAGTCCGTCTGGACACCTACGCCGTCGGCGACGGCAGCCGCGAGCAGGCCTTCGTCAACCTCGACATACGCACCTTCGCCGGCAAGTCCCCCGCGACCAGGGCCGCCATCGCCGAGGCAGCGCTCGCCGTCCTCACCCGGGCCTTCGCCAGGACCATGAGTGAGACTGGCTGCGACGTCTCCGTCCAGGTCACCGAACTGGACCGTGCCTCCTACGCCCGGGCCCGCTCAAGGGACGCCTGACGGCCCCGCCCCACCCCCACCCGCACTCACCAGGAGACGACCACCATGACCAGCTACGAGGGCCAACGCGCCCTGATCGTCGGCGGCACCTCCGGCGTCGGCCTCGCCACCGCCCGCGCGTTCGCCGAGCGCGGTGCCGAGACTGTCCTCGCCTCCCGCTCACCTCACAAGCTCCAGGCCGCCCTCGCCGAACTCGCCCCGCTTGCGGGCAAGTCCACAGCCCAAGCACTGGACATCCGTTCCGACATCGAGGTCGAGGAGTTCGCCGAAGGCGCTGGCGCCTTCGACCATGTCGTCGTGTCCGCCGCCGAAACCCCCATGGGACGCGTCGACACGCTCCCGCTGGGCGACGCGTACACGGCCATGGACAGCAAGTTCTGGGGCGCCTACCGCATCGCACGCGCGGTCACGATCGACGCCGAGGGCTCCCTGACCCTGGTTGCCGGCTACCTTTCGCAGCGCCCCGGCAAGGCCGCCGCCTTGCAGAGCGCGATCAACGCCGCGTTGGAGGCCCTCGTCCGAGGCCTGGCTCTGGAGTACGCCCCCCTCCGCGTCAACGCCGTGTCACCCGGGCTGCTGCGCACCCCCCTGTGGGACGGCCTCACCGCCGAGGCGCGCGACGCCATGTACGAGGCGGCGGCCGGCCGCCTGCCCGTCGGCCGCGTCGGAACCCCGGCCGACGCTGCGGCTGCCGTCCTCTTCCTCGCGGACAACCCGTACACAACGGGCTCGACGGTCTACGTCGACGGCGGCGGCACCATCGCCTGACACCGACACCCCGGGCGGAGACGGCCCCGAGGGAGTGTCATGAATCAGGCCCTGTCTCACTTTCGGTGGTGACGGAGGGTCTATCAGGAATCAGGTGTGGTTCGTCTGTTTGGTCTACAGGCTCTTCGGTGGGCTGATCGGCTCACACTCGTCCGGCGGTAAGACGGCCGTCGAAGAGGACGTCGAACTCGTTGAGGGCAGACTTCCAGCGGTTGTTCCAGCGCTGGCGACCGCGGCCGGTGGGGTCGAGGGCGAGGGTGGCGAGGTAGAGCCGCTTGAGGGCGGCCTGCTCGTTGGGGAAGTGCCCGCACGCCTGGGCCGCGCGCCGGTAGCGGGCGTTGAGCGACTCGATCGCGTTGGTGGTGCAGACGACCTGGCGGATCGCGTCGGGCAGCCCGAGGAAGGGTACGAACTCGCTCCAGGCCCGCTCCCAGGTTCCGGCGATCGACGGATAGCGTTTGCCCCACTTGTCGTCGAAGTCGGCCAGCCGCTGGCGGGCCTGGTCCTCGTTGACGGCCGTATAGACGGGCTTGAGGTCACGGGCGAGTTCGGCCCAGTCACCTGCTGCTTCTGCCCCATCCCCGCGGCCCTCTTCCCAGGCATCAGCGCCCGGTACTCAACCTACCGATTCCGCCGACTCGGCCGCCTTGCCTGGAAGTTGAACACCATGCGCGCGCGTACGTGTTGGCCGCGGGGCGGGGTGGGAACGGCCCCGCCCCCGGTGGAGATGCCACGAGGGCGGGACCGAAGTCCCTGGAGGGCCATGGAGCCGGGGTCCGGCTCTCAGGCCGTCGGCTCCTCGCCGATCGCGATCTTCGCGTAGTTCGCGAGGGAGCGGTTGTAGCGCGGCAGGTGCTTGGAGAGCGCTCCCAGGGCCAGCGCGGCCGCCTCGCGTTCCCGGCCGGCGTCGATTAGCGCGAGCGCCAGGAAGGCGGAGACCGCATCGTCAAGGTGGTCGGAACCGTTGTCCCGCTCCGCGGTAAGCAGTTCGATGCTCGTCTCGGCGTCCCCGAGCGCGCGCAGCGTACTCGCCATCTGGATCACGGCCCGCCGCCTGCGCTCGCCGGTCAGCCCGGCCTCCAGCGCCTTCCGGTAGAGCGGTACGGCCGCCTCGCCCTCGCCGGTCGAGTCGTTCGCCGACGCACGCTCGAAGTACGCGACCGGGTGCCCCTCGGGGAGTTCGTCGGCCAGCGCCCCGATCTTCGCGCGGAAGTCGGCAGGGTCGAAGCCGCCGATGGTGGCCCACAGGTCGGCGGAGCGCTGCTCCCATGCTGGTGTGGTGGTCATCGCCATAGCTTCACAGAGAAGTCCGATGTCCACCAAGGCTGTTCGAGTACACCCAGTCGCACCTCAAGCTGAAGAAACTCCCCCAAGGGATGCGCAGGATCCCGTCACCGTGCAGGCGCATCGCGCCAGCGATCTTGGTGACAACAAGCCTGCCTGTGTGGCAGTTATCGAGCTTCGGCATACCCCGGCACAGCCGCGCGGCCCGAGGCCAGGCCTTGTCAAAATGAGACATCGAAATAGTCGATGTCGGTGAGGGCGACCTCAAGGCCCGTGGCGCGGCGTCCGCCGTCCTTGAAGTACACCTCCTGCAGTCCTTCGGCGACGATGTCACGCATGTGCTGGTCGGTGGCGCCCTGCTGCTGGGCGTCGAACAGGCGGCGGGCGTATTCCGGGGGGAGGTGGACGGTCAGCCGGCGCATCCGGCCGTCGTCGGTGGTGCCGATCGGCGCGGTGTAGCCGAACCGGGCCCGGGTCTCCACGGTGATGCCAGCGCTGGTCGCGGCCCTCTTGCGGGCCTGCTGCCGTACGCGCGGCTGCCACACCTTGGCCGACTCCCGCTCCAGCGCCGCCTTCAGCGCCGGGCGGGGGTTCTTGGCCTGCCCGGCGAGATAGCGTTCCACCTGCCGCTGTGAGACGCCAAGACGCTGCGCCACCGCTTTCGTGGAGCCTTTCTCCGCCTTCGCCAGCAGCCGCATCTGCGCGGGTGCGGTCTTCAGCGGCGGCTTGGTGATGTGCTCGTAGCCGGCCTGCTCCAGGGCGTCGTCGATCTCTCCCGCCACGGGTCACTCCCCTTCGTCCAGGACGGCGTCGTGGCCGTCGCCCTTGATGTGGCGGGCGGGGTTGTGGCCCTGCTCGATCAGGTCGACCGCCCAGGTCATCTCAGCCACGCCCTCCAGCTTGCAGAAGCCCGGGTTCGCGCCGAGACGGAAGGTGCCATACACCGGGGTGCCGTCGCCGTTGGACGGCAGGAAGTCCAGCGGACAGGGGCCGCGGCTGGCGTAGACGGCACAGTCCGAATTCACCGCCAGCGGGTACAGCCCGGTCAGGGTGGCGAGCCTGGCCATCTTCCGGTATCACGTGCGCGCACGCTCTAGAGGGGGAAGAGAGATCGACGTTTCCGCAGGTCAGCGCGTTTTTGGGGGCTCGGGAGTATCACCCCGGGGTGATAAATCAGGTGTGGGACCGTCGAGGCGACGCAGACGGAGCTGGCGGAGCTGCTGAAGGTGAAGCAGTCGCAGATCTCCCGGTCGCTCAAGGAGGCCGGGCAGATCGGAGTGGTCGTCAAGCTCAAGGCGGGCACGTACCAGTTGCACCCCAGGCTGACGCTGAGGGGCGGCAGGGTGCCCATCGAGCCGAAGCCCGGTCTGCGTGTGGCGGGCACCATGAAGGTCGACCAGCTCTCGCTGCTGGACGCGATCGAAGAGAATGAGGACCTGCCAGACGCTTTCCGCGAGTTGCGGAGGCTGCCGGACCCGGAGAAGAAGCCGCCCCGGGAGGACAAGGCCCGAGCACGGGCCCGAGCCGCAGCCCGACAGGCGCGGCCGGAGGAGGATGGGACGTCATGACGATCGCCGTGGAAAGCATGATCCCCGAGTACGTCTGGACGGCCAACAACGCCCTCGCCTTCACTCCCAGGGGCATGCCGCCGGCCGCGTACCCGGTCCTGCTGCTCCTCCTGGGACGCCAGGAGCCCGGCGATCCGGCCGGACAGGGACAGCAGGCGCCGCCTGTGCTCGGCGGTGCCGGTGGCGGTGTTCGTGTTCGCGAGCTGGTCGTACGTGGCGTACCAGGCCACCTGGGTGGTGAAGTCGGCCCGGGGCGCGGTTCCGGTCTTTCGACCGGCCCGTTTCCCCGGAGCCGCTTCCCGAACCGGGCATGCGACTTGGCACCGCACCCGGCTCTCCACAAGCCCCGGAGGGGTTCGTGGTGGTTGTTCTCATCCCGTGGCGTCCCAGGGGGTGGGAATCGTCAGGCCCCGGTATCGGTAGCGAGTGGTGCCCACCGTGATCGGGTTGAACAGTTCCCGGGTCTCCCCGGTCCACCATGATCTGCGGCCGCAGTAGCGGCTGAAGATCTT
>NZ_JBIUBU010000038.1:41153-42745 GCF_044548345.1 Streptomyces sp. NPDC052042 | reverse complement strand
TGGTCAGGCCCAGCTGGGCCCGGCCGTCGGACGGCACGGTGATCTCGGACGGCGGGGAGATGGGCGGCTTGCCCGAGGGCGGGGTACCGGTGGCCGTGGCCGAGTTGGTGATGGTGCCCGCGTCCACGTCGGCCTGGGTCACCGTGTAGGCGGTCGTGCAGGTGACTGTGGCACCCGGGGCCAGGGATTCGGCCTCCTTGGGGCAGCTGACGGGGTTGAGCTTGCCGTGGCCGGTGAATTCGTCCTCCTTGACCTTGACGTCCTTGACTGTGACGTTGCCGGTGTTGGTGACGGCGAAGCGGTAGGTGATCTCCTCACCGGCGACCAGCCTGCCGGGCTGCTCCGTGCCGGCCGACTTGACCACCGCCAGCGCGGGCTTCGGCTCCTGCGGCACGGTGACCTCCGAGGGCGGTGAGACCGGCGGCTCGCCCCTGGGCGGGGTACCAGTACCCGTCGCGGAGTTGGTGATCGAGCCCGCGTCCACATCCTGCTGGGTCACCGTGTAGGCGGCCGTGCAGGTGACTGTGGCACCCGGGGCCAGGGATTCGGCCTCCTTGGGGCAGCTGACGGGGTCGAGCTTGCCGTGGCCGGTGAACTCACCCTCGTCGACCTTCACATCCTTCAGTGTGACGTTGCCGGTGTTGCGCACCGTGAAGCTGTAGGTGATCTCCTCGCCGACGACCAGCTTGTCGGTCGTGCCGCCGGTGGCGGACTTGACCACGGACAGGCCCGGGTCGTCGTCGGTCTTCACCGTCGTCTCGGACGGCGGGGAGACCGGCGGCTCGCCCTTGGGCGGGGTACCGGTGGCCGTGGCGGAGTTGGTGATCGAGCCCGCGTCCACATCCTGCTGGGTCACCGTGTAGGCGGCCGTGCAGATGACCGTCGCCCCCGGAGCCAGCGATTCGGTCTCCTTGGCGGGGCAGCTGACGGGGTCGAGCTTGCCGTGGCCGGTGAACTCTGCCTCGTCGACCTTCACATTCTTCAGCGTGACGTTGCCGGTGTTGGTGACGGCGAACTTGTAGATGATCTCCTCGCCCGCCACCAGCGTGCCGGCGGAGGCGGTCTTGACCACGGCCAGGGCTGGCTCTTCCGGTGCCGGGACGGTCGTCTCGGACGGCGGTGAGACCGGGGGCTCGCCCTTGGGCGGGGTGCCGGTGGCGGTGGCGGAGTTGGTGATGGAGCCTGCGTCGATGTCCTGCTGGGTCACCGTGTAGGTGGCGGTGCAGGTCACGGTCTTGCCCGGGGCGAGGGACTCAGTCTCCTTGGCGGGGCAGCTGACGGGGCTGAGCTTGCCGTGGCCGGTGAACTCACCCTCCTTGACCTTGACGTCCTTCAGCGTGACGTTGCCGGTGTTGGTGACAGCGAAGTCGTAGGTGATCTTCTCGCCGAGGGTCAGCTTGTCCGGCTCGCTGCTGTGGCCGGTCTTGACCACGGACAGGCCGGGCTCGTTTGGCGGGGTCACCGTCGTCTCGGACGGCGGAGAAACTGGCGGCTCGCCCCTGGGCGGGGTGCCGGTGGCGGTGGCGCTGTTCTTCACCGAACCGGCATCCACGTCGGCCTGGGTCACCGTGTAGGTGGCGGTGCAGGTCATG
>NZ_JBIUBU010000038.1:0-41057 GCF_044548345.1 Streptomyces sp. NPDC052042 | reverse complement strand
CATGGTCTTGCCCGGGGCGAGGGATGCAGCCTCTGTCGGGCAGCTGACGGGGTCGAGCTTGCCGTGGCCGGTGAACTCGCCCTCGTCGACCTTCACATTCTTCAGCGTGACGTTGCCGGTGTTGGTGACGGCGAACTTGTAGATGATCTCGTCCCCGACAGCCGGGTTCGCCGTGGAGGCGGACTTGACCACGGCCAGGCCCGGGTCGTCGTCGGTCTTCACCGTCGTCTCGGACGGAGGGGAGACCGGCGGCTCGCCCTTGGGCGGGGTGCCGGTGGCGGTGGCGCTGTTCTTCACCGAACCGGCATCCACGTCGGCCTGGGTCACCGTGTAGGTGGCGGTGCAGGTCATGGTCTTGCCCGGGGCGAGGGATGCAGCCTCTGTCGGGCAGCTGACGGGGTCGAGCTTGCCGTGGCCGGTGAACTCGCCCTCGTCGACCTTCACGTTCTTCAGCGTGACGTCGCCGGTGTTGGTGACGGCGAAGCTGTACGTGATCTTCTCACCCGCCACCAGTGTGTCGGCGGAGGCCGACTTGACGACCTTCAGCGCCGGGTTTGACGGTGCCGGGACGGTCGTCTCGGACGGCGGTGAGACCGGGGGCTCGCCCTTGGGCGGGGTGCCGGTGGCGGTGGCGGAGTTGGTGATGGAGCCTGCGTCGATGTCCTGCTGGGTCACCGTGTAGGTAGCCGTGCACGTCATCTGCGCACCGGGCGCAAGGGATTCGGCCTCCTTGGCCGGACAGACCACCGCGCTCAGGTCGCCGTGGCCGGTGAACTCACCTTCCTTGACCTTGACGTCCTTCAGTGTGACGTTGCCGGTGTTGGTGACGGCGAAGTCGTAGGTGATCTCCTCGCCGAGGGTCAGCTTGTCGGGATCGCTGCTGTGGCCGGTCTTGACCACGGACAGGGCAGGCTTCTCCGGTGCCGGGACGGTCGTCTCGGACGGCGGTGAGACCGGGGGCTCGCCCTTGGGCGGGGTGCCGGTGGCGGTGGCGGAGTTGGTGATGGAGCCTGCGTCGATGTCCTGCTGGGTCACCGTGTAGGTGGCGGTGCAGGTCACGGTCTTGCCCGGGGCGAGGGACTCAGTCTCCTTGGCGGGGCAGCTGACGGGGCTGAGCTTGCCGTGGCCGGTGAACTCACCCTCCTTGACCTTGACGTCCTTCAGTGTGACGTTGCCGGTGTTGGTGACGGCGAAGTCGTAGGTGATCTCCTCGCCGAGGGTCAGCTTGTCGGGATCGCTGCTGTGGCCGGTCTTCACCACGGCCAGGCCCGGGTCGTCGTCGGTCTTCACCGTCGTCTCGGACGGCGGTGAGACCGGCGGCTCACCCTTGGGCGGAGTACCAGTGGCGGTGGCGCTGTTCTTCACCGAGCCCGCGTCCACGTCGGCCTGAGTCACCGTGTAGGTGGCGGTGCACGTCACCGTCGCCCCCGGGACCAGGGATTCGGCCTCCTTGGGGCAGACGACGGAGTCGAGCTCGCCGTGGCCGGTGAACTCACCCTCCTTGACCTTGATGTCCTTCAGCGTGACGTTGCCCGTGTTGGTGACGGCGAAGTCGTAGGTGACCTTCTCATCGGCGACGAGCTTGTCGGTGGAGGAAGTCTTGACCACGGTCAGCGCCGGGTCGGACGGCGCCGGGACGGTCGTCTCGGACGGCGGTGAGACCGGGGGCTCGCCCTTGGGCGGGGTACCGGTGCCGGTGGCCGAGTTCTTGACCGAGCCCGCGTCCACGTCAGCCTGCGTGACCGTGTACGTGGCGGTGCAGGTCACCTGCGCACCCGGTGCCAGCGAGGCCGCCTCCTTCGGGCACGATATCGGGGACAGCTTGCCGGTACCGGTGAATTCGCCCTCGTCGACCTTCACGTCCTTGAGCGTCACATTGCCCGTGTTGGTCACCACGAAGGTGTACGTGATGGGCTGGCCGGCTGTGTAAGCGGCCGCGTCGGACGGAGAGGCCGACTTGACGAGGGAGATTTCCGGGGCAGGCTTCGTCGTAGGGGTGTGCGTGGTCGACGGTGCGGCCTTCACCGCAGTGTCGCTTCCCGACGGGAACCCCGACGCCGTAGCGGTGTTGTCGACACCGCCGGCCAGGACATCAGCTGCGGTGATCGTGTACGGAGCCGCGGCGGTACAAACCTGCGACTCTCCTGGTGCAAGAGTGTCTTGCGGGCAGTCCACGGCCCCGACCTTCGGGTCCGAGACCGTGATCCCGCGCAGCGCGAGCCGACCAGTGTTCTTCACCGTGAAGGTGTAGGGAATGGTGTCACCCTCGTCGACCAGTCCATCCGCGTTCACATCGGTGGGCGTACCCGCGTGCTTGACGAGTTCGATCGAGGCCGCGAGCGCGGTGTTGGTGACGGTACAGGTGATGTCGTCTCCGGCGGCCGGTGTGATCGACACAGACGTGCCGGAGTCCGCCTGAGGCATCCGCGTGGGAGAGCCGGACGCCGCGTTGCTGCACGACCATTGCTGCGCGTAGTTCGACAGCACTGTTGGTGTGCCGGCGGTCGGCGCTTCGGAGAGAGAGAAGGCTCCGCCGCCCGGCTGGTTCAGTACAGTCGTCGGCCCTGTCGTGGCCGTGTCATCGGTGCCAGTCGAACCGGTGGCGAGGGCGCTGCCCTCAGGGGAGACCACGGAGACGTCAAAGGAGTCCGAGGCGTTGATTCGGTCCACGACCTGCTTGTTCACCGTGAACCGCGACGTCTGGACGGCGAACGCGACTCCCGAGCGAGCGTACGTGCGCATGTCGAGCGACAGCGTTGTCGGCGTGTCCGCGCCGACAAGGACGGCGTTGTAGTAGGAGTTCGGGATGGGCTGCGCCGGGTCGGCGCCCTTCCCTGTGCACGTCACGGTGTTCGTACCGATGCCCTGGAGAGGGAGTGTGCATCCGGCTGGAGCGGCCGGTTGCAGGACGCCGACCTGGGTGAGCGGCTTGTCCGAACTCCACGTGAACGACTCGCGTTGGATGTTGTTCTCGGCGTCCGCGATCACCAGGCGGAACCCGGACACCGGTACGCCCTTGTTGTCCTTGACCACGATGTCACTGAGGGCGAGCTTCACGCCTTTGTTGCCGGTCTCGGTACCGCTGTAGAGAATCGGGGAACCGGGGACGCCGACGTATCCGGCCGTCCCGAACGAGAAGCGATTCTCAAGCGGTGCCTTCCGGGGGGCCACCACACTCCCGACCGTTCCGGACGGAGTCGACTTCTTCAGAACGAACGACACCTGGTAGCCGCCCGCCAAGGTCAGCGACATGGGCTGACCACCCGGCGAGGTCGCCTGCGCCTCGCTGTAAGACGACATGTCCAACCAGCACAGGGTGCCTGCGCCAGGCCCACCCGTCCCATAACCGCAACTGGTCGAGGCCGCCTGGGCGGGCGCAGGCGTCATGGCAACGGCTCCGAGAGCCATGCAGACCGCTATCGCCATAGCGGCGAGACTTGCCAGGAAACTTCGTATTCGCGCCCGAGGAAGCATGCGGAGTGTTGGTCGAGATGAGGGCATCGTGGCTCCGTTCAGGATGCGAGCAAGCAGCGTTGCCGAGACTGCGGGGCAACCTCTCGCAACAGGACGAAGCTCCCGATTCGCCTGATGCTTGGTCACGTCGCTTGTGATCTCGGGTCGTTCCTGGGGAAGTATGGACGCGATCTGTCCCATTTGACAAGATCACGCTTAATTCGACGCCTTGCGCTAGTTCGCTGCTTAAAATCAAGCTTGACCATGTTTCAAACTGGATTCGCCAGATAGGTTCCGTTGATCTTTTCCAGGTGATTCCGGTGCATTTGCTTGTCGGTGGACATGGGGGATCGCCGGGTGGCCGCCCCAGTGGCGGGGTCTACGAGGTCCTGGATCACGGACGGACAGGGTGACAAACGGCAGGCTCTGACACGCGGCCAGGTTGGCGCTGCCCGGCGAAGTGAAGTCAGGACCGCGCGGGCAAGGTCGTGGTTGTCAAGAATGAGGCGGCCGCAGTCGCAGAAGCCCAGGCCGTCACTGGCGCCGTGCCCGGCATCAGCCACCACTCGCTACCACGCGATGGGGACCGCCAGGCACTCAGGCCAGTGCCTGGCCCTGTCAGAGACCGTCGGCACGCACCGGTACTGGGCGTCGTTCACCGGCGAGGAGCTGGAGAAGCGGCGGATGGAACTGAAGGCGGCCACCCAGCCCGGGGCTGTTGCGGCGGCCGACGTCACGCTCGGAGCCTGAACCGGATGAACCTTTATGGGCACAGGAACGGGCTGCACCTCAGAACGCCGGCACATCCCTGATCAAGCCCGGGGGATTCACCGGTTCGGGTATTCGCCTGCCGGAGCCGGCGCGGGTCGGGCAGGGTCAGTGGACGAGTACTTCGGCCCGGTTCGGGTGTGCCACGCCGGGACGGCGGGAAGAGAGGGGATCGCCATGTGGGAGTCCGAGGAGTTCGGTGCCGAGCATGAGGGCCGGCCCGGCGTCCTCCTGGCCGACGGCACCGAGCCCGGCCCGGTGTACTTCGATGCCGGGAGCGGGCCCACGATGCACCAGAGCCGCGACTGGTGGGTCTACGACGGCACCCTCGGTGCCCCGGTCGCCACCCACCTGCGCGCCGCCTGCTCCTGCGGCTGGCGGAGCACACGCCACTACCCCCTCGACTGGGAAACGGTCGACCGACGACGCCCCTACCTCACCGACACCACCGGCCCCGAACACGACTGGAACGCCCACATCACCGACGTACAGAACCGCACAACCCCGGTTCCCACGGAACTCCTCGCCCTCCTCGACCAGGCCGAGAAACACCTCACCACTCTCGCCGACGAAAACCCCCTGGCCGCGCTCCGCGCCGTCGCCACCCTGGAACGCCTCACCCGACAGACGGCCAGTGAAGCAGCGTTCAGCCTCGACACCCCCGACGGCCCCTCCTGGGACACCGTCGGCCAGGCACTCGGCATCAGCGAAGAGAGCGCCCGCTCCCGCCTCACCCGCTACGCACTCGGCCGCTGAACCCCGCAGCATGGGCCCGCTGGTTGCCGGGCCGCGCAATCATGTGCGGCCCGCGGATCTCCGCGCCCGTCCCCGGCGGCCGGCGGCGACTGGCGGGGCGGCCCTGCGGGGTTGCCGATGCCCCCGGCAGGGGTGATCAGGGCCGGTGCGGGGAAGGGGTCCAGAAGCACGACACCGCAGATCGAGGTGGTGATCCATGATGGCCAGACCCGTATGGACAGGGATCGTCGCTTTCGGGCTCGTCTCGTTGCCGGTCGCGCTGTACACGGCGACCGACAGCCATACGATCCGCTTCCACCAGGTCCAGCGCGGCACCGCGGACCGGATCCGCAACCGCTTCGCGCCGCCCGCGCTGTCGGCGCGGACGAGGATTCCGGTGCCGTGGCGGTGGGCGTCGGGGATCTGCGCGAGGGCTTGGTCGAGGACGGTGATGTGGTCGGCTGCGGTGTTCGCTCCGGCGTTGCCCGGCCGCAGGATGCCTGCGAGGGCTTCGCCGGTGTTGTCGAGGAAGCAGAGTAGCGGGTGATAGCCGAAGCCGCGCTTGTAGGTGGCGGCGGCCTGTTCCTTCTCGGAGTGGCAGGCGACCAGGGTCGCGTCGATGTCCAGGACCAGGCCCGGTAGTTCACGCCCTTCGGCGTGGGATGCGGGGATGGGATGTCCGGTCTCGTCGGCTTGCAGCCAGGCGATTTCGCGGGCCTGGGCTCTGGCTGCCCGCAGTGCTTTCAGGGCCGTGGTGTCGATGCCGGCCAGCGCGCGCCAGGCGGTCGGGGTGGAGGCGACGGGGCCGAACATCTCGGGCTGGTCGCGCAGCACGGCCAGGTCGGCGATCGCTTCGCCGCCGTCGGCGAGCATGACCGCCAGGTCCACCGCGACACGGCCGGGGTCGTGCCCGGTCCCGCGTGGCCGCAGCCGGTGCAGGGCTTCGCTGAAGACGCTGGTCAGCGAGGTGGCGTCCGCCAGATCCGCGAGCAGACGCGAGCCGGCGTGGTTGGCCACCCCGTTCCCGTCGGTGCTGACGACGAGCTTGGGGCGTGACCGGGTAATGTGCACGCAGAAAGTGCCTTCCTGCTGGTACGACTGGGACCTTAGACAAGCCTCATCGTTGCAGCTCAGAAGGCACTTTCGCTTTTCCGATCACGATCCGGACGCGCCCCCGGATGAAACGCGCAGGCTAGTGATCCATGCCGCACCCACCAGGGAAAACCAGCCACCATCACCCCATCAGGCTGCCCGGTCACAGCGAACGGCTGGAGGACCCGAGAGCCTCGCCGGTTTCGGGGGAGTCATGCGAGCCCTCCTCAAGCCCGCTGGCTCCCGCAGCGGATTGACCGGAGGGTTCTCGCGCACCATCGGCCCCGGGCGGCAGGACCGGCATGAAGACCTCCCCTGTGCCGCCGGAAAGCTGGGGTTCGTTGCAAGGAATGAGGGGTTCCGTCGCGCCCTGTCTCTTCCGGCTGGCGGGCAGAAAACGGGGCGTGACGGCACCTGATCTGCGGAGGGGAGGCGCTGATCGAATTTGTCGCGACGAACGCCAATGGCGCACCCAGAGCCTTTCCCTATTTAACAGAGGCTCTTATTTCATTTCAGACCCGCAGACCCTCGGGGCGATAATGGAAGTGCTGCTCTTCCTTCGGGTGGTGGTAGTCCTGGGGCCTGAACGTGACGACCCCATCCGGCTGGTTGTACTCGACGGTGAGCGTGCCCTTGTATTTGAAATCAGACCCGTGCAACTGATAAGCCTCCATATAGTATCCCTTGGGGGACCAGACCCATCCTCCGCTGTGATACCTGCTCGCGAAATAGGTATTCACCTTGTCACATTTTTCCGCGACTCGCGCTGTGGGCTGGCCTGCGTGGGGTTTATCTGAAATCTCGACACACTTGCCGTAGTGTGGACCATCAGTCACCATGAGCTTATATGCCCACAACCCGTCAACCTTCGCACCAGTTGCCACATAAGCGAAATAGCTCTTGGGGAGTTCACGGTCGTCGTTCTTACAGGAACCGACATTGTTGCCTGCCCCGTTCAGGAATCCGCCCCTTTGGACTTCGACGATCACCCCGGCACACTTATTCGAGTAAGCGTCCGTCTGCAGAGCAAAGCTGTGTCCAATCCCCTTCTCTCCGGGCTCGGCACCGTACTCGTGGTACGGGTTTTCCGGAACATTAAGGAACTCGCATTTCTGGGCGTGCGCGAGAGCATATGAAGCTAAATACTTCAGGGCAATGGCAGTCGACGCGCCTCCGGGCTGCCCGTACGGGCTCAGCTGAATACCAGCACCGGTCGTGCCAGATGTGTCCAGTTGCTTCTTGAGGGTGTCGCACGACACGATGTCCGCGTGAGCGGCCGGGGTGCTAAGAGTGACCAGTGAGATCGACGTGGCACCCGCTACAGCCAGGCCGGCGATTCGCTTGATGAAGGTACTCAAGGGTTATTCCTTTCAGAGGGTCGCGACACTGAACCATTCGACGCAATGACGCTGACTTACTTCACTCTTCACATTCTCTCAGCGGAGGTGCCAATGACCGTTTATGCGACTAGGGGTCCAGTTGCATGTCGTGCTCTCGCCGCGTGGCCGACGTGACAGGTGTAAGAATCTCCGAATCACCGACGCATGAAGGGAATATCACGCATTGGCCAGCAGGTTGCAGCGTAGACCTTGCCCGCCAGCAGGCGACGCTTGATGGCCTGATATCACAAAAAATGGGCCGATTTGAATCGGTTGCAGGGGGCGTTCTACATCAACGAGGGCTGGCCGTGTCGAGGCCCCGGCCCACAAACCAAACACATCTCTGCCCACCCCGACATAGTCGGGTTTCGAAACACCCAGACCGTTGGTGACGTACTCGTACTGGCCCCGCTGGGAGCCGAGGTTCGGAAGAACGCCGGTGGTCCACGACGGCGGGCCGCGGAATCCGTGACACAGAACAGCAGGCACCCAGCAACGGATGAGTGGAGCGCTGGCAGCAGGTCCACGACCTGCTCGACCAGGGCGCAGCAAGGCGGTCGCGGTGAGCTCTGGCAGGGGGTGCTGCGGCTGGCTCCGCCTGGACAGAGGTGAATCGAGTCAAAGGACTGCAGCTGGCATGCCCGGAGTGCGGCGGTCGGGTCTTTGCCCGGGCCTCGCAGCACCGTGTACGGCACTTCTACCACCAGGTTCGTCCGCTGGGCTGCGAGCTCGCGAACGAGTCGCCGGAGCACCACTTGCTGAAGCTGGAGCTCGCCATGGCCGCGCGGGCGGCAGGGTGGCGAGCGGAGCTGGAAGTCAGCAGCGAGACCCGGAACTGGCGGGCCGACGTGATGGTCTTCGACGAGAACGACCGTCCCTTCATGGCGCTAGAGGCTCAGCTATCGCCCATGACACCCGACGAGGCGCGGATGCGTACGGACCGCTACTCACGGGGCGGAGTGGCGGTGTGCTGGGTTGCTCTGCAGGACCGGCCGTGGGAGCGCGTGGTGCCCTCGCTGCGGGTGCGCTTCCCACGCCAGCGGGGTGAGGCCTGGGCGGTGTGGCATGGGATGGCGCGCTACATGTGGGCACCATGCACGCTGAAGGCGAAGGCGAAGTGGGTGCACATCACCTGCCCGCTTGGTGACACGGTCAAGTGGATCCTGGGCGGGCGCGTGCGTGCCCACACTGGGGTGAACGGCACGGTGTGGTGGACGGCCTCTGCGTACGAGGAGTTGGCCGTGGCACGCGCGCGGATGGAGGCAGAGGCTGAAGCCGTCGAGCGGGCGGCTGTCGCCGAGCGTCGACGCCAGGACGCTGAGGAGCGAGCGGTCGCTGCTGCCCAACGCCGCCGTGACGTCGAGCGGCGGGCACGGGAGCGGGCAGAGGAGCGGAAGGCGGAGCTGCGGCGCTTGTCGGGGTTCTTCGAGCGGACGGGCCTGGGTGTCGCGGTGTGGGGGGCTTTCACGCAGATGGTCCGCTCCGCTTCAGGTATGGCGATCAGGTACGGGGACCTGAGTCCCGCTCACGGCAATGGTTTACTCGTCTACGCCCGGCCGAGGTGGGAGAACAGCGGGTTCAATCTTGCTGGTGTGGTCTGCCCGGATCCCGGAGCGCTCGTCAAGTGGCCAGCGGGGTTGACGATCCTGGTGCCGAATCAGACCTGGCTCTCGCGCATCCAGGCCGCTGCCCGCTCTCCGCTGAAGGTCGCGGTGCTGAACCCGACAACCAGACGCATCCTCTGCGTACGCAGTACTAGGACAAAGTCCGGCACAGACTCTTGCTGTGTCATAAGGCCGGTGATGTGCGGCCCGGTCAGGAGCCGGAGGCCGCCGGCCTGGTGATGGTCTCGGACAAGGTTCCGAGGTGATCAAGACAGCAACAGCGCACCCTTCTCGTTTTCGGTCGCTTGTTCGGAAGGGTGGGATGTGACCAGTGCCAGGCGTGAGGCCTGGCATGACGCATGTTCGGGGGTTTGTTTGATGTACAGAGCGTGGTGGCGGTTCGGCACACGGCTGCTGACGGCCGCAACAGCACTGGCTGTAGTGTCAGCAGCAACTCCTGCGGTGGCAGGCGCAGGCGGTCCGGGGGACCTGAGGGTGGAGTCGTACGTCCTGCCGGTGGGCGCGGCCAAGCCGTCGCTGGAGGACCTGCAGGGCGGCTCCGGGATGCAGCGCCTGCGGAATCTGGTGGCGCAGGCGGAGCCTGGGGCGCGTCTGCCGTTGGAAACGGTCGGCCCGGCGGCCTCGTACGCACCGCTGTCGCACAGACCGTCCGGTACGGCTCTGGCGCAGAGCGATTCTGCGGCACAGTCGGCGGTGGGACCTTCGGCGGCCGCTCCGGAACCGGCCCGGACGATGACGTTCGAGGAGTGCAAGAAGGGGTTGGGCAGCGACAAGTCGTTCTTCGTCAAGTCGCGGTTCGCGGTGTGCAATGGTGCGTCGTTCCTGCAGACATGGATGCGGAGCAACAAGCCGGTCGGCGAGAGCATGTTCAACGTCCGCGTCGTGGGCCCGATCGCCAAGAACAGTCGCGTCATCAACTTCCAGTATTACTTCACCGACTTCCTGACCACCGGTACGACCGGTGCGTCAGCCATGCCGATCACGACCAAGGGCAACATTCCGCAGAGCTGGCCTACCGGCGCGAAGTACATCCGGGGCGGCAAGATGCCAGGTACGAAGACGTTCGCCCAGCTGAAGGCGCAGCGGACCTTCAACGAGACGGTGACCGCCAAGCCAGGGCAGGGCAGCAAGAAGAACCTGGACCTGCTCTTCGCGGTCTACGAGCCGGCCATCAGCTACACGCCTCCGCCAGGGTGGACACTGCAAGGGGCACTGGGCGGCAAGCTGTTCATGCTCGTCCCCCGCTGGGAGTCGGCGTCGTACCTGGCCAATTCGACCGGTGGCGGCAAGCCGGAGAAGAAGGGCGCGGCTACCTTCAGCTACCTCACCGCTCTCACCCTGAGCGCGAAGAAGGGTGCGGAGGAGCAGGCTGAAGCCGCGCACATCCGTCAGGCGTTCCTCGTCCCGCAGGACACCAAGCCGTACATGTCGGCGAAGAAGGTGCCCGGACAGACTGCGAAGGACCCACTGCACCGCACGGTGAGCCAGAGCCGCAATGACAAGAACCGCGCTGCGGCTGTCAAGCAGTGCAAGCGGTACTGGGGACCCAACTACACCAATGGCGGCAAGGAGTGCGACGAGTACCCGTTCGCCAGTACCTACGAAGGAGCGGCGGAACCCGAGTACGACCCGGAAGTCCGGAAGTTCAATTTCTCAGCCAAGCCCATCCCGAAAGCCGACAACCAGGCTGGCGGCCTGATCCTGAAGAGCTTCTACGGCAAGAACCGTGTCCTCGACGGACTCGACGACGGCTTCATCGTCAAGATCGTCTCCTGACCTGAGATGCGCGTCGGCGGCGCGGACACCAGACCACCCCGCCGACGCGCTCCTCGTCTACGTGTTCGTCGGCCAGAACTGGATGAGGTAGCGCTCCACCCCGACGCCGGTGCCGTCGCCCTCCGACAGGGCAGCGGCCTCTGCCCGGCCGGCGCAGCTGACACGGACCCGCCAGGAGCCGCCGGATTCTGCCAGCGTGATGACCTCGCCCATCCGGCCCGTGTGCATGGACCAGACCGCCAGTTGTCCGCTGTTGGACTCAAGGCCGGCTTCGGCCTGCTCGTCCCAGCCAGCCGGATCCTGCGGGGGAGGAGCCCCGTCCCATACCTCGACGTTCACCGTTGCGGTGTGAGTGTGGCCGCCGCTGGTGATGTCCAGGCGCCCGGGATGAGTGCTGAGAAATACGCCGAAGTCGAACTCGTCCGGGAAAGCAACCGGTAGGTCCGCGTCGTCGGATTCTTGCAACCCGAACGCGTGGTACCCCACATACGCTTCCACACGTTGTTGCCGGACGATCTGCGCCACGAACGTTCCCTTCGGTGGTGAACTGCCGGTCTTCTCCGAGATGGTAAGCGGCGCCTCTGCACCGCTTCTCATTCGCGCAATGATCGTGGGAACCACTGGCCGCCGGCGGTGAGGGCGCCGGCTGAACACCGGCGCCCCCGCCTCGTCAGCCGGTATTGCACGCACCGACGGCGCCGGCCCCGGCCCAGGAGGGCCGCGGTCTCCAGCCGCCTTCCTGTGGTGTTCCCTCCCCGGCCCTGCTGGCCCGCGCGGACCGGGGCTTCGCCCGGTTCCTCGGTCAGCAAGGACACCCTCCAGCAGCTCCTCACCGGCTGGCTGGCCGAGTACGGCATCCCGGTCCTCGTGGTCCGCGGCTTCGACTCCCAGTCCGACGTTGGCCGATCTCGACGGCATGGTCGTCGTGGACCCCGAAGAACAAACAGCCGGTGGCGATCCTGGAGCCGACATCGGACGAATGGGAGCATCGAACCAGTAAAAGCGCCAATGTGTGGATTTCCGCTACATAGGCGAGGAGCGAGACTCGATAAGGGGTACACATGAAGATTCGTACCGTCGCTGTGACGCTGGCTGCCAGCGCCGCTTTCGGTATGGCCGGGGCAGGCGTCGCGCAGGCGGAGCCCTGGCAATTCGTCGGCTCGTTCCCCACCAAGGCCGCCTGTGAGCAGGAGGCCCAGAATCTGTATAAGGCGGGGAAGATCGACGACCACTACTGCTCCCCGAGCAGGAGCGGCTACGACCTGGGGGCTCACTTCCGCTGACAGCGGGTACAGCCTCGGTTCGTCGCAGCACAAGGTCACAACAAGGCGAGGCGCTCCACCAAAGGACCCCGCCCGCCAGGAGCAGCAACGGATGCGCCCCGAGGCCAGGACGCGCTGGTTCCCGGGGCGCGGGAGGCCGAGGGTGAAGAACGATCACCGAAAAGGTGAAAGAACCCCGGCCACCAGGACCGTATGTCACTGGTGGCCTGCCTCCTACGTGCGCCCGTTTCACCGGCGGCCCGCCCAGCGTTCCCCGGTCCGGGAACCCGTCGCGCGGGCCTGGTGCCTGACGTCGCCCAGAGCTGGTCGAGCGCGTTCATGACCGCGTGGAGGGTCGCTTCGTCGGCCGCGGTGATGTCGAGGACGACAAGCCCGGGCTCGCTGAGGTGCTGTTCGTGGATCGGTTCCATGCCCGTACCGACGAGCATCCACCTGCCAGGTTCCTCCAAGACCAGCCTGATCCGCCCTCATGGGTGACGTCACGTCATCAACGTTCCATCAGGGCGGCCCTGCGACGGAGTTCAGGGCGTCCGAGGCCGACGCAGCGCGTCACTGCACGTTCGGGTGATCCCGGACAGAAGCAACGATTCTTCTCTCTGGGGTCTCTGAAGCATCAGGGGCATGATTCGTCATCTGCGCCGTACCACCACCTTCTTCGCGGCCGCCGCGGTGGTCACCGGTCTCGCGGTCACCACCGCCCCCGCCACCGCCGTCACCCACCACACCCCAGTCGACCGGGCCGCGGCTGTCCGCGATCTCCCCGAACCTCCCGACGCCGCGAAGGCCCGGGAGCTGCTCGGGCAGCTCGTCGTGGCCGACGAGAACGACGTCCCCGGCTACAGCCGTTCCAAGTTCCCCCACTGGATCACGCAGCACGGCACCTGCGACACACGGGAAGTTGTCCTCCAGCGTGACGGCCAGGACGTGGTCCAGGACGACCAGTGCCGCGCGACCAGCGGGACCTGGTTCTCGGAGTACGACGGGCGGACGATCGAGTCCACCTCGGGCATCGACATCGACCACATCGTCCCGCTCAAGGAGGCATGGCGGTCGGGGGCGTCCGAATGGTCGGCGGACGAGCGAAGATCGTTCGCGAACGACTTGGTCCACTCGCAGCTGATCGCGGTGTCGGCGGGCAGCAACCGGTCGAAGGGCGACAAGGACCCGGGGAACTGGCGCCCGCCGCTTCAGTCGTACCACTGCACCTACAGCCGGGCCTGGATCAGCGTGAAGGCCGACTATGACCTCACCGCCAACCCGGCCGAGGTCGACGCCTTGTCCCGGATGCTCGATACCTGCGAGCGCTGACTTCTTCACGCGGAACACCGGGCGGCATCGAGCGGGAGGCCGCCTGAGTGCCGGACGGGTGGCGTCCGGCCCCGATCTGCCGCGGGGACAGGGGAGACAGGACACCCTGCCCGGCCGCTGTCCCTGGGTGAGGAATGGACGGTGGGTATGCGGTGGTGAACCTTGGTGCCACCCAGCATTCCTCCCCAAGGGCTGTCATGGACCGATGCCGGCGGCGCGCCATGCAGCGAACAGTTCGTCACGCGCGGAACGGAAGGCGTCGTCACGCTCGCCCTCGAGAAGCAGCGTGGTGGACACCTTGTGGACTGCGGGAATGTCCAACGACAGGATGGCCAGGATGCGCTCCATGTCGGACACCACATCGTCGACACGGCGCGGCGGGAGGCAGCAGCGCATTGCGTAGTCGCGAACGAGGTCCAAGACCTCGGTGGCGTCCTCGTCCGCGTCCCGTGCACGCTGCAAGACGCCTAGGACTTGCCACAGAGCCTCCAGTTGGAAAGCAGGCAGGGCCATCAGATACACAGTGTCGTGGCGAGCAGGTGGCAGGTCGGATCGGATCTGGCCGATGGTGTCGGCCGCGACCTGGAACGGAAGGTGCGGCAGGACGTACTTCTCGGGATCTCCGTAGTCGTGGGCGACCGCCGCTGCAGCAGCGAGAGAGGCGAGGATGTCCTGCACGTATCTGGCATCGTGGATCCAGGCAGGGTCTCCCGGCAGCACACAGGGGGAATCCGCTCGTTGCTTCGCCATTCACTCACCCTGCCCGTGCGGAGCACCCTGCGGAACGATCTCGCGTGACCGCACTCTATGCCCCGGAATACGAGAACGCTGAAGGCTGACAAGTAATGCTCGATTTCTGAGCGTTTCACTTGCGTATGTGATCAGGCCGCGAGGTGGGCGCCGTCGCCCTTCATCCGCCCAGGCCCGGACGGTGCACGTCGGCATACACCCGTGCCCAGAGCCCGGCCTCGCCCGGAAAGCGCCGTACCGGGGTGATCCCGGAGGTTGCCCCTCTGGTGTCCGGGGCGGTGAGGTGCGCGCCGCGATCCGCGGTTCCCGAGGCGGTGACCGCGTGGTTCCGTCCCGCCACTACCGTCAGGGGCTACTCCGGTCGCCAGGGGTCCGTGATCCCGGTGCGGTGAGACGCCCGGCAGGTCCCCGCCCCCGCTCGCACGCGCCGCGGTGCTCGTTTGGCCCTGCCTTCGAACGAGTGCTCTTCGCTGGCCCATAAGGCCGTACGAGGGGGCGGGATCGCGATCGGGCAGGTCCGTCCGCCCGGTCGCGCGGGCCGGCTTCATGGCGGCCGGGCATCCTAGCGGCGGCCACTGTCAGGCCGACCACCCGTGCCGAAGCAGGACTTTGAACAGGTGCAGGTGTCTTGCTTCGATTTGCCCGTCTCGCTGTGATTCGTCCGCAGTGTGGGTGGGTCACGGCACAGCAGCCCTGGCCGGTGGTCGCTGTACTGGAGGTCGATCAACATCGTGAAGCTCTACGAGAGGCTGCTCGCCGCAGCCAGCGCGCAGTCGGATGACGGGGCGATCCGTGTCCGGGCGGTCTACGAACCGACGGGCGGCCCGGGGGAACGGATCTTCCCGCCCACGGTAAAATTCAACGCCACTGATACAGCGGGGTACTTGACCGAGCCCCGCTACGTGGACGGCGAACAGGTCACTGTTGTGCTCCTCGACCAGCGCCAGTCCCAGGCGAACCGGTGCGAGCAGGCCCTGCTGGACGCCGTACGCCGGCAGGACCTGTTCATTCCTCACCTGGAGCTGACGACCGAGGCTGAAGGGATGCCGGTGCGGATCACGAGCATGGAGGCCCCCCACCGCTCCCGTGACGCCTACTTCCGCGACGCGCAGGACAACGACGGCACGACGTTCGACGAGACGGAGCCCGGCGCCGCGCTGCGCCAGGCCTCCTCCGCGGACTTGAGTGTGTATCTGCGGCTGGTTCCCTCCGACCTGGTGTACGGGGTGTGGGATTCGCACCGTAGGCGGCGGATCCAGGTCAAGGTTCCCCGCGCCTACACGTCGGAGATGTACGGTGTCGCTCCGCTGGCCGGTGTTTGTGCGGCCGGTCGTGTGGACCGGTTGAATCTGGCCGGTGACACGGTCGAGGTCACCGGGACGGGGTGGAGTCCCGTGCAAGGGGCGAAGCCCGCCAAGGGTGTGGTGACCGCGCGGATGTCGGAGCTGGGGCACGGCGTGATCCCGCCGTCCGAGGAGATCGGCGGTGTGTCGGTCAAGGCGGTGCACCGGCAGGCGACCGTGTCCATGGCCCAGCTGGCGTCCTTGCGGTTCGGCGGGATGAGCGAGGAGTTCGCGGCGGCCGGGCGGGCTCTGCTGGCGGCGATCGCGCTTCTCGGTGACCGGCTGGCGTTCGCCTCGCCCGGCCTGCATCTGCGGTCCGGCTGCGACTTGGTGGTCGTCTCGGAGCAGCTGGAGTGGGTCCAGCGTGGCCAGGTCGGCCGCCCGGTCACCCGGCCGCTGGAGGCCGTGACCGTTTCCGACATGCTCGCCTTGTTCGAGACCGCGCTGGAGCGGGCCGTCAAGGAAGGGCTGGAGTGGCCCGTCGCACCGCTCGGGCTGCGGCCGAACGCGAGTCTTCAGCAGGCGATCGCCAAGTCCTACGAAACTGTTGGCGTCGGCGCGGTCGAGGACGCGTGACATCGTGCCGTTCCGTATTGACGTTCATTTGCTGGATCCGGCCTACCAGGCCTCCACGCTCGATCGTGCCCGCGCGGAATGGCCTCCGCACCCCTACCGGGTGTTCTGTGGCCTGGTATCGGTGGCCGACCCTCACGACCCGGTCCAGGATGCGGCACTTCGGTGGTTGGAACAGCAGCCCGCGCCGACCGTGCGGATCCCCGTGCACACCACGGAGGCCGCGGCCCCACGCGGGGCCTGGGTGCCGACCAACGCGGTCGAGAAGAAGCCTAGTCACGGCGCGCTGCCCGGCCGGACGGCCGGCGGAAAGCCGAAGGTCTGGCCCGAGCGCGTCCTGGCCGAGCCGACGGTGGTGTTCGAGTGGCCCGCCGAACCGCCAGCCGGTGTCCACGCGGTGCTGGAGATGCTCGCGAAGTCCGTGCCCTACATCGGTCGGGCCACCGGTCATGCCTTCGTGCACACCACGGTCCTGCCCTCCGATGAAGACCTCCTTGGAGCAGATGCCCCGGAACAGGGCGCCGCCGAAGGCAGCGCTCCGGACGAGGACCTGTGGCAGGTGTGGGAGCCGGCTCGCAACAGCGGGCCCCACCGGACCGGCACACAGTCCTTGCGTACCCCTTACCCCGGCCTGCTGGAGCGGTTGCGATGGGCTCACGAACAGGGCCAGAGCGCTTACCAGCAAGCCCGCCCACACCACTACGTCCTGCGCGGCGCGGTCAAGAATGACGAGGAACCACAGATGATGCAGGGCCCGTTTTCGAATCTGCTGTCCTTCGCGTTCCCGCCCGGCTTCTCCCTGGACCCGGCACTCACCCTGAAGGTCACCGGCGCCTTGCGGAGCACGGTGTCCGCCCTGCTGGACGCGGCCGGCCACAACGTGAACACGATGGTGGCCGTGCACGGCCACAAGCACCCCGAAGACGACCGGCGGCTGTGCGCGTTCGTCGCCTACCCGTTCGTCGGACACCGGCACGCCGACGGCCGGCTGCGCGGCGTGGGTGTCGCCCTGCCCTCGGACCTGGATCCGGCTCACCGCCGGGCCCTGCTGGCTATCCTGCTGCGCGCCGGGGGCGGACTGCGCGAACTGAACATCCCGGCCGTATCCGGACCCGTCCCCCTGACCTACATCAGCGCGGCCGCCACACAGACCAAGTCCATCCGCACCGTGCGGCCGCAGCACTGGACGCGCCCCGCACGGGAATGGACCACCGCGCTGCCGATGGTCCTGGACTTCCTCCCCAAGCGCAACGGTCGAGAAATCGAAGAATCGGTGACCGCCAGCTGCCGCGTCGCCGGACTCCCCGCACCCGTCACCGTCGACGTCCTGCGCACCGGCGCCTACACAGCCGGCGCCCCCACCCTCCCGGCGCGCGCCTTGCGCCGCAAGGCCAACGAGCGTCCGCTCCTCTCCCGCCACGTCCGCCTGCGATTCGCCCAGCCCGTCACCGGCCCGGTACTGCTCGGCAGCAAGAAGAACTACGGTCTGGGCCTGTGCCTGCCCACCCACCCGGGAGAGACACCGGCATGACCCCCCGCCCGAGCACCGGCCTGCATCTGGAGGAGTTCCCCGGCTTCGTCCAGGAGATCCGAGGCCACCGCCCCTTCCCCTGGCAGACCGCCTACCTCCACCAGGTCGCCGGCACCGGCACCTGGCCGGACCTCGACATCCCCACCGGCCTCGGCAAGACCAGCATCATCGACAGCTGGGCCTTCCTCCTCGCCTGGCAGCACACCACCACCCGGCGAACGGTGCCACTGCGCCTGTTCTTCGTCGTCGACCGGCGCCTGGTCGTCGACCAGGCCCACGAAACCGCCCGCACACTCCAGCAGGCACTCGACACCGCCCACCCCGGAACCCTGACGGGTCGCGTCGCCGACACCCTGCGCGAAATCGGCGCAACCGGCACAGCACTGGAATGCGTACGCATGCGCGGCGGCACCGACTGGGCCTCACGCTGGCTGCGCTCTCCCGCACAGCCGGCCGTCATCACCTCCACCGTCGACCAGTACGGCAGCCGCCTCCTCTTCCGCGGCTACCACACCAGCCCCCGCATGCACCCCATCGACGCCGCACTGTGCGGAACCGACGCCCTGCTCGCCATCGACGAGGCCCACATCGCCCTCCCCTTGCTCACCACGGCCACCGACTGCGCCGCCTACCAGAACACCGCCACCCACCCCGCCCTCGCCAACCGCGCCGTCAAGACCGTCAGCCTCTCCGCGACCGCCTCCACCGGTCCCGGACGGCCACGCCACGCCATCACCGAAGCCGACCGCACCCACCCCGTGGCAGGCAAACGGCTCAGAGCACAGCGCCGCCTGACACTGCTCGACGCCTCCGGTCCGAAGGACACCGCCGCAGCCTTCGCACACGCCGCCGAACTGACCCTCGACACCCTGCTGCCGACCGCGGAACGCCCCGTGATCGGCGTGGTCGCCAACACCATCCGAACGGCCCGGACCACCCATCAGCTGCTGGCCCAGCGCCAGGACATCGACACGCTGCTGCTGACCGGACGCTCGCGCACCCTGGACCGCGAACGCCTCCTGGCAAGCCCCCTGGTCACCGAACTCCTCAACGGCGTGAGCGCCGACCGGACCAGGCCGCTCGTCGTCGTCGCCACCCAGACCGTCGAAGTCGGCATCGACATCTCCTTCGCCGGCCTCATCACCGAGAACGCCTCCCTCGCCGCGCTCATCCAGCGCCTGGGCCGACTGGACCGCACCGGCGACCTCCACCTCGCCCCCGCCCTCGTGATCCGTACCAGCACCCAGACCGACCAGTCCTCCATCCCCGTCTACGGCGAAGCCGCCGAACACACCTGGAACTGGCTGACCAAGCAGACCCCCGCACAGCCCGCCGCCAGTCTCGAACCCACAGCCCTCACCAAGGCACTGCCCGACGGACTACTGCTCAACCCGCTCGCCCTGCCCGGCCTGCTCACCGACACCGACACCACCCTCCTGAACGTGGCACCACCCCGCATTCCCGTGGTCCACCGCACCCTCCTCAACTCCTGGACCCGAACCAGCCCCGCACCCGTCCCCGACCAAGCCCCCGCGCCCTTCCTCCACGGCCTGGACACCACCCCCGAAGACGTCCAGACCTGTGGCGCGCCGACCTCCAGGAGACCGGTGGACCACAAGGGGGCCCCGACTTCGGCCAGTGGGCGGCCCGCATGCGGCAGATCCCCCCCCCGCACCCGGCCGAAACGGTGGCCATCCCCGCCACGCAACTGAGCGTCCGCCGTTGGCGTGGTGTTTCTTGGCCGGTTCATGCCCAGGTGGACTCATGTGCCGACGCGCATTGTGCTGTCGGACTTCCAGTGGCCTCGGCATGGGACAGGTTCGGCGGTGGTCCGTGACAGAAGATCGAGGGTTAACCCTGCTCGCTTGAGGTGAAAACTGTTGGCGGAATGCGGGCCCGTGCGGAAGTTGCAGGGATGTTTCAGTGCGCTGAGGATTGGCAACGGTCTCCTCACGGCCTGACCCGGCCAATTTAGTTCGCCTGCGCGCCGTAAATCGAGGCCGCGGCCGATGCTATCCCCAGGGGGCGATGTACCTCCTGGGTCGCAGTGTCTTTCAGAAGGGAATTTGAGATGCCCCCTGTCCCGAACAAGGTGCCCATTCAGCTGGTCAAGTCACAGGCTCCTACGCAAGTCACGCCGGAAAGCATGAGGCAGAATATGAACGATGTCGGTCTCAGTTGTGAGGAGACCACACCCGCTCACCTCCAGGAGTCCATCGAGGAGGTGCGGTCCACGCTGAGGCCGTCGAATCTCCAGGCGTTCATGATCGCGGGGGACATCGAGGATTTCCATGCGCGGGCGGCGGCGCTGGGGACCGATGTGCGTCAGGTCATGGCGGCGGGATTGACCTCGGGTGCGCAAGAGCTGACGGATGGCCTGGCGGACGCGGACCCGAAGGTGCAGAACCTGATGTGGATCCTCGGCACGGCGAAGGCCGGGACGCGCGGATTCGTCCAGGAACTGGTCGCCAACGACCGGGCGGGTCAGGAACTGTTCAACACGATCAACGCACCGGGAAAATCGGCTCGATCGTTCGTCGAGCAACTGAAAGCAAACAGTGGCCTGGGCGGACGGATCACCGATTGGGTCGCAGGATATGGGTCTCCCGCGGTTTCGTTCCTGGCCCGGATGGCCGACATGGGCCAGGAACCCGTGGCCACCGGCAACTGGACGCCTTC
Organism: Streptomyces sp. NPDC052042; assembly: GCF_044548345.1. Lineage (NCBI taxonomy): Bacteria > Bacillati > Actinomycetota > Actinomycetes > Kitasatosporales > Streptomycetaceae > Streptomyces > Streptomyces sp. NPDC052042. Next base: position 20,762 of record NZ_JBIUBU010000038.1, on the reverse strand, counting down.
CCCGACGGGTGGGATCACCGGGCCGTACGCGACGATGCTGGGGAGCATCCAGGAAAAGGAAAACTTCAACAGACTCCCCGAAAGGTACGAAGCAGCCGGTGAGCTGTTTCTGGGCCGCGCCCAAAGCGTACCCGGGCAAAAGAGGCAGCTGAGGACCTCAGACGCGATCGTTGGCTTCTTCAAGGAATCGTGCCAGATGGTGGTGTCAATGGTCGCCCGTGATGTGGATGCGGCTGACCTGGAGGCCCTCATCAGCACCTACATTCAACCGGTGGATACGGGGGAAGTGGATTACAACCTGAATGATTTTCGGCGCATCTATCTGGCGGAGGACTACGACGCCGAGAACCAGATGGCTATGGGTGTGGGTATCGTAGCTCTCCACTACGATCTCACGGTGAAAGGCTACAAGGATAAAAGCGACAGAAAGGATGACCAGCACGATGTGACCATGGACATGGACTCCCGTGCAATGCAGTACTCGGGCGTTAGGGGTTTCAGTGATATGTGTCTGGACAACAAGTATGTCACCGCTAAGTGTGATGCCGTCTGCCGGGAGGTCAAGGAATGGTACGAGGATAATCCTCAGTACGGAACGTGGCCCGAAACTAACAAGGAATGCCCTGCCGGGGGCTGACCGCCCCCCACCGTCCGTGCCTACCGGACGGATTCAGAGAGGATGCTTGAAAATGCCGCCTGTTCCGAAAGAGATCGTGGTTTTCGACAAACCCCCGCAGGCAAGCAAGGAAACGTTCGATCTAAGTGGGCCGCTGGTCTCGACGAAGGAGAGCGAGCAACTGGCGATGACCCTTTTCTCCCAGGACCTGCAGTGCCTCATGCATGTCGGGAACAGCTCGGAAGGTGCGACGGCGAAGTACGACAAGTCCGTCACGACCGGGTTCGCTTTCACCACCGGACAGAGCGTTTCCATCGAGAGCTCGGTCGAAGTCAACATGGTGTTCTCCAAGGCTTCGGTGACGACGTCGCTGACGCTGACGTTCAGCGAGCAGTGGTCGAAGTCGACGACGGAGACCTACAGCGTCGAGGTGGAACCGGGGAATGAGGCTTACCTCTACCAGGGGTACGTACGGGCCCGGATCCTGAAGCACAACGAGAAGGACGACAGCTATGGGTGGGTCGGCGGCCCGGGGATGCTGTACACGCCCGCGTACGTGGTCACCGACCAACCGCTGTCGTAGCCGAAACGGTCGGGGCCTGACCTGCTCGGGGCCTTGGGCCATCTCGCCGGACCATCCGGCGGTGTCCAGCGAAAGGGAACCATCCATGACCACTGCCCCCGACCGGATCCGGGACATCGTCCTGTTGCTTTTGGAGGTCGAGGAGTCGGACGTCACCGAGACCAGCCTGTTCAAGGATCACGGCGCCGATTCGATGCGGATCATCGAGATTCAGGCAGAGCTGGAACGGGAATTCGACATCGTCATCGAGAAGGCCGAGGCGGCCCACCTGATCCACCTCCGGGGCGCCCGGGAGGTCGTCGCGCGGGCCACCGCCGCCACCACGGAAAACGCACGGTGAGCACCCGGTGAACGGCCCGCACCGGGTCGTGGTCACCGGACTGGGAGTGGTGTGCAGCACCGCCCTCGGAGCCACCGCCTTCACCGCCGCGCTGCGGGCCGGACGCTGCGGGGCGGGCCCGGTCACGCTGTTCGATACCAGCGGGTTCGACTACGCCAACGCCTACGAGGTCCCGGCATTCGACGCCGCCAACTGGCTGCACCGCACCGTGCCGGGGACGGTGGGCAGGGCTGCCCTGTTCGCCGCCGTCGCCGCACGGATGGCCGTCATGGACGCGGGACTGGCCGACCGGATGCTACGCGCGCAACGCGGGCTGGTGGCCATTGGAACGACCGATGGCGGCTCCCGCGAACTCGACCAGGCCGTGGAGCGGCAGATCACCGATGGCTCCGACGTCATCGACCCCGCCCTGGTCGCCCGGGTGCCCGCCGCCGCCTTGTCGGTGACCGTCTGCCGGGAACTGGGCCTGACCCGGGCGGAGGCGACCACGATCGGCACCGCCTGCGCCGCCGGCAACTACGCCATCGGAACCGGCCTTGACGCACTGCGCTGCGGCGAGGCCGACTTCGCCCTGTGCGGTGGCGCCGACGCCCTTTGCCGGCGGAACTTCACCGGCTTCTACCGGCTCGGGCTGCTGGACCCCGACGTCTGTCGGCCGTTCGACGCCGACCGGCGCGGGCTGGTCACCGGAGAAGGAGCGGGCGTGCTCGTGCTGGAGACCGAGGCCGCCGCCCGTGCCCGAGGCGCCCGCGTCTACGGCGAGGTCCTCGGATACGGCCTGAGCTGCGACGCCTACCACCAGCTCACCCCGCATCCGTCCGGCATCGTGCGGAGCATCCGGCTGGCTCTGCACGACGCGGGCAGCAAGCCTGAGGACATCGACCTCATCTGCGCACATGCCACCGGCACCCAGACCAACGACACGGTGGAAAGCAGCGCCATCAACGAGGTGTACGGTTCCGCGCCTCCATCCGTGACCGGCATCAAGTCCATGATCGGTCACACCATGGGCGCCGCCAGTGCGTTGGGCGGCATCGCGTCCGTCCTGGCCATCACCCATGGCTTCATCCCCCCCACCGTCAACCACGTCCGCACCGATCCGGCCTGCGCGGTGAACTGCGTCCCCAACACCGCCGTCGACGCCGACATCCGCATCGTGCAGAACAACGGCTTCGCGTTCGGCGGGAACAACGCCGTGGTCGTCTTCGGCCGGCCCCCCGCATGAACGGCCGGTGCCCCCTTACGAAGGTGAGCCTCCACATGCCCGCGCCACCACCCGTCATCAGCGCCTGGACCGCCATCTCCCCCCTGGGGGCTGGCAACACCACCCACACCCGGGCAACCCGGCCCGCCCACACGGTCCACCACGTGCCGGACTTCGACCCCCGAGCTGTCCTCGGCAAGGCGGGCACCCGCTCGATGGACCGGGCCAGCGCCCTCGCCGTCGCCACCGTCGGCCAGCTCCTGCAGACACTCCCGCACGACCACCCCGGCCCACGCACCGACCCGGACGGAACCGCCGTGGTCCTGGCCACCACCGGCAGCCCGCAAGCCATGTGGGACTTCACCCGCAGCTCGCTGCTGTCCGCCAGGCCCTTCCACGTCAACCCCGCCGTTGTCCCCAGCGGGGTGCCCAACTGCGCCGCCGGCCTGGTCGCGATCTGGCACAAGCTCACCGGCCCCAACACCACCATCAGCATGGGCCGCACCGGCGGCCTGTCCGCCCTCTCCTACGCCCACCGCCTGCTGGCCAACCAGCGTGCCGCCCGGGTCGTCGTGGGCGCCACCGAGGAGTACAGCCCCACCCGGGCCGTGCTGGACCTCCAACACAGCCCGAGCGACACCACCGACACCGCCCTCGGCGAGGGATGCGCGGTGTTCCTTCTCGAACCGCCGGCCCCACACCTGGCCGACCGGCCGGTCACCGACGTGCTGTGCGTCATGCACCGCACCGGCCCGGCAGCCGACCCGGGAGCCTCGCTCCCGGACTGCATCCACGAGGCACTCGACCACTGCCGCATCGGACCCGACCAGGTGTGGGCCGCGCTCGGCTCCCACGCGACCGGCGAACTCGGACAGCGTGAACAGCAGGCCCTCGACGACCTGTTCGGCACCGACATCGCCCGCCGGATACCGCCGCCGCCCATCGGCGACACCGCCTCCGCAACATCCGCGTTCCAGATCGCCGCCGCCCTCACCACCCCCGTACCAGCCGCGACCGCCACGATCCTCGTGATCACCGCTGTCGACCTCACCGGCACCGTCAGCTGCGCTGTCCTGCGCCGCCGTCCGGCCCGCGCACCGCAACCGTGACGATCTCCGAACTGCGGCCCGTCAACGGCTGCCTGCCCCAGCCCCCGAACTGCTCCGAAACAGCCAGACCCGCCTCCCGCAGGAAAACCGACAGGCTCCCGGGATCCAGGTACCGCACCACACCCGGGCTGACCTGCTCCCTGTCCCATCCGGCACCGCGGAACACGGACCTGTAGCGAACCACGTCACCCGTCACCGGCAGCTCCGCCTCCCGCCAGAAAACCACGACTTCACCCGCAGTGTTGGACAGTTGGTACGCGGTGCGCGGAGTCCAGCCCTCCCACTCGCGAACGCCCGGGTTCCGGATCTCGAAGACGAACCGACCATCATCGGTGAGGGCCCGGCGGATCGCGGCCAGCGACATCCGCAGATCGTCGTCGTCGATCAGCACCTGGAATGCATGACCGGTCATCACCACCAGGTCGAACTCCCGGTCCCAGTCCACCGAGGAAAGATCACCGAGCACCCAGTCGACGTCGGTCTGCTCGCGGGCGCGCTCCAGCATCGCACCAGCCGGATCCAGCCCGCACAACCGCCCGGCATGGCCGTCCCGCCGGGCCAGACGCAGCAGCGCGCCGGTGCCGCAACCCACATCGAGCACGGCCTCGGAAGACATCACCAGCGGCAGATAGAAGTCGAAGTCCTGCCGACCCTCACAGAGCGAATCATAAAAGCCCGACAGAAACCGGCTCGAATACCAGTGATCTACCACAGAAAGCAATTTACCGCCACCATCACCGTGCTGCCAGCAGGCCAAGGGCAGGGGAGTGTCGTCATCGAACGTGGAGCGAGCGGCACGCCAGAGGTGAGCAGGAAGCCATCCGGACCGGCTTCCTGCTCATACGGTCGTCGGACGAGGCACACCTTCCACGTGGCCATCTTCAAGCTCTCGGGACCTGTTGCCGCTGAGGTGTTCGTTCCCGGCACCTGTTGATGACCTGTTGGCCAGCCCGGGTCGACGGCAGTGCTCCCGGAAACCCAAGCAGCACACCCCGACCAGGACCCGCATTGCAGGCGGTGCAGTTTTGAGGGGAGACCTCAGTCGGCAGTCGCCGGATGTACCCCTGCTGACCTGCGAGAACCCCATCCGCGTTCCCAGAATCGATCCGGCGCGTTCCAGCGGGAGACTGCAGCGGGCCCCTGACCAGCGGTTTCGTAATTATCCACAAGGCCCCGTCTCTGCGGGCTCGTCCCGCAGCACCACTGCGGCTTGGCGAGGCGCCGCTGGGCCGCCGCCTGCCCGCAGCACCACTGCGACCGCATGCCGAACGGGGTGTTGCTGGGGAACCAGCGCGCGTCTCTGCGAAGAGCTCCCGCAGCATCACTGCGGCGAATTTGGCGACAACGCCTACCTCTACCCCGACGGGCGTCACTGCGGGTTCGTCCTGCAGCACCACTGCGGCGTTTACACCGCGTATCACCTGATGGTCGGCGTGGCGACGTCTCTGCGGGTTTGGCCTGCAGCACCACTGCGGCCAGTGCTTGAAGTCGGCGCACTGCTTGCCGACGTCCAGCGTCTCTGTGGGTTCGTCCCGCAGCACCACTGCGGCGGCACCGAGATGCAAGCGCGGCTCGCATCGCGCGGCTGGGGCGTCTCTGCGGTTCGTGCCGCAGCACTACTGCGGCACCAGGATGATCGCTGCAACCATCGCCGCCCACTTGCGTCTCTGTGGGTTCGTCCCGCAGCACCATCGCAGCTGGTCGCTCGGCGTACCCAGGCGATACCGGCCCGCTGTCCCCGCCCAGCGAACTTCCGGGACCGCCGGCGAGGCAGGCCGGGCGACGGCTAGTACCGCGACTGACGCCGCGCCCACTTCACCCGCAGCACCTGGCCGTCGACGCAGGTGGTCACGCAATTGGCGGCGGCCTGTTCCTCGTCGAGGAACTGCTGGTCGTACGGGCCAAGCTCGGAGCCGCTGGCGAGCCAGGGCCGGGCGGCCCCGAACCCGAGGCGGACGGGCGCATCCAGGTCGGGTATATCTAAGCGACGGTCCGGTTCGAGTCCTTCCTGCACCCTGGTTACGCGTCGGTGGAGTGCTGGGCAGCGACGTCGGGGATGAGTCGCTTGTTCGCGCGGTCGACCAACATCAGGAAGGTGTTCACCGACCTCGCCGCCGCCAGCGGCGGAGTGTGCTGCCTGACTGGGGGCGAGTTCGTGGCGTCGGAGCGGACTACCTGTTCGGGTACGCAATGTCCGTGGCCGAGGAGGAGTACCCCGCTCTGACAGCCCTCGACCGCCGTGAGGGGTGATTGGGTCGGGATGGCGGGTTTGACGCCCCGGCTGGAGCGCTGTGCTTCTTCAGTGATCCGATGATATGACCGGAGGTGGGGATATCGCACCCTTCCGAGGGACTTTATGCATGCGTTCAGCTGGCTAGGATTCCCAAAACACCTTCCCATGCAATCCCATATGGGAATGCGGATGGGTGTGCGGTTGAGTTAAGCGGAACGAGGGGTATTTTCATGAAAATTGAGAATGGCGTGACCGCGAGTATGCTCCCGGGTGCGCACTGGGTGAAGGCACGTGCCAGCGTCGGGGACGGAAACTGCGTGGAGCTGGCGAAGCTGGACGGGGGTGAGGTGGCCGTGCGTCACTCTCGCTTTCCGGACGGCCCGGCCCTGGTGTTCTCGCGTGACGAGCTGGCTGCCTTCCTTGATGGTGCGAAGGGCGCCGAATTCGATCACATGATCGCATGACGGCTTAACCTCAGGCCAGAGCTTGGAAGTGCGGGCATGTGCGTGCATTCTGGGTGGCGGTGTCAATTGCCAGTTCCGGGAGCCTGCATGTCCGCCCTTCCGTATCACCCGCCCGAGCAGTCCGGTCAGCATGACGAGTTGGCTTCCGTGGTGCCCATGGCGGGGTCCACCGGCCGGGAGGCGGCGGCGCGCCTTCTGGGGGAGCAGCTGCGGCAGTGGCGGGAGGAGCGTCGGCTGACGCAGGCGGATCTGGCTCACGTCATCCGCGCCTCCGTCTCCAAGATCAGTCGGCTGGAGCGGGGAGAGAGTCCGGCGAAGGCCCGTGATGTGTTCGACTTGGCGCGTTTCATGCGCCTCAGCGCAAAAGAGACGCGGCTGATAGAACGGCTGCTTGAGCAGGCGCAGGACTGTGAGTGGTACCAGAATTTCAGTGACGTCACGCCGTCCTATCTCAAGCGGCTGATCTCGCTGGAAGGTAGTGCTGTGGAAATCGCCGCGTATGAGCATCAGGTGATTCCGGGCCTTCTCCAGACTACCGACTATGCGCGCGCTCTCGTCCGGACGGTGAAGCCCTGGGCTGATGAGGCGGAGATCGACCGTATTGTCGCTTTGCGTTGCCGGCGTCAGCTGATTCTCGACCATCCGATTCCCCGGGTGACCGTGATGCTCGACGAGGGCGTCCTCATGCGTCCGCGCGGCGGTCCTGAAGTCATGCGCCAGCAACTTCGGCACCTTCTCGAGGCCGCGGATACGAAAAGGGTGAATATTCGGATCGTGGAATTCGATCAGGGTGCTTCGGTGTCTCCGCCCTATGCGATTACCCACTTGACGTTCGGTGAGGGCGGCCCGTCGGATCTGGTTTATGTCGAGCACATCAATGGTGCCGACTACGTAACTCACCAGAAGGCGCTGTACGACTACAAGCACGCCCTGGACCAGCTGCGGTTTGTCGCGGCTGACAGGGTCAGAAGCAAGGAACTGATCTGCGAGGCCATCGAAAGGTACTCCTGAGTCTGGCCCCGCCGATCACTCGAAGCTGTCAGAAGCGGGCGACTCCGCCCCATTCGACCCAGTCGGTGGCTCTCATCTCAACCGGGGGTGGGGGAGCGTCCGGCCGCCAGTCGACGACATCGACCAGGCCCGGTTCGATGATCTGCATGTCACCGAAGTAGCGGCGGACTTCATCGCTCCGACGTACCCGGCCCCACTGGTTTCCGGTGGCCTCGGCCATCAGCCGGGTGACGCCCTCCCTGACAGTTGCGTCGTCGCTGACCAGCTGGCATATGACGAGGAAGCTGCCTGCTGGGAGTCTCGCGGCCACCCTCCTGATCAGGGCGCCGGGATCCTGCTCGTCGTCGCTGTCGGGCAGGCAGTGCAGAACGGACACGAACAGAGCCGCGATGGGTTCGTTCTCCCAGTCCAGGAAGTTCCCTGTCGCCTCGTAAATCGCTGCTGTGTCACGCATGTCGGCGTCGACCAACAGCGTGTTGTCGTTCTCGTCCAGTGTCGTCCGGCCGTGAGCGTGGACCAGGGGATCGTTGTCGACGTAGGCGACGCGACAGCCACCATCGAGACGCTGGGCGACTTCATGCACGTTGTCCTGGGTCGGCAGTCCGGATCCGTGATCGAGGAACTGCCGGATGCCGTACTCCTGAACAAGGATCCGTACGACCCGGCGCAAGAAGGCGCGGTTGTTGCGTGCCAGCAGTTGCGTGCTCGGCGCGATACGCAGCAGGTCCTGGCAGGCCTGCTGGTCGACCTCATAGTTGTGGACCCCGCCTAGGAGCGCGTCGTACATGCGGGCCACGCTCGGCGTCGTCAGGTCTATGGGGTGAGTTTGAGGATTCTCCCCGTGGACCATCTGCCCCTCCTTCCAACCCCGGAAAGATCGATTCCTGAGGAAGGGGCCATGGTACGCAGGGAGTTGAACCCCGGCCAACCCTCTACGGGGTCATTGACCGAAGAGTTAGGGGCGAACACGGGGTGCGAAACGCACCCCCCGTGTACGCCCCCGCGCGCTCCCCCTCAGCTCCGTTCGCCTACGCGTCCAGGACAGGGAACCGCTGACCGGGCGGCCGAGCGGAGCAGCGCCCGTACGGAAGGGCGTTCCACTCCCATGAGCGCCGCGGTCTCCTCGATGGTGAGGCCCAGATGGCGATGGAGCACGACGGTATCGGTCTCCGCACTGCTCAACAGGGAGCGCGGCTGCGGTTCGCATGCCGTACCGCAGGGGAACTGATCTTCTACAGCGCTGCTCAGCAGCTTCCAGACAGCAGCCGCGGGGCACGCGCTGCGCAGTGTGTCCTCCCACTGGTTGGTCAGCTCGGCGAACATCTGCGCCACGGACCTGGCGGCGCTGGTTTCGTCCCCGGTCCGCACCCGCGCGTACCGCAGGTAGGCGTCCTGGGTCATCTGCCGGAACGCCTCGTATTCCAAGGGGTACTCGGCCGGGGTCCGTTCCGCTGGTTCCGAAACGTGGTGCGCTGCGCTCATGCAGGCCGCCCCGCGGACAGGTTCCATGCGTCCCAGAACGGTCGCACGATCGAGGCAGGTGTGCCCAGTCGGGTGCAGGTCTGCTCTGTGGAAGGCCAGTCCAGCGCCTCCTCGGCAACGGCGGAGCCGGGGGACTGGCCGGCTCCGGCGAACGGGCGGGAACCGTCCGGGGCGTCCGCGGTCAGACGGGCGACGTGCAGCACGTCCCGCAGCCGGCGCGCGGCCTCGGCTTGCGACCACGGACCCGGAGCACTCCCGGAGGCCGTCTCCCACACGCTCCGCAGCGTCTCGGGGTTGCCGCCGAGCACCGTGACGAGCATGTGAGTCACCGGCCAGGAGGCCACGAGTTCGCCGTCCAGGAACAGCGCGACGGCGTCGCCCGGCAAGCCCGTTTGACGGGCGACGTCGGCCGGAGCAGTACGCGACCTCTCGCGCAGCGCCGTCAGATACCGTCGCAGGAGATGCGAGGCCGATTCCTGTATCCGGCCGGCCGGCCGTGTGAACAGCCAGTCCAGCGGGGCAGCCTGCTGCGAGGCCTGCGGGCGGTTTCTGGCGTGCGTGGGGCGGTTCGCCAGCAGGGCTGACATCTTGGCCTCGCTCCAGCACGCGCGCGCCGAGGCTTCCTTCACCTGGGCTGTGGCAGCGATCTCCGCCCAGGAAGTCCCTGCCGCTCGTTCATCCTGCATCATCGCGGCGACGTAGCAGGTGATGTCGCGCTGAAGGGCCTGGGCCTGACCGAGCCGTACCGCCAGCGGCAGGCGGCGCTGCTGTCCGGACAACAGTTCCTGACCGAGTACGGCGATGTCGGCGGCGACGTCGCCCGCACGGTCGGTCCGATGAACCGGTGCGGCACGGCGGATGCGGTCCCGTTCGCGCTGGGCCCGGCGTCGGCAGAGTGCATCGCAATAGATCCTGCGCCGGCCTGACTTGGACATCTGCTTCACCCGCCGGCGGCAACGCGAGTACGCACACCGCTGGGGCCGTGAAGGCACAACCATGAGATCTCCCGTGTCTATCCGCTCAGGGCAGCCGGCCGCACTGCGGCGGCCGGCCAGGAAAACGCGTCGAGCCGGTGGGCCGGCAAGGCCGAGCGGCCTGGCCAGCCCACCCCTGAGCTAGGCCCGGAGCGCCAGAGAGGCGAGCACGGGCAGCACCACGTCCCAGGGGACGGGCTCCACCGTGAGCACCACGACGACAACGGTGCCGATCACGGCGAACAGGGCGGCGCGGCGCCGGGTGCGGCGCAGACGCGTGCGGGAGGTTTCCTCACAGGTGCAGGTAGGCATACTGGACTTGCGGAGTGCCGGGCAGGAGTGATTGGTCCCCCGGCCTTCTCGGAAGAACACGACGGTCCCTTTCGGGTTCGGGTTGATGTGACTTTCGATGCGTCCCGGGGCTGCATCCCCGGGACGCAGCACGCACCGTGCGCCGATGACGACGCTGCGTGCCGCGCAAAAGACGATACAGCCACCCGAGTGAATGTCCATCCGCTTACCGGAGCTGGCAGGTTCTCCCTCCATGGGAATTGATGTCACGCGCAAGAAGCCCGCCGCAGAGCGTCGAAAGAGACAGATCAATGGCCTTGTTTGATCTAGTCGTTCCGATATCGATCGGCGCGCGCATCAAAATTCCTATGTCTCGCAGCAAAACGACTTCTCGTACTGATCGCTTTCAGAAGATTCCCTGGTCAGGGGCCCATTCCGCCATCGAAGCCCGGTCGCCGGGGGGTTTACCTTCGCGCCGCGATCGAAGATGCACGTGCATATGAGAATTAATGATCTTCGCTATCGTGAAGCGGTTCAGGGTTCGCCAGGTATCGCCACTGGGCGCCACCCGCTCCCGAGAGCGGCCAGTCACGGCACAGATCCCCGAATATCGAGCCAAAAGCGAACGTTCGGTCTTGAGTATGGTGCCACCGTGCCTTTGCCCCGCGAATTAGCGGTACCAGGCACCCCTGGTTGGATGAGAATGGAAGGAAAGTGATAGGTATGCAGAGCGTGTGACAAGTGCCCCGAACCGAAATGCGCCGCTCGTGAATCGAACGTCGCGTCCGTCGGCGCGAAATGGCCGCTGGTCTGGCCAGATCGCCACCCCGAGATGCCGGCCCGGGGGGACAGCGGTCCCATTCGGGCTGCTCGACGAACCGGCCCGGGTGCCCGATCCGCGCAACCCGCGCGGGGTCGGTTCCCGGCTGGCGGCGTTGCTCGCGGTAGGCGTGTGTGTCTCACCAGCGCCGGTCACAACTCTCTGACCGCTATTGCCGAGTGGGCACGCCGCTGCGCCGCCGGATCCAAGACACCGGCCGCGACCACCCGGGCCCGCGGCCGGGGAACAGCGGTGGTCGCAGTGCAGTACCGCCGCCCTTCCAGGCCTGCCTCTTCCCACGCACCGGCGCAGCCGCCACCGGGCGTTTCAGCCGTGGTCTGCGGGGCGGAAAATGGTGACCATGGCGAGATGCCGGAAGTGCGGGGAACGGAAACGGCGGTGGCCTCGTGCCTGCCCCCGGTGCCGGAGCGGGCAGGACCGGGCGGAGTCGGCCGGTGACGTTGCTGAACTGGTGGTCGAGGCCGGTCTGTTCAAGTGAATCGGGCGCGGGATCACGGGAGCCGTACGGTTCATCCTCCGCGTACTCGGCTGACGGTGATGACGTTCGTGGCGAGCGACGCTCCTGGTAGGTCTGCCCCGTCGACTCACTGACGTCGTGGCCGTCCTGTTCGGGGTTGGCCGGCCCACCGGACGTCACCGCGCGCACGGCCTCGTGCCGGTGGGGGTGGCGGGCATCGCGGGAGCGGTTCGTGTGATGGGTTCCGGCCCTGGACGCGGAGGGCCACCAGGAAGATCGCGGCATAGGGCACCGACGTGTGGCGCGTAGAGCGGGCCGGGTGATGGGTGAGCGTTGGTGGGGTCCCGCGGGGCGGGATACCGGAGGTATCGGTCAGGCGCCGGTGGACGGACGACCTGCATTCCGTGACTGGTCCGGGCACGGCGGGGTCCGGGTCCAGGCTGTTCGTGCTGCGGCTGCTCGTGGTGTACATGATGAGCCTGGGGCCCGTGGTTGCCGTGATGTACGGATGGCCGTACCTCCTCCTGGCCGGCATGGTGGCCAGGAGGAGGTACCGCCGGGGCCGCTCGGTGGCGAAGTCCGCGCGGGAGCAGCGGTCGGAGGAGCTTGTACGTGCCACGGTGGTACGGCCTTCGGAGTACCTGGGCAAGCCGGAGGGGGAGGAGCACCGGGCGATGGCCACGCGCTACGAGGTTGAAGGCCTCGGTGCCGGGGCCGGCGTGAGGGCGATGTGCATCCAGGTCACGGCGTCCTCGCGGTAGGAATGGCCGAGCGGCGCGGTGCCGCTCCGGTCGGTGAGGCTGAACCCGGTCACCATGATCATGTTGGAGTCGTCAGCGACGGACACCAGATGCGTCCCGCAGTCGGAGCAGAAGCCGCGGTGCAGAGTTGCGTAGGTCGAGCACCACTTCGGCTCGCCACCGGGCCCGGTCCAGACCAGGGAGTCCTTGGGGAAGCCCACCCACAGTCGGGCGGGCCCGCGGTCCTCGTCTCGTGGTCGCAGGGAAGCACGGGTGCGGATCATCCGGGACACCGCTTACCTGGTTGGAGATCCGGCCGCACTGGCAGTGCCCCGTCCGCACCAGCGCGGGAGCATCCGATGCGGGGCCGGTGGCCGCTGCCAGGGTGCCGACACGACCGGATGGCAGGGGACGGACGGGCCCGGGTGGCTTGCCGACAGTGGGTGGTGTGTTGCTCATGAGGGTCCTCGCTTCGATCAGGGCCCGGTCGTGGGCCGGGCACGGGTTACCAGGTGGTGAGGTCGGTGGCGTCCGGTAGTTCGGTGAGGGGCTGCCGCGCGGCGCGGGGGATGCCGAGCCGCGTGTGGGCTTGGTGGACGGCGGCGAGCTGGTCGGCCGCCGGTGGTCCCCAGTCGAAGAGTTCCAGGGCCTGCTCGGGTGTGGCCAGGACCCGGATGTGGGTGCGGCCGGTGGCCGGATCGACGGGCGGAGGGCCGAGGCGGGTGAGGGGAGCGGCGTAGCGGAGGCGGGTGTACGGCTTGCCGGGCTCGGAGAGGTGGCCGAGGAGCAGCGGTTCGCCGAACTCGGCTGCGGCTTCCTCGTGTGCTTCCCGGCGCAGTGTGACGAGCGGGTTGTCGCGGTCCTGGGGTTCGGGGGTACCGCCTGGCAGGCAGGCCGCGCCGGTGTCCGGCTCCAGGATCTGGTGCAGCGCAGTATTTGGCCTCGTCGAATGGTTCCGCACAGATAACTTCTTTGGGATGGTTTGTCTCTTCTGTTGACAGGAGAGCGGCCACTGTAGGTTCGCGTTTCGTATGTCCCTTTCTCGTTGACGATGGGCCTTGGCCGGCCCAAGGGGCAGCATGGCGAGACGAACCTGTCTGATCGTTCGCTCGGAGATAGTGCTGATCCCGGTCTCGTTCTCTGTAGAGCTTGTAACACGATTACGACCGGGCCTTCTTGAGGCGTCTCCAGTAGATGAGGCTGCAGGCGAGGGTGATGAAGGCGTCGTAGAGTTCCGTGCGGCGTTCCCATCGGACGGCGAGGCGTTTGTCGCGGTTCGGGTTGGAGTTGTAGCCCTTGTCGCCGAGCAGGGTGCCGGGCCGGCCGGGGCGACCGGCGGCGGGCCGGTGTCGGCGCCCGCCTTTTCGCACGGACATGAGAACCGTCCACGCACGCCCGTGACCTGTAGAGCTCGCCGGCCGCGTTCAGCTCCGCGAGCAGGACCCGATGCAGCTGGTCGAAGATCCCGCCTTCTGTCACCGGTCCAGGTGCCGCCAGCATGCCTGACCCGAGCCGAACCTCGGCTCCAGCGGCAGAAGTTGCCAGGCTGTGTCGTTGTGGAGGACGAACAGGATTCCCTGCGGGCAGAGACGATCCGGCACCGGCCGCGGCACCGGCGACCGCTCTGGCCACGGCGGCAGCAACGGCTCGACCAACGCCAACAACTCATCGTCCATACGATTCAAGGTTGAGGACCCACACCCTCACGAACGGCCAAATCATCACACGGTCAGGGCCAACCAGGACGCTTCAACAAGATCGTGTTACGAACTCGATGCACGGCAATTGTCACCGATTCAGCACGCTACCTGTCACCAATACCGATGTGGGTAGATGATTGTCATCATTGCACTGGGCGTTCGAGCGAGTTGAATATCCCGCGACTCCCTATCCTATCGGCGGACCAGTGAACGGTTGGCCGCTGTCCCTGTTGGGTTTGCCGTGTGACCGAGAACGCCACAGCGGGTGCGCTGTCGACCACATAGGTATAGGGGACGCAGGATTCGGTGGATGCCGGGCGATTCTTCCTATGTGACGGGTGGCCAGGGCTGCTGAGCAAGGTGGCGTTGCAGTTCGATGTGCCGGAACTGGTAGACGGTTCCGATTTGCCGCAGCACGCCGCGGTGTTCGTACGCATCCTGGAGAAACGGCATGAGACGCCAGGGAACTCTGTGCCGTATCGCAAGGTAGGTCCTTGATGCCATGAAGTCTGCCCAAGCTGTATGGAAAGCGCCGACCATCAGGCCAATGATCACCCCGCAGCCGACCGCGATTGCCGCTTCGGCCCGCGAGGCGCCGCCGAATATGATGAAAGGGATGATGGGCCCGGAGGCGAGACCCCCAATCGGCGCGAACATAAGGCAGATGCGGCGGTCCCGGGCAAGCAGCGGGGCTGCTCCGACCTCGGTGGCTAGGTCGGAAGGCTCCGACCTCATCCCTCGCGCGACTACGTGCAACAACGCACTCATAGTCCCGAGAACAAATCCAACATAGGCCCCCCAAAATGTATCTTCGGGACTGACACTGTAAATAATTCCTTGTGCAAGTGCGCCGAGGATGGTCAGGCCGGGCACCCAAAGCAACCCGATCAGCGTGGAGCCGAGCGACCAGCGGATTCGCGCCTTGGGCGCCCCTGTACGCGTCCGTCTGAAGAAGCTCAGGGGCATGATGACAGCCCCTCCGATGAAGAGATATAGCGTGGACAAGTCCCTCCACGTTGGCGTATCGATGCTTAGCAAGATTTTCATCAGAAGGCTAAACGCCATCCAAAAGAGGCTGAGAGCGAGGCTGTAGGCGAGCGCGCGGAGGGCCAGGTTCAGACGTGTGCCTGGGGTGCGGCGGATTGCAGGCAGTAGCAGGGACAGGGCGGTGGAGGCGAGTGCGAGGGAGAACCCAACTGCAAAGCCGCCCCGCGGGTCACCGTTGGACGCGGCAAAGAATGCAATCCCGATGCCGCCGAGCATCCCGTAGATGATGCGTTTGGAGCGGGCGGAGACAGCGTAGTGGAGTTCCCACCAGGCGAGGTTGGGGGTGCCATCGCGGTGGTTTTCCAGGTGGTGGGCAAGAAAGGTGAGGGTGCGAAGGGCCTGGACTTTGGTCCAGGGAGACGGGTTGGGGTTATGAGGGCTGTAGGCGGCGGGGATGTAGGCGTTGAGCAGGTGGGTGTCCAGGGCGGTACGGGTGGGGTAGGCGGCGGTGTCGCAGAGTTCGTCCGGGTGTGGGTAGGGTCCGGGCGTGGCTTGGGGGCGGGGGTTGTAGATGGTGCGGGCCAGGAACAGTCCGAATGGGGTGCTCAATGCTTGCCCGGCAGGGGTGTTGGTGCCCAGGTGGGTAATTACCTGGTTCCAGCGGTTGGCGGCGGGGGCGTGGGGACCGCCTGCGTCGCGGCGGAGGTAGTCGGCGGCGGCCTGACGTGTGAGGGGGAGCAGGTGGATGCCGGCTGCGCCGTTGAGCCGGACCGTTGCGTCGGGCCTGGCCAGGGCTGTGCGGTAGGGGACGGCGCGGCTGGACAGGACCAGGGGCTGTCGGGCGGGCATGGTCCGGTTGAGGGTGTCCAGCGCCACGGTGTGCAGGGCGGGGGGTAGCTCGTCGAAGCCGTCGAGCAACGGGACGATGCGTCCGGTTGCCAGCAGAGCCTGAGCCAGATCGGGCCGGCGGGTGCCTGGTGTGGCGGTGATGGTCGGTGCTGCGGCACGCAGTCCTGGGTGACTGCGTCGTAGCTGTTCGGCCAGCCAGGATTCGAGGGAATCGTGGCTGGGGTCCCAAGAGGCAAGGGAGAACAGGACCGGTACAGGTCCGCCATCCTCCCGGCGCTCCATCAGATCCTGGAGCAGGCGGATGAGCAGCACGGTCTTGCCGGAGCCGGGCTCGCCGAGCACGACCAGCCGACGGGTGGGCACACGGTGGGCGAAGACCTCGTGGATCTGCGCGTAGTGTCCCGCCAGACCGGCCTCGTTCGCAGGCCATCCGGCGGGCTCACCGGGTGGGCCGCCGGGCCAGTCATTGGCCAGGCCGGTCAGCCGGGCCCAGGGCTCGGTCAGGGCTGCATCGGCCGTACGCCAGGCGACGGGTAGAGGATACGGATCGTTCAAGCGCCGGGCCTCGACCTCGTTGTTCCACTGCCGCTCTATCGTGTCCGCAAGCTGGTCGGCAATGGTACCCAGCCCCACATCGCCATTCTGGCCCGGCTGGGCCGGAATTGTCAGTACAAGAGCCACCAGACCGCTCACCGCGCCGACCACACCAGCCTTCGGATCCGCTTTGTCCCACCCGTCAACGATGGCGCTGATGACCAGCCACACCGCAGCTGCCGCGCACACCCCCCACGGCACCACACGCAACCAACGACCCTTGAAACCCATAACGGACCACTCTGTCGTGACCCACACGCGCCACGGGTGGGAATGGTCAGATTGGCTGGATCGAGCAGCCTCTACCTCCGCCAGCGACTGAGCCAAGTCACAAGTACGGCTGTCGACGAGACACACGTCATCACCGGTGACGCCGAACGGCCCCGGCAGAGAGAGCTCGCCGCGCCGGACGCGACGGGAGCTTGTCAGCGCGCATGCGGCAGCGACAGCAACCCCCGACGCCGTAGAAACGGCACTGCACCACCGACACAAGCATGTCGGTCGTATTCGCCCGACGGCGTCTACCTGGCAACGGCCAGCAACGACCTGTCCTTGCGGATTTGGGGTCGCCAAGGTACTCCGGTCACCATGACGCGAACCGAGCAGGCCCTCGTAACCCTGGCGTGGGTCGCGGACGCCACTGGCTACGGCCTCATCGGCGGTGGCGGGGCCGGAGCGTACTTCTGGAAGTTCATAGCGGCCAGCACCAGCTGAGTTGCGCAAAACACGAGGTCCCACTGCGCGCGGTGACGAACCCGGTGACGCCGACGGATGACCGCGGTCCCGGTCATGACATCCGCGGCGGCGTCGGCCTCAAGGGACAGGACCGTGAGACAGAAGCGCTGTGTCCCTCAAATGGGACAGTCGGAGGTCCCAGATCATTACGGTGAAACGAGACATTCCAAATGCGAGCCTGCAGTCACTCAGGGGCGGAGGGTGGTGGTCGGTCCTTCATCCGCATGGCGACGTAGCTTGCGCGGTCTGTGGCGGAGTGCTGGTACCAGCGGTGGGCCGTGGCGTCGCAGGTGCCGATGAGGTCGGCGAGCAGCTTCCAGTGCACGGAGCTGACCAGGGAGAGCCAAGCACCGTTGCGGGCGAGGCGCGTGGCGGGGATGCCGTGGCGGATGAGTCGCTCGCTCAGGGCGTTCGCGGTGAGGTGGCGGCCGGGGCGCATGCCGGGGAAGAGGTAGGGGGTCGCGCGGGCACGGGCGATGACGGTCGGTGGTGTGCGGCCGTCGATCAGCCGTTGCAGCAGCGCAGACAGGCGAGGCCGGAGCCAGAGCGGATCACGTCCGAAGAGCAGGCCGAGAGTGTCGGGCTCGTTCGGGTGGTGCTGGACGTCGTCCAGCGTGAGGCTGACGATGCGGGTGCACAGCTGCCCGTACTGGAGGACCAGACATCCGGCGACACGGTCGGCGAGAGGGACGGTCTCGTCGGTCTCCAGCCGCAGGGCAGCCAGGACACGTTCGGTGTCGCTCATGATCGAGCGATCTTCCGCGCGCTGGGCTGCAGCGATGGCGATGCGTGGTGGGGACAGGCGGGTGTCAGCCGACCAGACCAGGAAGTGCCGGAGTTCTGCCTGGTAGTGGCTGTGCTGGGTGACCCATCGGTCGCAGCGGGCCTGCGTGCAATCGGCCAGGAGGACGCCGCAGTTGTGGAGATGGCCGAGGAACTGTCGGGCGACGCGAAGACGACGCAGGAGGTAAGCGCGTTGTCCCTTGGTCAGGGGCTTGCCGTGACGGATGGCGTGCTGGCCGAGCAGCATCAGGGACCATCGGCCGTAGCGGGTGAGGATGAGCCGGTTGCCGGGATCGAGTGCGCTGGCGTGGACGATGATGTCGCGGGCGAGTTGGGCAAGTTGTTCGTCGCGCGGGGGCAGGATGCCGACCAGGGTGAGTACATCCCGTAGGTGGTTGACCGAGGCGGTCTGCCGCAGCTCGTCGAGGGCCTCGTGCGCTGGCAGGAGGGAACCCGTAGCGAGGTGTCTGATCAGTTCTCCGCCGGGGCCGCGGAGGTAGGCGTCGAGACTCGACGGGTTCTCGTAGGCGGCCAGCTCGTCGACGAGTGGCTGCAGCCAATCGGGTGTGGAGCCGGTGACCGGGTCCATAGTGAGGACAGCCAGTCGGGTCTGTGCGGTGCAGGCGCGGCAGCGCGCGTCGGATTCGAGTCGTGCGAAGCCGTGGCAGGTTCGGCAGCGGTAGGAGAAGCGGACGCCGGCACACTCAGGGCACACGGGGCCGCCATCGTGGTGTTGGAAGGCGATGCTGGGCTGCTGGCAGCGGGAGCAGACGGCGGGGCTGGCATTGCCGCAGTCCCGACACGGCTCATGCGCGCGCATCAACGCGGCGCAACGGCGACAGACCCTCTTCGCCGCGCTCTGTATCTGGCGAACCTCGCCGCAGACCGCGCACTTCAGGCGAGGCGTACGCTGGCGGTAGCAGCGTTCACACAACGGTCCACCCTCGCCACGCTGGTGGACCGCGCGTACCTCGCCGCAGCCGACGCATGGCTCGCCGATCTGCTGCTTCTTCCAGCAGGTTTGACACAGCGGTTTGCCATCCTCCAGCCGCGCCGTCACGACGCGAGGGCGGCACCCATCGCTTGAGGAGTCCCACCACGAGCCCGGATCCGGTGAGTGGGAGCTGCCTGCCGCATCTGCCTAACCCGCCGTCCGGAGCCCGCAGACTCGGAAGCGCACGGACTGCTGGCAAACATGGGTGTTGATAGGCTGCAGCGATGAGAGGTGTCCTGTTCCCGAGCGCCGTCATAGCGGCCGCTCTGCTGCTGACCGGCTGTTCGACCGCAGACGATCACCCGCCCTCGCAGCCACCGCAGTCGTCCACGGATCCCGCCCAGGATCCCTCGCCATCGACTGCCACGGCGAAACTGTCGAAGCCTCTCGGCAGCTGGCAGCTCGCGGCAGGAATTCCCGCTGGCACCCCAACCGATCTTCCTTTCCCGAAGGACCGCTGGATCGCCGACTCGAGCGCCGCTTTCGACAACGAGGGCGGCATGATCGATTTCTGGGTCACCAACGTGGAGTTCGAACAGGTGCTCCTGGACTTCAAGGACGCAGGCTGGGAGTTCGGAGAGCGCAGCGAGAGCTCGGGCCGGACGAACATCGTCGGATATCGGGACGGGCAGACCCGGGCGGTGAACATCATGTACACGGCAGAGAACACTGACCGCGACGCGCGACTCACCGTCACCTACGTCGCGTCGCTCCCGTAAGGACCGAGCCTGGAGCGCATAGGGCGCTGGTCGCGCGCCGCGGCGCTCACGCCAAACTTGATCCCGTGCGCTGAACGCGCCGTCCAGATCGATGCCGACGCTCAGCCGCCCTACTTCATGCCGCTCCCAGCCGTCCCGCTGTGCTGAGCTGGCAGATCCCCCTTCGACACGGGACTGACCACCATATCGGTTGAGGTCATCCCAGCGAGCCCCTCAAAGGCCCATAGCCCCGGTCCATGCCGCCGGGAGCATCTCTTCAAGGCCTCGTGCTCGGGTTACCTTGCGCATAAAGTCAGCACTTCGCCTCAAACCCTGGTTGTGCCGCCTCGAGTTCAAGCAACCAACTCGGCGTACTGACCGAGTGGTAAAGCATCAGGTCCGCGCCTAGACGTTGAACCGCCACTCGCAGACGTCGCTGCGGATGACAACCTATAAGCGCAGGTCAGCAGGGTGCAGCGGCAGAGCCGGCGCAGCTCGCCGGTGCTCGACCTCCGTCAGGGCTCAGACCTTGCGGGTCACGCGGGCGTGATCCACGTACTCCCGCCTGAATAGGTCATGGCCTGTGCGCCCCGTGTGCCGAAGCGCCCAGTCCTGTGCATTGTCCTGGTAGCACTGGGGGCCGGAGTCGGCCCCGCAGCCCACGGACACGCAGTAGATCTGCGCGGTGATGCCGCCGTGAGGCACGTGGCTGATCGTGTGCTCCACGTAGCGCATGACCGAGCGGGTCACTGGTGCCCCTCCGGGTGCCGGCGGAGGAACACATTGCAGTCGGTCACCGTCGTCATGTCGCCGCCCGCACGGGCCCGGTCCCGCACGTTGGCGAGCTCCGTGCATCCGGCGCACCCGTCGACGGGCTCGGGGTCGCGGTCCAGCCGCAGCGGCTGCGTCAGTGGTGCGCTTTGATACCTCGTCGGCTCGCTCATGCGGCCCTCCAGCGTCGTCCGGGTGACGACAACGCTAGCCTCGAACTTTCGTGGGGGTCCGTCGACGGAGTCGGCGGACCTTTTCGTTTTCTGGGGCGGGTGGTGGGCAGGCCGGTGGCCCGAGTGTCGCGTC
>NZ_JBIUBU010000037.1:0-44377 GCF_044548345.1 Streptomyces sp. NPDC052042 | reverse complement strand
TGACAGCAGGCCCTGTCCCAACTATCCCCATGACCAGGCATCCAGCACCCTGTCCCGCTGACACCCACCCAACGCCACCAACGCGCCCACTCACACCCCGAGACCGGGGAACTCATCTCGGACGCCGAAGTCGCCGAGATGCCCGCCTACACCGCCTTCGCGAGCCGCAAGAAGAGCGAGCAGGTCACTGCCCGGCTGATCGTGCGCCGGGTTCGTGACCTTGCCAGACCCGCCGTCGTGGGTGAGCAGGGCGAGTTGTTTCCCGTCTGGCGCTACCACCCGTTCTTCACCGACAACCCCGCACAAACCCTCCAGGCCGAGCGGGAACACCGCCACCACGCGGTGGTCGAACAGGTCATCGCCGACAGCAAAGCCTCCGCCCTGGCCCACCTGCCCTCCGGGCACTTCCACGCCAACGCGGCCTGGCTCACCCTGTGGGCCATGACCTACAACCTGCTGCGGGCCACTGGCGCGCTCACCTCCGCCTTCCACGCCAAGGCCACCACCGCCACCCTCCGCACCCACCTGGTCCAGATTCCGGCCCGGATCGCCCGCTCCGCACGACGTATCACCCTGCACCTGCCACACAACTGGCCCTGGCAGCAAGCCTGGACACACCTTTTCGACACCGCCCACGACCCACCCGCACCGGCCTGATCCCCCTGCCCGCCCCGCCCGCCAGGGCCCAACGGAACCGAACACGTGGAAACGCTGGGCAGACCAGCGGATACCACCTGCCCGCCCACAATCACCGACCCGAAACTGGCTCAGAATCAGTCAGAAGATCACTTTCAGACCACGTCGGTGGATCAAGGCTCAGCATCCGGCGAATACCCAGATCAGTGACCCAGTTCGAGGCACATGTTCGACGAACAAGCTCACATCGCAGGCCGACGCACCGTTTCGCCTTCGCTGGGGTCTGGGAGACAACGCTGTCGGGTGTGAGTGGTCAGTCTCCCTGGGACCAAGCGGCGCTCGGCAGTGACAGGTAGACGCCGAAGTCGACGAGCCCGGTTGCGGCGCGGATGTCCGCGTGGAGCGCATCCACACGCTTTTGGCGGTTGGCTTCCCTGCTGGCGGACCGCCGCATCTCGCGCCATCCGTACCGCTCGGTTAGCGGCGCGTTGTTGAAGCCCTTGGGCTTCTTGGGCGGCGCGCTGACCTGGTCGGGGAACTCATTAGCCAGGCCGCGGTAGCCCTCGTCGGCCTCGGCTTTCACCGTCGGGTGCAGCCGCAGATGCTCGGCGATGCCCTCGGTGCGGATCGCGGTCTGGTCGTGCATGCGGCCGGGCCGCACGGCGCCGGACCACAGGGTGCGCCCCTGGTGGTCGCTGATCGTGGTTGTCTTGATGATGTTCTGCTTGCGCTTGCCGGAGATAAAGGCCCACCGCCCGGGACAGCGCGCTTTCGGACGGCGCACCTGCGTCTCCGTACCGTCGGTCCGCAGCGTGATGTTTTCGGCCTCGGCGTAGGCGAACACGTCCTCCAGGGTTCGCAGCCGCACCCCAGGCCGGTCAGGCACGGCGAAGCCGCGCTCAGCCAGGAGCGGACGGACCTCGCCGATGGCCCGGCCGATAGTGGACGAACCCACCCTATAGATCACGGCCAGCGCCTCGTAGGTAAGGCCGGTGCGCAGGTGAACCAGAGTGACCAGGACCCGGTCGGTGAAGACCAGTTCGTACTTCGGCCCGGCCCCGGCCCGCCGACCGTGGATGCCCCGGCGCCGATCGTGCCGTCCGGACTCACAGCGTGTCGCCCAACGTGGCGCGAGTTCTTCGATCAACTCGTCGAGGTGCTGGCGTGTCAGGCCACAAAAGGATCGATGAGACATGACCGCGCGAACGTGCTTCTTGATCACACTCGAAGAACCCGCGCGGCCCTTGCCATGTCACGGGCTGCCTCGCGATCAATCGCGGGGCAGCCCGTTATCTCCAGGCGGAACAACGAGTAGCAGAAGTCAAGGATGTACTGACGACAGAACGTCAAAGGTCTCCTGAGCTCGCACACATCAATGCCTTTCGTCAAGACGCCCATGTTGGGTTTGGGGGCGTGTCGCGCTCGGTGGTGAAGTGTTCAGTGGCGGGGCAGCGCCTTGGCCACGGCAGTCTGGGAGGGGTCGATGGTGGTCCGCCCGTCCTCGATGCCCCACAGCGTGTTCTGCAGCAGCCGGGCCAGGGTCCAGGCGGCCGCGCGCTGGCGGTCGAGCCCGAGCGCCTCGGTCAGCAGGTCGAAGCGGCGCCGCATCACTCGGGGAGCGTCCCCGGTGGCGTGGTGCTTCTCCCAGCCGGTGTCCAGTGCCGGCCACAGGTCGAAGCCCGGGTCGCCGACGAGGGGTTCGGGGTCGATGGCCAGCTGGCGCGAGGCTTCCCCGTCCGCCGCACGGCCGACAAGGCGACGCCACTTGGATGGTTCGCCCCTCCTCACCGCTTGATGGCGTATGTCACCCCGGGGTGACACCCTCAAATAATCCTCAGGAAATCCGATAAACATGCTCTGAAATCACGGAAGTTACATACGTTGTGCACAGACCCGCCCAGCCAACTGGGCGTCATTTATAGGGGGAAGCTACGTGAGAAAAGCAACGATGTGGTACATTCTCACCCCGGCCACTGCCTTGGCTCTCACTGCGGCACTGGCTAGCACGGCCGACGCAGTAGAGCCCTCGACCGATGTAGCACCCGAAGTCGTCGCAGCCGACCAAATCGCTACACAGGAGTCAGCTGACAGCGTGCTGGAGGGTGGTTCCAAGTCGCCCGCCGAGACTGCCGCTGACCGCGCCCTTTCCGCTCTGCCCGAGGTGGGCGCCGAGGGGGACGTCGGACCCACGCGCTGCGACAATCCTTACAAAGAGTGGTACCAGGTGAGCAATAAGACGGCCACCCACGTGCCGGCCCGGTGGTTCGGCACGAGTTACAAGGACGGTCCGGGCGGAACGATGACGGTCACTGTCCAGAAGTCGGGCAAGCTCGGGGTCGAGATCAGTGGCACTGTGGGGGCCAGCGCCAGTGTCCTTCTTGCTGAGGTTAAGGCCGAGTACAGCGTCAAGGTGGTCGCGGAAGTGGGGATCACAGTGGGGCACACCTACTCCCACGCCATCCCTGCAAAGAAGTACGGTCACTTGCAGTACGGGTCTTGGGGCTACAAGGTGAATTGGGTGAAGTACAAGACCAGCGCGGACCGTTGCGGCAAGGTGAAGCTTGGCTCAGGCACTGCGAAGCTTCCTACCAAGGAGGTCGGATGGCGTTACTGGACGACAAGCTCATGACGTTGCGACCGCGCCCCTGGCGACGTAGCCTCGTTCGCTACTGTATTCCCGTACTGTCCGTTGTCTTCGCTGTCGGGTGCACGAGCGACTCCGACGAAGCAACCAGTCCGAGCATGCCGGAAAGCAGTCCGGGGCAGCATCGGGAGCCCTCCTCCGAAACGTCCGATCGCGCTGAGAAGAGACTCGGTAAGCAGGTCGAGGAAGCTCTCGGTACAGAGGAGGTGAGCGACGGCGATCCGGTGCTTGTCGAGGCTGGCCTTGAGCGAGTCGGCGACGGATTCCACACCGAACCGGAGTTGACGCGAGGGCGCTCGTACAAGTTGGCGGTCGTCTGCGCCGGACAGGGTAAAATCACCCTGTCCGTATCGCTGAAGGACCCCGTCCGCCAGACTGTGGACTGCGACGGCGTCTCCCACTACCAGCGCATCACGGCTTCCGCGGCCAAGGTCGCGATCGTTGCCGAAGGGATGTCAGGGGCCACGGGCATGGTTGGCTGGCGTCTGGACAAGGCCGACAAGTAAGCCGCAGGCCAACCGAAACGCAGCACTGTGCCTCACATCCACACGGTCGGATGTGGGGCACAGCCCGTTGGTGTCGGCCCTCAGCGCGAGTTGAACGCCCGTTGTGCTGCCCCAATGAGGTGGTGTGCATCTGACAGATCTGTTGTTGATCACTAACGGGCTGCCTCGCGATCAATCGCGGGGCAGCCCGTAAGCGCTGTCCCGCAACTGCTGGTCAGTGTGCCGTGAGAGCCCAAGGGGGCGGTGGATTACCTGCGGACGACTCCATGAGCGTCGTGGCAGACTCGTTGCCATGGTGCACCTGCGGGTTCTCACGACGAACGACTGGCCGTTGTGGCGGGAGGTTCGCCTCGCTGCGCTGAGCGAGGCACCACACGCCTTTAAGTCTCGACTCGCTGACTGGCACAACGGTGGGGAGGAGCGGTGGCGTGCGCGCTTGGCGATGCCCTCCACCTACAACGTTGTCGCGTTGCTGGAGGGTCAAACGGTTGGGGTGGCCGCCGGCCTTCGTGGGGACGCCGACGCATGCGAGCTGAGGTCGGTTTGGGTCAGCCCCCGAGCGCGGGGCCGCAGCGTGGGAGACCGGTTGGTAGCGGCAGTAGAGAAGTGGGCCCGGCAGGCGGGCGCTGCGACTTTGAAACTTGCGGTGATCCCGGACAACGAGCCCGCTGTCGCGCTGTATCAGCGCAATGGATTCTCCGACACGGGAGAACTCGGAGACCTGTTGTCCGACGGCAGGACCAGGGAGCGCCTGAGGGTCAAGGTGCTTCGTTGACGGGACGGTCACGGTTGGGATGATCTCGGTGTGGCTGGTGTGATCACGGCGTCGGAGCCGTCCTGGACAGGCCCCGTCCACGATCAGAACGGTGTCCTTGCGGAACCGCCTGTGCGGCTGAATCGCGAGTGTCGGCCCGAGGCGGCCGATGATGCGGTCGGCAGCCGACTTCGAGACGCCGAACAGCGGAGCCAGTGATTGCTTCGTCGACGGACATGCGCATCCTTGCCTCTCGGGCCGCCTCCGGTTCCAACCGGGCGTCTGGGAAAGGGGATACGAAGGTCCGAACCAGGGTCGGCGAGTGGGGTCGATGGTTCGGCAGGGCATCGGGCCGTGGCCAGGTCCCGTACTCGGCTGGGCGGTGCGGTGATGGGGGAGCTGACGGAAGACCGCGCCGTCGTGCTGCGGTGGAGTCGGCATCCGCGCTGTGTGGGGATGGCGCGGGCGGAGTTGACGTCAGGCCGGTGAGACCGGGGCCGGCCGGTGGGCCTCCGGCCATCGGCCGGCGCGCTCCCGGTCCGTCGGCCGGTTCCCCGGCAGGGCGGGGGCGCGTGGGCGTAGCCGTGCCGCCGGGGCCACCGGCGCGTTAGCATCGGCGCATGACCTACGCACCGTGCCGGAACTGGTGGCGCTCCTCCTAGGAGCGGCCACTCCACACGCACGGAACCAGGGCCGTTCGAAACGGACGGCCCTTCTCTCTGCCTCGTACGGGTGCGGATGCCGGTGATTCCGGCGGGCCGTCCTCCACCCAGTCAGTACCGCAGCACCCGCGAGGAGAGACAGCCCCATGAACCCCATGAACCCCGTGAACGCAGGCACCGCGACCGCCGAGGCGTCCGTCACCGACGCGCCTGCCGTCGACGGGCATGCCGCCGCCGACGACACCGCCCTGCGACGTACCGCTGAGCTGGAGAAGCTGATCCGGCAGGCCCCGGAGCGGTTCCGGGTGATGACCGGTGACCGTCCCACCGGGCCGCTGCACCTCGGGCACTACTTCGGCACCCTTCACAACCGCGTCCGGCTCCAGGACCTCGGTGTGGACGTCTTCGTGATTATCGCCGACTACCAGGTGCTCACCGACCGGGACATCGCCGACCGGCTCACCGAGCACATGGAGGCCATGGTCCTGGATTACCTGGCCATCGGCATCGACCCCGAGCGTTCGACGATCTTCAATCACAGCGCCGTGCCCGCGCTGAACCAGCTCATGCTGCCCTTCCTCAGCCTCGTCTCGGTGGCCGAGCTGAGCCGCAACCCCACCGTCAAGGACGAGATCGCGCACTCCCGGCAGTCGGCGGTGAGCGGGCTGATGTTCACGTATCCGGTGCACCAGGCCGCCGACATCCTGTTCTGCAAGGGCAATCTGGTGCCGGTCGGGCGGGATCAGCTGCCGCACCTCGAAGTGACCCGGACCGTCGCCCGCCGCTTCAACGAGCGGTACGGGCAGGTCTTCCCGGAGCCGGACGCGCTGCTCTCCGCCGCGCCGCTGCTGCTCGGCGCCGACGGCACCAAGATGAGCAAGAGCCGGGGCAACTCCATCGCGCTCGGCGCCACCGCCGACGAGACGGCGCGGCTGATCAAGGGGGCGAAGACGGACGCCGACCGGCACATCACGTACGAACCGGAGATCCGGCCCGGAGTGTCCTCGCTGGTGCTGCTGGCCGCGCTCTGTCTGGGCCGCGACCCGCGCGCTCTGGCCGAGGAGATCGGCGGCGGGGGTGCCGCCGCGCTCAAGCGGACGGTGACCGACGCCGTCAACAGTACGATGGCGCCGATCCGGGCCCGACGCGCCGAGTACGCGCGGGACATGGGCTACGTACGGTCCGTGCTGCGGGCCGGGAACGCGCGCGCCAACGAGATCGCCGGGGCCACGTTGGACGAGGTGCGGGGCGCGATGGGCGGGGTGTTGTAGCCCTCGGCTGTAGGCATCTGATGGGGCGTCACGCTGGTGGGCCACCCGGCGAGTTGGGCCAGGCGCCGCGGGCCATCGTGTCCAGGATCAGGGCCGCGATGTTCCAGGCGTCGTCGGCGCCGCTGTGGTGGCGGCCCTCCAGCGGGAGGCCGGCGATCTGCAGGGCCTGGGCCATGCCGGGGCGCTTGCGCAGGCCGTGGGCGGCGGTGAAGGGAACCTTGGCGTTGGTGTGGTGGTGGCCGAACGGGTAGCGGGTGCCGGTGGCCCGGCACTGGCGGGTGAACTGGTTGCGGTCGTAGTCGCCCCAGCTCGCCCAGGGGCGGACCCCTGCCGCGTGCTCCGACGCCAGCAGCCGGCACGCCTCGGCGAAGGAGACGCCCGTGTCCACCTCGGCCTGGGTCAGGCCGGTCAGCTCCGTGCAGAACGCGCTGACGGCCGACCGGGCCGGGCGGACCAGGATCCGGTGCCGGGCGATCCTTCCCCGAGCTCTCGACTCCGCTCGAGCAGGGGAGACCCCATCGGCCGCGCGCAGATCGACGACGGTCAGCCCGATCTCGATGATCTCGCTGACCGCGCCGGGCGGTGGCTGACCGTCCCAGCACGTCGCTTCGACGTCCACCACGTTCAGGAGATCGGGTTCGGCAGGCTCGGCAGGCATGGGACGAGGGTAACGACCTGGGGGCGATAGGGAGTGGATCAGGAGGCGTCGTCATGGGGCTTCGATTGCAAGGCGGAGGAGGGAGTCGATGCGGTGCATCGAAGACCGACGACAGCGCGGCAAGCGGAGTCGCAGGGCGGCGTGAGCGCGCTCCCTATCGGCCCCCAGGTCGTAAGCGGCGGGGCACGCTCGGGCATCCGGGATCCCCGGTCCTGGTGCCTGGGGTTCGGGGCGGTGTCGGGTGTCCGGGGCTCCGGCAGGGGTGGGCGCTACGGCCGCGGCGTCGGCACCCGGCGTCTGCGCAGCAGTTCGGCCAGGCCGCGCCGGGTCGCGGCGATCACCACGCGGTCCTGCGGTCGCAGCACGTACCCCGGGTGCAGGTCCCACACCAGCCCCGATGGGCGGTCCGGGTCGTCGGCGAGGGGGGAGGCCAGGGCCGGTCGGCGGTCCTCGGGCGGAGTGGCGTCCAGGGCCAGTACCCGCCACGCGCCCGCCTGGAACGCCTGCTCCACCGTGCGGCCCTCCAGTTGTGGATGCCCCGCCACCTCGACCGCCGCGAACAGCATGACCTTGCGCTCCACCGGTATGGCGCCCAGGATCTGACGCCCCATCATGGCGACCGCGAAGGACGGGGCGGCCAGGTGCGAGACGGACCGGGAACGGGTCACCGCCTGGGGGTGGGCGGTGCGCAGGGTGCGGTAGACCGCGGTCGCGAACTCGTCGTCGAACAGCCGCAGCGCCACCCGCAGATCCGGCTTGACCGAACGGGCGTAGAGAGCCGCCTCCAGGTTCGTGGTGTCGATACTGGTCAGCGCCAGCAGGGCGCGGGAGCGGTCGATCTTCGCCGCCTCCAGCACACCCTCCTGTGTGACGTCGCCGATGATCACCGGCACATGCAGCCGCCGGGCCATGGGGATGCCGCGTGCGTCCGGGTCGTCCTCCACGCAGACCACGGGGACGCCCATCTCGCGCAGCCGGACGAGGACCCGTGTACCGATCTTGCCGAGTCCGAGCAGCACCACATGACCCGAAAGGCCCCGGGGCGGGCGGCGCAGCGCCGACACCGTGCGCAGCGAGCCGAAGGCTTCCAGGACGGCCGCCACGAGCAGCGGGAGCAGCATCAACCCGGCGACGCCGGAAAGGAGTTGGATGAGCTGACGGGCCGTCTGTTCACCGGCTGCAGGGTCGCCCATCGCGAGCAGGTCCAGCAGCGTCAGATACGCGGCGTGCAGCGGGTCGTCGCCGGTGGTGAGCGTCGAGGCGACGGCCAGGGCGACGACGGACAGGCCGACGCCCAGCGCGGACCAGCGCAGCCGCCGCGAGAAGATCCGGCTCAGCGGTGCGCCCCTGCCCGCCATCCGGGGCGGCGGTGCCGCCGGGTCGGCTCGGCTCACCGTCTCCAGGACGATGGTGCCGCGACCCGTGGCCGCCTCCACCTGGCGTGCGTCCGGGAGGAGTTGGGGGCCCTCGGCGCCGCTGCTGTCGGAGCCCTCGGTGCCCGCCGGGTCGTGGGTGGTGGAGGACAACAGGGCGAGGGTGCACAGCCCGGGGTCGGCGATCCGGCCGTCCTCGGGCGGGGTGCGTTCGGCGGCGCGCAGCAGCAGGCCCTCCGCCTGGATCACCTTGCTGGAGCCGGTGAGCACGGTCGCGGCGAGGGCGGGCGCGGCGGTGTCGGCATCGGACAGGACGGTGGTGGAGGTGTCCAGCTCCGCCGGGTCGAGGCTAAGCACCCATGCCCCTCAGGGAGCCGGCCTCCCGCCATCTCACCACGAAGGTGCCGGGCAGGCGACCAGACCACCGTTGGGTAGCCGCGAAGCGCCGCGAAGTCTGGACCCGAGCTGTCCCGACCGCGGCTGGGCGGCTTCTGCTGTCGTGTCCGCATCCGCTGAGACCTTGTGTGCTGACAGAAGCCGACGAATGGAGGAGTCAGTGAACCGTGAGGAACGACGGCGTGCCGAGCGTGCCGCACGCCGGAACCGCGCGGGCCGGGAACCGGGACCGTCCTTCCAGATACCAGCCAGCCGGATCGCCCGGGCGGCGGTGTTCTCGCCTGCCGACGAAGAACGGCAACGCCAGGATTTCTTGGCCGGTGGCGTGTTCGTGGACGGTGCCGCAGTGCTGTTCCCCGAGGGTAACGGGCCTCGGCTGAGCCCCGTCTTCGTTGTCTACGTCCATGACGATGAGCGCACGTTCGGGCCAGCCCCCCAGTTGCGGACCGCTTTCGACCTGTTGGACGAGGTGGGATCGGTGGCCCTGCACGAACGGATGCCGGTGGCCACCTCCTGGTCGGGTATGAGCGGCAACAGTCCGTTGGTCAAACTGAAGCTGGGGTTCCCCGGGCCCCAGCCAGCCAAGGGATCGGTGGACCTAGGCCCTGTCCTGAGTCGTGATCAAGGTGTGGGGCGGAGACTGCGTATCCAGATCACCGCGCCGCGCAGGTGGAGGCCGGCGAGGTAGCTCTCGGGTGTCTTGTCGTAGCGGGTCGCGAGGCCGCGCCACGCCTTGATCTTGTTGATGCAGCGTTCAACGCTGTTGCGATCTTTGTAGAGCTCGGCGTCGTGGGAGGGGGGCCGTCCGCCTCGGCTTCCCTTCTTCTTCCGGTTCGCGGCCTGGTCGGCCTTCTCCGGGATGACCGCCTTGATGTTCCGTTTGCGCAGATGGGCGCGGTTGGCGCGGGAGGAGTATGCCTTGTCACCGGCGACCGCGTCGGGACGGGTGCGCGGGCGGCCGACCGGGCCACGGATCTTGATCTTGTCCAGGACCGGGACGAACCGGGGGCTGTCGGCGGCCTGCCCCTCGGTCAGGATGAAGGCGAGCGGGCGGCAGTGGGGGTCGGAGGCGAGATGAACCTTACTGGTCAGGCCGCCGCGCGAGCGCCCGAGCCGGGCGGCCTTCAGCCTTGATCCACCGGCCGGCGCCTTGTGGATAGCAGCTTGGAAAACGAGGAAGTGCCTTGTGACCTGCAATGATGGGAGTTCTTGAGGCTCCACCAGGCACGATCGGCAAGGCACTTCCGAGATGCAAGTTTCCCATACGTCGGCGGCGGTCTCCGCTACGTTCGATGACCCGAATCTGATCGCGCATGCCGGGCTCGTCCCGGTGATGCGGCTGGCCGAGAGATGCGGCCTTTCGCGTCTGGTGGCCAAGAAGGTGAAGCTGACCGGCGCGAGCAACGGCGCGGGTGCGGCGGCGGACGCCAAGGTCACCAGCATCGTCGCGGGCATGGCCTCAGGCGCGGACAGCATCGACGACCTCCACGTCCTGCGTCATGGTGCGATGCCGGCCGTGTTCGCGGGCATTCGTGCCCCGTCCACGCTGGGCACGTTCCTGCGCTCGTTCACCCACGGTCACGCCCTCCAACTCCACGCCGTGCACCGCAGGTTCTTGACCGCGCTGGCCGCACACACCCCGCTTCTACCCGGCGCGGGCGAGAGGGCGTTCATCGATGTCGATTCCACCCACAAACGGGTCTACGGCCGGGCCAAACAGGGCGCCGAGTACGGCCGGTTCAAGGGCATCCGCACCCTCCACCCCCTGCTCGCCACGGTCTGCACCCCCGGCTCCCGCCCGGTGATCGCCGGAGTGCGGATGCGTCGCGGCAAGGCAGCCGACTCCCGCGGCGCCCCGAAGTTTGTCAAGCACCGGGTTTCGTGGAGAGTGAGTTAGCTGGTTTTCTGGAGTGACGGGTGGGGTTCGGTGGCGTAGTGGGCGGCTTCGTGCTCGGCGGGGGTGACGTGTCCGAGCTCGCCGTGGAGCCGCTTCCGGTTGAACCAGTCGATGTATTCGACGACGGCGATCTCGACGTCGTTGATGCCGGTCCACGGTCCCTTGTTGCGGATCAGTTCGGCCTTGAACAGGCTGTTGAACGCCTCGGCGAGGGCATTGTCGTAGGAGTCGCCCCTGGAGCCGACGGAGGCCACGGCGTCGGCCTCGTCGAGACGTTCGGTGTAGCGAATCGCCCGGTATTGGACGCCGCGGTCGGAGTGGTGGACCAGGCCGGTCAGGTCGGCGCCTTCGCGGCGGCGTTTCCATATCGCCATGTCCAGGGCGTCCAGGGCGAGGTCGGTGTAGAGGCTGGTGGCGACCTGCCAGCCGACGACCATGCGGGAGAAGACGTCGATGACGAAGGCCGCGTAGACCCAGCCGGCGAAGGTGCGGATGTAGGTGATGTCGGCCACCCACAGCTGGTTGGGGGCGGTTGCGGTGAACTGTCGATCGACCAGGTCGGCGGGGCGGGCGGTCTCGGGAGCGGGGCGGGTGGTGCGCGGGCTCTTGGCCCGGATCACTCCGCGCAGGCCGGCCGTGCGCATGAGGCGCTCGACGGTGCAGCGGGCCACCTCGACACCCTCGCGGACAAGCGCGGCGTGGACCTTGCGGGCTCCGTAGACGTCGTAGTTGTCGGAGTGGATGCGCTGTATCTCCTTGGTGAGGTGCTCGTCGCGCGGGAGTAGCCCGTGGCCGACGGCTGGTCCTGTGGCGGCAGGACGTGGTCGACGACAGCCTTAAGGATGCGGCGGCATGTCGTGATGGCCTGCGACAGCTCTTCCGCAGTATCCCGGTCGGGAGAAATATCGGATGCTTCCTGGAGCCGCCGGTAGACGGGCATCGTCACCGGCAACCGCGTCACCCCCTCCGTCTACTCACGCTGACCCCGTCACTCGCTCGCCTTCCTGACCCACACCTGACGCGATCACCGCCGCGCCTTTTCCCGCAACGCTCACCACGAACGGCACTTAACCGACGCAGCCTGCGGTGGTTTGGAGCCTCCCCCTGCAGGGCGACCCCGGAGGACCTACCTCCATCTCTCGCACAGCACCGCTTCCGGAAGCTCCTCCATCGACGCCTCCTTCAGCGTTCGTGACACACGACCAGCACAAACACACACCGGACCTTTTAGCCCTGGCGCTACCTTCAACGAGCGCGGCCCCACTCAGCACAAACGGCACAACCCCAGCTCACACACCCCGGCCACCCCACCCGCCCCCCTCACCCTTCCTCTCAACCAATCAGCAACACACCAGGCCAGCCACCACCCCACACACCAACAAACCCCCCTCCGAGCGTCAACACGGCAGCACCTGGAGGAAGCCGGCGGCGAACTGCCTACCGAACCCGGTGTCGTCATGCACCGCGGCGAAGACCTCGGGCGATGGGTCAAGGCGCAGCGGCTGGGCTGGGAGAAGCTGACGACGGTGCAGCAGTGGATGTGCGAGCAGGTCCTCGGGATCACACCCGCAAGCGAGGACGAGAAGCCGAAGCCGCCCCGTACGCAGGCCGACAAGTGGACCGCGAACCTCGCGGCCGCCCGGCAGTTCTTCGTGCGCGAGGGCCATCTGAAGGTGCCTCGAAAGCATGTCGAGACTGTGCTCTGCGAGGACGGCTGGGAGCTCCAGTTCCGTCTGGGGGCATGGGTCAGCAACCAGCGGAGCAGGGCCGCCACGCTGTCCCCGGAGCGGGTGGAGCAGCTGTCCGAGGTCGGGATGCGGTGGTCGTGATGGGCATCGTCGTCACCGCGGCCGCCCTCGATCGCCGCGGACAGCTGGCCTTCCGCCTCGCGCAGGACGACATCGGCGAGCGCCCGGGCCCGCTGCTCTTCGGCAGCTGGTCGTCGCGGCGCCGTACGTCGGAGGCGACCGCGCGGGCGTGACCGGTCAGCTGGAGGCCGATCTGCTCCAGGTCGCGGGCCGTGAGCGTGTCCTCGCCGGTCCACGCGAGGACGGCCTTGACGAGGCACTCGTACGGTTCGCGATCGAGCGGGAGCCCGGCTTCGATCAGGCCGTCGGGGTCGTACAGGACCGTGTGGGAGCTGGTGTGCATGGCGGGCCTCGCTGCCGGAAGCGTCGTGTGCGGGTGGCCGGCGGTCACCGCAGGGGGGCCTCGCCGTTGGCTCCGTCGTCCTGGTCCTCGCCGTGCCGACCGAGGAACCGGGCGAAGCCGCGGTCCGCGCGGGCGAGCAGGGCCGGTAAGGGGACGCCGTAGGCGTGCGGCTGGAGGCCGCGGCCCTCCGGGGCCAGGGCGGTGGAGTCGGTGTGTGCGCGCATGAGGCCTCGCCTCTCCCGCTGGTGGTCCGTCGGTGCCGTCGACGCTACGCAGCTGTGGTCCACGCGCTCAACGAAGTTGCGGAGAATTGCGGAGGTTCACTCCAGGGTGTCGATCGCGGCCTGGATGAGGGCGCGGGCGGCGTCGCCGCAGACGGCCATTTCAGGCACGTTGGAGACCCGCGGGCAGCAGACACAGCCCCGTATCTGCCCTCGGAGCCCTTCCCTGACAGGCCGGCATACATGTTCTGTGGGTCTGGTCCGATCCGCACCTGCATCGCTGACACCGAAAGGCACCCCGTTGCCCTACCAAGGTCCACAGCCTGCAAAGCAGATACGCAGGCAACCCAACCAGACGACCTCGCCAGAACAGACCGTGATGACGCCTGTGGGGCTGATGGCACTCCAGGCCAGTGTCGGCAACGCCGCAGTCATCCAGATGCTCCGCCAGGCCGGCCATCCATGGGCTCAGCCTGAGAAGCACCAGCACACCGCCGAAAGCCGCCACCAACGGATCGGACAGAACACGCCCGCCGTGCAGCGCTCCGCCGTCCACGACGTCCTGCGCACCCCTGGCCGCCCCCTCGACGCCACCACCCGCGCCGACATGGAAGCCCGCCTCGGCGCCGACTTCTCCGACGTCTGCATCCACACCGACAACACAGCGAAGGACTCCGCCGCCGAAGTCGGTGCCCGCGCCTACACAAGCGGCAACCACATCGTCATCGGCGAAAACGGCGCCGACAAACACACCCTCGCCCACGAACTCACCCACGTCATCCAGCAGCGTCAAGGCCCGGTCGCCGGAACCGACAACGGTAACGGTCTAAAAGTGTCTGACCCATCGGACCGTTATGAACGCGAGGCGGAGGCGAACGCGCGCCGTGCGCTGAGCGGCAGTGCTCCCGCGATGGCGACGACCGGCACGGCATCCCCGCACTGCGGCGCCGAGGCCGATGCGGTCGTCCAGCGCCGCATCGACGTGGCCGTCACGCAGAAGGGCGTCGAGCTGCGCCGGGACGGCGACGCCGAGCGCCTGCCCAAAGACTTCAACATAACCGGGAACACCTACCGCCACATGTCACCGAAAGCGACTCGTATCGAGGCCGCCCAGTCGGCGCTGATGGAATTCCTGGCGAACCAGCCGGAGCAGCAGAAGAAGATCAAGGAAGTGGCCGACCTGGTCGCGGCTCTCCAGGCCCGGGCGGCCAGCTGGGAACGCTATACCGAGGACAAGAAAGACCAGTTCATAGGCGACAAGACGCGGAACAGCAAGCTTGCGGGCAAGGGTGACAAGAACCTCTACGACAGCATCTCCTTCGAGGCCCTACAGGCCAAAGGCGCCTACGAGTCCTGGCATCTCATGCAGGACGCCGGGGCACTGACACGGCAGTACGCGTACAAGCAGATCGCCCAGAACGGCGCCCAGCCGGTGCTGGCAAGAGTGCGGGACGAGCAACAAACGGCTCTCATCATGCAAGAAATCGAGCAGGAGGTGGATGTCTCGCTCAACAGCACCGGAGCCAAACTCGGCCTGACCCCGGCACACATCAACCAGACGGCCCACGACATACTGCAAATCCTCGGCGGCCAGGGCCCACAAGTCGTGATCGGGGTGGTGGAGGACGTAGCGAGTATGGCGATCAGAACCATGCACGAAGGGGAGTGGTACGGAAACCTCACGCAGGACGGGGAACCCCATGGCCAACACGTCCCCGATGTGCACGGAACGGCCTGGCCGTCGCCCCCCGGCCCCACAACACCTTGAGTGCGCCCGCCGGAGATCCCTCACCTCGGTGCCGGTCGGGTCGGTGACCGGGTTCACTCGGACGAATGTTCCCTGCCTGATCGGCGATCCGCGGGCCGGGAGGAACCCGTCGGGGTCCGGCGGCCCGTCGTACTCCTGCTGTACCGCCCCCTGTGAGGACCTGGCGGACCTGGTCGCTGCCGACACCCCACTCGGACCCGAACAGGCCGCCGTCTGGTACGCCACATGCACAAGCATGCCGACGCCGGCAACGCCGCGTTTGCCGAGCACATCGCCGCCGGACACGACTCCCTCTACCGCACCGACGCGGCACACATCGCTCGCCACGCACCAACCTTTACGGCAGCGTTGAGGCGAAGTGCCCCATCCACCAGGGGGAATAGCGCACGGTTGGAATAACCCCCTCCCGCCAGTACGCGAGGGGTACATCGAGCGCCTGGAGGCGTTCGTGGAGCAGCACCGCGCCCGTCTGGAAGAGATGCTGCGCACGCGCGGGCCGGGCAGCAGGCCCGCCTCGCACGGCCGGTACACGCTGATCGGGCAGCCCGAGACCCTGGTCATCGTGGAGCGGATGGAGACCAACCCGTTCGGCCTGCGCGGCCAGTGGGAGAAGGAGCTGGAGGACGTCTTGCTGGACGACCTCGAGTTCGCGTGGGGGCCGCGTATCCGCCTCAGCCGGTGAGCAGCCGACAACCAGCAGCGGGCCCGGACGGGGTGATCCTGTCCGGGCCCGCTGTCGTCGGTCAGCCGAAGTCGAGCGTCTCCTGAGCGAAGGCCGGGCTGGGCTGGGGCGGCGGTGCGACGTCCTGGCGGGCGGCCCTCCAGCGATCGGCCAGCTGTTCCTTCCAGCCCTTGGGCGGGGGCCACGAGACGCCCCAGGCGGCGAGCTGGTCGCGCTGCGTGCGGGCTGCTTCGACCTCGTCGGGCGAGGGCAGGGCGGGCATGGTCAGCGGCCGCCCATGAGGAACAGGGCCGACGCAGGGTTGGCGAGGCTCTTGCCCAGCTGCTCGCTGTCGGCCGCGACGGTCCGGAGCGCCGCGGTGGTCGTGGCCACCTCGGTGTTCACGTCGCCCTGCTCGATCGTGACCTTGCCGTTCTTGGCCAGGAGCTCCAGGACGTCGGCGGTCTGCTCGAATGCCTGCGGGAGCCGCTCGACCAACTGCTTGAGTGCCTGGATGGTCTCCGGCAGCTGTGGCGCTGACAGCGTTCGCGCGTCGTCCAGAACCACATGGTTGAGGTCCTCGATCAGGTCTCGGGCCTGACGCGCCAACTTCGCCGGGTCCGTCTTCGCCGCCATGCACTCGCTCCTCGCCGCTGAACTGGTGGCCCCAGTGTTCCAGAGCGGAGACAGCGGCAGGCCCGCGTTGAGGGGGTACGTGGAGGCCCTCGGACAACCCGCCCGCTGTTGCCTCCACGCTCTGCTACTCCTGGATCAGGTGCTCACCTCGGTGATGGTGTCCGCGATCAGGACGGGCAGGTGGTTGATCGCCCGTTCCAAGAGCCGCTCGATCGGGACCGAGTGCGGGCTGTCGTCAACGCTGATGAGCTTGCCCCAGACCGCGGGCTCGTAGCGGGCGAGCATGGACAGCGTGTATAGCACGGCCCACCAGGCCATCAGCGGGTGCAGCTCCCGCTTCATCCGAGGGAGGAGAGGCAGGAAGTACCGCTCCCCGGCGTAGCCGCGGGTCATGGCGCGCAGGTGAGCGAGCCGTTCGGCGCTGGTCGCCATTCCGTCGAATCCCGTGCCCACGCCCTGCGGCATGAGCCAGTTCATCACCAGTTCGCCCCCGCCGTGGTCGTAGCGGGTGTAGTCCGGAAGCGCCGCTGGCCCCTGGCTGAGGGCGCGGTTGGTCACGTAGCTCTCGTGCTGGGCGACGTTCGGGTACGCGGTCAGGAAGTCGTCCAGAGCTTCGCGGGTGCCGGCGTCGATGACTCGGTCCGGGATGCCGCACACGGGGATGCTCAGCAGGGAGTGCTCGTGCGTGCCGACACCGATTTCATCGAGGCGCCAGTCCTCGCCCTTGAGAGACCAGGCCGCCGCCGCGATGGCTCGGCCGGCCTGGCTGAGGCCGTAGAAGACCAGGACCGGGCGGGTGGCCGGCCCCACGACGGCGGCGGCCTGGAACAGCTGCTGAGCCTGCTCCAGGGCTGCCGAGTACGTCTTGCGGCGGGCACCGGTGTTGGCTCTGGCCGGTGGATCGGAGCGGCTGGCCCGCAGCCGCTCCCACGCCTCATCTGCGTCGAGATCGCTGTGCATGACCAAGGACGCTACTCGGCTCCAGAAGCCCGAGCGGGTGAATTTTCCCCTCACGTACGCGGGCGCGGATCTAAGCGAAAAAGTCCAACTTGCCAAGTTTTCAAGGCTCTTGACACCTTTCCAGGTGTTCTGTCACGGTCATGTTCGCCCGCTCCGGGCGGACCACGAGAGAGGAAGATCCCGGACGCGGTGTGGGGCGAGGGCGAGGCAATGGTGCCCATCGGACAGCACATGGCCAACCTCCGCCGGAAAAGCGGCCTCGGGAAGGACCCGAAGCGGGCCGCCGTGCGCGCGCAGCAGCTCGCCGCGGTCGACGAGGACTGGAACTGCCCGTGGCCGCTGAGCTGGCAGCGGCACTACCGCGTCCTGGTCGACGCCGACGGCGTCCTGCCCTACATCGCGCCGGGCGTCACGTTCGAGGGCGACGACATCGGCACCTGGAGGTGGCGGCAGCAGGAACCCGGCACCTGGGCACAGCTCATGCCCGAACAGCGCGAACGGCTGACCGCGCTGGGCGTACGGGGCGCCGCCCTCCCCGTGATAGCCGCCACCCCGGCAGTACGTGGCTCCTCTTCCCACCTCGTCGCGCCGCCTCAGGCGCCGGTAGACGCCCCAACGCCAAGCACCTGTGTGTCGTCGGCACGCCGGAGGTCGTCGGCGAACAACTGCCAGATCACGGAGTAGCCGTCTGCCAGCTCCGACACGGACTCCT
The DNA here is from genome assembly GCF_044548345.1 of Streptomyces sp. NPDC052042. NCBI lineage: Bacteria > Bacillati > Actinomycetota > Actinomycetes > Kitasatosporales > Streptomycetaceae > Streptomyces > Streptomyces sp. NPDC052042. The sequence continues at coordinate 26,471 of NZ_JBIUBU010000037.1, read as the reverse complement.
TGCAGTGGGCTGGAATACTGGCCACGATACGGTGCCGGTCCCGTGCGACCGCAGCACAAGCGTCCAGCATCCGCAGAACGCTGCGGCCTGCCTCGTTCAGCCGCAGGGACGGATCGCGCCGCAGTGACTCGAAGATGGTCAGCAACTCGGCCGGATGCTTGACGCCGCAGTGCCGCTGGCTGTGGGTGATTGTCTTCGGGACGGACGGGACTGCGCGTAACGGCGGCCGCTCGGGAGGCTCTTCGTCCGGCGTCACGTCGGTTACCTGGACCGCCGTGAGGCGCTGGCGCGCCGGAACCGGGTCATCGCCGCGTCGCAGCCGGTCGCGTACGTCGGCCACGGTGGCCGGGGAGATACCAGCCTGTTTCGCGATCTGTCGCAGCGAAGCTCCGGGATTCTCGCGGATGAGTTTGCCAGCCAGTTCACGGCCGCGAGCGGAACTGAGAGGCCGGGCACGACCGTCGCGACCGATCCGGAGACCGGTCTGCGTGATGTCCGCGGTGTTGTGCCGACGTATCTGGGCCACTTTTCTTGCGGACAGACCCGTCACGGCCGCGACGGCTCTGTCCGACCAGTGTGGGTGAGAGGCGAAGATCTGCTCTGCTGCCGCAGTCCGGTCTTCCAGGGAGAGCGGACGCCCCTGGGCTACGTTGGCCGCCACTGAGAGAAGTGCGGCATCCGTCTCCGTACCGTCGAAGTACCGCACGGCGATGTGCTCACGAGCCTTGAGACTGGCTGCACGTAGCCGGTGAACACCGTCAATGACGGTCATGGTCGGGCGGTGTACGAGGATGGGCGGCAGTTGCGCCTCCGACTCCGCGAGGGTGCGCGCGTATTCCTCGTCCTCCCCTGCGACTCGGGGCATGTATGCCACGGCTAGGCGCTTAACTGGGACGAGTTCCACGGGGGCGTCCCGGAGTCCCTTGTCCCGCAGGGTGATCAGGTAGTCGGAGTTCTCGCTCTCGCTCGGGCTGGGCCCTTCACCGGTGTGCATACGACTCCTTGTCCTTGATCCTCGTGGATCCGCGTGGCCGATGACAGCGGACGCACTGCTCGCCGGCTCACTGCCAACCGGAGTCGTCTTCCTCCGACATGCCGAACGCCTGATGCATGGAGACGGACGCCGCGACCGTCCCGTCGGTAAACGGGCCAGTACCGACTGCGGCGGCGCCCACGCCAGCAAGGGCGAGCACAGTCGCCGCAGCAGCACCCAGGAGTGTCTTGTTGACCGTCATAGCGTCTTCCTCCGGTGTCGTGGTTTCGCTGACACTTCAGAGAGTGCCGTCTCACACGAGGCCTCGGAATGGGAAAATCGCAGGTCAAACCGTCCATGGCCTACTTAGGACACGCTTGACTGAGGTGGGGCGGACGGCTGGAACGATTTACAGCGGCCAGTCCGCGTCGATGGGGATCAGCGGGACTTCGGCTCGCAGCAGCGTCCAGGCGCGCAGCCAGTGGAGGTCGTTCAGGGCACACCGCCAGACGACCAACGCGATCTGCTCCGCTGCCTCCAGAGTGGCGGCACGCACATAGAGGCCGATTACCGGATGCGGGCGTGTGTCGGCATGCACGACGACATGCTCGAGGCCAGCCACGTCGCGCGCGCAGGCGGCCACGTCGTCGGCCGTCCCACTTGGCAGGAGGACGCCGTCCAAACGGGGCTGCAAGAGGACGTGGACGAGGTACATGGATGATTCCTGCCAGCATCGGAACCGTCTGCCGGTACACGCGGCAAACAGTGGGGATTTCACGTGGTTGCAACATGGCACGCCGCCGTTGCGACGTCTAATACGTCTGCCCGTGTTGAACACCGCACCTGAGGTGGCGTCAACGGGGTTGAATTCAGCCACTTCAGTCTTGGACTGGTCAGCCTCGGGTCAAAAGAGTCAAGTATTCAGTCGATCGCAGAAGGATCTCGACTAATCTCCTCCCCCTGCGGGACCGGTAATCGAGTCCGCTTCACCAACTCACTTGGCACGATCGGCCTGTCGGGGGAATACATGCTTGATCTTCTCGGGCTCGACTCCAGAACGGAAGCTGTCTACCGGGCGATGCTCGCCCATCCCCACGACGGGGTGGAGGAGCTGGTCTCCCGGCTGGGGATGCCCGGGAAGGAGATCCGGAAGGCTCTCGATCGGTTGAGCGAGATCGCGCTCGTCCGCGTCTCCACCGAAGACCCCACCCAACTACATGCGGTTAGCCCGCACCTGGGCATGGAAATCCTGCTGGCCCGCCAGCAGGCCGAGCTGGCCGCGCAGCAGCAGCGGGTCGAGGCAAGCCGCGCTGTCGCGGCTCGGCTGATCTCGGAGTTCGCCGACCAGAAGGCAGATGTCCCCGAAGCCGGGGTGCAGTACCTGCGGGGTCTGGAGTCCATACGCGACTACCTGACGGCGCTCAACCATCAGGTCCAACAGGAGTTCCTGACATTCGCGCCGGGCGGGCCGCAGACGGAGGCCAACATGCGGGCCTCCCGTCCGCTCAACCAGCGGCTGCTCGAACGCGGGGTGCAGATGCGGACGATCTACCTGGACAGCATTCGCCGAGATCCCGCCACAGTGGCGCACGCCGAGTGGCTGATGGAGAACGGCGGTCAGGTGCGCATGGTGCCGTCACTCCCGAACCGCATGATCATCTATGACCGGCAGGTGGCGATCATCGCGGCCGACGGCAATGACACCTCCGTGGGAGCCGCCGTGCTCAGCGCACCAGGCCTGATCGCTGCCCTGTGTGCGCTGTTCGAGAGTACCTGGCAGTCAGCGGAGCCCCTGGGTACGCCGGCACGGCGCGAGCAGCACGCCCTGTCCCGGCAGCAGACCGAAGTGCTGCACCTGCTGGCAGAGGGCCACACGGACGACGCGATCGCCAGGAAGCTGGGGGTCTCGACGCGTACCGCACGGCGCATCGCCAATACGCTGATGGCCCATCTGAACGCCCGCAGCCGCTTCCAGGCCGGAGTGCGCGCGGTGCGGTACGGCCATCTGCTGGCGACGCCCGACTAGGCCGTTGCCGCAGCGGGCACCGGGTGTCCGGCGCTGAGCTGGTCGATGGCCTCCTCGGCGTCCTGCGCGACCTGGATGAGACGCCGCTCCTCGGCTCTGAGGAACCCCTCCTCGACCAAGTGGTCCAGCATCTGCAGCATCGGGTCGAAGAAGCCCCTATGGTTGACCACGACGATCGGCTTGCGCATGATCGACAGTTGGTTCCAGGTCGCCACCTCCATCAGCTCGTCGAGCGTCCCGAGCCCACCGGGCAGCACCGCGAAGCCGATGGACAGCCGGTACATCAGGGCCTTGCGCTCGTGCATGGAGCGGACGACGAAGATGGCGCCCTGGGCGTTGTCGGCCCGCTCGCGCTCGTGCAGGCTGCGGGGGATCACCCCGGTGACGCCGCCGCCCGCCGCCAGCACGGCGTCGGCCACCGCGCCCATCACGCCCACACCGCCCGCGCCGTACACCAGGTCCAGGCCTCGGCGCGCCAGGGTGGTGCCGAACTGCTCGGCGAGCAGCAGATGTTCCGGGTGCACGCCGGGGCGCGCGCCGCAGAAGACCGCGATCTTGGCGCTCTTCTCAACTACGGTCTGCATCGAAATCCTCATGGGTCGGGTCACTCCAGGCGAGGGAGTGGCATACCAGGACGTCCGGGACGGTGCGCCCGGCGCTCGCCGGGGAGGGTGCCGACGGGTCAGCGGGTGGGGATGTGCGCAGCCTTGAGCGCGGTGCGCAGCAGGACCTCCGCTCCGACGACCAGGTCGGCGGGGGCGGTGTCTTCGAGCGGGACATGGCTGACTCCTCCGATGCTCGGGACGAAGATCATGGCGACGGGCGTGATGTCTGCGACGACCTGGGCGTCGTGGCCGGCGCCACTGGGCAGCGACCGGTACGGCACACCCAGCTCCAGACAGTTCTCCTCGATCAGGGCGCGCAGTTCGGGGCTGGTGGACACCGGCCCTGAGTGCGTACGGGCGACGACCTCGATCTCGGTGCCGGTCTGCCGGGCGACCTCCCTCAGCTCCTCGCACAGGGCGCTCTCGGCCGCGTGCATCCGTGCGACGACCGTGTCCCGCAGATCTGCGGTCAGCCTCACTGTGTCGGCGATGGTGTTCGGCGAGTTGGGGTGGATGTCGAGCCGACCGACGGTGGCGACCCGGCACAAGTCCCGTGTGCCTGCCAGGTGTTCGACGACTGTGACCGCCCGGGCGGCGGCGGCCAGCGCATCGCGCCGCCCCGTCATCGGGGTGGTGCCCGCGTGGCCGGCCGTGCCGCGGATCTCGACGGTCAGGACGGTACGTCCGGTGATGCCGTCGACGACGCCGATGCGGTTGCCGGTCCGCTCCAGCACCGGCCCCTGCTCGACATGGATCTCCAGATACGCGGCCACCGACTCGGGCAGCCACACCGCACTGCCCAGGGCGTCGAGGTCCCCGCCGGCCTGCGCCAGCGGGCCGCGCAGCGAACGGCCCTCGTGGTCGAGGGGTTCCCGGGGCAGGTCGGAGAGCCGGCCGACCAGCACGGACGACCCGAAGAACGGCTGCGGGAACAGCGCGCCCTCCTCGTTGGTAAAGGCGACGGCCATCGGCTCATACCGGCCGTGGCCACCGGACTCGGCGCACGCCTGTACGACCTCCAGCGCGGCCAGCACACCGTAGGCGCCGTCCAGTCGGCCACCGCCCACGACGGTGTCCAGGTGGGAGCCCATCAGCAGCGCGGGCCGCTCGGCGGTGGTCCCCGCGGGGCGGGCGCGGACGATGATGTTGCCCGCCGCGTCCACCGACACGGCGAGCCCGGCGGCGCGGGCCTCCTCGACGACGTATGCGCGAGCCTCCCGGTCCGCGGGGCTGAAGCCCTCGCGGGTGATGCCGCCGGTGGCCGCATCGCGGCCGATGTTCCCGAGTTTTTCGACACGGCGCAGCAGACGGCCGCCGTTGACGGCCGGTGGTGCCGTCCGGTGTTGGGCCACTGATTGGCTCATGGTTCCTCCAGGACCGGTCAGTTGGGAATGAGTACGTCGGGGCGTCGCGGCCCCGGCGGTGTCCTCGGGACGTGGCCTAGAGGTGGCGGCCCCACCAGTCGAGAATCGCCTCGAACCTCGCCACCCGGTGGCTCGGCAGACCCGAGCGCGACATCTCGTGGCCCTCGCCGGGGAACAGCAGCATCTCCACCGGCACACCACGGGTCTTGAGCGCGACGAACATCCGCTGCGCTTGTTCCATGGGGCAGTGCCGGTCCTCCTCCGACTGGATGAGCATCATCGGGATCCGTATCGAATCCACGTACGTCAGCGGGCTCTTCTCCGCCCAGCGGGACGGATCGGGGCCGTACAGGGCGATGGCGACGTTGACGCCGTCGTCGCTAGAGGCGGCATAGCTGTCCACCGCGTACAGACCGCGTTCGCCGATCGCCGCGCGGAACCGGTCGCCGTGGTGGGCCGCCATCCACGCGGACATGTAGCCGCCGAACGAGCCGCCCATCACACCGACCCGGCCGGCGTCCAGGTCCGGCGCCTGAAGTGCCTTGTCCAGGAGGGCCAGCAGGTCCGGAGCGGACTTGCGCGGCAGGTCGTCGGCGACGTACATGCCATGCGCCTGGCCGTAGCCGGAGCAGCCGCGCGGGTTGCCGAGCACCACGGCGTATCCGGCACTCGCGTACACCTGCGCCTCGTCGAAAGCGGCGGGCCCGTTGAGCGTGTAGCCAAACTGCGTGTACGGGCCGCCCTTGATCTGGAGCAGCACCGGGTGCGGGCCCTCGCCGCGCGGGCGGACGATCCAGCCGTGCAGCTCGTAGCCGTCGGGCGCAGTGGTGGTGAACTCCTCCATCGGCAGCAGGTCGGTCTGCTCGACGAGCCGCCGCCCGAAACCGGTCAGCTCGTGCTCCTCGCCCGCGCGCAGGCTGATCAGGTCGCCGGCGGTGCTGGCGCTGGAGACGACGGCCGCGACCGTCAGTCCGTCCACGCCGTCCACGGCCGCGTACCCGTTGACCTGGCGGGCGCCCGTGATCAGGGGCTTCGGCTCGCCGCCGTCATAGGGCACGAGGACCAGCCGGACCTCGCCGCGGTGGTCGGCAGCGAACAGCACGCCGTCGGCGACGGGGTGGATCATCTGGCTGGCGAAGCTGAGGTGGTAGTCCTCGCCGGTGATCCGGCGGGCGGGCGCCGAGCCGTCGACGGGCGCGGACCACAGCCCGTAACTCATGGTGGCGAAGGCGTTGTTGTTCTCGTCCAGCGGCTCGGCGGCGAAGCACACCGTGGTGCCGTCCGGGGAGAAGCGGGGGCAGCCGAGGATCAGTCCGCCATCGGTGAGGGACCGCAGACCGGTGCCGTCGGGGGCGCACACCCACAGGTCGTTGCGGAGGTCGTCGCCGGCCCCGGCGTGGCGGGCCGCGGTGAACGTCAGCAGCCGGCCGTCGGGGCTCCAGGCGACGTCCGCGTGGTCGTGGTTTCCGCCGGTGATCCGGGTTGTGGCGGCCATCGGGTCGTCGGCGAACGGGTCGGTGACGAAGACATGCCGCGGCCGGTCGACTGTGAAGCCGAACCCGTCGGCCCAGTAGCGGAGTTTGGTGATGCGGCGCGGCCCCTCGCTGTCCGGCGCACCGCGGTAGCGGCCGGGCTCGGGCACCCGTGCCGTGTAGGCGAGGAGCTTGGAGTCCGGGCTCCACACGGGCTGGCCGGCGCCGATCGGATGGCCGGTGACGACGCGGGCCTCGCCGCCGTCCATGGGCAGCAGATGCAGCTGGCCGGGGCCGCCCGGTACGGGTCGCAGAAAGGCGAGGTGGCGGCCGTCGGGCGAGAAGGCTGGGGCGGCGTCGTGCGGCCCGCGGGTCAGCAGCCGGGCCGGTGTGCTGCCGTCGGTCTCGGCGAGCCACAGTTCGGAGACGTATCCCTCGGCGGCGAGGTCGGGCCGGGTGACGGTGACGGCCGCGAACCGGCCGTCACCCGACAGCGTGGGCCGGCCGAGGACGGGAAGAAGGTCGATGTCCGTGGGCTTCATGCAATAAATTTATTTCCGCCACATTCCATAGGTCAACCGTATTCAAATTGAACAAAAATGACGCCAGGAAACCTCCTGGCGTCATTTCGAAAAGGGCACGAGGACACCCCACAAGGCGCTCTCGCGCCCACGTTTTTATCTCACATCAGAGAATTAAGAATTCTGGTCTGGAGAAGTCAACTGACCTTTTCGAGCCGCTGTTCGGTCGCCCTGGCCTCATTCAGCCGCCGTTGCAGCCGGTACAGGCTGAGCGCCTGTGCCCATGCGTCGCGGGCCTCGTCGAGCCGCCCCACCGCCGCATAGCTGTCGCCGAGCCGGTCCAGGGCGCCCGCCTCCTGGTAGGTGTTGCCGAGGTCCCGGCACAGACCGAGCGCGGCACCGTAGCTCGCCAGCGCCTCGTCGTGCCGGCCAGCCCGCTGGGCGAGCAGGCCCAGGCTGTCGAGCGCGGCCGCCTCACCTCCGTGGTAGCGGTGCTCACGGGCGATGCCGAGCGCCCGCGTGCAGTACTCCTTCGCCCGTACGAGGTCGCCGAGCCGGGTGTAGTACCAGCCCGCCGCGTTGAGCGCATCGGCTTCGGCGCCCCGTTCGCCAGCGCGCCGGAACAGCCCGGCCGCGCACACCGCGTGGCCGAGCGCCTCCTCGTCCCGCCCGGCCATCTCCTCGACCCAGGCGAAGATGTAATACGCCCAGGCCTGCGGGCCCGGTTCGCCGTGCCGCTCCGCGATCCGCACCGCCCGGCCCAGTTGGGCGACGGCCGCGGTGTGCCGGCCGGCGCGGCTGGCCGCCTGGCCCGCGTAACGGTGGGCTGTGATCTGCGCCTCCGGGTCGCCCAGGGCGTGAGCGGCGCGCACCGCGTCCGCCCACTGAGCCAGTTGCTCCTCGGTGTGGCCGCGCCGCACGTAGTGCCCGTTGAGACAGTTCGCGAGCTGGAACACCGCGAGGTGCCGGCTGGCATCCCGGGCGAGTCCGCGGACCGCGATCAGGGTGGTGTGCTCCGCGTCTAGCCATTCCAGCGCCGCTTCCCGGGACGCCGGCTCCTCGGGCGCGCAGCCCGCGCCCGCCGACGCAAGGGGCAGCTTGGGGCGGTGGGGGGCGATGATCCGGTCCGCCCGGTACGCGGTGTGCAGATAGTGGTCGACCAGTCGGCGCCGCGCCGCGCCGTCACCGCAGCCCGCGACCGCCCGGTGCGGGGCTTTGGGCCGGACCCGGAACCGGCCCGGCGCGGTCCGCTCGCACAGCCCGTCGGCCACGAAGCGGTCCAGCAGCGCGCCCGTGCGGTCCGCGTCGATGGCCAGCAGCGAGGCAGCCGCGGGCACGGCGATGTCCGGGCCGGGCACGCGGCGCAGCAGATGGAACGCATGCTGATAGGCGTGGCTGGTCGGCCCGTATCCCGGCGGGGTCCCTTCGTCGGCCGGGGTGGTGCCCCGGGACGCGTTCGCCCTCGCGGACACGGTCGTGTGTGCGGCGGCCATGATCTGCCTCCTCGTCGGCCGTCGGCCCTGCCGGGTCACAGCAACGTGAACCGGGCCCCGGGCCGGATGAACATGGGGTCGTTCTCGGTGACGCCGAAGGCCTCGTAGAAGGCCGGCACATGGCCGAGTACTCCATTGCAGCGGAACTGCGGCGGGGCGTGCCGGTCGTTCGCGAGCCGCTCCCGCATCCGCCCGGGCGTGCGCTTGGCCCGCCACATCGTGGCCCACAGGGCGAAGAACCGCCGGGTCCGGTCGGCCCGTTCGGCATCGGAGGCACCGCACACGTCCAGGTGGGCGGCGAACGCCGCGTGCGCGACGGTGAGTCCGGTGATGTCGGCGATGTTCTCGCCCACCGTCCGGGCGCCGCTGACGCTCTGACCGTCCAGGCCCTCAGGGACATAGCGGTCGTACTGCTCCACGAGCAGCGCGGTGAGGCGCGTGTACTCGGCGCGGTCCGCCTCGGTCCACCACTCGCGCAGCCGGCCGTCGCCGTCGTAGCGGGAGCCGCGGCTGTCGAAGGCGTGGGACATCTCGTGGCAGACGATCGAGCCAAACAGGGCGAAGTTCCGCGTCATGTCGCCGCCAGCGTCGAACAGGGGCGGCTGCAGCAGCGCGGCGGGGACGACCACCTGGTTGAGCCCGTGCCGGTAGTAGGCGGTGACCGCCTGCGGCGGGACCTTCCACTCCGTGCGGTCGACGGGCCCGCCGAGCCTGCGCAGTTGGCGGGCGAAGCGCCGGGTCCGGCCGCGGCGTACGTTGCCCAGCAGATCGGCGGGGTCGGTGCGCAGTTCGTCGTATGCGGCGGTGTCGCGCGGGTAGCCGAGCTCGAAGTGCATGGCGTCGAGCTTGGCGAGCGCCGCCGCGCGAGTGCTGCCGGCCATCCAACCGGCCTGCTCCAGGCAGCCGCGGTACGCCTGCACGAGCGCGTCCACCAGATCCTCAGCGGCCTTGCGGGCGCCGGGCGCGAGGTGCTCCTTGAGATAGCGCTCCCCCACCTCGTCGCCGAGGACGGTCTGGACGAAGGAGGTCGCCCGCATCCAGCGGGGCCGGGGCCGACGTGACCCGGTCAGCACCTGCCCGTAGAAGCGGAAGTTCTCCGCGAACGTCGCGCCGGGGCCGAACGGGGCCGCCTCGTGCACCCGCAGCCAGACCAGCCAGAGCTTCAGGTCCTCGAGGTCCGCCGCCGTCCACCACTTGTCAAGGGCGGTACGGAACGGGCCCGGGCGGAGCTGGACGGGTGCGTCGGACGGGATGTCGCCGAGCCCTTCCAGCCATGCGTCCCAGGGAAACGAGCCGCTGCCTGCGGCGAGTTCGGCCGCGGTGCAGACGTATGTCTCGGCCCTGATGCGGCCCGACGCGTCCGGCGGGGTGTGGGCGGCTGCGAGCGCGGTCTCGACGCGCAGGGCGGCGTCCGCCGCGTGCCGGGGCTCCGGCTGTCCGGCCAGTTCCATCATCCGCCGCAGATGCTCGGCGTACTGCTCGCGCAGCGGCGTACGGGCCGCATCAAGGTAGGGGGCCACGCCACCGGGCAGGGCCAGGCCGGACTGGGTGAGGGTGAGCAGATAGCCGCGGGTGCCCGCGGTGTCGGTGGCGACGGTCGCCTCGACGGGCCCGCCGACGCCCTCGCGCTGCAGCCGGCCCATCAGCCGGGCCAGGCCCGCGCGGCCGGTGACCGCGCGGACGGTGTCGAGCAGAGCGGCGAGATCGGCCGGGCCCCGTTCCTCGACGCCGGCCTCGTCCATGAAGCTTCCGTAGAGATCGGCGATCTGCCGGCCGGGGCTGTCCAATGCGGCGGCGGGGCCCGGGGTGCTGCTGCGGATCACGGCGACGACGTCGTCCTGCACCTTCTCGGCGAGGAGGGACAACATGGTGGCCTCGGCCCGGTGCTCGGGCAGCTCGAAGGCGTCCGCCCAGCGGCCGTTGACGTGGGTGTAGAAGTCGTCCTGCGGCCGGGTCGCCGGGTCCGTGTCGACGTCGTGCGCCGTGATCGCGCCGCTCACCGCGATGCGGCCTTGCTCAGCTCGGCCTGCGTCTGCGTGGCCGGTTCCGGGGTGACGTCGGCCTCGGCACCGTCGGCGGTCCGCAGCACTCCCCGGTGGAAGGTGAGCACGGCCACTAGGGCGCAGGCTCCCGCCACCAGGAAGGCATACCTCGGCTCCATGAAGCCGAGGATCACGCCGCCCATCAGATACCCCACGGCGGGACCGGTGTTGGACACCGCGCCGAGCGCGGCGAACGCCCGGCCGCGGTGGGTGTCGGGCACCCGTAGGTTGATGACGATATGGGTGACCGTGGCCTGGGCGCCGTTGCCGAATCCGCCGATCACGTAGAACGGCACGATCCACCAGGCGCCCGGGGCCAGCCCAGCGCCCAGGATGCCCACCACGATGCACAGGAACGAACCGATGAGGATCGCCTCGTGGTTGAACCGCTTGATCCGGCGCACCAGCAGCGCACCGGGCACCAGGCCCGCCATCCACGAGGACATGATCAGCCCGTACGTCTCCTCGGACGCGCCGAAGGTGTCGCGCACATAGAAGACGATAAGGACGTTAATGATGCTCGCCGCCGCCATCACCACGCCGCTGATCACGAGCACGGAGCGCAGGAAGCGGTCGGTGGACACCCGGTAGGCGGGCCGCTCCCCTGCCCTCTCGTTGCCAGCGCCCGCCGCCTTCGCGGGGTCCTTCTTGTGCAGCCGGGTGCGGATCGTCAAGGCACCCAGCACGACGACCCCGAAGGTCGCCGCGTCGAGCAGCAGCGAGACATTGACGCCGAAGCGGGCGGTGAGGAAGCCCGCGATGCCCGGGGCGATGACCATGCCCGTCATCGCGGTGGTCTGGGAGATCGCCGAGGCCCGAGGGACGTTCTCCTTGCCGACCATCGCCCCGGGCAGCCCGGCGAAGACCGGGTGGGTGAAGGCGAGACCGGTGGAGAGCAGGACGGCCAGGATGATCAGTAGGACCGGTGAGGTCGTCTGCGTCATCGCCAGACAGACGAGGATCTGCAGCGAGGCGACCGTGACGATGAGCCTGCGGCTGTCGAACCGGTCCGCGAACGCCCCAGTGACGGGCGCGAGCAGGGCGGGCGGCAGGACGGCCGCGAGCAGCATCGCCATGACCGCGTACGATCCGGCGCCGTTCGTCTGGAGCAGCAGGGTCAGGGCGGTGGCGGCCGCGATGTCACCGGCGAAGGACAGTCCCCGCATGCCGGCGAGGACGTAGACGTCCCGCCATGCCAGCGGGGACGTGGCGGCACTCGTGGGCGCTGGGGCCCCTTGTGTGGTGTCGGCCATGGTGATGGCTCAGCTCCTCGTGTGGTCGGCGGTTTCCAGCACCCCGAGACGGGTGAGCCCCTGGGCTGCGTGCAAGGACCGGGCTTCGGGGACTCCCGGGAAGAAGCGGGCCGCCGGGACCACGCCGCCGTTCTCCAGACCGCGCAAGGCGTCGGCGACAGCGTCCGGGACGGCGAGCCGGTGTCCGTTGACGAGCAGTCCGCTCTTCGTGCCGTCGCTCGGCCCGATCTCGACGGGCACGGCACTGCGGCGCAGCGGGGTGTCGGGGGCGAGCACGTCCGCGGACGCGAGCCGTTCGAACTCGCGGGACCGGCCGGCGCCGGCGCGGTGGCGGCCGGCCGCGAGCAGCCGCTCGGTCTCGGCGGCAGGATCGGCCCGCTCCAGCCGGTCGGCGAGCTGCCGCAGTATCCCGCCGAGGGCCGCCGCAGTGCCGTGCGCGTCCGCGCCGCCGCCCAGGTGGGGGAAGCCGTCGAACTCCGGTTCCTGGACCAGGTGTTCCACCGTCTCGCTCACGAGGTCGCGCCAGCGCCGTGGCTCGACGGTGACCGACAGGTGCAGGGACACCTCGGCCTTTGCGGCCGCCGCGTGCGGAGTCCCGTACGGCAGATACAGGACGTCGCCCGGGCGCAGCGTCGTCTCGATGACGGGCGTGCCGAGGTCCTCCGGCCGGTGGGAGGCCCTGTCCGCACGGCGTCCGGCGGGCGGCTCCCAGATCCGCCAGTCCTTGGTGCCCTCGATCTGGATGACGTAGACGTCGACCGGATCGTGGTGCGGGGCGTAGCCGTCCTTGCCGGCGGGGGTCAGGAAGGCGACCACCTCGCTGGGGCAGGCGAACGTTCGGGCGAAGACGTCCACCAGGTGCCGGGCGGACGGCAGGAAGTGGTTGAGCGCGTTCCACGTGATGGTGCCGCCGGACCGGAACAGCTCGTACACCTGCTCCGGGACGACCGCCTCGGTGAGCGCCGCGCCGCGGTCGGCAACGGTGCGGGTGTACGCCTTACCGGGTACACCGCGGCCGTCCTTGGCGACGCGCAGATACGAGGGTGAGACGGCTTCCATGGCGACGATGTCGTCGAGTTGCCGCACCGACACGAGGCTCCGGGTACTGCCTTCGAGCGCACCCCTGCGCAGCAGCGGCTTCTTGTTGAAGTGCTCCGAGAAGAAGACTCCGGCGTCGCCGACGAGGTCCTCGAAGCCGTGGGTGGTCGTGGAGGTGTCCACGCTCTTCGCCTCCAGCAGACGTGATGGTGGCATCCGTTGCTCCCGTTGCTCTCGTGTCGGTGCTCCCGTGCCGGACGCGGTCAGCGCGCCCCTGCAACCTCGAGCACGCCGAGCCGGGTCAGGCCCTGGGCGGCCTTCGTCGCACGTTCCGCGGGAACACCCGGGAAGATCTCGCCCGCGGGGACCGGCTCGCCGTCGCCGAGGCCCGCGAGCCTCTCGGCCACCGGGGCCGGCACGGCGATCTTGTGACCGTTGACGGTCATCTGGGTACGGCCGCCCTCGTTCGCGCCGAACTCCACGGCCGCCGCGGTACGGCGCAGCAGCGCGTCCGGGGTGAGTCCGTCCGTCGCGGCGATGGTCTGGAACGTGGTGCCGTGGGAGGTGCCCGGCATATGGCGGCCCAGGTCGGCGAGCCGGTCCAGCTCGTGGCCGGCGTCCAGGGACTCCATGCGGGCGGCGAGCGAGGTGATCTTCTGCCGGAACAGCGACTCCACGCTCGAGTCCCGCAGCTCCCCGATGTGCGGGTACTCGTTGAACTCCGGGTCGGAGGCGACCTGTTCGAAGGTCTCCCGCAGCAGGTCCTTCCACATGCGGGGGCGCATCATGATCGACAGGTGCAGCGACACCTGGTCCTCGGCGGCGGCCGCATGCGGGGTGTTGTACGGCAGGTACAGGACGTCGCCCGGTTCCAGCAGGACCTCGATGGCCGGCTCGCCGAGTTGCTCGTCGGTGTAGGAGGCGTTGTCGCCCAGGCGCTCGGCCGGCGGGTTCCACAGCTTCCACCGCTTGGTGCCCTCGAGCTGGACGATGAAGAGGTCGACCGGGTCGTGGTGCGGCAGGTAACCCCGCTTCTTGGTGGGGGTCATAAAGCCGACGACATCGGTCCTGACGGCCATCTTGTCGCTGATGACGCGGGTGAAGTCGCGCAGTTCGGGGACGATCTGGTTGAGCGAGCACCAGGTGACGGTGGCACCGGCGCGGAAGAGCTCGTAGATCTTCTCCGGCACGACCGTGTCGGTTATATTGACGCCCTGGACGACGACGCTGCGCGTGTAGCCCTTCTCGGGGACGCCGGAACCGTTGTGATTCACCTTGATATAGGGCGGCCGGACGACTTCGAGGTGCAGCAGTTCGTCGAGCTTGCGGATGGAGAGGATGTCGCGCACATCCCCCGGCATGGTGGCCTTCCGCAACATGGGCTTCTTGTTGAAGTACTCGGCAAAGAAGACCTTTTCGTCCCCCACCAGATCTTCGAACGTGTAGTTGTTCATCTTCTTTCCTTCCGGTGCGCGTTGGCGTGGAACGAACAACAGCCGCGCATGATGCGGCGGAGGGGCAGTGACGATGAATCCCGCCCCTCCGGCCGCAGCAGGCAATTACTGGATGTTGACGTAGTACGACGTCGCCAGCAGCTCGGCAGAGGTCTCGATGAACTCGATGTCGTCGAACTCCACGGTGTTCTCCATGTTGCTCACTCCTCTTTTCGTTTTCCGCCGCCGTTTTCGGCGGTGACGAAATATTCGCCCGGCAGGACCGCATGCGTCAATCGGCGGAAAGCTGAACAAGACAGCAGACTAGGCGAGTTGAACATTTCGGCGAACAGATCGGCGCACTGATTCTCAGAGTCCCTTGAAATGCGAAGTTGAATATGAACAGGGGCGCGCACATGAAAAATCGCGTCCAACTGCGGACGTACGCAGTTGGACGCGATGCGCGGTGGCCGGTGCGGCCCTGTGGTGCCGGGGTCTCAGGCCACCCAGTCGCTGCGGGAGCGGGCCGCGCCCGACACGGGCGGCGGATCGGCGTCCAGGGAAACCGCCAGCCGCCGTACGGCCTCCCCGAGCGCGGCGGGAGGCAGCGTGTACGGGATGCGCAGCCGGTGCTCGTAGAGCCCCGGTTCGCCGCCGAAGCGCGCCCCCGACCCGATGCGCACCCCGTGCGCGAGGGCCCGTTCGGCGAGGGCGGAGGCGACAGGCCGCCCCAGATCCACCCACAACGACAGACCGCCCGGCGGCAACCGCCAGGACCAGTACGGCAGATGGTGCTCCAGCGCGGTGACGAGTGCCTGGCGCCTGCGCCGCACCTGGTCGACCCGGTCGGCCAGCCAGCCGTCCCCGCGATCCAGCAGCGACAGGGCGAGCAGTTGGTCCAGCACGGAGCCCGAGACGTCCACCGTCGCCCGCAGCTCGGCCAGTTCGGCAACGAGCCGCGGTGAGGCGCGCAGCCAGCCGACCCGCAGCCCGCCCCAGTAGCACTTGCTGAGCGAGCCGACGGAGATGACGTGGTCTGCCCCGCCGCCGGCCCCGTACGCGGCGAACGGCGGCGGCGGCCCGGTGTCCAGAGCTATGTCGGCGAGTGTCTCGTCGACGACGAGCCAGGTGCCGGGCCGGCGGGTAGCGCAGAGCACCTCGGCACACTGGTCGGGCGGCATCAGGCTGCCGGTGGGGTTGTGGAAGGCAGGGATGAGATACGCCAGTCGCGGCACGCTCTGGCGCAGGGCGGAGGTGAGTACCTCGCCGTCCCAGCCGTCCTCGGTGACCGGCACCGGAACGGGGCGCAGATGGGCGCGCCGGATCGCGTCGAGTGCGTTCGGGTACGACGGGCTCTCCACGAGCACCCGATCGCCGGGGCCGCACAGCAGCGACACTGTGAGGCTCAGAGCCTGCTGCGCGCCCGCGGTGATGAGGATCTGCTCCCGGTCCGTGGGCAGGCCGCGGGCTGTGTAGCGGGCGGCGACGGCACTCCGCAGCTCGGGCAGCCCGTAAGGGTGGTAGCCGGGGGTGCGGGCGCGGTGCGGTAGCCGCAGGGCCGCCTCGGCGAGATCCCGGGCGAGCACATCCTGGGGCATCGACAGCGCGGCCGTGGCGAGGTCGACGACGCTCTCCGGCGGCGGCAGCAGCGCGGCGCTGCCCGGGGGGCGAAGCGGCGCGGCGTCCGGCTCCGATTCCTCTGCGGGAAGCGCCCCTTCGGGCAGTGCGGTCCAGGTGCCGGATCCGCGCCGGCTGCGGGCGTACCCGCTCTTGCGCAGCAGTTCGTAGGCGGCGCTGATGGTGGTGCGGCTCAGCGCGAGTGCGGGGGCCAGCTCCCGTTCCGCGGGCAGCCGGGCGTCGACGGCGATCTGGCCGTCGAGGATGAGCATGCGGACGGCCCCTGCAAGATGCCGGTAGGCGGGGCGTCCGGTGATCATGTCCGCCAGCAGCTCCCCGAGCCGCCCGGCCGAAATCACCGCACCCCGCACCTGCTGCTTCTGCCCCATCCCCGCGGCCCTCTTCCCAGGCATCAGCGCCCGGTACTCAACCTACCGATTCCGCCGACTCGGCCGCCTTGCCTGGAAGTTGAACACCATGCGCGCGCGTACGTGTTGGCCGCGGGGCGGGGTGGGAACGGCCCCGCCCCCGGTGGAGATGCCACGAGGGCGGGACCGAAGTCCCTGGAGGGCCATGGAGCCGGGGTCCGGCTCTCAGGCCGTCGGCTCCTCGCCGATCGCGATCTTCGCGTAGTTCGCGAGGGAGCGGTTGTAGCGCGGCAGGTGCTTGGAGAGCGCTCCCAGGGCCAGCGCGGCCGCCTCGCGTTCCCGGCCGGCGTCGATCAGCGCGAGCGCCAGGAAGGCGGAGACCGCATCGTCAAGGTGGTCGGAACCGTTGTCCCGCTCCGCGGTAAGCAGTTCGATGCTCGTCTCGGCGTCCCCGAGCGCGCGCAGCGTACTCGCCATCTGGATCACGGCCCGCCGCCTGCGCTCGCCGGTCAGCCCGGCCTCCAGCGCCTTCCGGTAGAGCGGTACGGCCGCCTCACCCTCGCCGGTCGAGTCGTTCGCCGACGCACGCTCGAAGTACGCGACCGGGTGGCCCTCGGGGAGTTCGTCGGCCAGCGCCCCGATCTTCGCGCGGAAGTCGGCGGGGGCGAAGCCGCCGATGGCGGCCCACAGGTCGGCGGAGCGCTGCTCCCATGCTGGTGTGGTGGTCATCGCCATAGCTTCACAGAGAAGTCCGATGTCCATCAAGGCTGTTCGAGTACACCCAGTCGCACCTGAAGCTGAAGAAGCTCCCCCAAGGGATGCGCAGGATCCCGTCACCGTGCAGGCGCATCGCGCCCAACGATCTTGGTGACAACAAGCCTGCCTGTGTGGCAGCTATCGAGCTTCGGCATACCCCGGCACAGCCGCGCGGCCCGAGACCAGGCCTTGTCAAAATGAGACATCGAAATAGTCGATGTCGGTGAGGGCGACCTCAAGGCCCGTGGCGCGGCGTCCGCCGTCCTTGAAGTACACCTCCTGCAGTCCTTCGGCGACGATGTCACGCATGTGCTGGTCGGTGGCACCCTGCTGCTGGGCGTCGAACAGGCGGCGGGCGTATTCCGGGGGAGGTGGACGGTCAGCCGGCGCATCCGGCCGTCGTCGGTGGTGCCGATCGGCGCGGTGTAGCCGAACCGGGCCCGAGTCTCCACGGTGATGCCAGCGCTGGTCGCGGCCCTCTTGCGGGCCTGCTGCCGTACGCGCGGCTGCCACACCTTGGCCGACTCCCGCTCCAGCGCCGCCTTCAGCGCCGGGCGGGGGTTCTTGGCCTGCCCGGCGAGATAGCGTTCCACCTGCCGCTGTGAGACGCCAAGACGGTGCGCCACCGCTTTCGTGGAACCTTTCTCCGCCTTCGCCAGCAGCCGCATCTGCGCGGGTGCGGTCTTCGGCGGCGGCTTGGTGATGTGCTCGTAGCCGGACTGCTCCAGGGCGTCGTCGATCTCTCCCGCCACGGGTCACTCCCCTTCGTCCAGGACGGCGTCGTGGCCGTCGCCCTTGATGTGGCGGGCGAGGTTGTGGCCCTGCTCGATCAGGTCGACCGCCCAGGCCATCTCAGCCACGCCCTCCAGCTTGCAGAAGCCCGGGTTCGCGCCAAGACGGAAGGTGCCATACACCGGGGTGCCGTCGCCGTTGGACGGCAGGAAGTCCAGCGGACAGGGGCCGCGGCTGGCGTAGACGGCACAGTCCGAATTCACCGCCAGCGGGTACAGCCCGGTCAGGGTGGCGAGCCTGGCCATCTTCCGGTATCACGTGCGCGCACGCTCTAGAGGGGGAAGAGAGATCGACGTTTCCGCAGGTCAGCGCATTTTTGGGGGCTCAGGAGTATCACCCCGGGGTGATAAATCAGGGTCCGGGTTATCACCCCGGGGTTGTAAAACGACCCTTGTTTGTGCCTCAGGTGCACATTGTGACGGCCAGGGTCTCGGTGGGCGTGATGCGGATTGTGCACGTGGGGCACAAACTGCGGGGCGGGGTCGCGCCCTGGTCGATGTGGAGGGAGGGGGGAGAAATCACCCCCGGGTGATAACGGCACGCGGAAAGTGCATCTGGGGAACAGGAAAGTGCAGGAGGGGCACAATCCAGTACGCTGCGGCCACACCTACTGATCATGAGGAGCGGAGCCACCCGATGACGGCACAGCCGCAGCAGCAGCCGCGGCGGAGGCCGGCCCCGGCCAACGCTCCTCCCCCGCCGCCCCCGAGTGCTTTCCGGATGCCCGGGGCGCTGCGGCAGGCGAACGTAGTCAACTTGCCGGACGGCTACCGGGCCTCGGTGGAGCCGCCGGTCACCAGCGACGGGTTCCTGGACGAGGACTTCGTCATGGACAGCCAGGTGTTTCTGTGCTGGCTCGCCGACTACTACCGCGACGACCTGGTGTCACTTCGGCTGATCGTGCGGATGATGGGCATGCAGAAGCCCGGTGGGACCGTCGAGGCGACGCAGACGGAGCTGGCGGAGCTGCTGAAGGTGAAGCAGTCGCAGATCTCCCGGTCGCTCAAGGAGGCCGGGCAGATCGGAGTGGTCGTCAAGCTCAAGGCGGGCACGTACCAGTTGCACCCCAGGCTGACGCTGAGGGGCGGCAGGGTGCCCATCGAGCCGAAGCCCGGTCTGCGTGTGGCGGGCACCATGAAGGTCGACCAGCTCTCGCTGCTGGACGCGATCGAAGAGAATGAGGACCTGCCAGACGCTTTCCGCGAGTTGCGGAGGCTGCCGGACCCGGAGAAGAAGCCGCCCCGGGAGGACAAGGCCCGAGCACGGGCCCGAGCTGCAGCCCGACAGGCGCGGCCGGAGGAGGATGGGACGTCATGACGATCTCCGTGGAAAGCATGATCCCCGAGTACGTCTGGACGGCCAACAACGCCCTCGCCTTCACTCCCAGGGGCATGCCGCCGGCCGCATACTCGGTCCTGCTGCACCTCCTGGGACGCCAGGAGCCCGGCGGGCGCTGCGTGGCCACTCAGGACGTCATTGCTCAGCACGTCGGGCTGAGCCGCTCGAAGGTCACCCGCGGCCTTCAGCACCTCGGCTTCGCCCAGATGGTCTGGAAGGAAGGGAACGGCGTCTACCGGCTCAGCCCCCTCATCGCCGGCTTTCGCACACCCGCGGACCAGCTGGCGGCGATCGGAGCGATGGACGACGACGACCGGTTCGATGACCCGGACTTCCAGGACGTCCCGGCGCAAACGCTGACCCTCTGAAGCAGTGCCCTGCGGCGTCGCACCCCTCGTGCGGCGCCGCTTTCGCGTGTGGGGAGACCCCGAGGACAGCGCCTCGCGGCCCGGCGGGGCGGTAGCACCAGGGCAACCACTTTGTTCTGGATCTCCAGAACAGTCGACGTCCGACCGGCCGCGTGCACGGCGGTTCCGGTGCTGGAAAGCAGAGGGCAACCGTTCCGTGCGGGGGCACTGCTGCTTCGCGATCCATGCAGCAGCTGTGAA
This sequence comes from Streptomyces sp. NPDC052042, assembly GCF_044548345.1. Taxonomy (NCBI): domain Bacteria; kingdom Bacillati; phylum Actinomycetota; class Actinomycetes; order Kitasatosporales; family Streptomycetaceae; genus Streptomyces; species Streptomyces sp. NPDC052042. The sequence continues at coordinate 6,772 of NZ_JBIUBU010000037.1, read as the reverse complement.
TGGATCTCACCCGGAACATCGCAGATCTGCGATGCTATGCAGCGGCCGCGACGGCCTTCGCATCCCCCGTTGTGGCTACGTAGGCGGGAACCGAGAACGCTTGTAGCTCAGTGTGGAGAGCACTTGCTCGTTGCGGGCGCCTGGAGTATCGGCGAGTTCTGAGAGCACCCTTCCGGCATGTCGCGTCAGAGGGTCTCTTTCGATTCTTGCCTGACCGAACAGCCGGGCAAGAATCGAAAGGGACGTTCTCCTGCCCTACCGCGTGGGGGCGTTCACCAGGGCCTCACGGAGGCGGTCGAGGAGCGCCTGGGCCGCAGGGCTCGCGGGTCCGGTGGCCGGCCAGGCGAGGACGATACGGGCACGTATCCGGGGCCCGACGATCTGCAGGGTGGGCAGCGGTCCGCCGAGGTCCGGTCCTTCCTCGCCGAGGGGCAGTACAGCGACGCCTAGCTAGGCGGTTTCCGCCTTCCGTCGTTCCTCCTGTCCGGTGTCCGCGGTCTCGGGGCGGAGGTCTCCCCTGGTCTTGGCCGCCAGGCCGCCGCCCGCCGCCCAGACGATCAGCGCGCAGGCCGCGAATCCGGCTCCGAGGAGGCTGGATCCGGCCCATCCGTGGGAGGTGAAGACGGAGGTGGTGGCGGCCGCGCCGAGGGCGGAGCCGAGGGAGTAGAAGACCATGTAGCCGCCGATGACACCGCTGGTGCGGTCCGGGTGGGCGGTGGTGAGCATGTGCTGGTTGCTCACGTGGACGACCTGGACGGCGAAGTCGAGGACGATGACGCCGACGACGAGCAGCCACAGGGACCGGGTGAGTTGCGCGGTCGCGGTCCAGGAGACGATGAGGAGGACCAGCGCGAGGCCGGCCATCGGGATCGCCCGTCCGGCGTCGACCCACCGTCCGGCGCGGGCGGCGCCGAGGGCTCCGGCGAGCCCGGCGACACCGAACATGCCGATCTGGCTCTCGCTCAGGTGCCAGGGTGCGTCCGCCAGAGGCAGGGACAGTCCGCTCCACAGCGTTCCGAACGACGCGAACAGGAAGAACGCGATGAAGCCGCGGGTCAGGAAGAGCCGCTGTCCGAACAGGCCGCCGAGGGAGACGACGGCCTGCCGGTACCCGGTAGGGCGGCGGGCGGCGCCTTCGGGGGGCAGGGCGCGCAGGACGAGGGCGGCGAGGCCGAGTGCCAGGACGCCGAGGACGGCGTAGATGCTGCGCCAGCCCCAGTGGTCGGCGAGGAGTCCGGTGACGACGCGGGCGCCGAGGATGCCGACCACCACGCCGGAGGTGACGACGCCGATGTTCCGGCCGCGTTCCTCGGGGGGTGAGACCGAGGCGGCGTAGGCCACCGTGGTCTGTACGACGACCGCGAACATGCCGGCCAGCGCGAGGCCCGCGAACGCCATCCAGGCGGCCGATGCCGTGGCCGTGAGGATGAGGCCGACCGCAATGATCGCCAGGTGTACGGCGATGAGCTGGCTCCTGTTGGCGACCACGTCGCCGAGCGGTACGAGCAGGACCAGTCCGGCCAGGTAGCCGAACTGGCCGACCGAGACGATCCATCCGAGTTGTCCTGCGGAGACCCCGAGGCTTTCGCCCATCGGTGCCAGCACGGGCTGCGCGGCGTAGACGCTCGCCACCGCGACTCCACAGATGATCGCCAGCAGTAACCGTCGCCAGACGTCCATCGCACTCCCATCCGAGATAAGTAGCAAAGTGAAACCAATTTGACCGTAGGGCATGATGGTCTCGATACGCAACTCATCTAGGAGGTGTCATGCCGCGCTCCTCCACCGGCGCTCCGAGCCCCGCCTGGACCGACCCCGACTGTCCTGTCGCCCGTACGCTCGACCTGGTCGGCGACCGCTGGAGCCTGCTGGTCATCCGGGACGCGATGGACGGGGCGCGTTCCTTCACCGAGTTCCAGCGGCGCACCGGCATCGCCCGCAACATCCTCAGCGACCGGCTGCGCAAGCTCAGCGCCCACGGCGTCCTCACCCAGCAGACCGCGCCCACGGGCCGTCGGCTGGAGTACGTGCTCACCGACAGCGGACGCGATCTCTTCCCCGTACTGCTCACGCTGCGCCAGTGGGGGGAGCGGCACGCCTTCGATCCCGGCGAGCCGCACTCCACCCTGGTCGACGAGCACTCCGTCCCGGTGCCCGAGGTGACCCCGACCGGTGCCGGCGGCGCGCTCCTCGGCGCCGACACCACCCACGTACGGAAAACCGAGGGAAATCGGTGAGGTGTTCGTGAGGTGATGGTCAGCGTCCGGATCCACGCTCGCGGAGCGAGGAGACGGCGCCGACCTGCTCACGGGCCGCGCCCGGGGGCCATACGACCTCCACCGGGATGCCCCGGGCGCGGGCGTAGGCCACCAGATGGGCGGTGGCGTCCCGGCCGCTGGACGGCGAGCCGTCCCAGACGGCCAGCAGCCGGGCGCAGCCGCCGACGAGCTGTTCGTCCGCGCTCACGCGGGCGTCCCGGTCCAGCGGGTCGAAGGGCAGCATCCGGATCCCCTCGGCGAGGGCCAGCAGCTCGCGGTGGGCCTCCCGGTCGCGGGGCGGCGCGTCGGCGAGGACCTCGGACCGTTCCGGGAGGAGGACGACCAGGCGTCGGCCGGTCTCGCGCATCAGGCGCCCGAAGACCGGCGGTACTCCGGCGCCCGCGCGGACGAGTCCGGTCGTGTCCTGCGGGAGCCCTTCCAGGCGTTCCCGCAGTTCGCCCCGTATCAGCTTCCAGGTGTCGGGGGTCAGGTCGGCGTGGCCCACCGCCGCGATCGTCCGTTCGCTCGTCTCCCCGCCCTGGGGTGTGCTCGCCGGGGGGCCGTGCGGGCGGGGTCCCGGGCGGTGGCGGTCAGTGGGCACGGTCCGCACGCGTCAGTTCGGTGCGCAGCAGGTCCAGGCCCATCGGCCCCAGGTTCAGGGCGTGGTGGTGGAAGCGTGCGAGGTCGAAGGAGGCGCCGTCGCGGCGGCGGGCCGCCTCGCGCGATTCCAGCCATACCTTCTCGCCCAGTTTGTAGGCGAGGGCCTGGCCGGGGCGGCCCAGGTACCGGTCGATCTCGAAGGCGACGAAGGAGGGCGGGCCGAGACCGCAGTGTCCGGTGAGGAACGCGTGGGCCAGTCGGGGGGTCCAGCGCTCGCCCTCGTGGAAGCCGGTGCCCGCGGGGATGGGGAGGCGCAGGTGCAGTCCGATGTCCAGGACGACTCGTGCGGCGCGGAGCAGTTGTCCGGTGGCCAGCATGCCGAGGCGGTGGGCGGGGTCGGCGAAGTGGCCGAGTTCCTCCATGAGCCGTTCGGCGTACAGGCCCCAGCCTTCGCAGTGGCCGGGGTGGAGTTCGCTGGAGAGTCGCTGGAATCGGTTGAGGGTGGTCGTGTTGAGGGTGGTGGTGCCCAGTTGGAGGTGGTGGCCCGGGACGCCCTCGTGGAACATGGTGCCCGGTACGGTCCAGGTCGGGACGGGGGCGTCGGGGTCGGGGCGGGACCACCAGATCGTGCCGGGGCGTGACAGGTCCTCGCTGGGGGCCAGGTAGACGGCGGGGCCGTCGCCGGGGGCGATCCGGCAGTCGATGCGCCGCAGGGCCCCGGGGATGGCGAAGTGGGTGCCGTCGAGGTCGGCGATAGCGGTGTCGGCGAGTTCCTGGAGCCAGTCGCGGAACGCCTCGGCGCCCGTGATCCGGTGGCGTGGGTCGTGGTCGAGGGCCGCGAGGACGGCGGGCACGGGTTCGCCGGGGGCGATGAGGGCGGCCGTGGCGGTCATCTCCCGCTGGATCCGGTCGATCCGCCACGACGTCGAAGGAGACCCAGCTCGTCCTGGACGCCCTGGAGATGGCGCTGTGGCAGCGCGACCGCGATGAACACCCTCACGTTCGCGGCGAGTTGATACACCACAGCGACGCGGGCAGCCAGTACACCAGTTTCCGGCTGGCCGAGCACCTGGACGCGGCCGGCATCGCGGCCTCGATCGGCTCCGTCGGCGATGCATACGACAACGCCCTGATGGAGAGCACGATCGGCCTGTTCAAAACCGAGTTGATCAAGCCGCAGCGGCCTTGGAAGACCCTCTCCCAGGTCGAACTGGCCACCGCCGAGTGGGTCGACTGGTACTGCCACCGACGCCTGCACGGTGAGATAGGCCACGTCCCACCCGTCGAGTACGAGACCAACTACTACACGGAACTGACAAAACCCCAGGTCACAACCACAATCTGAGATCTCTACCGAACCCGGGGCGGTTCAGTAGCGGCGGATCATGCTTCCCTGTTCCTTGTGGCTGGTGTGGTCGGTGCCGTCGAGGGTGAAGTAGCGCAGGGCGGTGAACTGGGCCTCGATCCGGTTGAGCCAGGAGCTGTTGGTCGGGGTGTAGGCGATCTCGACGTTGTTCGCCGCCGCCCACGTCGCGACCCGCTGGCATCGTTTCGTCGTCAGGTGCGGGGAGTAGTTGTCACAGACGATCGCAATGCGTACGTCTGTCGGGTGCAGTGAGCGCAGGTAGCGGCAGAACTCTAGGAACTTCGATCTGTTCTTGGTCTTCTTGACGTGCCCGTAAAGGTGGTCCTTGGCGAGGTCGTAGGCGGCGAACAGGTGCCGGACCCCGTGCGGGCGGGTGTAGGTCGCCCGCCGCCGGGGCCGGGGCTCACGGTGGGGGTCCTTTCCCTTGCCGCCTCGTTCGGCCCACTGTCGGCCGGGGTGGGGCTGGAGGTTGAGCGGCCCGAACTCGTCCATGCAGAAGACGACTTCGGGCTCGTCTTCCTCGGGTATGACCTCGCCGTCGGCGATCGCGTAGAGATGCTCGATGCGGGCCTTCTTGGCGGCGTAGTCGGGGTCGCGGGAGGCCTTCCAGGTCTTCACGCGTTGAAAGGAGACGCCCTCCTCGCGGAGCAGGGCCCGAAGGCCCTCGTGGCTGATGTCGTCGACCACCCCCTCGGCGACCAGGAAGTCGGCCAGTTTGACCAGGCTCCAGACCGAGAACGGCAAGCCGTGCTCGATCGGCCTGGACTTGGCGATCTTCTTGATCTCCCGGCGCTCAGGAAGCGTGAAGGTTCTCGGCCGGCCGCCCTTGTACTTCGGGTAAAGCGCCTCAAAGCCGTCGGCGTTGAAGTTGTGGATCACGTCCCGGACCCGGTCCGCGCTGGTGAATGTCACCTCGGCGATCTTCGCCACGGACATGCCCTGCGCGGACAGCAGCACCATCTGGGCCCGCCGCCAGGTCACCACCGAACCGGTACCCCGGCGGAGGATCCGCAGGAGACGTTTCCCCTCGTCGTCACTGATCTCACGAACACGCACTCGTTCTGCCACCAGCACAGTTTCGCTGCCACACGCCAGCCGAGAGCATTCATTCCGCAGGCGTGCCCACGCGCAGCCGGTTACCGTCAGGATCACGCAGCTCAATCTCGCGCGCCCACGGAGCGACCTCCGCCTGAACACCGAACTCGTCCGCGATGGCGTCGACATCACGGACGCGGAGGTACACCAACGTATCGGGGCGGGCGTCGCCGTTGTGCTCCGACAAGAACAACCTCACCCGGCCACGGGCCACCTCCACGAACGCGGGAAGTCCCGGTTCGAAGCGATGTTCCCACTGCTGGATGAAGCCCAGACGGTCGTACCACGCAACCGCCACAGCGGCATCCTTGACGTGAAGAATCGGGATGACTTCCTCGTCCATGTGCCCCATCATCCCAGAGCAGCCGACAGGGCGAACGTTGCCTGCCGCGGCACTAGTGTGATGCGCCGGAAATCCTAAGGGTTAGTTCTGCTCTGTTGGCTGGCCGGTGGTTCCGACCTTGGTGAGGTAGTCGGCGAGGGAGTTGAGGATCTCGTCGGCAGTCTTCGTCCAGGTGAAGGGCCGCGGGTTCTCGTTCCAGGTGTCGATCCACGCGGTGATGTCGTGCTCCAGAGCCTTCACGGACTTGTGGACGCCGCGGCGGATGAGCTTGTCGGTCAGCAGGCCGGACCACCGCTCGACACCACAGCAGAAGGGCCCGGATGCGACATGGCAATAGGGTATTTAATAATCCTCAGGATTTCCGGCGCATCACACTAGAGAGACTCAGGGCACTAGGATCGCTCCCTCGCCCAGTGCTGAGCAGGCTCCGACGGCTCGCAGGACCTCATGGCCGGCCAGCCGGCACTCCCTACGAGACACCAGCTGCTGCCCAGGTTCACGAGGGTGCTACTGGTACCCGTGCGCCATTTCTGGCCGGCCGCGGAGCCGCAGTCGGCCATTCGCAGCATGCCCACGGCAGTCAGACACTGGCGGGCGGACTCGTTGTACAGCTGGTAGGAACCGCCCGAACCAGCCTTTGCGGTCCAGTTGGTTGCCGGGCTGTCCGCGCAGGTGGCGAACACGGCGCCGCCGAAGTTCACGGCCAGGCACTTGCCGTTGTCGACGTTCCTCAGCTGGAAGTAACCGCTGGGCGCGGGCGGTTTCGGCGAGGTCGCCCCACCAGACGTCCCACCGGAACCGCTGGAACCGTTACTTCCGCCCGAGCCGCCCGAGCCGCCGGAGCCGCCCGTGTCACCCGACCCGCCGGTGGTCTTGCCCCCGGTGGTGTTGCCGCCGGACGCATCACCGGATGCATTCCCGGATGAGCCCCCAGTGGTGTCGTTGCCGGATGAGCCGGCGCCGTCTGCGCCACCGTTCGACGAGTTACCGCCATGCGCGGGTCCGCCCCCGGCTGCGGGCGGCGTTGTGGGAGTGCCAGCCGAAGTGGTGTCGCTGGGACGGCTCGCGGCGGAGCCGTCCGCTGAGGCCGCGGGGGCCGGGCCCGGGCTT
>NZ_JBIUBU010000036.1:0-47632 GCF_044548345.1 Streptomyces sp. NPDC052042 | reverse complement strand
CAGATCTTCCGCAGATCCCGCATCAGCCCCAACCGCATGACCGTCATCGCCAAAGCCGTCCTCACCCTGGAGAGGCAACGCTGAAAACGCTCAGTAAGGCACCGTGCGCCACGTTCACGCGTGCCCGACCTGGGCTCACCTGGTGGCCACTCACAGGGGTGCAGCCGGACTCTGCAGCGCTGCGGGTTGGGATACGGACAGACAGTAGCTTTCCGGTGGTCATCGTCGCGCAGCCGCCTTTACTTACGGCGGTCCTGCTCCCCATCGTGGCTGGTCAAGCACACCCTCCCCATGCCCCCGGCCTACGGACCGCCGCCTACGACGCGACCCTCCGCAGCGTCCACCGCGCCCCCTTGATCACCGAAGGCCTGCTCGTCTTCAGCCCCAGCACTCAGCACTCCCAGCGCAGTCCCTGGAGCGCAACCAGGACAGCCCCTGCCAACACGATGTCTACGTCGCCGAGGCCCGGGGCTGCAAACGCCACATCACCGTCGACGGGCAGACCCACTACACACCGCTCCCCGTCGAGGAACTCAAAAGAGACGCTTCAATCGCACCGAGCACCTCCGGCAGTCCCGCCCGACACACCCGCAGGCCGCCGTCTCAAAAGGCTCCGCCAGGACAGCGAATCCACACATTCACGATTCGGCCAGAGCTACCCACATAAGTGGGTTCCCGCCTACGGAGCCGAAGGGGCCTGCTCATCTACATCGGCCACGCCTGGCTGAACAACTCCGTCACGCGAGCCATGCACCACCAGGCGCCCCTCGTCGCCTCACACCGTCCCTCGCCCGGACCCGCCGGCTCAGCACCCGCTCCGATGCCCCCAGTCAGTTCGACCCAGGAACCACTGATCACACACCGACACCGATCTCACCCGACCCGCTACACTGTCGGCGGTGGCCAGTCCTCGCCGGTCTGCCCACTACGACACTGTCGGCAGCAGGTCTGAAGCCCACCGTCATCCGCGCCGGGTCTTGGACACGTTTTCCGACAGATCCCCGCCTTCGTAGCTCAGGGGATAGAGCACCGCTCTCCTAAAGCGGGTGTCGCAGGTTCGAATCCTGCCGGGGGCACAGAGAAACACCAGGTCAAAGGCCCTGTCGCCCGAGTGGGCGGCAGGGCCTCCGGTCTTGCGGCACATATATGGCACACATACGGTGCGCACTGAGGGTGGGGAGTGGCAGACGATGCCTGTGAAGGACGAGCTGGCCCGGCGCCGGTACGAGAACCTGGTCGACCGCCTGGAGCCGCTGATGAGGGCCGCCCTCAAGCCCCAGTACAAGGGGTTCTACGGCCAGCTCGTCCTGAGCATCAGCGACCTCGAAGAGATGGGCGAGCTGAAGGACGTCCGGCGCGCTGCCCGCGAGGCCGGCCGCCGTCTCGGCTGGAAGCCCACCACCACGCTCGTCGGCGGTCGGCTCTTCGCCATCGACGAGCGAAAGGTGCCGGAGGAGATCGAGCAGCTTGCTGCCGATGCGGCTGCCGAGGCAACGGACCGGGCCTTCCGCAAGGGCCACTGAGCGCGCGGCTGGACCCGTACCAAGAGGAGCCGAAGGGGCCGCCCCGCCATGTCAGCACGGTGGGTGGCTCCTTCGGCACCGGCTCCTCGGCACGGATCAGACACACCTCACGCGGCGGCATCCTCCAGGACGGCCACCGTCTCGGCGGCCTTGCGTGCCTTCTTCTCCGCCTTCTCCAGCTTGGCCTTCGCCTTGGCCAACTGCTTGGCCCGGCGCTTGTGCATCTTCTTCGAGACCTCGTCGAGGCGGTCGGGGAAGAGATGGCCGTACGTGTCCAGCGTCAGCGTCGCGGACTTGTGGCCGAGCATGGTCTGGACGACGTTGATGTCCGCGCCGCTGGCGATGGCGAGAGAAGCCGCCGTGTGGCGCAGCTTGTGCGGCGTGAGCTTGAGGTGGCCGAGGCCCGCCTTGGCAACGGCCGGGGCGAAGAACCGTTGACGGAAGTTCCGGGCCCGTAGCGGTCCGCCCTGCGGAGCCGTAAACAGGAGCTCGCCCTCGCCCCGCCCCTCGACATGGGGCTTCAACTCCTCGGCGAGGAACCGAGGGATCGGGACGGACCGGCGCTCATGGTTCTTGGGCGAGTCGAGGTAGAGCTTGCCGTTGTCCTCGACGTACGCCTCGACGATGTGCGCGCGGCAGGCGTCGAGGTCGACGCGCCTCACCTTCAGCGCGGACGCCTCGCCCCAGCGCAGCCCCGTGTAGGCCAGCAGCAGGATGAAGACCCGATATGCCCCCGCCGCGTCGGCGAGCGCTTCGGCTTGAAGGTCGTCGAGGTAAACGTGGTCAGCCGGTACCGGCTTCGGCAGGGGAACGCCGGCGGCCGGGTTGAACGCCAGGCGACGGGACTTGACCGCGAAGCCGAGTACGCGGCTGAGGACGACGTACGCCTTGCGCACCGAACGCGCGCTGAGCTTCCTGCCTCCCGCCGCCTCACCGGACAGCATGTCCGCGAGCCATTCGGCGATGTCCTCGAAGCGGACGCGGTCCACTGGCGTGGTGCCCCACTTGGGGATCACGTGCACGTCGAGCACGCCTCGGTAGCGGTTGCGAGTTGACCGCTTGAGGTGGACCTGCGCAGCCAACCAGGACTCCGCCACCTCGGCGAACTTCACGCGCGCTGCGGCTGGGTCGCGGTAGGTGCCATCGGCGATGCGGGACTCCACCCTCGTCCGCTCAGCTTCGGCGTCGACCTTGCGGGCCAGGGTCTTCATCTTCGGTTTGCCGTCCGGGTCGTACCAGCGCACGCGATAGCGCCCAGGAGGGGTGCGGCCTGCCTGCTTGGCCGCTGCCACAGCCTGCACGTATGCCGTATGCCCAGCGCGGTCCTCTATCCAGACGCGCGCCATCAGACCCCTTCTCCAACGCCGTTGGACACGGCGGTCGCAAAGTCGGCTGCGGAGGAAGGCAGCAGCAAGGCCAAGGGCGAGACGCCGAGAGCGGCGGCGATGGCGACGAGGTCGTCGATGTCGCAGCGACGCCGGGCCCGTTCGGTGCGGCTGAGGACGTTGCTGGTCATCGGGCGGCCCAGGGTGGTGCATCGCTCGGCGAGCTGCCGCTGGGTGAGGCGGCTCGCCAGGCGAGCGGCCTCGATATTGCGGGCTGCGCGGATTCCGGCCGGGCCGAATGCGATGGGGTGAGTAGCCATGACGGATAGCTTTAACTCGAATTCGGCAGGCATGGCAAGAGTTGGTTCTTAAACTCTATAGAACTTGCAGAGGGCAAGTAGTTGGCGGGGGAAAAGCGGTCTGGAGTGCCGGGGATTCTGTGTGCGGTCCACGCCGCTGCAGCGGTGCCAGGTGGCGGCGGGCATCGCTGCGTGCTCTCGACCTGCCGATTCCCGTGCTGAGTTGCCGAGTTCCTATGGGATCGACCGGAGGGAACTGGATGGTTGGGCAAACTTTTTGGTTGACCGGCGATTTGCCCTTACGGTTATGGCCGCTTCGTTCGACCTGCGGTTTGGGTCGTCCGTTGAAGTCCACGAGATGGTCGTGGCCAGAGTTCGAAGCGTGTGGCTTTCTTGCCCATGCATGTCGCCTGCAATCGATATGGAGTTCCCTTGCCCAACGGATTCCCTCGCCGCGCCACGGCCGCCGCGCGCGGCCCGCTCGCCACGCCCGCTGAGATCGCCGCCTACCTCGGGGTGCCGGTGAAGACCCTCTACCAGTGGAAGTACCGGGGTACCGGCCCGATGGTCCACAAGGTCGGCCGGCACCTGCGCTACCGCTGGTGCGAGGTCGACGCCTGGCTCGACCAGCAGACCGCGTACGACCTCACGGCATGACCCGAGGGGAAACAGAGCGGCCCTCGGCGCGCCAACGCCGGGGGCCGGAGATTCCTCTACGCATCGCCCATCCCTGAACGAACGAGCCTGTGAGGGGCGGGAGCTAGCCCGTCCTGCCCCTCACCAGAGAGGAACGTCTATGGACAACTCTACGTCCTCACGTGCTTCGAGCCCATCTGCTGATGCGGAAAGCAGGCCCAAGGCCGTCTGGCCGCCAGTGGCGCCGGTCCCCGGCCAGCAAGCCCTCTGGCGGGGCGGGGACCGAGCCGAGTCCCGGTCCCCTCGCGTGGGGACCGGGGACCAAGCACACCATCGGATATCCGCTGACGTCGAAGAGACGCAGGCCAACGGCGTGCGGACGGGACCACCGGCAGAGGGGGACCAGGAGCCTGGTCCCGGTCCCCGGGTCCCCAGCTCGGGGACCGGTCCCCAAAATGCGGCCGCAGCAACAGGGGACCGTAGTGGGGACCGTGACCACGGTCCCCACCGGGACGCGGGGGCCGGCGGTCCCGTGGGGACCATGCAGGAGGGGACCGTGGCCTCGCACGACGCGTCGGGGACCGGGGACCGCGATGGCGCCGACGGCGAGGCAGACGGTGCTGCGCTGCTGACCGAGCTGCAGGCGGCGATCGGTCGGTACGTGGTGCTGCCGAGCGAGGAGGCGCTGACTGCGATGACGCTGTGGGTGGCGGCCTCCCATATCCAGCCGGCTCTGCAGCACGCGCCACGTCTGGCGGTGGTGGGGCCGACCAAGGGGTGCGGAAAGTCCCGCGTGCTGGATGTGCTCCACGAGACCGTGTACCAGCCGATGATGACGGTGAACACCTCTCCGGCCGTGGTCTTCCGCGTCATCGGCAAGAACCCGCCGACGCTGCTGGTGGACGAGGCCGACACCATCTTCGGCCCCAAGGCGGGCGAGAAGGAGGACCTGCGCGGCCTGCTCAACGCAGGGCACCAGCGCAACCGGCCCGCCTGGCGCATCTCCGGGCCGGAACACAAACCGACGGCCTTCCCCACCTTCGCTATGGCCGCACTGGCCGGGATCGGCGACCTGCCGGACACGATCATGGACCGGGCGATCGTCATCCGCATGCAGAAGCGCAAGCCGGGTGAGCGGATCACACCGTTCCGCTCGCGGTACTCCGTGCCTGAACTGCACGCGGTGCGTGACCGGCTGACTGCGTGGCTCACGCCGCTGCGCGAGGCCGCGGGCCGTCTGGTACCGAAGATGCCGGTCGAGGACAGGGCCGCAGACACCTGGGAGCCGCTGATCATCGTCGCCGACCTGGCCGGCGGCCACTGGCCCACCAGCGCACGCGCGGCCTGCCTGGCGATGACGCGGCATGAGGTCGCCCAGGACGAGCAGACGACCCTGAAGACACGGCTGCTGCGTGACGTCCGCCGCATCTTCGAGCAAGAAGGCAACAAAGAGGCCCTGCGCACGCAGGACCTGCTCGCCACACTCCTGGGGGACGCCGAGTCTCCGTGGCCGGACTACGGCGCCAAAGGGCTGAACGCCTACCACCTGTCGTCGCTACTCAGGGACTTCGACATCCGCCCGGCCAACTACCGCTTCGAGCAGGGCCGCCAGGCCAAGGCGTATGCCCGCAACCAGTTCCTCGACGCCTGGGCGCGCTACTGCCCCGACCCCGCACAGCCCACCTCCGCAGCCGGGCACGCATTCGCGCCTGGGCGGCCAGCCCAGGGCAAGCCGCCTGCCCCTCCGACCGGGTCGCTGCCTGTCGGCCCGCCCGGCGGCACTGTAGGCCCCAAGCCCGCCCGCTGACCCACCCTCTGGGTCCGTCTCAGTCCGTCGCATCCGTCCCCGCGCAGGTCAGCGCGGGGACGGACTTCCTCGCTGGGACGGAGTTAGCCGTACCTGCGACCGAGTCCGTACCTGTCCTGACCAGCCACGGGACGGCTGCGACGGACGTGACGAAGCCCTGCCCACATGCCACCGGAGCACCACCATGCACGACAACAACACGGACGACGCCCCCTCCCGCCACCGCAGGGGACTGTTCAGGCTGGCCCGCCGAACAGCAGCAAGCTGGAGCGAACGAGCCTCTAACGAGGCTTCGTCCGCGCTTGTCCCCGCCTCAGGGACGGCGGAGGAAGAGGCCGGGCGCCAGCGGGCGCCCGGGCCTGGGGAGGGGACGACCGAGCCCAGCATCGCACCCGTCGCCGACTGCGCCACCCCGTGCCCCGAGCAGCCTGCCGATGCCTCACCGCCCGTTGAGCAGCCTGCCGATACGACGCCTTCCGATGAGCAGCCTTCGTGGCGCGAGCCCGACGCCCCGGCGCTGCCCGCGCTGATGAACCGCAAGCGCACCACCGAGAAGCGCGACCAGGAAAAGACCATCCGCTTCACCCCGACCGCGGTTCGCATCATCGCCAAGGAGGCCGAGCGGCGCGGTCAGAAGTTCGCCGGGTTCGTCGGCGACGCCGCGCTCGCTGTCGCCGTCGGCAAGGCGGGCATGGTCGGCAGTCCGGAGGACGATCCCATCCGCCCGCTGATCGAGGCCGTCGAGGCTCACACCGTCGCGCTGAACCGCATCGGCAGCAACCTCAACCAGATCACCGGAGCCATCCACCGGGGAACCATTCCCAAGCAGGCGGAGGCCGTGCTTGCTCGCGTCGAGCGGACGGCCAAGAGTAGTTACCGGCTGATCGACCAGCTCCTCGCGGAGGGGGCCAGCCATGGTGCCTGACGTCTCCACCGGCTCCAGCAGCCTCGGCCTGATCAACTACCTCTTCGGCCCAGGGCGGCGTGACGAGCACATCGACCCGCACATCGTCGCAGCCTGGGACATGACCGGCGCCCCCGACCCCGGCCGCGACCACGAAGCCACCTACAGCCAGCTCGCCAGGCGCCTGGACACCACGTTGATCTACGCACCCGCGAGCTGGGCGGCCACAAACCGCCGCAGCATGTGTGGCACTGCCCGGTACGCACCGCACCTGGCGACCGCTACCTCACCGACGCCGAGTGGGCAGAAGTCGCCTGCCGCATAGTGGCGGCCACCGGCATCGCGCCCGAGGGCGACGAGAAGGCGTGCCGGTGGATCGCGGTGCGGCACGCGGACAACCACATCCACATCATGGCCACCACCATCCGCGCTGACGGCCGACGCCCCCGCACCCACCGCGACGGCCAGCGGGCACAGCAGGAGTGCCGCAAGGTCGAGGCCGAGTTCGGCCTGCGCCGCTTGAAGTCCGGCGACCTCACCGCACCGCCCACACCGACCGGCGCCGAGCGCGCCAAGGCCGAGCGCCAGGGCCAGGACGTCACCGCGCGGGAGTGGCTGCGCGAGCAGGCGTACGCCGTCGCTGCCGCCGTACGCAGCGTTGACGACTACTTCACCGTCCTCACGTCGCTCGGCATCCAGGTCAGGCCGCGCATCGGCCCCGAGTCAGGCCAGGTCACCGGCTACAGCCTGGCCGCCCCCGGCGACACCGCTCAAGGCGATCCGGTCTGGTACGGCGGCTCCAAACTCGCCCCCGACCTGTCCTTCAACCGCCTGTGCGAACGCCTCCCCACCCAGGACGTAACCGACCGCCCGCAGCACATCGAGGGCCCCCACACGTCATGGCGCCGTGCCGAGTGTGCCGTGCGCACAGTCCACACTGTCCTCGACTCGGGCGACGACGACGCCGCCCAAGGCCACCTGGATGCCTTCAGCGACGCCCTGCACAACCTGGCCCGTGCCGCACATGGCCCGCACCAGGCCGAACTGCAGGCTGCAGCAACGGTGTTCACCCGTGCCCGCCGCTCTGCGATCCGGGCCGACCACCAGGCCGCCACCTCCCTGCGGGACGCCGTCAAGGAACTCGCCTACGCCACACACGAGCCGGGCGGGCTCGCCATAGCCGTGCTCTTCGCGGCCCTTCACCTGGCCCGCACCGCCGCCAAGTGGCACGCACAGCGCGGCCACCAGCAGCAGGCCGCCGCGGCCGAGGAAGCTTTCCGCCACCTCCAGGCGGGCTACCAGCAGGCCAGCGAGCCGGTCCTGGCAGACCTCTCCCGCCGAGCCCCACGCCAGCAGACCATCGACCGATTCGAGGCCACCGTGCGCCAAGCACTCCCCGACCACGCCGACCAGATCCTGGCTGATCCAGGCTGGCCCGCCCTCACCACCACGCTCGCCCGCGCCGAGACCGCCGGCCGCAATGCCCGCCAACTCCTGAGCGAGGCTGCCGCCGAGCGTGAACTCGACACCGCAGACTCACCGGCACAGGTCCTGGTGTGGCGCATCACCGCTCAGCCGAACAAGCGCGTGCAAGCAGCGCGCAGGCGAAGCACCGTGAACGCCACGTCCTTCATGTCCGCACCTCAGCCTGCGCCCACGGCAGTGCGCGAGCAGAGCGCTGATCGCAGCCAACGCCAAGCACGTGGCGGACCACGCCATGGTCGGTGATAGCGAGCAGTCAGTGGGTCTGCTTCAAACCTGCCTGTGCCTGGCCGCAGACAGCGCCGCCACGAGCGCGTCCAGGTCTCCGGTGTAGACGATGACTTCTTCATCGTCGGCCGGGGGGTCGAATCGGGCGAAGAAGTCGTCGAGGGCTTCGGGTGTGACGGCGAGGGCGTTGGCGTCCTCACGCTGGTTGCGTTCGGCGAGGCGTCCCAGCAGCTCTTCCCTGCCTGCAGGGAGGTAGACCACGAGCGGGTGGCTGCCCGCTTCGCGGGCAGCCTGCTGCCAGGCGTCGCGCTCGGCGCGCCGCCACAGCCCGTGGTCCAAGACGACGTCGTTGCCGGCCTCTAGCTCCTTGACGAACCGCTGCCGGATCGCCTCGACCACGGGCCGTTCGCGCTCGAAGTAGGTGTCCTCGGGGTAGTCCACGCCGTATCGGCCGTGGAGGCGGTGCACCTCCTCGTCCACGGACAGCCGCATGTAGCCGTGGTCGGCCAGGGCCTGGGCGACGGTGGTCTTCCCGGAGCCGGTGATGCCGGCCAGGAGAACGGCGAGGGGCACGTGGTCATCCCTTCCGCGACGAGCTGTCCGTGGGCGCGTTCATTGTCTCTGCTCCTGGCCGGCCTGCGCGTGCGGTCGCCAGGCCGTGACGATGCTGCGGGCCTCGCTGGACCAGCTGAACGGCATGCGGTCCAGGCTCACCCGGCGGAAGGCGAACCGCGGATCGCTGGTGTTGATCACGCCGCCGTGCTGGCCGACGTGCGACAGGAGGCGGCTGGCCTCGTCGCGCACGGCCGGGGTCTGTTCCTGCCATGTGCCGGTCGAGAAGTGCTGGACCCGGCGGCGGAGGTCGTCCAGGACGCCCGAGCGCCACTTGAAGTGGTGAACCGCACAGATACGGTCGGCATCCGGACGCTGTCCGGGGGCCCTGTGGTTGCCGCCCGCCACGGTGACATCGTGGCGGGCGAGAACGATCTTGCGGGGGTCTCCGTGCAGGAGCCGGTGGGTGAGGTGCCCGCCGAGGGGATAGGCGAGATCCAGTCCGCCTTCGGGCCTCCAGCCGGTCAGGCGCCCGCTCGCGGCGATCCGGTCGAGCATCAGGCCGCCCACCACGCGGTGTCCGGACTTCTCGGCCTGGGCGACCACCTCACTCAGCGGGGCGGGGTACTGCTGGAACTCGTCGGCGTCGGCAAGCAGGTGCCAGCCCGGGCCAGCCCGGTGCCGCAGGGCTTCCCTGAGCTGGGTGTTGGTGTGCTCGTGCCACGGGCCGGTGCTGGTGCCGGTGGGGATGATGCCCAGTTCGCGGCTGGCGGCCTGTAGTTCGTGCCGCTGCTGGTCGGGCACGTGCTCGGGGAAGTGGAAGGCGATCAGGAACCGCTCGACGCCCAGCCACCGGTAGTGGTGGACCCAGGCGGCCAGCAGCGGGGGTTCGACGGGGCCGACGACGGCGATCAGCGCGGGAGGGGTGCTCAGCATCGGGAGTCCTTCGTACGCAGTGAGGCGAAGGTGCGGGTGAGGAAGTCGGCCTGCCCGGCGGCCGACCACATCCCCAGCAGGCCGGGAGCGTCGGGGTCGGGCAGCGGAGGCGGCTGGCAGATGACGGTATGCAGGGCGTCGGCGAGGGCGTCCGGGGCGCTGGCGGTGAAGGTCAGGGCCCAGGGCCGGCCGCTCAGGCGGGCGGTGAGACCGGGGTCGTGGTCGGAGACGACCAGGGGGACGCCGAGGCGGGTGGCGTCCATCACGAGCCCGGACTCCTTGCCGACGCCGGGGCGGCGGGTGACCAGGGCGGCGTCGGCAGCGGCGTAGACCAGCCGCAGCACCGATTCGCTGACCGGTCCGGGCACCGTGTGGAGGCGTACGTTCGGCAGGTCACGCCATCGGGCGAGCACGGCTTCGTCGAGTGGGATGCCGGTGACCACCAGGTGCAGCGGCTCCTTCAGCAGGGGCAGGGCGGCGTCGATGACTCCGATGTCCTTGTAGGGCCACCAGCCGCCGACGAGGCACACCGCGGCTTCGCCGGTGGGGATGTCGAAGGCGGTACGGCCGCCGTCGCGTTCGGCGTCGGTGAGGCGGCGGCCGTCGTCGACCGCGAAGGCCCGCACCACCGCGGGCAGGTTCGGGAAGGCTGCCGTGAACTGATCGCCTACGGCCTGGGTCGGGCACACCGCCAGAACCTGCCTCTCGCCCCGGCGGGCGAGCCGGCCGAAGAACCGCACTGCGGCGTCCTCGGTAGTGACTTGTTCGTGGACGAACCGCAGGTGCGGCAGCCCTCCAAGGAGAGCGACGGCACCGTGCAGGGCCTCGCTCGCGCTCAGGATCACCACCGCCTCGGCGCCGGGCTCCAGCCGGCGGGCGGTCCGCAGGGCCGACGCCTCCGCAAGGCACCGGGCGATGAGGGTGATCTGGTGCGGAAACCGCCGCAGGAAGCGCGGCCAGCGGCGCGAGCGGAAGACCCGCAGCCCAGCCCTGGAGAGCCCGGCCGCGAGGCGGGAGGCGGCCAGCAGTACGGCCGCCGAGTGCCCGGCCGGTGCGGTCACCAGCCGGGCCCCGGCCTCGCGCAGGGCCGCCACCGCCTCGCGGACGATCCCGTGCGGGGTGATCACCAGGCTGCCGGGCCGGGCCTGGGCGAGGGCCGCCAGCGTGCGCTGGTGGTGCCCGCCCAGGCGGTCGGCGTACGGCTCGATCAGCACCAATGGGCTGGTCACCCGCCCACGCCCTGGTCCCCATGGGCGGCGGTGAACCTCGTCCGCAGCCACGTGGGGTCGTTGAGGTGGTCGAACTGTCCGGGGGCGCGGGCGAATTCCCTGGCGAAGGCGACCCCTTCGCAGGCCCCGGCGGCGGCGTACGGGGCGAACTCGCCGTTGCGGCTCTTGGTCCATGCCTCCACCCGTTGGTGGGCGTCGTCGTCGGCCATGCCGTACTCGCTGCCGCGGGCGAGCATCGCGCACTCGCGGAAACCGGCCTTCCACGCGTGGAAGGGGCTCTGGTTGAACCTCGTGATCCCCGCGGTCTGCTGGGCAAACTCGATCCGTCCGGGCAGGGCGGCCAGCACGTCCACGGCCTCGCCCATCTCGCGCAGGGCACTGCGGCGGACTAGTTTCAGCCCGCCGTAGCCGTAGGTCAGACCGTTGACCGGGTTGACCGCCCGCCACACCCGCATTGACACGCCCTCGTCCAGCGGCTCCACCGCGGCGGGGTCGAAGCCGGCGTCGATGGCGAAGTCCCCATCGGCGAGGAAGAACTGCTCGTGGTCGACGACCTCGGCACACAGACGGTAGGCCCGGCGCATCCCGTGTACGCCGTGCAGGCGCTTGACCTTGCCGCCGAGCGTGCGCTGGAGCCGGGAGTGCAGAGAGGTGGCCATCGGCTCGTCGTACGAGAGGAGAACCGCGTCGAAGCCGTTCACGAGACGGCCTCCAGGTAGCGGGCCGCGATCAGGGCGGGGGCGAAGTCGGCAGTGGAGGCGTGGGCCCGCTTGGCGTGCAGGGCATGGAATTCGGCGTCCGTGGCGAGCCGTTCGGCCAAAGCAACGGCCTCGGCCGGGGTGGTGAAGCACAGCTCGGGGTCGATGTGCTCGGCGAGCCAGCCAAGGCGGGGCGAGATGACCGGAAGGCCCATGCCCTGGCAGTCGATCACGCTCATCGACCGGGGGCAGCCGGGCCGGAACGGGGCGATGCCGAAGCGCGCGTCGGCCAGCAGGTCCTTGTAGCGGACGCGGTCGCCCCGGTCGGAGACGACCTGCACGTGCGGCAGGGCGGCAAGCTGGTCACGCATCTTCTCGGGGCTGTCGTCCAGGCCCTCGCGCTCCGCCCGGCGCTGGCCGAACAGGTCCATGACCCGCAGCCTGACGGTGCCGGACGCAACCAGGTCGCGGGCCAGGTCCACGAACTGCCCGGTGCCGTAGTGCGCATACAACCGGTGGTTGTAGACGCCGATCGCCCCGGCGCCGGAGGCGGGCTGCGTGGTGGCGGGGTCGCGTACCAGACGCTCGTCACGCGGGGCGGGCACCACTCGTAGCTGCTCGCCGATGTCCACGGTCATCCGGGCAGCTGCCGCCGACACCCAGGACGCGGCCGTGGAGGAGTGGACCAGCACCCGGTCACAGGCGGCCAGTCCGGCGGCGAACGCCAGCAGCACCGGCCACCCGAGCCCCGCGTCGTTCAGGGACGGGTCGAGCTGGAGCCGGCCGCCGCCCGTGAAGGAGAACGGCAGGTAGTGGCAGTAGCCGGCCAGTAGGGCGTTGGATCCGGCCTCCAGTAGGGCTGTGCGGATCGCCGGGGCCTCCTCGATCTGGTTGGCCACGACCACGTCGGGCTTCTCCCCCCGGATCAGTGCCACCAGCTCGTCAATGTCCGCGGAGAAGCGGGCCCTGTACTTCGTCCCCGGCACCTTCATCTGGTGGAATCCGCAGCGTGCATCCCCGGCCGGAGCCGGGGATGCGACCGTCACCTCAGCCCCGGCATCCGCCAGAGCAGGGGCAAGCAGGTCCGCGAAGATCCACCCCGAGTCGGCCGAAAGCCGGTCGGGGTTGGAGATGTTCAGCAGGTACAGCACGCGCATGGCGCTTCGCCTCCCTCATACGCCCGGAGGGTCGTTCCGGGCCAGTAAGGGAAGGAAAACGGCGACGCAGACCGTGACGGGATGGTGAACTTGGATCACTCACGGTTCATTCATGCTCACCAACGATGACGCGGGGCTTCGATGGAAGCGCAAGGCGAGGAGATCACCGCCGAGCAGGCGGCCGAGGACTACGCGGCCGAGGTGGCGCGCTGGCGGGAAGTACGCGGCATGTCCAAGAGGGCGTTAGCGCTGGCCATGGGCTTCGACCCGTCCTACGTCAGCCACGTGGAGTCGGGCCGCCACAAGCCCAGCGAGGAGTTCTCACGTCTCGCCGACGAGTCACTGAACGCCGGAAAGGCGATCTGGAGGCGCTGGTGCGACTACGAGCAGGCAAAGGCCCGTACCCGGCGGCCAGCGGCGGCGCCGCCCGCCCAGCGCAGGCCAGAACAGCCGTATGCGACCGGATCGGCCCTCGTCGTCGAACACGACGCGGCACGGCTCCAGTACGACGGCACCTCGTACCGGCTGACCATGCGCCGACGGCTGCGGAACACCGGCGAGGAGCCGGTGACCCGCTACCTGATCCGCATCTCCGTGGACCGCTACCCCGGCGACCCTGAGGAGTCCAACGCGCACTACCGAGCCCACCCGCTGACCTGGGATGAACTCGACCTCACCGCCACCTGCCGGGGCGAGGCGATGCGGTGGCAGGTCAAGCACGACCGCGACGCCTTCAAGGAAGTCTGGCTGCTGTTCGACAACGAGCACGGCCGCTTTCCGCTCTACCCCGGCGAGTCTGTGTGGATCGAGTACGCCTACACCGTCGGCGACGACAAATGGGGCAACTGGTTCCAGCGAGCCGTCCGCCTGCCCACCGAGCAACTGGAAGTCCAGCTCGCCTTCCCCGCCGCCCTTGACCCCGTCGTGTGGGGCACCGAGACCTCTATGACCGCCGAAGCCTCCCCGCTGCGAACCCCTCCCGTCCGCAGCGACGTCGGTGAACTACGGCAATTCACGTGGATCACGACTACACCCGCCCTGCACGCTCGGTACCGTCTGGAGTGGCGATTTCGGGCACGGACCGAACGCGACACAGATCAAGGGGAGTCCAGGTGATTGACGTGCGGCCCAGCCAGCAGATGCGAGACCTCGGAGTCGTCCAACACGGCGCCGGCATCCTCGCCGAACCGGCCCGCGCTTTCGACCTGCCCGCCGAGCGCGACGAGGCCGAGCGCATCACCGACGAACTGTTCGCTGCCATGGAGCGAATCGGCCAGGTCCACCCCTTCGCCAAGGGCATGGGTATCGCCGCCCCGCAGATTGGCATCGCGCGAACCGCCGCCGTTGTCCAACCGCCCGACGACGCCCCCGCCATCATCCTGCTCAACCCGCGGATCACCACCCACTCCGACGAGATGGACGAACAGTACGAGGGCTGCCTGAGCTTCTTCGACGTCCGTGGCCTGGTCCGCCGCCCCCTGACGATCGCTGTCGAGACCACTGCCCTGACCGGCGAGACCGCGACCACTGTGTACGAACGCGGCCTCGCCCGCCTCATCCACCACGAGATCGACCACCTCGATGGGCTCCTCTATACCTCCCGGATGCTGCCTGGAGTCGAACCGATCCCCGTGGACGAGTACCGGCAGACCGGCCGGGCGTGGGTGTACAAGGAAGCCTGATCAGCCTGCCCTCATGGACTGTGCACTGGGCCTGTCGTTCACTTCAGGGGCGCAGGCTGAGCAGCTCAACGGTTCACCAAGTAGAAGATGAAGGCTGCGCCGATTCCGAGGCCCCAGAAGAATGCGACGGCTCGCGCCCGGTGGTCGGGAAGGATCTCCGGTGGAGGTGGTGTCACCGTGGCCTCGATCCGCTCGGCCACGCCATTAAGTGCGGTCCCTATCTCCTCCACCCGGCCAAGAGGCTTGTCCCTGTTCTGCAGTCTGTCCATGTCCCTGACCAGTTGGTCCAGAGAACTTAGACTGCCCTCAAGGCGCGTGACCAAGCCGCCGAGGTCATCGCGGCCTTGCGAGCTGACGGTCTCCTCGAAGCGACTAACAACCCTGCTGAGCTCGTTGAGGTCGAGCTGCTTGGACGCCTTGTCGAAGGTGTCTGCGGCGTGAGAAAGCTGACCTGCGACGTCCTCGTTGATGCTGTGGCTTGCGCGCGTGAGCAACGCGGCGACATCCTCGTTGATGCTCTGGGCAGCACGCGAGAGAGAGTGAGCTACATCTTCGTTTATGCTGCCCGCCGCCAGCGCGAGCAAGCTCGCTGTATCAGGGGAGATCAACCCGTCGTCCAGAGCCTCTTCAAGCAGCTCGGCCAGAGCGGGGGAATCCTTAGAGACCTTCCTGAGCAGCGCTTTGGTCTTCGCATCGACCGCCTCGATGCGGATCTCGCCGTGGTTATCACCACCGACGAAGGCACCGTCTCCGTGGTTGTGCTGCTCAGTGACGTGCCGCTCCGGCTCCGGAACGGAGGACGTCACTGCCCCTCCTGCCCATCGACGCGGATAGTGCCGTGGTTGTCGCCGCCGATGAAAGTGCCGCGCCCGTGGTTGTGCTGAGAACCGATGTCGACCGTCTTCGTGGCGGACTGCGTCGCAGAGCGCAGCGCCTCGATGTCCGCTCGAGCCTCGGGGTAGGCGGTGAGGAACGCGGTCAGCACGCTGCTCCACTGAGCAGTGACCTCGGCCTGGGTAACCCGGCGCTGTTCCAGGGCCTCGGCGTGCTCATCAAGCGCACGCAGCGCATGGGACTCTTCCTGCGCGGTCCCGCGCCGGAAGATTGCAGAGATCCGGGTGCGCAGGACGTCGGCCCGGCCTTGAAGCAGGTAGGCGAGAACGTTGCTGGCGGCGCCGGTGGCGACGGCTATGGCTGCTGCGTCAAGCATGGAAGCCCCCCGAGGTAGATGTCGAGCACGGCGCTACGCGTCTCCGTGACGGATAGATAGTCCCTCGCAGCAGAGCCCAAACACCGACGTTCTTGAGTAACCGTCCACTGTTTCCCGGTAGTTGGCTGGAAAGAATACTTCTGAACGACGGAATCACTGTGGATCGGGCATGAACCACGCCCGCTGCGGCAACTCTGATGATCGGAGCACATTGGAGGGGCGCGCCGTCAGGGGCAGGATGTGCAGCCGGCGCAGAGTGGCCACAGTCTGAGCACTTCCGGGCGCGTGCCATCAGGGTGCACAACGGACATGCCTTCGGAGTTCGTCACGGTGAGCCGGAGGATGCCGTCGAGCCTTGTGATGTTCATGCCCATCTTGAGCGTCGCGTCCGGATCAGGTCGAAGAAGGACGGGCTCATTCCTGGTGGCCAGGGCTGCCCAAAGAGAGAGGTGCTGTGGCACCTCGCCGGACTGCCGTAGGTCTGCGAGGAGGGCCGGAACCTCTGCGCTTGACGGGAAACCATCCTTGGCTTTCCATGTCAGTCCTGTGTAGTGAAAGCGAGAATGGTGGCACATCAGGACCGTTTTGATGAGCCACCGAGACAGCGAAGCGATATCACTCCGTGATGACGTGAATATCATCCGACCCCGGAGCAGCTTCGGCAGGTGCTCAGCGGCCGGCTTCTCAAAGGTCTCGTTCAACCACTGGTTGCACGAGACACAACAAGGCACCCGGATGGCGCTGAGACTGCTGTTCAGCTTCCTGGTCTCTTTCTCTCTGCGCCCCTGGTACGTCGCGGCGTACATGTCGTACGCCTCACCAAGCACGAGGTCGTTCGCATCACCTAGGAGCTTCAGCAGCTGCTCAGGCAGCGCGTGCTCGCCGGTGGCCTTCTTCACCTGAGCCGGACAGAGGGCACAGGTGTGCCTCTTCGCAGACATGAGTCAAAAGCCTAGCGACCCGCGTGTCTGCGTAGCAGCGGATTCTCAAAGAGCCGTGCCGGGTGGCCCGTCAGATAGACGCACGCGGAACGGGTTCAGCCCGGGCAGCAGCGCACCGACCGAGATACGCCGTCGACATACTCGCGCCGTAGGTCACCCGGGTCATCGCTGAGCCGAAGTACCTCCCAGCAGATGGATGAAGTCCGCCAGATAAGCCCGTTCCTGGACCGCTCGCAGATGGCAGCCTGCGCTCCCCTGTGCCGTCGCCGCGACCACGCGAAGCCGCAGGCCCAGTTCTCCAGATCACCGCGTCGCTCAATCAAGGTGTTGTCGAGGTCGAAGAGCGCCAGCACACCGCGACACTACGCGACAGGTGGCGGCGGGCTGGCGTCACGGATGGCGGCCAGAAGCCCGCAGCTCGGCAGCGTGTCGACGCAATTGCTCGACCTCAGCCAGATCGCGCTCCAACTCGTCGAGCCAGCCCCTTACACGCTCCTCATCGGCAGCGTGCTTCAAACATGCCCCCCGCCTTCGTCCTCGCAGCACACATGCGGCTACGGGCAGCGATGGGGAGCTGCGCGACATGCCTACGAAGGACGAGCTGGCCCGGCGCCGGCACGGGAAGCTGGTCGCCCGGCTTGAGTCGCTGATGCGGGCCGCGCTCAAGCCCGAGTACCAGGGCCATCACGGACAGCTGGTCCTGAGCGGCGACGACCTGGCGGAGATGGGCGACCTGAAGGACGTCCGGCGTGCTGCCCGGGAAGCGAGCCACCGCCTCGGCTGGAAGCCAGCCACCAGACTCGTCGGGGACCGGCCCTTCATCCTCGACGAGCGCGAAGCGCCCGAGGAGGTCAGGCAGCTCGCCGAGAAGACGGTGGCCGAGGCGATGAACCAGGCCCGACAGGAACGTCAGTGAGCTTGACAGCCCTGCCCGAGACCGCGACGGTGCCGGCCAAGACCGTGTGGAGCGCCCTGGAGCACGCCTACGGCACAGCGGAGAAAACCCCCGCGCAACTCGTCGCACTGTTGGACGCCGACCAGGGCGTGCGCTCAATGGCTATAGATCGCCTCGACCACGCGGTGCTGCATCAGGGCACCCTGTACTCCGCGACAGCACCGGCCGCTCGCTATGTGGCCGGCATGCTCACCGACTCGCGTACCGCTGTGCCCGTCGGCGCAACACCCCGCACCTATCCCGGTCCGTTGCACGCGGAACTGCTGGACTGGCTGTACTCGGCCGCCAACGAGGTCACCGACGAAACCGAAGCGACCAGCCGACACTATGGATCCCCGCCCGAGGACTACCCGCCGTTCGTCCGGTTCCGCGAGATCCGCCCCATGCTCCACGCCGCGGTCTCTCGCTGCCTCGATGACACCGATCCGCATGCATCCCGCTCTTGGACGACTCACGCCTGCTCGACCGTCGGACGGATCTGGTCTCCCTGCTGCGGAAGACACTGGCTGTGGGCGGACGGTGGCAATGCCGCGAACGGGCGATCGAAGCCCTTGCCCGGTAGGGCGAGGACACAGCAGGGCTGGAAGTCCGCCGTGAGGCGTTCGAGATGTGCGACTCAGAGAAAGACTACGCCGGCGATTGGCCCACGGAACCGCCACCGCTGACGGGCTACGCGCCCGATCTACCGTTCTGACCGGCGACCCTACCGGTGCGGCCTCCTAGCTTCGTCGGCTTCTACACGTCGGCACGGATCTGACACACACCAGGCTGTGGCGCCCTCCAGGACCGCCACCATCTCGGCGGCCTTGCGGGCCTTCCTCTCCGCCTTCTCCACCTTGCCTTTCGCCTTGGTCAACTGCTTGGCGCGGCGCCTGTGCATCTTCTTCGAGACCTCGTCGAGGCGGTCGGGGTAGAGATGGCCGTACGTGTCCAGCGTCAGCGTCGCGGACTTGTGGCCAAGCATGCTCTGGACGACGTTGACATCCGCGCCGCTGGCGATGGCGATGGCGAGAGAAGCATCCGTGTGACGCAGCTTGTGCGGCGTGAGTCCGAGGTGAGCGAGCTCCGCCTTGGTGACGGCCGGTGAGAAGAACCGCTGCCGGAAGTTCCGTGCCCGCAGCGGTCCGCCCTGCGGAGTGGTGAACAGGAGCTCGGCCTCGCTTCGTCCCATGACACAGGGTTTCAGTTCCTCGACAAGAAACCTCGGGATCGGCACGGACCGGCGCTCGTGGTTCTGGGGGTGTCGAGGTAGAGCTTGCCGTTGTCCTCGACGTACGCCTCGACGATGTGGGCGCGGCAGGCACACGATCACGGCGTCCAGCGCGCCACACAGAGTGGAACAGATGCGCTGGCATGTGGCCGGAACGACGATACGACGGTCGGGCTTCAGCCGGACCGACGGGAGACCGATCTCCTCGCACAGCTCAACGAATCAGCGGGCACGGAGGCACATCCGCAGGGCTATCTGGGTCACGGCCAACCAACCGAGGGGCGGACCTTTTTAGCAATGCCCCCCAACTCATGCTCCATTAGGCTAGGTTCACTAACGGAGTCGTGCCCATGACCGGCGTGGCTCGCATGGCCTGTCGCGCAATTGCGGCGGGCCGGTCACCGTGAGACCAACCAGAAGGCGCTTCCGCATACCTGAGCGGGCGTTGGTTGGTCGCATCGGTGCGGGCGAGCCGTGGCCGGTGGGCTGTCACTGCCGCCACTCAGGCGGATGCGACGCAACGTGATTGGCAGGCAGGTTTTCGGACCGGTCGCCCGCTCCCCGTGACCCAACCGGGTCGCCGGTGACCGGGACGGCCTCTCGCCGCCCCACGTTGTGAAAGGCATCCGTCATGGGCAGGCCCTCCGACAACCACCACGCCGAGCTGCACGTGCTGCGCAGCATGGTTGATACGTTGACCAAGAAGGTCGATGATCAAGGGGCGCAGATCCAGGAACTGCAGACTCGCCGTTGGCCGGTTCAGCAGGTGATGGTGGTGGCGGCCGTGTGCTCCCTCTTCTGCGCCTTCGCCATGCTATTGGTCGCACTCAACCGGTGAACGGCGGGACGGCCCCGCGGGGCCGTCCCGCACCGCAATGGATCTAGAAAGCGCAGGCGCCCCGATGGCCAGCCCGACCGATGGCCCCTTCCCCGTCCCTTCCACGCGTGAGTGGCAACGCAGGTGGGTGGAGGCTGTCCTGTCGACTGAGGGCGCCAGCGTGCCGCGGCACGCACTGGAGGCGATCGCGCCGTTTGTAGTCGCTCCCAAACTTGCCGTGCTTAGCTCTTCGCAGGCTAGGCAGGGCAAACTCTCGCTGCGGCCGGATCGAATGCGGGTGCTGAACACCACATACGGTCAGCTATTGGTGGCCACCGTACAGTTGCACGGCGCGGCCGGCTGTCTGTGGCCACACAACGAGCGTCTCACCGGCGTGTGGCCCTCAGCCGCCGATCCAGTGCACGCCCCAGACAGGGCATCGATCCTACCTTCAGTACGCCCCTGGACCCAGCAGTCAGAAGATGGCGGAGAAGAGGAGAGGTGCGCGCTGTCAAGCACAGTTTGCAACACAGGCGAACTGGTCGAGTTGCTGCGGCGGACCGACGCCGCAGTGGCCGACCAAGACACCGCACGTCCGCGGAGCCTCATCGAGGGCATGGCCGTTAACGGCCAGACAGAGCCTTGTCTGTACGTCCCGCACGCCATTGAAGTCGAGGAGGCGACGGACGGCGCGGACCGCAGACCGGGCCCGTACTGGGCATGGATGGCGGCCGACGGCAATTCCCGCACGCGCTGCCGCCATGAGCTGCTTGGCGTTACCTCCGAGGAAGTCCTAACCGGGGTACCGTTCGCCAAACTGCGCCGACCGGGTACCGGCCTCGCCACCAACCCCAGCTTCTGGCTCACCTCCCTGTCCTCCTCACTCAACGCCGAATACGCCGACGCCGTGCAGGCGAAAGATATCGATTCGCCTGCCTTCCGAGCCCACAAGATCGCTGTGGTAGAGGCTCACTTGGTCATCGGTACGCCAACACCCCGGCGGTTGCTCGGCATCCTCCGCGACCACATCCGCCGTGAACATCTTTTCCAGCCACTTCCCCACAAAGCGGCCGACCTCTCGCTCACTCTCGGACTCAGTGTGCTCGACGCCTACGTGGCGCAGGGCCTTCTGGACGAAGTGACGGCAAGCGTCCTGACTGGACTGCGCCCTGCCAGAGACCTACCCGAGGCCCCTCGCGACGCCTCGACCGCTGTGCTGCGGGACCTCCGATCGATGCGGCTGTTGACCGAACTGTTTCCCACCGATCCGGGCCGACGCGCCCTGCTCCGGCGCGCCCTGGACGAACCGCCGCCGTCCCGGCTCTCCGTACGGGATGTCCGGCACCGGACCCGGCTGTGGTCCGCACTCAGCGCTCAGAGCTACCCACGGGCGTGGAACCCCCGGGTAGCGGAAGTCCTACCGGCCTCCAGCGGGCGTACGGGAGTCACCCTGTCGGGCCGCCCGCTGAACGAGTTGCTCGCGGCTGCGGACACCGATATGTCCGCTCTAGAGGAACTGCTGCTCTTCCGCGCCCCGCACTGGCTGGCCTTCTTCGGCATCGTCAATCTCGGGCCGGGGAGTCCCCTACGCCGAACGATGCCAGCCCGCATCGCAGCGTTGCGGGCCAACCCAGTCATGGCAGCTGGGCTGTTGCGCGAACTTGCGGCGGCCATGAACAGCGGGGACCGTACGCCGTCCCGGGTGGACGAGGCAGGCGAGGCCACCGGGAAGGGCGTTTCGGCTGCCTGGTTCGACCGAGCGTTCCCGCCGATCTCGGCCCGGCGCGAGCCCGCGCCCGAGCTGCTCGACACACCGGCCCAGTCGCTGTGGCGTGCGAAAGATCAGCTCGTACAGGAAATTGAGAAGATCGACAAGGTGACCGCCCGGCTCCGCGGTCGGCTCGCGGAGGTCGAGTCTGCCGCCCAGGTCGCCAAGGTGTACCACCCCTTCGACACGACGGAGGCAGACACCCTGGCCTCCAGGCTCTCTGCCATCCAGCACTCGCTGTTCGAGGTACGGGCAGCAGTGTCCGTCTTCGCCCAAGACGAGATGGCCCTCGAAGAGGAGAGCGCCCCAGGTTTCGCCGAGGAACGCCCCGGCCGGCGCCAGTAGCTGGCGCACTGTCTCGGCCGCACGGATTTTGAACGCTAGGGACGGCCGCGGCATGCGGCCAACGACGATTCGACGCGTACCATCTGGCTGGTCAGCTCCTTCCGCCATCCGCGGTCCGAGGAATGCGAGCGGGCTCTCGGGCTCCGCCCATCGCGTCCGCAGACCTGCACCACGCTGTTCGGCAGTACACCCGCCACAGTTCGCCGGTGGTCCCCGGTTTCCCGGCGATTTTCATCGCTGACGCCCCGGCCCGAGTAAGGTGCCCTTGTTGCCGGAGCAGTGCGGGGAGGGGCAGCAGTGGCACGGGTAGAGCATCAACATTTCGTTGCTGTCGTGGAGCAGTTGACTGCACGTTGGCTTCGGGGGAATGAGCGGGAGTTGCCGCTCGAGAGACGTGCCGGACTCATCGGGGAGCGGGCCCTAGACGCATACGAGAGCACGGGGCAGGAGGGAACCCTGCCTGACGCCGTCGCGGCGCTCGGTGCGGCTACTGCCCTCGGCTCCGACCTTCCGACGCTGCGGAGGCGGCTCGATCGCCTTCCCGACGTACCCGCCCCATATGCCGTGCCCCGAAGCGCCGAGCCCCAGGGACAAGTCGAACATGATGCAGACCGGTTTGACGAGCTGCGTGACCTGCTTCGCGTGCACGCGGACGGGAACCGAACCGCCTATCGAGTTCCTCGGCCTGCCCTGACAGCCGCCCGCGGCTACGAGAGTGAGATTCCCAGTCTCTCTCTGCTGATCCTCACTTGTCAGATCCGCGACGCGCTGAACGCATCCTCGGACGAGGCCGACGACGCCCCTACTGCGGGGCACATCCAACTCTCCGCCCTCGACCGTACCCGACTCCTCCGGTCAGTCAGCGCCCGCGACACCGACGCACTGGACCAGGCAGTCGACAGGCTACAGACGGCCATCGACTCCAGCACCGATGAGCCGCTTCCTTGGGCATGGAGCTTCACCCTCAGCGATCTGGCTCAGTCCCTACTGCTGCGCTACGAGGCTGTTGGGCAAACTTCGGACCTCGAGCGCGCGGTCGACAACGCCCAGGCGGCCATCCGGCTCGCTCAAGGAGCCGGTGAGCGTGACGCGTCCCTGGTGTGGACGGGCGTGCTCGGGGCCGCGCTGTGGATGCGGTACGAAGCTGGAGGTGACGTCGGAGATCTGAAAGCCGCAGCCGATTCTCTGTGGGAGACCACAAACCCGAATTCTCTGCGCGTCGAACAAAGCGCGTGGACAAGCTGGTTGTGTGCGGTCGGGGCTCTGCAGCGGTATCACTACGCGCTCTCAGATGAGAATGCCTACCTGGACAGGGCTTACGAGACCCATGTCAGCCTCGCGCGCGCACGGGAATCACGCGATGTGCACGGCATCCAAGGTGTTTCCATCTCACCGGCGGTGTACGCGAGTCTCGGCTACAGCTGCCTCGCCATGTACGAACGCTCGGTCGAGCCGGACCTCCTGGACAGAGCGGCGGCCGCCCTCGATGATGCCCTCTCCCTGACCGGTTCCGGTGAGCTCGACCCGGCCGAATGGGCGGAGTGGACGGGGGCGTTCGTCACGGCCCTTCGGCTCAGCTTCGAGCGACAGGGCAGCCTCACCCTTCTGGAACGGCTGATCACCATCCTCACCCGCGCCCTGGAATCCCCCGCCCTACCCGAGTTGAGCCCGGCCCGTATGACCTGGCTCGGCACGCTCGGTGAGGCGTTGCTGTGGCGCTACGAAATAACCGATGCCGCATACGACTTGCGCACAGCTCGCGCTTTTCTCGGCCGTGCTCGGTCTTTCGCAGCGCTAGCCGCCGCACACCACGCCGAGTACCTGCGCGCCAGCGACCTGCGCGCTTTGGACAACGCGGTCCTGACCGCCGTCGCAGCGGTGCGTGCCGCCGTGAGACCGGACGGGGCGCACCTTCCGGCGGCCTTCGAGCTCGCCCAGTGCTTACTCGCCCGTGCCGACGTGCTGCGCGCACCGGCCGACGCAACGGTCGCCGCCGATCTCCTCAAGCACTGCCTACTGTGGTCCGATCAGCCCTCCGAAACGATGGCGCTGCAGACCGTCGAGTACGGACGTTCCCTACTGACGGCGCACGACCTACGGACGTTTCCGGCAACGGCCCACGACGAGGACGACCCTCACAGCGTCCATGCTCTCGACACTGCCGCGATGGCTCTCATCGACGTACTGGTCGATCCTCGCTTCCACGAGAGAGTCAAGACGCGAGCCGCCAGCTTCTTGGAGCGAGCCATGGCACTGGCCACGGAACGCATGGCTCGTGCCGAGCGACGTGGCCAAAGGGACTACGGCCACAGCACCGAGACCGAAGTGTGGCGGCGTGCCCGCGCCGTACTAGACGCGCGGGCCACGTCACACGGGCGTCCTCATCGACCGCGGACGACGGCCGAACTTCGGAACAACGTTGAGGCGATCCGCGACGAGATGCACCACCGCGTCGTTGAGGTGGTGATGGGACATCCCGGCTCCGGACCCGTTGAGCAGGCCCGACTCGTCGCCGCCGAGACGGACGTACTGGCTCGCTGGTGTCTGGAAGCCGGTGAGCGCTACGCCGCTCTGGAAGTCGTCGAGTCGGGGCGAGCCGTACTGACGGCGGCAGCGGCCGGAGCTGATATTCTCGGAGCCCGGAACAGTCGGCTGGGGCTTCGATCACCGCGTGGGCAAGGGCTAGACACCGAACTTGCGGTTTACTCTGACGGGAGTACCTCGGAGTCCGGCGTCCCGCACCGCCAACTGTCCGAGATCGTCAGGGAACAGCGCCTACTGCCCTTGCCGGAAGGCATGCGCGAATCCTTGCGCGACGTCTTCAACGACGTTGCCTCCGCACCAACCCCGGAAGACATCTCCGAGTGGTGCGGTTCCCTCGGCATTGATGCCGTGGTGCACCTCCTGGCAGGTCGGCACTGCGGATGGGCTCTGGTCGTCCACCGGGACGGGCATATCACCTCCCTGCGACTGCCCCTCCTTCTGCTGCACGCACCCGAGTTGGTGAGCTTCACGGCAGCGCACAACGAGCAGCTACGCGCCGGGGAAGCTGTCAACCCACCGGCCGACTCGTCCTGGCGGAAGGCGCTTCACGGCGTCTGCGATTGGGCGTGGAAGGCAGCGATCAGAGAACTCTACGAACATCTCACCGCAGTGGAGATTGAGGACACTCCACGTGTCGTTGTCATTCCGTCTGGAACCCTCGGCCTCGTCCCCTGGCATGCGGCCCGGCACCGTGCGAAAACGCTTGGAGGGTGGGAGTACCGCTTCGCGATTGAATCAATGGCGTTCAGCTACGCGCCATCGGCACACGCTCTGTCCTGGTACACCTTGCGCGCATTCCTACCGCTCACGGGAAGCGGCGTGGTGGTCGTCGACCCAACCAGGGATCTGCCGCATGCCCGCCAGGAGGGCGAGGACCTATACCGCTGGTATTACTCCAAAGGACGGCGGTTCGGCGGGTCCGGCGAGCCCGGGTCGGTTCCCGCCACACCGCGAGCGGTGCTGTCCGCGCTGAGCGACCCGGTCGGTAACCCCGCGCCCGCCTACCCGGTGGCCCACTTCGCCTGCCATGCGCGCAGTCGTGCTCTGGCCACCGAGTCGCACCTCGTGCTGGCAAACGGACAACGGCTAAGCGTGTCCTCGGTCCTCGACCGGCTGCGCGGGGCGAGCCAGGGGCCGAGCCTCGGCCCGTTGGTCGTCCTATCGGCCTGTGCCACGGCCGTACCTGGCACTCACTATGACAGCGCATTGAGTTTGGCTACAGCGTTCGGATCGGCGGGCGCCGCGGCCGTGGTGGGGTCGCTGTGGGCGGTGGACGATGCAGCGACCGCCTCACTAATGCGGGACTTCCACACGCTGCTCAACTTGGAGGGACTGCCGCCCGCCGAGGCACTGCGCACAGCGCAACTGCGCGCTCTGAGGGAGGCCCGGGCGGGGACCCGAGGGAAGAAGACCAGGGCCAAAGCCCCGGCTGGAGACCCTTCGTACTGGGCCGCGTTTGTCCACCAGGGCCTCGGGTACACGGCGCCGCCCGGGGGCTCTGTGTCCTCAGCTGTCGCTACGCTGCCGGAACGCTGGGGCACGAGCGCTGACACAGAGGCATCAACCGACGGCCCAGGGCTTCGGCTGCCGATTTTCGCGAGCCTCCCCGGTCCGGATCCATCCGCCATCGTGTGGAGGTGCCCAGTGGCCGATTGCTCCGAAGAGGCAAACGGTGACATGGACTCCCCCTTCGACGCCGACTGCTGCCCGGTCCACCCCGGCAACGCTTTCGTCCTGGCTTAGGCGGCAAAGTTGGGCGACCTGGTCAAAGGACTGCTCGAACCCATCGCGAAGCGGTGGAGCGCGGTCATGGGCGGGCCTCTGCTCCTCTTCTGGTTGGCGGGCGTACTGCTCATGCTGTGGATGCGCGGCTCAGGCACTCACCCATGCCGCACACCTGGCTTCGCCGCCGACGTGCCGTGCACGATCGCCGCGCAGCGACCATGGGGGGCCGTCGTCCTCACGGCGGCGGCAACCGCGGTCGTGGTGATGTCCGCGTGGGCGCTGACGGCGTCGGCTGGCTTCGTGCTTGAGGTGCTCGCTGGCCGTTGGGGCACCTCCCGGATCGCGCTCACGTACACCCGGCACCGCATGGCCCGTCATCACGCCCGCCGCAGTGACCTGGCCGCCTGGCGCCATGCCCCACCAACTGGTCTGGCCGACGAAGACCTGGATGCCTGGAACAGTCAGAACGGTTGGCGCGCCACACGAAGGCGGGCCGCGTACGCGCGGTACCCACGGGTGAGCGACCCCCAGCACCTGCTCCCTACGGCTATGGGCAACGCGCTCGTCTCGGTGTCGGCCGAAGTGCACCGCATGTACGGACTCGACCTCGCCGTCTGCTGGGAGCCATTCGTCAAGGCCCTGGAGACACCCGTCCGAGACGAACTCACCGCCGCCGCAACCCGAGTGTTTGCTCGGGTGCAGGGTCTGGTGTGTGCGGCTACCGCTGCCCTCTGGGCGATCGTGATCCCGGGGGTGCTGCCGCGGCTGCTGTGGGTGGCGACGTGCGCACTGCTTGTCTGGGGCTCCCATCGTTCTCTTCGGGCCGGCGTCGACGCGTACTGCCGTCACGTGACTGGCCTTTTCGTTGTTCACCGTGTTCGGCTCTACCGAGCGCTGGGACTCGCTCCGCCCGCTACGGCACAGGACGAGGTGAGCTGCGGAACAACCCTGAGCGCCGTGCTGTCCCGTAGCCTCCGCGCCAGTTCGGCATCGGTACCGTACGGATGGGCGTCTCCAGGCGACTCGGCCGCCTAGCAGAACGGATTCAGCACACATGAGGCCGGGAAACCCCGCGAACACGTGAGAACTACGGAGGGGTGTTTTCCCAAGCCAGACGTTCCACAGTCGGCGTTTCCGCAGGTCAAGGACCCGCCCAAGGAAAACTCCTAAAGCGGGTGTCGCAGGTTCGAATCCTGCCGGGGGCACAACGCGTTACCGCTCTGACCTGGGGTTTATCCCCCGGGGAGGGGTTCTACTCGGCCTCGGACTCCTCGTCCGGGGCCGTTTGCGTGAGCGGTGCGTGAGCGGACGGGGAGCCGCTCTCCCCAATCCGTCCCCACGGATCAGCATCATCCGGCACGGACTCTTCGGCCTCGCAGGGCTGGGTGCCCGCCCCGGACCGGGTGTCCTCGGCAGTGGCGCGCGCTCGCGGCACAAGCCGGGTCGCGGCCTCCGCGATCGCCAGATCCGCCTCGGGGAGCAGACTCGTGTACGTGTCCGACGTGATGGTGATCGAGGAGTGGCCGAGCATCTCCTGAATGTCCTTGAGGCCGGCACCGGCCGCGTGAGCCAGAGTGGCGGCACCGTGACGGAGGTCGTGGAGCCGGATCGGCGGGAGGCCGATCTCCTCGTACAGCTCGATGAATCGCCGCGTGACGTTGGCAGGGTGGAGCAGTTCTCCGTTCTCGCGGGTGAAGACCCTGCCGGTCTCCACCCAGGCACTCCCCCACTTCTCGCGGTCCTTGTCCTGCTGAGCGCGGTGCCGTTTGAGGGCCTGGGCCGTGTCGGAGTCGAGGGCAATGGTGCGCGCTCCGGCATCGGTCTTGGGATCGTCCTCGTACACCTCCCAGCCGTTCACCACGAGTTGCTTGGCAACCGTGAGAAGCCCGGCGTCCAGGTGGGTGTCGGTCCACCTCTGCCCGCATGCCTCGCCTCGCCGAAGTCCGCGGAAGGCGACGAGGTGGAACAGCGCGTACAGGCGGTCCTCGGCTACATGGTCGAGGAATTGGCCGGTGTGTTCCGGCGTCCAGACCATCACCGGCGAGGGCTTCTCGCCGGTGCGCTTCCAGTGGAGGATGCGCTCCTCGGTCCATACAAGCGCCTTTGGGCGCCTACCCGCGTCCAACTCGACGTGGGCAGCCGGGTTGAAGGTGATCAACTGCTGGGCGATCGCGACGTTCAAAGCGGCCCGCAGCGTGGAGCGAACGCGCTGGCGCGTAGCCGGGCCGACGATGCGGCGGTAGGGATCCATCTCAGCGATGGCCGCCTTCGTCGCCTTACGGCGGGCGCGGGGCTCTCGCCCCTTCCAGGGGATCTGTGCGAGATCCTCGAACGCTTTGTGTCGTGCGGCGTTCCCCTCGGCGATCTCCACGTTGGCCTCGGCTATGGCCTCGAACATCTCCGACAGGTGAGTGACCCGAAGGCGGTCGAGCCGTAGGTGTCCGATGCGCGGCTGAAGGTGGACACGAATGTTGCTCTCATCGCGGCTGATCGCGCTCTGCCGCCCCTTCTTGCCTGCCAGCCAGATATCCAGCCACTCACCAACCGTGAGACGGCTGGTGAGGTCCAAGCCGTGGCTCAGCCGCCGACGGGTTGACTCGATGTCCGGCAGTGGGGCCTTCTCGTCTGCCACTTTCTCCAACAACTCGGCGATCTGATCCAGACCTTCGGAGTCGTCGGCGTCAGCAAGACCGAGAAGCGCGCGTATGTGGTCGAGGTCGGCTTGCGCGGCTTTGAGGCTCTCGTAGCCGGCACGGCTGAAGGAGCGGCGGGTTCCGTCGGGACGGGGCGGGAGCTCCTGGCGTACGGAGTAAGAGCCGTGCTTGCGGCCGGCGAGCCTGGGGCACTTCTTGCCGAGCGGCTTGCCGGTCTTGGGGTCGCGGCAGTAGCAGCGGCGATGGGTGGAGCCCTTCAAGTGCGTTCCTCCGGGGTGGTGTCAGGGGCCCATTCAGGCGGGTCTACGTCGTGGAGTGCGGATGGGAGGTCGGGGGGAGTGGCCCCGTCTTCGCGAAGGTCCCGGCGCAGGTGGCGGAGCTTGTACTTGGCGCTGATGGCCTGGTCGGCGTACGCGGTCCGTTTTCGTTCGGCTTCTTCCTGCTGGGCGCGGCTGGTTGCCGTCTTGGCCGCGAACCGCGCCTGCTCCTCTTCTTCGAGCGCGGCCAGGGCGGTGCGTACGAGGCTCGTGTGGGCTTCGAAGTCGGGCACGAGGCCCGGGTCGTACCCGAAAACTTCTTGTTCGCCGGTGAAGCGACGCAGGGCGTCCCAAGTAGGGACGAGGCTCTGGAAGGGGAGCTCCTGGGTCTCCTCGACGTAGCCGACCGGGAAGATCAGACAGGCCGGGTACGTCTCCAGCGCGGCGGCCAGAACGAGGACGTCCACCAGCGGCAGGCCGGCTCGGCGGCCGGACTCCATGTTGGCGATCACGTTGCGCGGGATCGGGTGTCCGAGCTGCTCGCACCGGTCGGCCAGGTCCTGCGCGCTCCACCCCATCTCCTTCCTTCTCCGGCGGACCTCACCGGCCACGTTCGCCTGGACCCTGTCCACCCACTCCGGGAAGTCGTCCTCTTCATCATCCGAACGGTGTTGTGTCATAAAGACACATTAGCTTGAGGATGCTGATTGGTAGACGCCTGGAGCCGGACGTGATGACCGCGTTCGCCGAGGGCTGTACCTAAAGGGATGCCGCATGCGCGAAAACACCGCCGGGGGGGCCGTCCAAGGGAATGAGCTGGGAAGACTTGCTGGCCCTGCCGGTAGCCGTTGACCTGGAGACCAGCAACCGTGCCTTGGGGCTCGGCCGAAGCAAGGGGTATGAGCTGGCGAAGCGGGGCGCGTACCCGTGCAAGGTCCTTCGGCTCGGCAACGCCTACCGCGTCGTGACCGCAGATCTGCTGGATCTGCTCGGGCTGGCGGCATGAAGGGACGGCAGCGTAGCAAAGCGTTCTGCGTTGAGCTGACACAGAATCGCTGGACTGTTGGCGGGTGGGGACGTACGGTCCGTGTTCCCTCGGGGTACGAAGTGGGCCTCCGGCGAGGCAACGCCGGAGGCCCGAGCAGCCCCGAACGGCCCTGGAAGAACCAACCCGGCGGCAAGGGCAGGCAAGCCCGCCACCGCCAGACGAGGAGCTGCCCCGTGGAACACGCGGGAACTGAGCCCTATTCCACCCCTAACAAGCCCTCCTGGCCGCCGGTCGCCATACCCGGCCAGTCGACGGGCCGCCCCGCTTCACCGGGAGAGCCGCCCGCAGCCGTTTCCGAGACTGCCCCGGTATCCGAGGGGGATCAGGTGCTGATGGAGCTGCTGGAGCAGATCCGCCGTTACGTCGTACTGCCGAGCGAGGAAGCGTTCACGGCCGTGACGTTGTGGGTGGCGGCGACTCATCTGCAGACGGCATGGCAGCACGCTCCGCGACTGGCTGTGGTCGGGCCCGCAAAACGGTGCGGCAAGTCTCGGCTGCTGGACGTGATCACCGAGAGCGTGCACGATCCGCTGATCACGGTCAACGCCTCGGCCGCTGCAGTGTTCCGGTCGATCACCGTTACACCGCCCACCCTGCTGGTCGACGAGGCCGACACCCTCTTCGGCTCCGCCAAGGTCGCGGAGAAGAACGAGGAGATGCGTGGCCTGCTCAACGCGGGACACCAGCACAACCGCCCCACCCTCCGGGTTTCCGGACCCAACCACGAGGTCGCGAAGTTCCCCACGTTCGCCATGGCGGCCCTCGCCGGCATCGGCGACCTGCCGGACACGATCATGGACCGGTCGATCGTCATCCGGATGCGCCGCCGCAGGCCGGGCGAGAAGGTGGCGGAGTTCCGTACCTTCCGTGACACCCCGCCCCTCCACGCGCTGCGCGACCGGCTCGTCGCCTGGCTGACCCCGCTGCACGCCGAGGCGATGGAGCTGACACCGGCCATGCCGGTCGAAGACCGCGCGGCCGACACCTGGCAGCCGCTTGTGACCGTCGCCGACCTCGCCGGCGGGACGTGGCCCGACCTCGCCCGCACTGCCTGCCGGGTCATGGCCAAGCACGAGGCCGAGCAGGACCAGGACAGCAGCAGCCTGGGCATCCGCCTCCTGGCCGACATCCGCCGCGCATTCGCCACCGAAGGCAATCCGACGGCGCTACGCACCAGCCGACTCCTCGACATCCTCAACCAGGACGCCGAAACGCCCTGGCCGGAGTACACCACCAACGGCCTGACCCCTCGGGGCCTGCAGATCCTGCTCAAGGAGTACGGCATCAGCTCCGCCCCACGCCGCTTCCACGGCAACGTCCAGGCCCGCGGATATGCCCTCCTGCATTTCACCGACTCCTGGGCGCGCTACTGCCCCCAGCCCGTACCGGAAGTCACGACCGGGACCTGACCCGGCACGACCCGTCGCGACTCGTCTCCGCGCAGGTCAGAGCGGTGACGAGTCGAGAACCGGAGACGGGTCGACTCGATGTCGCCGCCGCACCCGTACCTGCTCTGACCAGGCACGCGACAAGTCGCGACGGGTCTCTCCCACCCACCGCCGGTCCCACGCCAGACCCACCTCCGTATTCCTGGAGCGCTCCCCTTGTCTTCCCCCACCCTCACCGCAGTACCGTCCCCTGCCCCGGTGCCCTTGGCCGCAGCGATCCGCACGGGCGTGGCACTGCTGGCCGTGGCCGCCTTCGCACTGTCCTACGACGCCCTGCGTCAGATGGCCGCCGCCAGCCACATCCACCCGGCGCTCACCTACGCCTTCCCGCTCGTCATCGACGGGTTCATCGCCATCGGGATCGGCGCCCTGCTCGTCCTGCGGACCGCTCCTCTGTCCGCCCGCCTCTACGTCTCGACGCTGGTCGGCATCGCCACCGCCACAAGCATCTGGGCCAACGTCCTACACGCCATCCGCCTCAACCAGCAATCCCGCCACAACGGACTCGCCCTCGACGACTTCACCGTCGGAGCCATCTCCGCCATCGCCCCACTCGCCCTGGCTGGAGCCGTCCACTTCTATCTCCTCGTCGCCCGGCGCCCCACTATCCCTGACCGCCACAACCCCGACCGCCACGAACCCGCCGAGGAACACCAGATCAGCCCGCTCGCGCCGCCACCCGCCACGGACACCGACGACGACGTGCCGGGGCAACTCGCGAAGCGAGGGACGGAGATCCCACAGCAGTCTGGGAAACCGGGAAGCAAACGGCCGAGCGTTTCCCGAGAGGAGGCCGTGGCCATCGGCCGCTCGGCTCCCCTAGGACGAGCCGGCCGTGCCTCGCGCCGCAGCATCGAGAAGGCCGTCAGGGACAAGGGATTCGGGATCTCCCGGAGCCGTCTGGACGAGGTCAAGGACCTGCTGCAGGCCGAGCTGGACGCCGCCACCACAAGCACCGGTTGAGACGCGCAGCCCACGTCCCCCAGCCCGTTCCTCCCGCGAATCAGGACGGGAGGAACGGGCCCTCTCCCTCCACCACCACTTGCAGGAGCCCACATGCACAGCCCCAACCACGAACCCTCGTCATCCAAGCACCAGCTGCCCTCCTCCCCAGCACCAGGCGGAGCAAGGTATGGCGTTGGATCGTCCAAGGGCCGGTCCAACGCAGGTACCTCCGCCCCGGGGGTGGCGGAGGGACTCGGGCGCCAGGGGGCGCCCGAGCACGAACAGCCCGTCGGCAGCACCGCCGTTTCGCCATCACGCGCCGCCGAAGCCGCCGCACTGCATCGCGTCGCCCGACGCCGACAGCGCAAAGAGACCCAGCGCCGAGAGCGCGTAGACGTCCGCTACAGCACCGATGAGAAGGCCGCCATCTTGGCCATGGCTCAAGCGCTGAACATCGCCGCAGCCCACTACGTCGGCGCCGTCGTCATGGCCCACATCAACCGAGACCTCGCCCTGTCCAGCCAACGCACCTCGCTCGACGACTACATCGACGAGCTGACCGCTCTCCGTGGCGAGGTCGCCAAGATCGGCCACAACATCAACCAGATCGCCAGGAAGCTCAATTCCGGCGACCGCCCCCGCCTCGGGGACACCGCCTCCCTGGCCCAGGCCGAACGCAGCCTCGCCGCGGTCGGCACCGCTGTCCGCCACATCGCGGCAGCCACCAACCAGGCCGCTGCCGCAAAGGGCCACCGGTGATCGCCAAGATCAGCAGCGGCAAGAGCACCGCCGGCCTCATCCGCTACCTCTACGAACCAGGCCGCGCCAACGAACACACCGACCCCCACCTCGTCGCCTCCTGGGACGGCTACGCCCCCGACCCCGGCCGCGCCGACGACATCGCCACGACCAGGAAGCAGCTCGTCGCCGACCTCGACCTACGCGTCAAGCAAGCCGACCGACTGGGCCGCGCCCCGAAGCAGCACGTGTGGCACTGGAACGACTACCTCACCGCCGACCGCGAACTCGCAGCTGTGGAGACGGAGTACGGACTCCACCAGGTCGCCCGTGGAGACCGCACCGCCGCCAAACGCCCCACCCGAGCGGAACAGGAGAAGGCCCACCGAAACGGCCAGGCCAAGACCGCCCGCGAACGCCTGCGCGCGGCCGTCCGAACCGCTGTGGCCGCCGCTGCCAGCTTGGAAGAGTTCGTCCTTCTGCTCAGCAACGTCGACGACATGTTCGTAGAAGTCGTGTACTTCCCATCCGGTGACGTACGCGGCTACAAGGTCGCGCGCACAGACAACACCAACGCGGACGGTGAGCCCGTCTGGTTCTCCGGCTCCGAACTCTCCCCCGACCTGTCCTTTCCGAAGATCCGGGAACGCCTCAACGACCTAGACCCCCGGCCCATCGAGCAGCCAGGCCGACGCAACCCCAACCCTTGGCACCAGGCCACCGCCGCCGCCGAACGCATTCCCCACCACCTCGACCAGGACGGTGACGTAGCCGCGCAGAGCCACTTGGCAGCCTTCGGTGAAGCCCTCGATGCCCTCCCACTCGTTGCACCACAGGACCTGCGATACCAACTCCGTCAGGCGACAGCCGCATTCGAGCGCGCCACCCGCTCACACATCCACGTCGAACACCACCACACGCGCGCCCTCCGCAGCGCCGTACGGACCATGCTCCGCGAGCCCGTCCCCAAGGACGGCACTGCCCTGGCGATGTTCCTCGACGCTGCGATCCTCGTAGTCACCGCCTCCGCCCGTTGGCACCAGCTCCACCACCACGACCATCAAGTAGCTGCCGCGCAGCAGACCCTTATCCACCTTCAAGCCGCTTACGACCAGGTTGCAGCCGAGCCACTGGCCGCCCTCGCCCTGAACCGGCCACCACAGCAGACCGTGGACCGGCACATCCGCCACCTGCGCCGAGCCATGCCCGAGCACGCCGAACAGATCGTCCAAGATGCTGCCTTCAGCACTCTCGCCGGCGCCCTCGCCAAGGCCGAATCCGCCGGCCATGACCCCGAAAAACTCCTCCGGCAGGCCGCCGACCAGCGTGCCCTGGATGACGCCCGCTCCCCCGCAAGGACACTGACCTGGCGCATCCAGCGCCTCAGCGCCCGCCAGACACCCAGCGCACGAACACATGCGGCAATGGCCCGTAGCTCAGCACAGCGCTCCGCGGCCTCGGCCCACGCAGCAGCCGTCGCCCCGGCCCCGCAGCCGTCACGCACGCGGCGGCACGGATAACGACCCCGCAGACAGCCAAGGAAATGTTTGGCGACGGGCTGAGTAGTGATCCACGTACGCTCCGTGCATGGTTTACATAGTCGCGCTCAGCGCCGAGGAACTGGACCGCATCGATACGGACTTAAGGATTAAACAGTCCTTTACCAAGACGGTCGCCGTCGCTTCCCTCCCTCGCGATCAGACGCCCCGTATCACCCTGATCGTCACGCGGTCTTCCACCGAGCGCGACCAATGCCCGCTGCTCTGGTTGGGAGTCGTGCGGCGGCCCCGAGGGGAGAAAGTCGCGGCCGTCGATTCCCGAATCACCGTTGAGCTGGTGCGGGAGTGTCCCGTCCAGGTCCTTATGCGCCAGTTCCTCCACAGGGTGCCCCTTCACGTACGGCACGCCCTCGTACGTGCTCTCTCAGGCGAAGTGACCGTGCTCGGAGACGAGGACTCGGAAGAGGTGCTAAAGGCCCTCGCGCGGCAGCACGAACTGCTGCACAGGACACTCGACTTCCTTGGGGAGGCGGCCGAACCCGATCCGTTCGATCCTCGGCGCGTCGAGGATCGCTCCTGGCAGGAGCAATACGACATGACCCGGCTGGGTCTGGCCATCGGCAACATCCCTCCATCGCGGCTCGCGGCCTGGCGGCGTCCGAGTGACCCTGCCGCCCCTTACCTGGCCGGGCTGATCCCGGAACCGTTCGAACAGGGCATGATCGAGAACGACGCGCGTCACATCGATATCGGCACAGATGTGTTCACTGAAGCGGGGTGGCCTTCCGGAAGCCGCGCCACCGGGGCCTCATTCCGCTGCGACATCCAGGTCTTCGAACACCTCGGGAGCCGGATCGAGGTGGCGAACATCAACGCAACGCCGGTTGAAGCCCGACTCGGCGCAGACCTGATCTACTACCACGAGGCCACTCAGAGCTTCGTTCTCGTGCAGGCCAAACGGCTTCCCTCGGTCGCGGGCAGCCGATGGATGTACGTGGACAAGCAGCTGCTCGGGCAACTCGACCGCCTGGACCAGGTAGCCATGTTGAGCAAGAACCCGCAGACGCCCCACGAATGGCGGCTGGGTTCAGACCCCTGCTTCGTCAAACTCGCCTACTGGCCGCTGGAGGAAAAAGTCGATCCCGGTCCGGCGCCAGGCATGTATCTGCCGGTGCCGTACGTGCGACTGCTGCTGGATGACGACGTGACGCAGGGACCGAACGAGGGCACACGACTCGGGTACGGATACGTCGACCGGTACCTGGGGAACACGCAGTTCACTGAGCTCGTCAAAAATGGGCTCGTTGGCACAGTGGGCACTACCCTCGACGACCTGAGGACGCTCGGCATGCAGCGGGCAGAGGAGGGAATGTCCGTGGCCATCGTCGTGGACCGAGCCACCGCCCCGCCGCGCGAGACAGTCAAGGAACGGCACAGGCGCAACCACGCCCGAGGGTACGACAAGACCCTCGCCACCAGGATGCGCAACAGGAACTCCCGGAATCCCGGCACCGGACAGCAGTCGCTGTTTGGGCCTTGAAATCAGCCACGGCTGGCCGCCGGCGCGTCGACTCTCCGGCGGCCACCCAGGCCCGTCGGCGCCCCGGTACGGCCGGTCCATGCCTGGTCCGTCCCCCTTGCCGGCGAAGGTAGCGGTCAGGAAGGCGACGGCCACATGCCGCGTGATCAGGGATAAGTTCCCCGCCCGTTCCGCCGCCAGGTTCCTCCTCTCCGGGGTGACCGCAATCCGCCTCCGCATGCCGATCGGACTCGACTCTCCCCGTGATCGTCAGACCGACCAGATGGGGCGGCCGACCTGGGCGTTAAACGCCTCCATGTTGAGGAAGCCGAGTCCTTGCCGATGTCCCAATGCCGCTCCTGTGACGGCTTGTCGAACTGCTCACTCGCGCGGATCGCGGATCTTGAGTCGCTCATGGCCTTCGCGGCGTCGCCCGTCACAGGGTTCTTGGCGGCTGGCCTCCTGCAGCCGCTCATGAGCGACTTGGTGTGTGCGCCCATCAGGACCCCTTCATAGGGGTTGCACGCTCGGAATCGAAGGAAGTTGCAAGACTTTCCCGGATCACTCCGTCACTGGCGCGCAGTGCCACCGTCAGTTCTCCTCTCAGATCGTCCGGCATGGTCCCTGCCCTGAGGGCGCAGGAACGCAACAATGCGCGGCAATTCTGCACCTGCCGATCCGTGGCGATCGCGGTGAACAGAGGATGCGCCAAGTTCTCGCGAGCCGCGCATCCGTCTTCGGCCTTCGTCGTCCTGCGGTGCAGCTCCTCGACGATGCGGCGTGCGCCGGGCGCCTCAGCGGAGCCGATCGCGTCGAGGGTGGTAAGTCCGAGCCGGATATCGAAGACGGTCATCCCGATTTCGGTCTTCCGCTCGGAGAAGGTCGTCACCAGATCCGCCAGTTGCCTGCCGACCGAATGCCCAGCGTCGCGGCGACACAAGACAGTCAGGCATGCCGCGACGGCCTGCTCCCACAGCTCGCCGGGCATCGTGTCAGCCAGGATGGCCGAGGCGTGTGCCGTGTCCCCCCTGACGAGCGAAGCCAGTACCGCTACTTGGCGCCCGTCGAGCATCCGTTTGCCCACGCCTCTGTGGGCCTCAATGTGCGCCAGTGCCTCGCCCCAGCGTCCTTCGGTGGTGAGAGCACGCGTGCCGTCGGCGAGAAGCACGCGCCACAGCCACGCGACAACCTCATGGCGGTCCTTGTCTGTGGCAGTAAGGTCCGCCGGAATCGCAACGCCTTCAAACCTGGCTGGTGTGCCCGCCTCGACAGCCGCGTATAGGTCGAGCAGCCGCTGACGACCCACATCGGCGTGGCCGCCGCGGATCTGGAGGCGGGCGAGATTGACGACGGGCTCCAAGCCGCGAATCGCGCTGACGGCGGGAAGGGGGCAAGCATGGAGATAGGCGGCGGCGTGCTCGTGGCACATCGCGCGCGCTAGGTCGGGAAGGCCGAGATCGGAGGCAATGAGCGCAGCCTGGTTGTAGACGGAGGACGCCACTCCCTGATCGGTCTCCGTCACCGCGCTGTCGGCCAGGTCGACGAGCGCGCGCACGCGCTTCGGCAGGGGAAGGCAGGCGGGCCGGAATCGGGCGACGAGCGGGAAGCGCTGAGCTGTGGTTCCGTGCGGGTCCATGGACTCCCCCAGGTGTGCGTAAGAACGGGTAAGACGACGGTGGCCGCCGGCGCGCAACCGGCGGCCACCGTCCACTACGCGTGGGGTGTCACCGCCAGTCGACGACGATGCGGTTCAGCGGGGTGTC
The DNA here is from genome assembly GCF_044548345.1 of Streptomyces sp. NPDC052042. Lineage (NCBI taxonomy): Bacteria > Bacillati > Actinomycetota > Actinomycetes > Kitasatosporales > Streptomycetaceae > Streptomyces > Streptomyces sp. NPDC052042. The sequence goes on along the minus strand of NZ_JBIUBU010000036.1, from coordinate 9,788 downwards.
GAGCGCGAAAAGGACGGCGCGCTGCTCGATCGTGGGGGCGTCGAGGGGCTGGATCTCGAACGTGGCCTCGCGGTCTCGAAACTCCAGGTCCCACGCGCGGATGGCTGCAGCGACCTTCGCTGTTAGTTCATCGCTGCCGGGACCGTGGCCCACGACCCCGAACTCCCACAGCTTGCCGCCCTCGGGGGTCCTCTTCTCCGACAAACGCCGGGCGAGGTAGGTGACGGCGCCCTTGTCGACGGCTGCGGTCGAGGAGGGGTAGGGGTCCTCGGTGAGCAGAGTGCCCTTGGCTGCTTGCGGGAACAGCATCCGGATCAGGCCGGAGGGAAGGGAGCAGGTGAGGAACAGTTCCATCCACTCCGGCGACTCCATGGCGCGGACCGTCATGCCCGTCCACTCCTCGGTGCGCGGCTCGTGCAGGACGCCGGCCAGGGCCTCGGCGTCGATCTTCTGCCCGGCGGGGGCCTGAAGCCGTACGGTTCCGTCCGCGCTGAGCGGGATGACCCGGCGGTCGTCGTCGGCGATGCCCCGCCTGAGCGGCATGAAGGTGTTCATCTCGCTACCGAGGGACATCCACCGGCCATCGCGCTGCTCGTAGGCGATGGACCGGGACACCGTGCCCTTGAGGCGCTGCGGAACGAGGAGCCGGCCACCGGGAGCGAGCTGCTGCAACCAGGCATGTGGCACGCCGTGCGCGCCCACAGTGGCGATGATTCGGTCGTACGGCGCACCTTCCGCGTAGCCGAGGGCCCCGTCTCGGGTCACCGCCTCAACGTTGGTTGTTCCGGCGGCGGAGAGATGTGCGCGGGCGCCCTCCACGAGGTCGTCGTCGACATCGAGCGTGGTGACGTGCCCGCTCTCACCGACCAGATGGGCGAGCAGACCGGCGTTGTACCCGGTGCCTGCGCCCAGTTCGAGGACGCGCTCGCCGGGCCGGGCGTCGAGCTGGTCCAGCATGAGGGCGACCACGCCCGGCTGGGAGGCGCAGGAGATCGAGCTGCCGTCGGTGTCGTACTTGATGTGCACCGGCGCGTTGGCGTATGCGTCTCCGAGCGGTACATCGGGCACGAATACGTGACGGGGCACGGTCCGCAACGCGGTCTCGACGGCAGGCGTGCGAACGTTTCCGTCAGCGCGGAGCTGGTCTACCAGGGCGTTGCGGAGGCGCTCGGCTTCGGACGTCGGGGTGGTGATCGTGTCGGTGTTCACCGCTTTCACGCTATCGGCGTTGGCCGTTGACTCGGTCGGCGACGCGGTGTGGTCACTCGTTCCCATGACTGCCTCTCGTGCAATGTTGGACAGAGCGCTCTGGTCGTCCCGGAAGAGACCGGCGCGGTTGGCGTGGAAGATGATGTGGTGGGCGATGACGGCTCGCAGGCCGCGTGTGAGAGCGCCTCGTTTCGCGAGGCCGGCGAGTGTGGCCCCCGTCCGCTCGAAAGCGGTCACCCACGCCCCGTGCCCGTGGAGCGGGCCGTCCCGGAGGGACAGGCCGTGAGCATCGGCGCTCATGAGCTTCCGCACGAACGGAGTCAGTTCGGCGACTCGTGCCGGTGAGAGAGCGCTGGTGACCGGCCGGAGGGCGGCGACCTTCGCCCATACGTCGCCCTGCTCGAACCAGTCGAGTCCGGCGCCGCGCATCATGGCGCTCGCCAGCAGGACCGCAGTCTCCTTGCGCCCCAGGTGCTCCGGGCCCGGCTGGTAGGTGAGCAGGTGGCGGGAGTCGCTGTGGAACAGTTCGTGGGCGGCGTCCATGGCGTCCGGGCCGCCAAACGCGTCGGACTCGGGCTCGTAGACACAGGGCAGCCACGACACGACCGCCCCGTCGCCCACTAGATCGCTCAACAGCGACTCAATGATCGGGGAGGGCTCGTCGGCCAGGTACCGCAGCGGCCAGGGCTGTTTGTTCATGAACCACCAGCCGGTGAGCTGCCCCTCGGTCTCGGCTGTGATCAGGGCGGGCCCGAGGCGTTCGTCGATGGCGTTCCGGGCGCTCTCGCGGTCGATGAAGGTGATGTTGTGCTGGTGCCAGCGGTCGGGAGGCATCAAAGTCCTTCGGTCGGTGAATCAGGCAATGAGCAGGCACGAATCCCAGGCGGACTGGGGCGGTGCGGCGGTATCGGCAGCGAGAAGAGCCAGGGCTGTGCCGGCGGCTCCGTCGAGCAGGCCGGGCCCCGCTCCGGTGCCGCTGACGAGTGCCGTGGCCGCGCGCTCGAGCTCGTTGTCCACCGGGCAGATCGCGGTCAAAAGCCCCGGGATCGCGGCTCGGAGTCGACCGACGGTCGAGGGATGGGCGTCTTCGGCCGTGCGGACGGCGATGTGGGCGAGGCCGGCGAAACCGTGGCACAGGCCGTTGTCCGTCGTGGCTCCGAGCTGGTCCGGGTCACTGAGGGCGGCGGCGAGCGCGTTCTCCGCCGTGATCTGGCGTTCGGTGTCTCCGATGGCCAGCGCGGCAAGTTGCTGAGCGCGGGCAAGGCCGGAGGTGCCGTAACACCATGACGGCCGACGGAGCTTGGATGCGGCGCGGCGACCGGTGCGTAGCTCGCTCCGAGTGGCCCAGTACGGCCAGGCCGGTCCTCGGTCCGTCTCCTCCTGCCAGCGGTCGAGCCAGGCCAGGATGGCGCGCAGCGCTCTGAGATGCCCGTCCGTAACGGTGCTCTTCCGGGCGGCGAGGGCCAGAAGCGCGAGCACTCCGCCGATGCCGTGTGCCATGCCGGTGTTGGCGTGCCCGCCGGGGAATCGTTCGTCCGGGCTGCCCGAGGGCCCGTTTGCCGTCCACCAACCCGGAAGGTCCTCGCCGGATTGCCTGATCGGTTCGGTGAGGCGTACGCAGTAGTCGAGGACGGCGCGCGCCATAGGGCTGCCTGAGTTCCGGCGTAGAAGGTAGGCACCATATCCGGTCAGGCCCCGGATGGTGTCGAACTCGGCCAGCTGCGGAAGGCATCCGGCATCGATGCGGCGATGCGCTGCGTCGAGACGGCGTCTGACGTCGATCTCGATCTGCCGGTCCATGGCGTCCAAGGCGCGCTGGTAGGAGCCAGGAAGATAGTCGGCGGCGCAGGCAAGGGCGTGGGCGAAGGCTGGCATCCCGTAGAAGGGGTGGCTGTCGGGTCCGCTCGTGAGGGGCCCGTGAGACGCGGCAGCGAGCCAACCGTGCGCATGCTGCCACGGTCCGAGGCCGTTCGCGGCCCGCTCGATGTGGAGAAGCGCGATCCCGGGCGGGCCATAGGCGAGATGTTGCCGATGTGCCTGATGGACGGAAGGCGCCGTGCCGGGGTCGGCGAGCCGCGCAGCAACGGCATCGACCAGGCCGAGCATCGGGTGCACGGTCACGCCGCCCTCCCAGTGGTGCGGGCAGTCCATGCCAGAGCAGCAGCGCGCGCCAGGTAGAGGCACACCTCTTCCTCGGCAAAATTCACCGCGACGTGCCGCACGAAGTGGACATGCAGGAGGGAGGTCAGGACGTCATCGACGGCGATGCCCTGGGTATCCGGGCCGGGAGGGTGCAACCGATACGCGGCGAGCGCCGCATAGCGCTCTGCCCAACCCGACACGATGGCGTCTCCGCCCTGGACCTCGCGAAGGGCGGCCCAGTCGTCGGCTGGGTTCGCGAGCCGTACGGCCTCGCTGAATTGCGGGCAGGGAACGGACGCGGGCGCTGTCGGCGAGACATGTTCGGCCAGCCAACTCATCGCGGCCTCGGTGCTGCCGAGGAACGCGGAGACGATGGCGACGGTGTGGGCCGCCACCAACGCGCGTTGCGCCGGCCTCTGCGGCTCTGCGAGCTGGGCCAGGACGCTGCGCGAATCTGCCCGGAACACCTCCTCGGCAGCCTCCCAAGCAGCGCCCGAGCCCCAACGACCCATTTCCCGATAAGAGGTGGGGTAACGCAGGTCTGCCAGCAGGCCGGCGCTGCGCAGGTCGTCGGCCCACGCGCTCATGGTGCGCGCCGTCTGAGCGAAGGTTCCGCGGTCGGGGAGGGCGATGCGTACGCGGAGGTGCTGGTCCGGGTCACGGAAGCGGATGAACCACCACGGCGGGTTGCCCAGTCGTTCGAGGAGGCCGGGGAGGTGCTGGGAAAGTAGGGCGTCCTGACGGCGAGGGTCTCCGTACAAGGCGGCGAGCAACACCGACGAAGCGGCGGGAGTCTGCAACTGAGCCGCCGCGAGGGCGCGAGCCTGAGTGGGAACGGGCAGGGGCGGCCAGGACTGCGTTCGGGTCACCTTGAGGGGCGCCACGACCTCGTGGGCTCGCCCGCCACACCAGCCGTACGCCTCTGGTTCCGGAGCCTCAATGAGCACGGCCTGGTGCGAGCGGTCGAGATGTCGAAGCAGGGGCGTCCGATGGCCGGCCTCCTCGAGGTCGAGAAAGAGACGCCGGTCGTCCTCTACGAGGAGCACGCGGCGAGGCAATCCCCGCTGTACCCGCCATTCGGAGAGCGCGGTGTCCCACTCACTACGAAGGCGAGCGCGACTGGATAGTTCGGACGCCTCCAGACGCCAGCGCGCCGGGGTCAGCACCGTACGCCCGTACCGCAGGCGCGGCAGGAACGGCATCGCTGCTGCGACGCCCCAGTCGAAGACGGTGACCTGCGCGCACTGGGCGCGGGACAGCTCGGTGAGGAACCGCGCCAACGGCGGAGTGTGGGTGTGCAGGTTCAGGGCGTTCATGCCGACGGCCTCGACGCGGTGCCCCCGTTCCGGAGCGGCCAGGTACATGCGGCGGCCGTCGCACCCCACGGCCAGGTCCTCCGGGGCGAGAACGGTGTCCTTCGGTGCGCGGTGCTCTTGGAGGCTGATCACGGTAGGCAGGACCTGCGGGGCGCGGGTGACGTGAGCGCTCTCCGGGAGCAGCGGCGGGAAGGAGAGCTGAGCGGGCACGGTGTCGCTGTCCGCGGCCGGAAGATCAGCCAGTTCTGCGGCCAGGGCCGCCGGACGCTCGGAGGGTGCCAGTACGCCGAGGAACCGACCTGACGAAACGCCAGCCCCACGCGACACGCTCACGACCTCCAGCCGGAATCGCCCACGCTGCAAGTCCTCCAGACTGGCGGCGTGCACGCGCGCCCCCACCTCCAGATGTGGCGGCAGACGTGGCTCGTCGGGCCCCACGTCCAGGAGGTCAATCTGTTCGTCAGTGAGCACGACCTCGTCACAGCCGTCGAGCGCGGCGCTCTGCGCCAGTCGTACGAGGGCGTCATCCCGAGCAGAGACGCGAGGCCGACCTGGACCAGCAGGACTGCCTGGGTAGCCGTCGGGGTAGCCGGTCCCGCTGTCCGCGACGACCTCCGCGAGCGGGACCATCGTGCCGATGCCGTACCGCTCGTAGAAGCGCTGGTGGTAGGCGTTCCACTCGGCTGTCCCGTACGGGCGGGTGCTCACCCGGGTCAGGATGAAGGCGGCGCGCTCGATTTCCCGGGCCACTTCCTCGGGTAGGACGAGCTGCGCATCCAACTGCAGGTCAAGCGCAACAGGGTGCCGACGTAGGCCGGGCACGAGGGCCCGCATGCGCGCTGCGGTGCTGTCTCGGCCGCCGCGCGTGGCGCACTCCTTCAAGCCCATCCGGACCGCGTGCAGCTCGCGTGTTGTCTCCGCGACCGGCGCAAGGTTGTCGATGTCGATCGCGTCGAGTTGGTCGAGCAGGTACCCGAGGGCGTCGGTCTCGGTGCTTGGCGCGTGCAGGCTCGAGATCAGCACTCGCCGTCGGACCAGCTCCGCCAGTAGACAGCGCACCTTCTCCGGACCGGCCTCGGGGAACTCCGCCCGGAGCTTTTCCACGAGGGCTTCGCAGCGAATCGGCGTCCGGGTCACGGCGAGGACCGCACGCACCGGATCTGTCAGGGCCAGGGATGCCTCGACCGCGCGCATTCGGTCGTCATTGGCATCGGGTTGGAACGGCACGATGAGCCGGTCTCCCCGGCTCGTCACGGTGTTGTTGACGACGACGGGCAGCCGGTCGAGGAGTTCCGGGCAGGACTCCAGCCGTTCGACCACAGCGGCAAGCCACTCGGCCCCCGCACGACCGACGGCTACGTGTTCCTCACCCCAGTCCGCACGCACCCCAGGGCCGAACGCCGCAGTGGCCACGCCAGCGAACAGACCGAAGGGCGTCGCCCGGTGCTGGGCCCGCAACAGGTAGCGGCCCACCGACAGCGCCGCGCGCCGTACGTCTCGAAGGGGAGGATTCTCGGCAGTACACACGGCCCGCACCTGCACGGCCAAGGCTGGGCTGGAGTGCTCCACGGCCTCGGCGATGTCCTGGTCCGCCCAGACCTCACGAAGCCACGTCACGCAGGCAGAGGAGCCGTCGGGCGAGTAGTCATCCGGGTCAGGGCACGCAGGAACTGGCAGAGACTGTCGGGCCACGGCACGTACGAGAGCGGTGGAACCAGCGCGGAAAGCTGCGGGCTGAGCAACCACCTATGACCTCCATGGGCAAGGTGATGGTCGGCTGGTGCCGCCGCGCGGAGACGCGACGGCACCAGACCGAAGGTGCATTGGGGTTCAGGGCAGGCGTCAGGCGACGTTGGTAGTGCAGGCGCCGCAGGTGGAACCGCAGTTGTCGTCGGTCAGGTTGACCAGACCGGCCGGATCAGCGATCTCCACGAGCGAGACATCCAGGTCGAAGCCGTCTGCTGCACCCGGAATCTGCGGTCGTACTTCGGTACGGCTGGGCACTACGGTGCTGCGCGTCATGCTGCACTCCTTTTCATCGTTGGTTGTTGCTGATCTGGGCTGGAATGCCCACCAGGAGCCGCCAGAGGAGCGATGCGGACAGCTGGTCCCCAGACCAGCTCCTGGCCGCCCGGCACGAGGGGACGCGGCCGGCGCAGAAAGTTCTGGCCGGACCGCCTGCTCATGCCAGGAAGTCGTGCGCACAGGGTCTGATCGAGCAAAGCCCGATCAACGCCCCATGAGGTGGGTGAAGGCTTGGGCCTTGAGGCGATCAAGGCACGGCTCACATGCGTAGAAGGGGGCGTGCTGCCCGTCCCACTGCACGGGGCCGAGCCAGGTCACCCGCACTCCGGTGCGTTCGCAGCCGAGCCAGCAGTCACCGGTGATCCATGACGAATCCATCGAGGAACGGGCCCTTCCCCAAGTGGTCGAGACAGTCGATCCGGCAGCCTGATATCTGGCGGCGCCGGCCCAGAGCTGAATCGGCGGGCGGACGAGATCCGGAAGAAGCGAGGACACCGCAGCCGGGCTCTCACTCGTCGCCCTCAGTACGAAGTTCCGCCCAGACCTCTTTGCCCCGCAGACGCCCGCCCGAACTCTGGAGGTCACAGCCCCAGCGGTCGGCCACGGCATCGATGAGGAGCAGCCCGCGGCCCGACTCGTCCTCCTCGCCCGCGTGGCTGAGTGCCGGCAAACGCGACGGCTCCGCGTCCACGATCCCGACGCGCACCCGTGTCGCGCTCGGCCGCCCGACAACGAGACGGATCTCGGGGCATGGGGTGTGCCTGGAGGCATTCGCGATCAGCTCCGTGATGATCAGCTCGGCGCGGTCCACGAGGTCGTTGAGGTGCCACATCCCGAGAACTCCCCGGACGAGCTTGCGTCCGGTCTCGGCCGTGGACGGCTCGCACGGGAAAATCTCGCTGTACATGGGATGGCTGGCGAGGACCGCCTCAACCGGCTTCTTCAAAATCGGCATTGGATGGAGCCTTCGTGTCGTCTCGGCGCGCGCCCCACCCCATGTGACTCTTCAGGGGCGGACCGAACCGTCAACAGCCGCTCGCGGGGAGTGGCCGACACCCAGATAACTCCGGTGCCTGGCACCTTGGTTAGGGCTTTCGCGCGCCCGTCCGGCGGCCTGACCTAGGGCGTTTTGACCTACCCTTTACCTGGTGAGGAGGGAGCGTGCGGGCTACCGTGCCCGCATGGACGCGATCCGCAACACCGTCCTTGAGGCGTGGATGGCCGAGCACGGATACAGCTCAAACAGCCTGGCCGATGCCGTGAATAGTGCTGTTGAACAACTGACGGGCCGCGCAGGCGGGCTCGATGGGTCATCGGTCCGGGCGTGGAAAGCGGGCCGGGTTATCTGGCCAAAGTCAGCAACACGTTGCGCACTTGAGGTCGTCACCGGATTACCCGCCGTCGCCTTAGGGTTCGTGCCACGGGGCCGGCCTTCGCCCACCCCAGCGTCATCTCAGCAGGAGGAGTCCGACATGAAGCGCCGTACCCTCGTCGGCGGCATCGCAGCGGCGGCTGCCGCAGCAGCAGCCCCAGGGACCGCGTCACCGCGCCGGATCGGCATGAGTGACGTCAACCGGCTGAACAAGCGCTTCGCCGAGATCATTGCCAGCGACCACCGCCACGGCGGGCAGCCCGGCATCGAAATGCGGGCCGCCGCGCTCGCCGACGAGGCGCTCAACCTCCAGAACGCGGGCAGCGCCACGCAACGGGTACGCAGCAGTCTCTACGCCTCCGGAGCCGCATTCCGCTCGTCCGCGATGTGGGCGGCCATCGACGGCCGGCGCTACGACGTCGCGAAGGCACACATGCGCGAGGCCCAGGCCCTCGCCGAGATGTCCGGCGACCAGGCGATCAAGTTCCGCATCTGGAGTCATGCAGGCACCATGTACCGCCACATGGGCCGCCCCGCCGACGCGTGCGCCGCCAACGATGTCGCCCGCAACCTCCACCTCACCCGCCGCGACCCGCTGTTCGCGTCCCTCGGTCTGGCCCGCCAAGGCGCCATCCACGGCACGGCCCAGAACCGGACCGATACACGTCGCGCGTTCGAGCAGGCGCAGGACGCCATGCTGCGCGCCGATCCCGCCGACCACCGGCCGGTCTGGTTGCTCGCCTTCTACGACCAGGCCGAACTGGACTCCTTGGCCCTCTCCGCGTACCTGGCGCTCGGCGACTACCCGACCGCCGAGTACCACGCCCACCGTTGCCTGTCCTCACTCCGGCCCCACATGGTCAGATCCCGGGCCATCACCACGACCCGTCTCGCCCACGCCCTGCTCGCGCAGGGGGCCGCCGAGGCCGCAACAGCCACCGCGATGAGGGTCCCCGCAGACGCCGCCACCCGCCACGCCCGCGTGTCGCGCATGCTCGAAGAGTTCGGGGCCGCGCTCCGCGCCACCGCCCCGCGCAGCACCACCGTCCAAAACTGGACCGAGCACACCACTACCTGGAGGACGGCCGCATGACCATGGCGCCTGCCACCGAGCTGCGCACGTTCACCAACCTAGACACCGTCCGCGGCGACCTTCTCGACGCGTACGCCGAGGTACGCGCCCCGCTCCTCCACCTGCCGAACTACGCGGTGACCGCGTTCGGCGAACGCATCGACCGGCACTCCACCGAGCCAGGGTTCACAGCCGTCCTCGCGTACGCGGACGGCCAACCGGTCGGCTACGCGTACAGCAACACCATCGAGCACGGTGACCGCTACTGGCAGCGCACCAGCCCGACGCCGGCGGAGAAGTACACCGAGCGCCCATCAGTGGCCCTGAAGGAAATCGGCGTCCGCCCGGCCTGGCGCAAGACCGGCACCGCCCGCCGCATCCATGACGCCCTTCTCGCCACGCGCAACGAGCCGTACGTGACGCTCATGGTCAACTCGGCCGCCGGGGACGGAAAGGTCCACGCGCTCTACAGATCATGGGGGTACGACGATATTGGGCAAAGCCAGCCGTCACCGGCCTCACCGGTCCTCACCGTGGTGATCCGTGCCACCCGCTAACCTCAGGCTTTCATGAAGCGGGCTGTCCGACAGGCGGTCAGGAAAGCAGAAAGTGCCTCTGACCAGCAAGAATGAGGATTGTCGAGGTCCTTGTT
>NZ_JBIUBU010000035.1:0-49726 GCF_044548345.1 Streptomyces sp. NPDC052042 | reverse complement strand
GCGCAGACGCCACCAGGCAACAGCCAGACACAGCCACTACCGACGGCGAACCGCCGACGAAACCGCTGAATAGATCACGAAACCGCACTGGAGTATTAGCCGGCCCAGTGGAATTGGAGTCGTGCTGACCTGCCGCACATGAACCTCCAGCCAACGCGACAGCAGGAAGTCGAAGGTCTCGCGCCCTCCCTCGTGGCGTGCGGCGTCGACCGTTTCATCCACTACCTGAGCGGCCTCTTCCGGAAGGGGGGACTGCACAGGAACCGCCTGATCCACACCATCCGCGGCGAGAAGACGACGACCGGCTTCCGCAAGCGCCGCTCCCATCACCGCACGGTCTCCCAGAACCTCGTAGTGCGGCCACAAACGCTCACGCAGCCGGATCCGCTCGATCTTCCCGTGCGCGTGGAGCCAATGTTCGACGTCAGCTAAGGGCTGTCCCGTAAATGATCTACGCGTCGCCTCGGGCGAGGTTGGCCGCAGTGGCCCGTGGGCCTATCCGGCGAGGGCGAGGTTGTGCATCCGGGCAATGCCGAGCATGGCGTGGTGGACGCCGTCGCCCTTGAGGCGGCAGTCGCGGAGGATCTTCCAGGTCTTCATGCGGGCGAAGACGTGCTCGACACGGGCGCGGACCTGCTTGTGGGACTTGTTGTGTTCCTCTTTCCAGGCCGGGAGTTCGGCCTGGCCTCGCTGCCGGCGGTGTGGGATGACGAGTCCGGTGCCTGGGTAGCCGCCGTCGGCGATCGTGGTGGTCTTGCCGACGGCGGCCTTGGCGCCGGATTCCTCCCATGCCTTGCAGTCGTTGCGGTTCCCGGCGAGCGGATGGCCGACCACGACGACCAGGCGGGTGTCGGCGTCGATGACGACCTGGTGGTTGGTGGAGTACCGGTAGTTCTTCGACCGCTCGGCGATGGTGTGGTCCCGGGTGGGGACCAGAGTGCCGTCCACGATGAGCACGGCATCCCTGGCGAACCGCTTGCGCGACTGGAGCGCGAACATCGGCCCCAGGTGGTCGATGATGCGGTCCGCTGCCGACTTCGAGATCCCGAACAGCGGGGCCAGTTGTCGCATGGTCAGGTTCGTTCGCCAGTACGCGGTGACCAGCAAGGTCCGGTCTTCCAACGGGAGGCTCCATGGTCGGCCCTTGCGGACCGAGTCCGCACCTGCGCGACGCAGTACCGTCACCAGCTTCCCGAAGGCTCGCGGGCTCAGCCCGGAGAACGGGGCTATCCAGGACGGCTTCGACGCTGTGATCACACCAGTCACATCGAGATCATCTCGTCCATGTGACCACTTCTTCAGAGAGACACCGGGGCCCCACGGCTGTTCTCCTGAGCTGCGACACTCTGCACGTGATTTATCCCGCGACAGACCAGCTGTCCTCCGCCGAACGCGCCTTCATGATCAACGCCACCGAGATCGACATCCTCCCCGGGGTCTGGGGCGACCTCGACGAGCCGCTGGTCTCAGGGCCCGCCTCGGCTCTCGTCCCGATCCTCCTCCCCCTCGTCGACAGAGGATGGATCGAAGTGTGCCAGCTCGTGCCCTGGACAGCGCCGGACGGCTCTCTCGGTGAGCAGCCCGGTCCCCCTATCCCGAAGCAGGACCTTCCCGCAGTCCTGGCGAACGCCGAGAACTGGGAGTACCCGCGATCCGGCACGTGGCTGGGATGCCTCACACTGACCCTCACCGAAGCAGGACAGAGGATCCCCCGCTGACACTCAGTCCCAACGGCACCCATCCGCTCTCTGCAGGATCCTCCGCGACTGCCGTCTCAACGACGAAGGCGTTCACCATGCCAAGCTCGGCATCGCCCGCCTACACAGGCTCACTCACGCCGGATGAGGCACAGCGTCGCTGGTCAATCGGCATGTCGTAGACCATTTACGGGACAGCCCTTAGGGAAAACTGCGAGCTGGCATCCGTCCCACCAACAGGCGTCGGGAACGAATCGTGCCGGCGCCGCCAGTTGCTTACTGCTGCTCGACCAACACCCGCGATCCGTGCGATTCCAGCCAGTGTGACAGGCGCATCGATGGCGTCGGGCATGCGATTCTCCGAGCTCGGGGCGATTTTCGGACGGGTTGACATGGGGATCATCACCGTAGTCCAGCCAACCAGGCCAGGGCAATCATTGACTGAGTTCACACTGTCCAGACGCCCCTGCAGAACCCCTCCCGCATGGTCATCATCACGCCGCCAAACGACTCGCAGATGGAGTCGGCCAGCAGAAGAACCAAGCACTGGGCTCACTCACCCCTGCCCGCCCTGCTGCCGCCTGGGTAAGACAGGGCCCAGGCCGGCGGGCCGTTCGGCGGCACCGACCTCCAGCACACAGCCCCGCCCCGCCGCGCCTCCCTACGTTGAGCAGAACCGAAAGGGTGTCCGTCAGCCGTGGGAGTCCCCTGGGACTTTTCTGGGACTTCCAGCCCCATCAACCGGCACGAGCATGAAAGAGCCGAAGGGCCATTCGCGCAGGTCAGCGGCCACCACATGCCCATCACAGCAGGTCACGGCGCTCGCTGGTCTCTTCCGGGACTTCTGATCCGCAGGACCCGGCGCCACCGCATTGAGCGTCACCAGCCCTCGGCGTTGCATCGTCACTCGCAGTCTTAACCTCGCCGTTTCAGTTGGGTCTGCTGGGTAGCTGAGCGAGGTTGTTTGAGGCAGTGTCGGCCGGTGGACATGGTGAGGGCCCGACGCGCGGTCGGGTTCTCCAAGGTCCTTGAGTCGAGGGTGGGCAGGAACCGCGAGTCAGCTGGCAGGACGGGGCAGTGCGGCCAGGCGGTGGAATGCGGCTGTGAGTTCATGTCGCCAGGGCCAGGTCGCCGATATCCGAAGGCGGAGACGGCGGCCTCCCCAGGTGATCCGGGCGGCGACGTGCAGGATCCGGTAGCGGAGTTTCTTGGGTTCGGCAGCCGCGAGTTCACCGTTCAGCAGGAGGACGCGGGTCCAGGCGAGGAGGTTGATCGCCGCGAGGCTGAGCTCGAGCCAGGCGGCGTTGACCGGGAAGCGTCGGGAGGGGAAGCGCCCGAAGCCGGTGGTCTTGCCGCACCGGATGTGGTCCTCGACGGTGGCGTGTCCGCGGTGGCGGACTTCCAGGAACTGGGCCGAGCCGGAGGTGACCGGCGTGTCGGTGAGGAAGACCTGGTGCCGCATGCCCTCGTCCTGGTCGAACAGCGAGAGCTGGGCCCCGGGGTGGGGACGTTCGCGGCGGACGATGATGCGGGTGCCGTCCGGATAGCCGGCAAGGTCGACCATGCCGGTCAGTTCGGCGACCTCGGCAGACTCGCGGAGGGTGCCGTCCTGGTCCAGGGCGGGGTGCCAGATCTGCTCGGGCAGGGCTCGGATCGCGCGGCGGACCGGCTCGGTGATGGCGTATCCGACGGAGAAGAAGGTACGGATTCCGCGTGTTCGCAGGTCTCGGACGTGGGTGAGGAAAGACTTTGCGGATCCGGCGTTGTCGGTGCGGACGAGGATGTCGGTGCCGTGCCGGTGCGCGTCGGGGACCTGTGCGAGAGCATCGTCCAGCACCGTGATGTGATCCGCGGCGGTATTGGATCCGGCGTTCCCGGGCCGAAGGCGCCCGGACATGCCCTCTCCGGTGTTGGCCAGGAAACACAGCAGGGGGTGGAAGCCGAAGCCGCCCTTATAGGTGGGTGCGGCCTGCTCCTTCTCTGAATGGCAGGTGATCAGCGTGGCGTCGATGTCCAGGACCAGGCCGGGCACCTCACGTCCGCCGGCCTTCGCCGCGGGTATGCCGGATCGGGTCTCGGACGCCTGTAGCCAGGCCACTTCCCGGGCCTGAGCGCGGGCCGAGCGCAGACGGTCCAGCACGCGTTCGTCGACGGCGGCCAGCAGTCGCCAGGTAGTCGGTGTCGAGGCGACCGGGCCGAACACCTCACGCTGGTCGCGTAGCAGAGCCACATCCGTGATGGTCTCGCCGCCATCAGCCACCGTCACCGCGAGGTCGGTGGCGATCCGGCCCGGATCATGACCAGTGCCGCGTGGACGAAGCGGTCTCAGCGCAGTGGAGTACGCGCTGGTCAGTCCGGTCACGTCAGCGAGATCAGCAAGCAACCGCGCCCCGGCATGCCCGACCACCCCCGCACCGTCGGCGGAGACATGAAGCCTGGGACGCGAACCGATACCCTGCACGCAGAAAGTGCCTTCCACTTGGACCGAAAGAACCCCTCGACAAGGTTCATCGTCCCAGCTCAGAAGGCACTTTCGCGTTACCGCTCATGATCCGAACAAAGCCCAAATGAAACGCGCAGGTTAACGTCGCCTGACCTGCCCAACCTGCACCTGACGCCTCATCAGAACGAGCGTCAAATGAGCGTCACGAGCGTCATTTCAGCGTCAAGATATCGCCCGTAACGCCCACACCGCACATAATGCACACAAGTAAAACCGCAGGTCAGGAGCCCTTTGCGGCCGGTTCGAGGATCGCGACGCACTCCACATGATGCGTCATCGGGAGTAGGTGGACGCGGCAAGCCAGCCTCGACATCAGGGGCCTCAGCGGCCAACCGCGCGTGTTCCCCCAAGCGAATCTCCAAGCAGATCGGACAACGGCACCACCAGGGCCCGCCATGAGGGCGGACAAACATAGCCGCAAACCACCGGTTAGCAAAACCGGCCTTTCCAGAGACGATTGTTCTCTCACCCCCCATGAACACCATACGGATCGGCTCGCGAGGGGAGGCGAGCAGGCCATGCCAGTACCCGATGCGTTCTCCGTTCGCGAATTGCGCCGTCCGTCTCTGGACTCTTACACAGACCCGTTTAATGTTCCTTACTCCCTGGAGATCACTCGTAATTGCCCACCAAGCCGACAGCAACAACTAGTCACGCCACGCCACATAGTGAGAAGGAGGCCACAGCGCACCCCACACTCCGCCGCCACGATGCCGCCTCGGCCGATGGGCACTCATCTCTCCTGACCAATGCCTGGTATTCGACCAACGACCTCGCTACTCACCTGGGAGTAGATGCCTCGACCCTGCGCCGATGGCGAACCACCCGGCCTCCACAGGGGCCACCGTTCGTCTCCCTCTCAGAACGCGTCGTCATGTACAGCGCCCTCGACGTCGAGGAATGGCTGCACAGCCGTCGCACCATCCCCCACCTGGCGGCTTGATGACCGACAAAACCATTGTTCCGGTCGGCGTCCGGCTCTCCACCGACATCGAGTACCGCCCCGATCGCCGCACCCCCTACCGGGCACGCGTCCGCTGGTTCGACCCCACCACCAAACGCCGCCAGTCAATGTCCGAGGGAAAAGACACCGAAGACGAAGCACAGGATTGGCTCAACGCCCTCATCGAGGCCGCGCAGGCCGGCCTGACGCCTTCACTCGCCACCATGAAGCTTGCCGAATACGGCGACGCGAACATGGAACTCGCTCTGCGTGGCTTGGAGTTGAAAACGCATGACCCTTACCTTTCGGGATGGCGGCTGCGTGTGGTACCCGCCCTGGGCCACCTGGCAGTGCGGACGATCACCCATGGGATCGTCGACCGCGCCGTACAGAACTGGATCAGCGACGAGCACAGCCGCTCGACGGTCAAAAACACCATCGCCGTCCTGGTGCGCGTCATGGAGCAGGCGGTCCGGGACGGCATCATCACGGTCAACCCCGCCCGTGTCACCGGTTGGCAGAAGCTTTACAAGCAGGCCGAGGGCGAACTGCGCGACCCACGCGCGCTGGCCCTGCCCGACTGGGAGACACTCGTGCACCTGGCCGACGCACTCATAGCCGCGTCCCATGACCAGTACCGGGGCTGGGGCGAGGTGATTCTCTTCGCCGCGTGCACCGCCGCCCGGATCGGTGAGATCTCGGGATGCCGCGTCGGGGACATTGACACCAGCCAGTGGATCTGGACCGTACGACGGCAGACCACTCCCGCGCCCGGCGGGCTGACCGACAAGGGCACCAAAGGCAAACGGGCCCGCAAGGTACCCATCGTCGAGGAAATCCGCCCCCTCGTCGCCCAGCGCATCTTGTCCGCCGGCCCTGCCCCCGACGCTCGCCTGTTCACCGGCCCGCGCGGCGGACGCATCTCCACCGCGGTCCTGCGCGACGCCACCCACTGGGACGACGTGGTCACCAAGCTCGGCTACGAGCACCTACGCCGCCACGACCTCCGGCACACCGGACTGACCTGGTTCGCCGACGCCGGGGTCCCGGTACACGTCCTGCGCAGGATCGCCGGCCACGGATCGTTGATCACCACCCAGCGCTACCTGCACCCGAACGTCCACAAGATCACGGCCGCCGGCGCAGCCCTCTCCGCCCACCTCAGCGTGCTGCGCGCCCCGCGCTCCCTGCCGAGCCCGATCGGACTCACCCGCTGACACAGTCAAGCACGCCGGTCCCCAACTGGTCCCCAAAAATGACCAAGGGGCCGTTTCGGATACCTCCGATACGGCCCCTGACCTGCGACTCTCACGAGTCGGGACGACAGGATTTGAACCTGCGACCCCTTGACCCCCAGTCAAGTGCGCTACCAAGCTGCGCCACGTCCCGCTGCAGTTCTTCCCGGTGTTCCGGGCAACCGCGCAGGACAAACATTACCTCACTCCGAGGCCCGGATCGACGCCCGTGCCTGGTGGGCGCGGTCGGCGAGCGATTCGGCGCCGCACGCGGTGGCCAGTTTGTGGGCCCTGGCGAGTTCGCGCGGGGAGCGGATCGCTATGCCGTAGTCGACCAGCGCCAGGGCGTGTTCGTACGCGGACGGGGACGCCTCCAGGTGGCGTACCGCCTCGGCCAGCAGGTGGACGGCCTCCTCGGGGCGTGCGAAGAGGGCGACGCAGCGCAGGGCCTCGCCGATCGCGGTGTCCGTGCCGAACCGTTCGGCGTGCACTCGGTGGGCGGTGGCGAGTCGGGCGGCGCCCTCCGGGTCCTCCTCCGCCAGGGCGCGGGCCAGGTCACCGGCCCAGGGTGCCCACACCCCGTTGAATCTGCCCCGTGCTTCGAGGGCCTGGCCGACCGCTTCGAGCTCGGTGACGGCCTCCTTCGTGCGGCCTTCGGCCAGGAGCAGTCTGCCGCGCAGACAAGGCGCGTCGGGCAGCACCATCGCGCTGGGGTAGGGCGGCCCGAAGTCGTAGCGGTCGGCGATGTCGCGGGCCTCGGCCACCCGGCCCCGGGCGATCAGGGTGTCGATCAGCAGACAGGCCGCGTCCCAGAGGACCGGGAGCCCGCTGCCGACACGGTCCGCGAGGCGCAGACCCTCGCGGAGGAAGCCCTCGGCCTCGGCGAGTCGGCCGCGACGGCGGTGGACCAGTCCCAGCAGCGTGTGCGCGAAAGCGAGGTGCGCGCCGCTCCATCCGGAGATCTCGAAGGCGCGGACGGCCTCACCGAACAGGGCCTCGGCCCGGTCGAGCCGGTCCGTGAAGGCGTACGTGATGCCGACGAGGGTGGGGAGTTCGAAGCCCCATTCGGTGTCGGTCCAGCCGAGGCCCCGGGCCGGATGGCCGTCGACCAGGGCGCGTTCGCACAGGTCGACGATGAGCTCGGCGTTCTCGCCCCGCATCATGGCGTCGAAGGCCCGCAGGGTGAGCAGGGCCCGTTCGGCGTTGTCGCGGCCGGTGAGGTGGTCGGCGTTCCGGGCGAGCCGTTCGGATCTGGCGGGCCCGTCGTCCTCCGTGGCCTGCATGCCCTCCCAGAGGAAGTGGGCGGCCTGCAGTCGCATCAGGCCCGGTCCGGGCGGGGTGCGCGCGGCCTCGGCCGCGAGGGCGCTCGCCGCCTCCTTGAGCTGGTTGTTGTGGGAGTGCGCGGCTGCCAGCCGGTACGTCGCGTCGATCCGCTGGGTCTCGTCCAAGCCCGGCATGTCCAGTGCGGCCCGCAGGTGCTGGACGGTGATGGCGGGGGACGTGAGCAGGGTGGCGCAGCCCAGCTCGTACAGCAGGGTCGCCTTCGTGTCCGGGTGCGGAGGTTCCTCCAGAGCGCGCTCCAGACAGCGGCGGGCGGCCTCCGGGGCACCGACGGCGAGATGCTGCCGGGACGCCTCACGGAGCTGCCCGACGAGTTCCTGATCGTCGTCGGGGTGCACTTCCAGGAGGTGACGGGAGGCCGCCGCGGCGCCGAGCCCCGCGCGGGTGATCGCCCAGGCGGCCCGGCCGTGGAACGCGGTGCGGGTGGCCGACGGGATGGACCGGTAGATCGCGGAGGCGATCAGCGGATGGACGAACTCCATCGGGTCGAACCCGGTGACGATACGGGCCTCGCGCAGCTGTGCCGTGCAGTCGGCGGCCTCGGCCTGGCTCATCCCGGCCAGGGTGGCGGCGAGGTCCTGCGAGATGTCCGTGCCGAGGACGGCCGCGGCCCAGGCGAACCGGGTGGCGTTGGTGCCGAGCCGTTCGAGCCGGGCGACGAGACCGCTGCCCCGGGCGGAGGCGCCGAGTTCGCGCAGCAGACCGGCCGATTCCTCCAGTGGTGCCAGTTCCCGGTCCTGGACCTTGGCGACGAGTTCGACCGCCTCGTAGGGGTTGCCTCCGGTGACGGCCCAGACCTCGCGGCAGAACGGGTCGTCGGCGTGCTCGCCGAGACCGGCGCGGACCAGTTCGGCGGTGGCGTCCGGGGTGAGGGCGCGCAGCGCCACCCGGACCTGACGGGGATGGCCGCCGCCGGACCCGGTCCCGTGCTGCCGTGCGGCCATCTCCTCCGGCCGATGGGCGCGGACGACGAGGACGGGCAGTTCGGCGAGGCGCGCGGTGAACGAGTCGAGCCAGCCGAGGGTTTCGCCGTCGGCCCAGTGGGCGTCGTCGATGATGAGCAGCAGCGGGCGGTGGCTCAGCCGGGTGGCGAGCCTGGCCACGACGAAGTCGAGACCGTCCCGGACGCCCTGCGGGTCGGCCTGCGGACCGCTCGGTTCGGCGAGCCCGAGGGCGGGTGCGGCGATCTCGTACCAGGGGCCGAACAGATCCCGCACCTCGTCGTGCGAGAACTGGTCGAATGCCGGTTGCAGTAATTGCCGCACGACGTGGAAGGGGACGGAGGTGACCGTTTCGCCACCGCGAGCGGACCAGACCGTGCAGCGGTCGGCGGCCGTCGACCGGATCTCGTCGAGCAGTGCCGTCTTCCCGATGCCCGCCTCGCCACTGAAGACGAGCAGTCCTCCGGCGGCCTGGGCGCCGCACAGGGCGTCCACGGCTTGTGCGGCAGCGGCGAGTTCCGGTTCGCGCTCGTACAGTGGCCGGGACTGCTTCATCCCTACCCTCCCCAAAATGGTGCGATCGACTCGACACTAGTCGTGAACCCGGGTCCACGGACAGTGGTTCGTACACTTCATCGCAGGTGCGGGGCACAATCGAATCGTGGACGCGACCAGCAGGGACCGGGACTCCGAGGGACGGGCACGCAACGCACGCCCCCGCGACGGACTGGGCCGCCCCCTGCCGTACGGGGCTCCGGGAGTGGAGCGGCAGCCCGAGCAAGTACCCCGCACCCCCGACGAGACGGTGCGGGAGGCACAGCGTCTGCTGGACGCCGGGATGCCCTTCCACGCGCACGAGGTGTTCGAGGACGCGTGGAAGTCGGGGCCCTCGTCCGAACGTGAACTGTGGCGCGGGCTCGCGCAGTTGGCGGTGGGGCTGACACACGCCGCACGTGGCAACGCGACCGGCGGGGCCCGGCTGCTGCGGCGCGGCGCGTCGGCGCTCGCCGCTTTCCGGGACGCCCGGCCGCACGGGATCGCGGTGGACGCGTTGCTCGACTGGGCCGGGGAGCTGGCGCACCGGGTGGAGACCGGGGAGGGCGGGACCGTCCCCGGCGGCCGGGCGCGGCCCGCGGAACCCGTCGACGCGGCCGGTGAGGCACCCCGTCTGCGGTCCGGGAGCCGGTGAGTGACGACCGGACCCGGCGAAGAAGGGTCCGTGGGGCCGGCGACCGGGGCCGGTGACCGGAGCCCGCGCGGCCGAACCCCGGCGGCGAAGGGCCCATGGGGCCGGTCGGACCCGCGGACCCGGCGACCGGGTCGCCGCCCGGCCGTGAAGCCGGTGACCTGAGTGCCGCCCGGTCGGCGAGGGTCTAGGGGCCGGGGTCCGCCCTCCCCCGGCGCGGGGTCATGGGGCAGACTCGGTGCGGTGAGGAAGATCTATGTCATCGGCATCGGCGCGGGCGACCCCGACCATCTGACCCTGCAGGCCGTCAAGGCGCTGAACAGGGCGGACGCGTTCTTCATCCTCGACAAGGGCGAGGAGAAGTCCGATCTGGTCCGGCTGCGGCGGGACATCCTCGACGCGCACGCGAAGGACCGGTCGTACCGGGTCGTCGAGGCCCGGGATCCGGAGCGCGACCGCGTGGCATCGGACTACTCTCCCGCGGTGGACGACTGGCGTCGGCGCCGTGCGGACCTGTACGAGGACTTCATCGCGCGGGAGCTGGACAAGGGCGAGTGCGGAGCGTTCCTGGTGTGGGGCGATCCGGCGCTGTACGACTCCACGCTCGGCATCCTCGAAGAGATCGCCGACCGCGGTTCCGTGGCCTTCGAGCACGAGGTGGTGCCAGGGATCAGCAGTGTGTCCGCGCTGCTGGCCAAGCACCGCACGGGGCTGAACCGGGTCGCACGGCCCGTGCAGATCACCACCGGGCGGCGGCTGGCCGAGGGCTGGCCCGAGGGCGTCGACGACGTGGTGGTGATGCTCGACGCGCGGCAGGCGTTCACCCGCCATCTCGACCAGGACCTCTTCATCTACTGGGGGGCCTACGTGGGAACCGAGGACGAGATCCTGGTCTCCGGACGCCTCGCCGATGTGGCGGACCGGATCGAGGAGCTGCGCTCCGAGGCACGCGCCCGCAAGGGGTGGATCATGGACACGTATCTGCTGCGTCGAGGCTGAACTCCTCGTTCCCGTGGAGCAGTCGGAGCGCGGACGGCACGTCGTGGACGACGGGCACACCGTCGGGTGCCGGTGGACGGCGGACCACGACCACGGGCAGGCCGAGGTGCCGGGCCGCGGTGAGTTTCGCGGCGGTGGCGGGGCCTCCGCTGTCCTTGGTGACGAGGACGTCGACGGCGTGCGCGCGCAGGAGCGCCGTTTCGCCCTCGACGGTGTACGGACCGCGGTCGAGGATCACCTCGGTGTGGCGGGGCAGGGGCGGACCAGGGGGTTCCACGGACCGTACGAGGAAGTGGAGCCGGTCGGCGCCGGGCGCGGCGGCGAAGGCCGCCAGGCCAAGGCGGCCGGTGGTGAGGAAGATCCGTTCCCCCAGGCCGGGCAGTTGCGCGGCGGCGTGGGAGAGGTCGTGGGCCGGGTGCCAGCGGTCGCCGGGGCCCGCCGTCCAGCCGGGCCGGCGCAGCGCGAACAGCGCCGTTCCGGTGGCCTCGGCCGCCTCGGCCGCATGGACGCTGATCGTGTCCGCGAAGGGGTGGGTGGCGTCGACGACGGTGTCGACGTGGTGAGCGCGTAGCCAGTCGGCGAGGCCGCGGGGACCACCGAAGCCGCCGACGCGCAGGTCACCGGCGGGCGTCCGGGGCCGGGCGACCCGTCCCGCCAGCGATGTGGTGACACGCGTCGTCGCATCACGGCCGGGCGCGGTCAGCTCGGCGGCGAGCTGCCGGGCCTCGGCCGTACCGCCGAGGATGAGGATGTGGCCGGGCATGGGTCGAACCTACGTCACGCCCGTCTCCCCCCGCCCAAGCGGTGAACGGGGGCGTGCCCGCAGCCGTTACGATCCGGCGTCATGAGCACTTCTGACCAGGACCAGGCCGCGGACAGCCCGATAGACGCCGCCGGAGTCGCGTCCCACGGCCGTCCGGAGGGTGACGCGGAGCGGTCTCGGCGGCCGGACGGGGAGCCGGACATGGAGCGGGCGGGCCGGACTCGGGCCGATCCGGACGCGGGGGCGGGCACGGAGCGGGCGCGGTCGGACGGTGCGGGGCCGGACACGGGGGCAGGCGGTGAGGCGGCGCGGTCGGCCGACGTGGGGACGGATGCGGCGGCCGGTGCGAAGGCCGTCTCCGAAGCCCCTGACGAGGCCGCGGACGCAGCCGCCGCCGACACCGGGGACGATGCCGGTCCGGAGCCCGTGGCGCAGACCGGCCCCAAGTCCGGAAAGCGTCAGCTGACGCCACGCCAGGCGAGGCGCCTCCGCGTCGTGCTGTCCTCGGTCGGCATGGTCGCGATGGGCGTCGTCCTCGCGTTGCGGATCGCCAGCCGGTCCTCCGTACTCGTGGTCGGGGTGTACGGACTCGCGCTGATCCTGTGCGGGATCGTGATCGAACTCAGCAGGAACGGCCGCACCCGGCTCGGCACTTGGCTCCTCGTGGCGGGACTGGCCGCGGCGATCGGCTCCGACTGGCTGCTGATTCCCTGATGCCCGATCAGAACAGCCGGCGATAGCACGAACCAGGCACGGCGGACCGAGGACACCGCATCAGGCCATGGTGATCCGTGCCGTCGTGCCGTGTGGGCCGACCCGGTCCAGCCGGTCCGCGCGCAGGTGGAACGGTCGCCCCGGGCGACCGGCAGCAGCAGCCGCTGCCGGTGGAGCCCCCCTCCCGCCCTGCTGGACGACGGTCGGTGACACTGTCCGCCTCCCACTGGTCCGCACACCGAAATGTCCGTGGGGCGCGAGATCGGGCGGGGCCGACGAGGTCCGCTGCGACGCATCGCAGCGGCGCGTCGGCCGCGACGGGATGCCGGGCAGCGGGCCGGCCGGGTACCGCGAGGTGGCGCAGGTCCGGTACGGTGTCGCGTCCCCCGATGGACGCGACACCGGCGCCCTCCACGCCGTGCGGGCGTTCGCCGCCGAGTCCGAAGAAGTCCAGGGACCGGCGGCGACGACCGATTCGAGCAGGTCCGCGGGCTCGGCCTCGACGGCATCTCCTGCGCCGTGCCGCGGCCGGACCGGCGCCGCCCCGGAACCGATCACGCCGTGTTCGGGGCGGACCACGAGCTCCTCGGCACCCGAAGTGTCCTGGTCGACGGCGAGTACCGGGCCTGTCATCGACACTCCAGCGGTGCGGAAGCCCTGCGGCGCGAACGGATCCCGGGCTCGAACGGCATCGTGATCATTGGTTTGCGACGCCCAGAGTGGTGCAGGCCACCGCCCACGTCAAGTGTCGTGCCGTTCGAGGGAACGGATGCGATATGGCCAATCAACACGACTACAGATCAGCGCACTTGAGTAAGATCCGCGAATCGGTCGGGAGTCCGGCTCAAGTGGCCTTACACTCACCGCCGAGCAACAACCCGACACTTTAAAGCAGTTCGCATTTCAACAGACTCACAGCCCCCCACGTCCCGAGGACTCATGAGACCGACACCCCGCCCCGAGCGCCGAGACTCCGCCTCCCGGGCGCTCCACCTCCCCATGGGTTCCATTCCGTCGGATCGTGCGACGTGCTGAGGAGAGAATGCGTCCGCCGCTCCGCGTTCCGCCGTTCGGGAGCAGGGAACGTCGATGGCCAACAGTGAATTCCGGCCGGTTTATCACCCGGCCGGCCATGACAACGATTTACGGGTCGCGGTACAGGATTTGCGCACCGGTCGCTGGTTGTCCATGCGGAAACTGCTGGAGAGCACTCCGGACTGGCCCTTGTGGACCCAGCGCACGCAAGTGCTGGGCGCGGTCGCCGCAGGTTCGGACGCGGTGCAGGCGTGGCTGGCCGAGGAGCCCCGGAGTGTGGCCGCCGCCGTGATGCGCGCACGGGTCACCGTGGAGCGGGCCGTCCGCGCCCACCGCGAGGGCCATCACCACGCCCGGGAGCTGTGGCAGGAGGCGTGGGAGGCCTGCCGGACGGCCGCACACGCCTCGCCCGCCGACCCGGTGCCGTGGGTGTGCCTGCTGGCCCTGTCCCGGCTGGACGAGCGCCAGCAACTGGAGGAGCACCGCTTGGCTCCGCCGGGGCCGATGCTCTTCCCCGGCCCCTGGGGACTGCTGGCGGAGGCCGACAGGCGCGACCCGTACAACCGCGAGGCGTACCACCGGATGCTCCAGTTCGTGTACGTGCGCAGGGGCGGGGGGTCGCTCTCCGAAGCGTTCAACTTCGTTCAGTGGGCGACCTCTTCGGCGCCCGATGGCTCGGCACTGCATGTGCTGCCGCTGTACGTACGGGTCGAGCGGTACCGGCGCGAGCACGGCCACGAGAAGGCCCTGGACCTGCACTGGGTCACCGAGGACGCCGAACGGGACGCGCTGCGCGCGCTGCGGCTGTGGTTCCACCGCACCCCCCGGCCGACCCGTTCCCTGCCGGATCTGAACCATCTGGCCCACGCACTGTGGGGGGCGCTCAAATTCGCCGAGGCGGCCCCGGTGTTCGAGAGTCTCGGACCGTACTTCACCTCGGTCCCGTGGGCGTACCGGACGCGTGACCGCAAGGGGCCCGGAGGCGCCGAGGAGGTCTTCCTCCGCGCCCGCAGCCGTTGCCTGGCCGCGCCCCGCGATCCCTGACACGGCCCGCACCGCTGAGCCCGTGCGCCGCGCGCGCCGTCGTGCCGTCAGGTCCGCACCGGTGCGGCACCTCACCGTGCCCCCGTTCCGGACCGGTCCTCGCGCACCCACCGGTCCGGCCATCCCCTGTCCACCGCTCATGGAGGTCCTTTCGTGTCCCTGTCCACCCCCACCCGTTCGGGCGCCCAGGCGGCCCCGCCGCTCGATGAGGAACAGCGCCTGCGCGAACTCGGCTATCAGCCGGTTCTCGCCCGCCGCATGGGCGGGTTCGGCAACTTCGCCATCAGCTTCTCCGTCATCTCGATCCTGTCCGGTTGCATGACGCTGTACGGCTTCGGCATGTCGACCGGCGGTCCTGCGGTGATGCTCTGGGGCTGGGCGGGTGTGGGGCTCTTCGTGCTCTGCGTCGGCATGGCGCTCGCGGAGGTCACCAGCTCCTACCCGACGTCCGGGGCGCTCTACTACATGGCCGACCGGCTCGGCGGCCGTAAATGGGGCTGGTACACGGGCTGGCTGAATCTACTCGGGCTGCTCGGTGCGATCGCCGGCATTGACTACGGTGCCGCGTTGTTCACCGGCGCTTTCCTGAACCTGCAGTGGGGTTTTGTCCCGACACCGGGCAAGACGATGATCATCTTCATCTGCATCCTGCTGCTGCACGCGGTACTGAACCTCTTCGGCGTCCGCCTGGTCAGCGTGCTCAACTCCATCAGCGTGTGGTGGCATCTCGCCGGTGTCGCGATCATCGTCATCGTGCTGGCGGTCGTGCCCTCGCACCACCAGTCCCCGAAGTTCGTCTTCACCGAGTTCGTCAACGACACCGGCTGGGACAACCCGTTGTACGTGGTGGCGATCGGCCTGCTCCTCGCCCAGTACACCTTCTGCGGCTACGACGCCTCCGCGCATCTCTCCGAGGAGACGTCGAATGCCTCGGTGACGGCCGCCAAGGGCATCGTCCGCGCGATCTGGGTCTCCTGGATAGCCGGTTTCGTCCTGCTCGCCGGTCTGACGTTCGCCATCCAGGACTACCGGGGCACCCAGGAGACCGCGACCAATGTGCCGCCCGCCCAGATCATGATCGACGCGCTGGGAACCTCCGGGGCCACGGCCCTGCTGCTGATCGTGATCGCGGCGCAGCTGTTCTGCGGCAACGCCGCGGTCGCCGCCGCCAGCCGGATGGTGTTCGCGTTCAGCCGTGACAACGCCCTGCCGGGATCCGCGCTGTGGCGCAAGGTGAGTTCGCGCACCCAGACGCCGGCCAACGCGGTGTGGCTGTCGGTCGTGGTCGCCGGGTTGCTGGCCGTGCCGTCGCTGTACTCGGCCACCGCGTACGGCGCGGTGACCGCGATCAACGTCATCGGCATCACGCCCGCCTATGCCATCCCGATCTTCCTGAAGCTTCGCTCGGGCGACCGTTTCGAGCGCGGGCCATGGCATCTGGGCCGCTGGAGCAAGCCGATCGGCTGGATCGCCGTGGTGTGGGTGGCCTTCGTCACCGTGCTGTTCCTGCTCCCGCAGTCGTCCCCGGTGACGATCGACTCGATGAACTACGCGTCGATCGCGCTGGTCGCGGTGCTGGTCCTGGCCACCGTGTGGTGGTTCGTCGCACGCAGTTCGTACAGCACGCCCGCGGCCTACGGGAACGCTCGCGAGCAGGCTCAGATCGAGGAGGACATCATCTGACGGAGCGTGCTCAGGCGCCCGCGCCCCCGGCCCTCCCCCACCGCCACGAGCGGTGATCGGGAGGGCCGGGGGCGTTGTGTGGGAGTCACCACCCCCACAGTTGATCGTTCGATCACCAAGCCCCTTCCGATCGATCCCTTGACCCAAGAACGATCAATCGATCAGAATCCCCCCATGCCCCGAATCAGGAGCCGCGTCGGCGGCGCGGACGTCCGGCCCGGGAGACGAGCCGCGGGCGACGGATTCGCCCACCGCGTACGACCTGAAAGGCCGGCCTTCCCCGCATGACCGCACCCCTTCTGCTCCCTCCCTTCCCCCTCCCCTCCGACGACCGGCTGCTGAGCCCGCGCACGGGCTACACCCGCCCCCACTGGGAGGCCGCGGCCGACGGGCTGCTCGCAGCCGCCTGGAAGTGGGCCACCCCCGGCGGCGCGCTGCTGGACCTGCCCGGCAGACCCTCCGTGTCCGGGGTGCGCTCCGATGGCCTGGAGGGCTACGCGCGCACGTTTCTGGCCGCCGCCTTCCGGGTGGCGGGCGCGGACGGTGAGGACCCGCGCGGCTGGCTCGACCGCTACGCAGACGGGCTCGCGGCCGGCACCCTCACGCCGGGCCGGGACGACACCGAATCGTGGCCGCTGATCCGCGACCACCCCGTCTTCGGCCAGCCCATGGTGGAGTCCGCTTCGGTCGCCATCGCGCTGCGGCTCACCCGGCCGTGGCTCTGGGACCGCCTGGACTCCGGGGTGCAGGACCGGGCCGAGGCGTGGCTGCGCGACGCCCTGCGCCACCTCCCCGCCCCCAACAACTGGTACCTGTTCCCCCACGCGGTGGCCGGGTTCCTGGAGTCGGTGGGCCGCGGCGACGCGGAAACGGCACGCGCGAAGGAGCGCGCCCGCGATCTGCTGGAGGGCTGGTACCGCGGCGACGGCTGGTACGCGGACGGCGACGGGCGCGCCTTCGACCACTACAACGGCTGGGCACTGCACCTCTACCCCGTGCTGGACGCCCATCTGTCGGGCGACGCCGAGTTGTCCGCGCACTACGGCGCACGGCTGCGCGAGCACCTGGAGGGCTTCTCGCTGCTGTTCGGCGGCGACGGCGCGCCGATCCACTTCGGCCGGTCCCTGACCTACCGTTTCGCCGCCGCCTCATCGGTCGCGCTCGGTGCGGTCACCGGACACACCCCGCTCGCCCCCGGTGTCTCCCGACGGCTGGTCAGCGGTGCGCTGCGCTACTTCCTGGACCGCGGCTCGGTGGGCGCGGACGGGCTGCTGAGCCTGGGCTGGCACGGTCCGCACGCGGCCGGTCTCCAGGACTACTCGGCCCCCGCCTCGCCCTACTGGGCGTCCAAGGCGTTCGTATCGCTGCTGGCCCCGGAGGGCCACCCGCTGTGGACGGCGACCGAGGAGCCCGCGCCGAGCGAGGGGCCCGACCGGGTGCTGGCCCTGCCGGCGCCGGGGCTGCTCGTGCAGTCCACGGGGGTGGACGGGATCGTGCGGCTGCACAACCACGGCAGCGATCATGTGCTTCCGCACGAGGGCGAGGCCGGTGCGCCGGCCGATCCGCTCTACAGCCGCCAGTCGTACTCCACGGTGACCGGTCCCACCTCGCGCGGGAACCCGGCGGACAACCATCTCGCGGTGGTCGTCGCCGGGGCGCGCAGCGGTCGCCGGGCCATCCGTCCCCTGGGCGCGGGCACCGGCGACGGCTGGGGATGGGCGGCTTCCTGGCACCGGCCCGTGTTCGCCTCCGGCCAGCCGATGGCGCCGGGACTGCGGGTGGAGAGCGTCACGGTGGCGCGCGGCTGCTACGAGTTGCGGGTGCACCGGGTGCTCGGCGCGCCGGACGGGGCCCGGGTGGAGCAGACGGGCTGGGCGGTCGGCCGTGATGACTCGCTGGTGTCGGCGCTGCACGGTCTGCACGGCTGGGAGACGCGGGATCTGGTGCGGGCCCCGCAGGGCACCGCCTACACACCCTGGGCGCAGGTACCCCGGCTGTCCGCACCGGTGCGGGGGACGGTGGTGCTGGTGGCGCTCGCCTCGCTGACCGCCGAGGTCGGCGCGGAGCCGCTCGACGCCGTGGTGAGCGGTGTCGTCGTGGACGGGGATGCGGTGGCGGTGTCCTGGGCGAAGGACGCGACCACGACCCGCATCCGCTTCGAGCCGCTCGCGGTCACGCACGACTGAGCCCCGGGGCCGAACCCGGGCCAGGGCCCCCGGTCGACGATCAGGCCCCGGCCCGGCCTCGGGCGCACGCAGGGGTGCGCAACCCGCCGGGTCGCGTACCCCGGCCACGGCACTAGAGGTCGGTGCGGATCACCACCACCAGTGTCCGAGGGCCGTGCACGCCCTCCACGCGCTCCAGCTCGATGTCCGACGTGGCGGACGGCCCGCTGATCAGCGTCGTCGGCCGGTCCGGCGCCAGCCGGGCCACCGCTTCCGGCACCCCGACCTCGACCGCTGACAGGTCGACGACGCACACGTGGAGATCGGGTACCAGCGACAGCGCCCGCCTGCCCTGCTCGGCCGACCCGTCCAGGAAGATCGTGCCCGTCTCGGCACAGCCGACGGCCGACGCGGTGACGACGCCGTCCAGTGCGTCGAGGCGCGGCGCCGGAATGTCGGCGGAGTCCACCAGGACCTCGCCGTCGTACGCGGAGAGCCACGAGGTGTCGAGTCCGGCCGGGACACCGGTCCGCCGTGCACCGTGTTCCCGCAGCGCCTCGGCGATGGTCTCGGCGGTGCCCTCGGCGGTGCAGGTGCGCACCTCGGCCTTGTAGTCGACGAGGCGGTCGGTGAAGAGCGCCAGGCGTTCGCCGTCGGGCAGCGTGCGGCCGGTGCGGTAGGCCCGGCGTACGGGTGCGTCCTGGGCCGGGGCGAGGGTCAGCGCGTCCCTGATCCGGCCCAGCACGGTTTCGCGTGCGGTCGTCACTTCTCCTCCCCCTTCCGCGGGTTGTCCCGATGCGCTGCGGCGGCGGCGCGCATCGTGGCCGCCCCCTCGGCCGATGCCAGCCAGGAGCGGAAGGTCTGTTTCGGCGGGGCGGCCGTGTCGCGGCCGGCGCTCCAGCCGTGGAACGGGGGCGGAAGGTGGGCGATCCTGCCGTCCCGCCCGGCGAGGACACGGCCGACCCCCGCGGCCTTCTGCGCGCTCGTGTACAGCCCGGGCCGCCGCATCACCGCGGCGGCGGCCTTCATGGCCAGCTTCTCCGGCGTCGTCCCGGCCTTCTCGGTGTGCTGGTGGCGCAGTTCCACCAGGAGAGACGGGATGTCGATCTTGACCGGACAGGCGTCGAAGCAGGCGCCGCAGAGGCTGGAGGCGTACGGCAGCGAACCGTTGGGGTCGCCCTTGACCACGTCCATCCCGGCGAGTTGCGGGGTGAGGACCGCGCCGATCGGTCCGGGGTAGGTCGAGCCGTACGCGTGGCCGCCGGCCCGTTCGTACACCGGGCAGACGTTGAGACAGGCGGAGCAGCGGATGCAGTTGAGGGCCTCGCGCCCGATCCGGTCGGCGAGCGCCGCCGTGCGCCCGTTGTCGAGCAGGACCAGGTGGAACTCCTGCGGCCCGTCGCCGGGCGTCACCCCGGTCCACATCGAGGTGTACGGGTTCATCCGCTCACCGGTGGAGGAGCGCGGCAGAAGTTGCAGGAAGACCTCGAGGTCCTGGTAGCGCGGCAGCACCTTCTCGATGCCCATGACGGTGATGAGGGTGTCGGGCAGGGTCAGGCACATGCGGCCGTTCCCCTCGGACTCGACGACGCAGAGTGTTCCGGTCTCCGCGATGCCGAAGTTGGCGCCGGAGACCGCCACCTTGGTCGTCATGAACTTCTCGCGCAGATAGGCGCGGGCCGCGGCGGCGAGATGTGCGGGGACGTTGTCGAGGCGCGGGTCGACGCCGGGGATCTCCTTGAGGAAGATCCGCCGGATCTCGTCGCGGTTGCGGTGGATCGCGGGGACCAGGATGTGCGACGGCTTGTCGTGGGCGAGTTGGACGATCAGTTCGGCGAGGTCCGTCTCGTAGGCGGTGATGCCGGCGGATCGGAGGTGCTCGTTGAGGCCGGTCTCCTGGGTGGCCATCGACTTGACCTTGATGACGTCGGTGCTGCCGGTGGCCTCGACGAGCCGGGTGACGATCTCGTTCGCCTCGACGCCGTCGCGCGCCCAGTGGACGGTGCCGCCGCGCTCGGTGACCTCGCGCTCCAGTTCTTCCAGGAGTTCGGGGAGCCGGTTCATGGTGTCGGTCTTGATCGCCGAACCGGCCTCGCGCAGTTCCTCCCAGTCGGGCAGTTCACCGGTGACGTGGAGGCGTTTGGCGCGGATGGTGCGGGTGGCCCTGCCGAGATTGCGGCGCAGTTGCTCCTTGCGCAGTTCGTCGTGGGCGGCCTTGGGGAAGGTCCGGTCGCCGCGCAGGTTGCCCGTTCCGTACGGGGAGCGGGGCGGGGTCGCGGGCATGCCGAGGAAGGTGCTGCTCATCGGAGGGCCTCCATCGGGGCGTACGGCGCGGTGCGGGTGGCGGCGAGGATCTGCGCGAGGTGCAGGGTCCGGGTTCCCGACCTGATCCGGGAGAGACCGCCGCCGATGTGCATCAGGCAGGACGAGTCACCGGCGGTGCACACCTCGGCTCCGGTGGTGGCGATGTGGCGCATCTTGTCCTGGAGCATCGCCGTCGACGTGTCGGCGTTCTTGAGGGCGAACGTGCCCCCGAACCCGCAGCACGCCTCGGCTTCGGGGAGTTCGACGAGCTCGATGGAGTCGACGGCGCGGAGCAGCTTCAGCGGCTTCTCGCCGACCCGGAGCATGCGCAGGGAGTGGCAGGTGGGGTGGTACGTCACGCGGTGCGGGAAGTAGGCCCCGACCTCGGTGACCCCCAGGACGTCGACGAGGAGTTCGGACAGCTCGTACGTCTTGTCCTTGACGGCGGTCACCCCGGAGCGGAGCGCCGCGTCACCGTACCGCCGGGCGACCATCTCGTGCTGATGGCGGACCGTTCCGGCGCAGGAGCCCGACGGCATGACGACGGCGTCGATCGCCGCGTCACCGAACTGGTCGGCGAAGTTCCGCACCAGGGGGACGGGCTCACGTTGGTAGCCGGTGTTGACGTGCATCTGCCCGCAGCAGGTCTGTCCCGGGGGGAACACCACGTCGTGGCCGAGTCGGGCGAGCAGGACCGCGGTCGATTTCACCGCCTCGGGAAAGAGCGTGTCTCCCAGACAGGTGGCGAAGAGTCCGATGCGCATGGGTCTCTCCGATCGATTCTCCGATTCTTTTATGGTCCGACCATACTAGCCTCGGTCCAGAAAACGGCCGAGGGCGGCGCGCACCGAGCGATCCACACCCTGGGCCTCCGGGCCCGAGAATCGAGAAACGGCATGCGCCTGACAATTTCTGCCCTTCGCCCACCACAGGCGGCGGCCCATCTCACTCCTGGGCGGCGTCGCCGTCCACCAGCGTGCCGTGCAGGCTCCGGATGTGGCGTTCGGCCAGGTCGGCGGCGTCCGCACCCCGGCCGGCGCGGACCAGCCCCAGCAGTTCGGCGTGCTCCGCGTTGAGCGCGGCGGCCGTGCCCGGCCAGTCCTCGGCCCGCTCCAGGGCCCGGAGGATCAGCGGGCGCACCGACTCGCGCACGGCGGAGGTGAGCGTGGAGATGAGCGCGTTGCCGGAACTGCGGGCGATGTGGACGTGGAACCGGGTGTCCAGGTCGTTGAACTCGGCCACCTCGATCCCCGGCTCCCCCATCCGCCCGACCAGGGCTCCCGCCTCGTCGAGATCCTCCTGCGAGGCATGCCGCGCGGCCGCCTCGAAACTGGACCGCTCCAGCGCGACGCGCGCCTCCAGGACGTCCTGGAGGCCGTAGCTGCCGAGCGCGAAGTGCAGGCGCAGCAGCCGCCCGAGGGCGTCATCGGGGTTGCGCACGATCCGGGCGCCGGCGTCCGGCCCCCGGCCCGGCCGGGCGACCAGGACGCCGATGGTCTCCAGCACCCTCAGCGCTTCCCGCAGGGCGGACCGACTGACCCCGAGAACCGGCGCGAGCTCCCGCTCGGGAGGCAGCCGGTCACCGGCCTTGAGCTCCCCGGCGAACACCCGCTGCTCGATGCTCTGCAGCACGAGTTCATGCGTGCGGGACTGCCGTACGGGCTGCCACTCGACCGGCATCCGCCACCCCCTGCCCCGGCCGGAACCATACGGCCGCCGTCACGTCCTGCACTCTTCTTCAACTATGTCACATATAACGTATGGTCGGACCAAAGAGTCGCACGGTCGGCTCGGTCATTGCGCGAGGACCGCCGCCGTACCGTACGGGAGCTCCGGCCGGATCACGCCCCAACGACCGCTCGCCCCCTCCACGACCCCGGCCCGGGTCGCCCCGGTGGTTTCAGCGGCCCCGTCGCCCTCCGCCCGCACCCGGTCGCCGCGCGCGGTGCCGACGGCCCTCAGACCGTCACCGGCGCGGAACGCGCCGCCCTCGCCTCGGAGCACGGCGACGGCCGCACCCGGGTCGGCTTCGAACTCCCGGAAGGCGTCGGCCGGTTGCGCGGCGGTCGGGCCGTCCACCGCATTGCACGCCTCGGACGGCGGAGGATGACGGCGCTCACGGCCCCGTCCCGCTCGATCCGTACCGCCGGCCGCTCGTCCAGGGTCGGCCCTCCCACAGGGGAGCGCCCGTCACCGGCGAAGCGTCCCGCCGCCGGGAAGCGCCCCGATGGTGCTCGTCGGGCACCCACCACTTCACCGAATTCATCTGATTCTCAGGCAATCGTTCTACGGTGGGCCGCGTGACCCAGACGAGCCCGCCCGGCTGGCATCCCGACCCCGGGCATACAGGAATCGGCCCCCTTCACGAACGCTGGTGGGACGGTACCCGGTGGACCGACCATCTCCGTGTGCCACCCGCCACGATCCGGCGGCGCCGGATCCGTATCGCGAGCGGTGTCATCGCGGGTGTGGTGGCCCTCGCCGCCGTGGGGGGCGGTCTCGCCGTCCTCGTGGACGACTTCGGCGGCTCGCGCGCCGGGCGCGGCGCGGCCCCGGCGCCGTCCGAAGGGTCGGACGGCGCGCACGGAGGCCGCGGCCGGGAGAACGGGGGCGGCGAGGACCGGACACCCGGGCGGGAGCGGCCGCGGACCGAGGACGGCTACGCCACGGACCTGGTCAGCGGCATCAGCATTCCGGTGCCGCAGGGCTGGACGGGCCGGTCGGGCATGTCGGAGGCACACGTGACGACCGGTGAGTACCCCTGTCCGGGCGACACCTCCGAGCAGTGCGTGCGGGGCGGGGTGTTCTCCGCACCGGCGAAGGCACTGAGGCTCGACACGACGACGGCGAAGGCCACGGCGACGCAGGACATCTCCGCCAACGCCTCGGAGTCGTACGGTGAGAAGGTCTACGGCGGCATCACCTCGCACCGGGAACTGAAGTCCGGACCGGTCACGGTCGCGGGCCGTCAGGGCTACCTGGTGCGCTGGAAGGTGGTGACGAAGAACGGCGACGACGGGTACGTGCAGTCGCTGGCCTTCCCGTCTCCCCGCGACAAGGACATGATGATCGTCGTCCGTTCCGGGTTCGACATCGGTCCCGAGGCGCCCGCGCTCTCCGTCATGGACGACATCACCAAGGGCATCAAGGCAGTCTCCACGAGGGACTCCGGCCCGGGCACCACCGCGTAGACACCATCGGGCTGCCCACCGGACGTGGCCGTCCGGCGGGCAGCCCGACGTACCCGGGCCTGAGTACGAGAGACGGCCGGACTGAGTACGTCGTCCGATCCCGCACCGAAGCGCGGCTGGTCGAATGGCGGTCATGGTTCCCGACGCACCGCACCGCCCCCGTCTCCGGCACATGGCCTCGACCGGTACGGCCCTGGCCGTGTCCCTGGCCCCGCTGGTCATCGGCGTACTGCTGGCCAAGTCCATGGCCGCGGACCCGCTGACGCCGGTCAACGCCCTGGCCACCAGGGGCGGTCAGGCCGTTCCCCTCTCGCCCGCGCAGTGGCGTGGCTGCGGCGTCCGGGCGCTGCGCGGACGGCGGGGTCCACTCGACGGCCGTCGGCGGGCGGCCGCCCGCGTACGGCTGCGCGCGAGGACCCGGCGGACGCGCGAGCGCTGACGCGGCACCGCCCCGGGTCGGACGCCCCGGTCAGGCGCGGCGGCAGAGCAGGAACAGTTCCGGCTCCGGCACCGCCGCCCCGTGAGCCGGGGTGAACAGGTCGCCGCGCTCCCACAGGACCGTGAAACCGGCCGCCGTGACCGTCTCGGTGAAGGACGCGGCATCGAAGCTGGACACCCTCATCTCCTGGCCCATGAAGACGACGGAGGCGTCCTCGACATCCAGCGGCACCGTCCCAACGACCAGGACTCCTCCCGGCGCCAGAAGCCGCCCGAACCTCCGCAACATCCTCGCCTGGTCGTCGCGGGGCATCTGCAACAGCGAGAAGTAGGCACAGACCGCATCGAAGCCTCCTTCTTCCAGGTCGAGTTCACGAATGTCGGCGCAGACGAACGAGGCATTCGGCACCTGACGCACAGCCAGTTCCACCATGACCCGGGAGACGTCGACCCCCAGGACGGTGTGCCCGGCCTCTGCCAGGGTCCACGCGGTCGGCCGCCCCGTGCCGCTGCCGACGTCCAGGACCCTTCCATGCGGCGGGAGTTCATCCATCAGGCGCCGGAGCGAGGCGTGGCGGGCCGGTGATCCGGCGAACGCCCGCTCGTACTCCGCTCCCAGCGCGTCGAACACCGCGGCGGCCGCCCGGCCGTGGTCATCGCCCATCGATGCGTCCTTCCGTTACCCCTCAAGCCGTCCATGATCGCCCCATCATGGCCGACGGGCCTCCACCCCGGCCCCTGACGACGCATCACGATTCCGGTATGCCGTGCGACCCGGACGGCGCAGCGCCGCACGGGGCACTCCCACTCAGCCACTCCGGAATCTCGCGGGAAGAGTCTCCTTCTCCGGTCACGGGGAGAGGTTGCCCGGGAGGCCGGCGCCCGCGGAGGAGGAGCCCCACACGGCCGAGGCGCATCCGGCGCTGTCCGTGCGGCCGCGCCCGGAGCCGATCTGGCGGTCTGCCGTCGTTCGTCGAAGGTCACGGCTGGTCCGTCAGGTTGCCCCTGCGCCGGGCGGAGTCTCCTGGCACACTCCGCCCGTGACCCCCCGTTACCGACAGCACCGTTCTCACGCCGTTCGCTGACGCCGGACACTGGAGACACACATGCGGGTCCTGTTCACCACCGCGCCCCTGGCCGGTCATCTGTTCCCTCTTGTCCCCCTGGCCTGGGCACTGCGGGCAGCCGGCCACGACGTACTCGTGACGACCCGGGAGAACTTCGTGCCCGCCGCCCTGCGGTCCGGGCTGCCCGCCGCGGCGTGCGGCCCGGCGGCCGAGTTCACCGACCTGGTCGACGGCGAGCCGCCGCCGCTGCCGGACGGCATGATCGGACAGCGCTATGTGCACGGCCGCGCGCTGGCGCGCATGGCGAGCGGAAGCCTGGCGGGGGTCGGGAAGCTCGCACGGTCCTGGCGCCCCGACCTGATCGTCAGCGAACGCGCCGAGTTCGCCGGACCACTGACCGCGACCGCCCTCGGCATTCCCTGGGTGCAACACCACTGGTCGGTCTCCGACCTGCGCGAGTACCGCTATGCGGCCGCCATGGAACTCGCCCCGGAGCTGGAACGGCTCGGCATCTGCGGACTACCGGAGCCGGTCCGGATCCTCGACCCGTGGCCGACATGTCTGCGCCGGGCCCACGCCGCGGACCATCACGGTGTCCGGCATGTCGCCGCCCACGGTGACGCGGCCTTGCCGGACTGGCTGTTCGAGCGGCGCGGCAGACCCCGGATCTGTGTGACGCTCGGAACCCTCCTCCCCCGGTACGGGGCGACCGGCACACCCGGCTACATGATGGACCTGGTCGACGAACTAGCCGGTCTGGACGCCGAGTTGCTGATCGCCGTGGACGACGACATCGCCGCACGCTGGCCGCGGCTCCCCTCCGCGGTACGGCACGCGGGCCGACTGCCGCTGGCCGACGTGCTGCCGACCTGCGACGCGGTGGTGACGCACGGCGGTCAGGGAACGGCGCTCACCGCTGTCGCCGCGGGCCGGCCGCAGGTGGTCATGCCGCACCTGGACGATCAGTTCGACAACGCCGAGGCCCTGTCCGCGGCGGGCGTCGCCGTGCTCGTCCCGCCCTCGCGGGCGACGCCGGGGACTGTATCCGCGGGCTGCGCCGAACTGCTGGGAAACCCCGCGTACACCAAGGCGGCGACCCGGCTCGCCGAGGACGTGGCGCTGATGCCCGCGCCGTCGGCCGCCGTCGCCCTGTTCGAACGCCTGCCGACGGCCGCTCGCACGGCAGGAGGTGCGTGATGAGAACGAGTCTCGAGTCGCTCAACCGGTCGGGTGCCGCACACGGACCGTTGATCACGGTGCTCGGCGCGTCCGGATACATCGGATCCGCCGTGGTCGGCGAACTCGCCCGCCTTCCGGTACGGCTGCGAGCGGTGACGCGCGGCACCGGACCGGTGCTACGGGACACGGCAGCCGCCACCGATGCGGCTCGCGCGGCGGACATCACGGTGTGCCGGGCGGATCTGACCCGGCCGGCCGCGGTCGCCGACGCCGTGGACGGCGCGGACGCGGTGATCCACCTCGCCGCCGAGATCGGTGGAGCACAGTCGTGGCGGTCGGCCGACGAGGGATCAAAGGACGTGGCCGCCGCCCTCATGCGGAACATCGTCGGGGCGCTGGGCGGCGGCACGGGAACGCCGCCGGCCGTGGTCTTCGCCAGCACGCTCCAGGCGGGCGCGGCCGAGGGTGCCCGACCGGGGCCGTACGCACAGCAGAAGATCGCCGCCGAGCGGGTGCTGGCTCGGGCCATCTCCGAGGGGACGGTCCGCGGTGCGGTACTGCGGCTCACCACTGTCTTCGGCCTAAGCGAGCCGTCCGGCTCGGCCGGACGGGGCGTGCTCACCGCGATGACCCGGCAGGCGATCGACGGTGATCCCCTCACGATGTGGCACAACGGCTCGGTCGAGCGCGACTTCCTCCATGTGCACGACGCGGCCCGGGCCTTCGTCGCCGCGCTCCCGCACGTGGACGCCCTGCGCGACGGCGGGCCGTGGAACATCGGCACCGGCACCATGGCACAGCTCGGCGACGTCTTCTCCGCCGTGGCCCGTCTCGTGGCGGAGCACACCGGACGGGCACCGGTCCCGGTCGTCTCCGTGGCACCTCCGGACTACGCCGAGGCGGGCGACTTCTCCAGCCCGCTCTGCGACCCGTCCGCCTTTCGCGCGGTGACGGGCTGGCGCCCCCGCGTACCACTGCGCAAGGGGCTGGACGACCTGGTGACAGCAATGCTCACAAGAGCACGAGCGAAGGACGGGACCCAGCAGTGAGCGAGAATCGCGAGCAAGGACGGTACACCCGGCTGGGACGCAGCGCGACGCTGGTGAGCCGACTCTGGCTGGGTACGGTGAACTTCAGCGGCCGGGTCCCCGACTCCGTTGCCATACGCCTCATGGACGAGGCCCTCGACCGGGGCATCAACTGCGTGGACACCGCCGACATCTACGGCTGGCGCATCCACAAGGGGCACACCGAGGAGCTCGTGGGCCGGTGGCTGGCCAGGAGCGGCGTACCGCGTGAGGACATCGTGATCGCCACCAAGGTGGGCGAGGAGATGAGCGGACGGGTCAACGACAGCGGCCTGTCGGCCCGGCACATCATCTCGTCCTGTGAGCAGTCGCTGCGGCGGATGAAGCTGGACCACATCGACCTCTACCAGATGCACCGGGTGGACCGCTGCGCCCCGTGGGACGAGATCTGGCAGGCGATGGACCAGCTGGTGACCTCGGGTAAGGTCCGCTACGTGGGCTCGTCGAACTTCGCCGGCTGGAACATCACCGCCGCGCAGGAGTGCGCGATGCGCCGACAGTCCTTCGGGCTCGTGGCCGAGCAGTGCCTCTACAACCTGGCTGTCCGCCATGCCGACCTGGAGCTGCTGCCCGCCGCCCGCGCCTACGGCCTCGGCGTGTTCGCCTGGTCCCCGCTGCACGGTGGCCTGCTCAGCGGGGTCCTGCGGAAGCTCGCGGCGGGTACGGCGGTGAAGTCGGCGCAGGGACGTGCCCAACAGCTGCTGCCGGAGGTGCGGCCCGCGGTCGAGGCGTACGAGCGTTTCTGCGAGCGGATCGGTGAGGATCCCGCCGAGGTCGGCCTGTCCTGGGTGCTGTCCCGGCCGGGAATCAGCGGCGCGGTGATCGGGCCCCGTACCACGGAGCAACTGGACTCGGCGCTGCGCGCGCTCGACCTGGTCCTCGGTGACGCCGAACTCGCCGCGCTGGACGCCATCTTCCCGCCCGTGGGCAATGGGCGGGAGGCACCGGAGGCGTGGATCGCCTGAGCCCGGCCGCCCGGAGACGGCGGGGCGAGGAGACCGGGAACGAGTCGGCGCCGCAGCGGACGAGCCGCTGCGGCGCCGTTCGTCGGGCCGTCCCCGTCCGGCGGCGCGCGCCGGGCGGCGTGGTCTCGCTCCCGAAGGCGGTGGTGCGGCACGGAGTGTGCCGCACTCCGCGTCATACGGCCGCGAGCCTCGGCAGTGGGAAGACCAGCTTGCCGCCGCCCTCAAGGAACCGCTGCTCGCGCTCGACGAAGCCGTCCCGGTAGATCCACGGCAGGACCAGCAATTGGTCGGGCTTCTGGGCCTTGGCGTCCTCCTCCGAGACGATGGGAATACCCGTGCCCGGCGTGAAGCGGCCCGCCTTCTCCGCGCTGACCTCGCCGATGCAGGGCAGGTCCGTCTCGGTGATTCCGCAGTACTGCAGGATCACGTTCCCCTTGGTGGAGGCGCCGTATCCCAGGGTGAGCCGGCCCGCCTCCCGCGAGTCGGCCAGGAACTCTCGCAGGGTGTCCCGCTGGTCGTGGACGCGGCGGGCGAACCCCTCGAAGGGCGCCATCGTGTCCAGCCGGAGCTTCGTCTCCAGGGCGCGGATCCGGGCCAGGCCCGCCTCGTCCCGGCGGTGGCGGGACCCGGTCCTGGCCAGGACCGCACAGAGGCTTCCGCCGTAGACGTCGGTGAGTTCGGCCCGGATCACGGTCAGGCCGACGCGCTCCGCCATCCACTCGATCTGCCGCAGCGCGTAGTACTCAAGGTGTTCGTGGCACACGACGTCGTAGGCGTCGGCCTCCAGCATGGCGGGCAGGTAGCTCTGTTCCAGCAACCAGACCCCGTCCTCGGTGAGGATGTCGCGCACGTCCCGCATGAAGCCCATCGGGTCCGGCAGGTCGTAGAACATCGCGATCGAGGTGACGGCCTTCGCACGCCGTGCGCCGAAGCGGTTCACGAAGGTTTCGCGGGAGAAGTAGTCGGCGATCAGCTCGGCGTTCGGCGGGTACAGCTCGCGGAACTTCCCGCCGGTCGGGTCGATGCCCACCAACTGCGGGCCGTCCGCCGGGTAACCGCGCAGCAGCGTCGCGTCGTTGCTGCCGATGTCGACGACCAGATCACCGGGTCCGAGGTCGACCAGCTCGCGGACGGTCGCGACCTTGCCGCGCAGGTGGTTGATCATGAAAGGCCGGATGCCGGACCGGTAGCCGTATCCCTCCCCGTACATCAGCCCGGGGTCCGGGGTGTGCCGGAGCTGCACCAGACCGCAGCCGGCGGGCGAGCACGCGACCAGCTCCAGGGGAACCGAGGGGACGACCTCGTCCCGGCTTGCCGGGAACACCCCGGTGAGCGCCTGTTCTCCCAGGTCCAGTACGGAAAGCAGTTCCCTGTTGTCGCAGATACGGCACGCGGTGACGATCATCGGGGTCCTTTCGAGGCACTCGGCAGTGGCGGCGGGTGGGCGGGCCGGGTGGCGCGACGCCGCGGAGGTCCCTCAGGGGCGCCCCAGATCGGGGGCCTCCAGATGGAGGGTGTCAGCGGCGGGCTGGAGGGCCGGCACGAGATGCAGCGGGCTGATGCCGCCGGTGCGCTCCAGGGCGTTCTGACAGGGGCAGGAGTCATCGGTGAAGCCGGCGAAGCGGTAGGCCACTTCCATCATCCGGTTGCGTTCGGTGGCGCGGAAGTCGGCGTTCAGATGGACCTGTCCGCGGTACGCCTGGTCAGTCAGCCAGCGCAGGATCGCCGCACCGGCGCCGAGAGACACCACCCGGCAGGAAGTGGCGAGCAGTTTGATCCGCCACGTGCCGGGACAGCGCTGGAGCAGGACGACGCCGACCGCGCCGTAGGGGCCGAAGCGGTCGGTGAGGGTGACGACGAGCACCTCGTGCCCGGGGTCGTCGATCAGCGCCCGCAGGTCGTCCTCCGAGTAGTGCACGCCGGTGGCGTTCATCTGGCTGGTGCGCAGGGTGAGTTCCTCGACCCGGGACAGTTGCTGCGGGGTGGCGCGGTCGATCCGCATCCTGATGTCCAGCGACCGCAGGAAGTCCGCGTCCGGTCCGGTGAACTCGGCCCGCTGGGCGTCGCGTCGGAACGACGCCTGGTACATCGACCGCCGACGACGTGAGTCGACGGTGACCGTGGCAGGGGTGAACTCGGGCCGGGCCGTGAGGTCGGGGGCGTGCTCGGCGTCGTAAACGCGGACCTCGGGCAGGACGTGGGTGACCTCGGCCCGCTCGACCGGCTGGTCGTCGATGAACGCCATGGTGTTCATCGCGAAGTTGAGCCGGTCGGCGATGTCGCGGACCGACGCCGACTTGGGCCCCCATCCGATCCTCGGAAGTACGAAGTACTCGGCGATGCCGAGCTGTTCGAGCTTTTCCCAGGCGTGATCGTGGTCGTTCTTGCTGGCCACGGATTGGAGGATGCCGCGTGTGTCGAGTTCGGCGATTGTTTCGCGCAGGCCCGGCCGGATCCGGACCTCGCCGTCCTCCAGCAGCGTGCCCTGCCACAGGGTGTTGTCGAGATCCCAGACCAGGCACTTCACCGTGGGCGTGGTGGTGGTCGAGGTGGCGTCGTCGCGGCGCATGCTGTTCCCTTCGTATCCCCTCGCGTGGTGTCCGGGCGCGCCCGGGTGCCCCGACCGGGCGCGGCCGGGCGTCATCGTGCGGTGGCCACCGCGTGCTGCGCCAGGATGAGTTCGCAGATCTCGTTGCTTCCCTCGATGATCTCCATGAGCTTGGCGTCGCGATGGGCCCGCGCCACCGCATGGCCGTCATGGGCCCCGGCGGAGGCCAGCACCTGCACCGCCCGTGCCGAGCCCGCGGCGGCGCCGGTGGCAGCGACGTGCTTGGCCAGGACGGCCGCGGTCACCAGGTCGGGGCTCCCCCGGTCCCACAGGTCGCTGGCGTGCTCACAGGCCCTGGCCGCGTTCTGCTCGGAGATCAGCAGTTCGGCGAGGTGCCGGGCGACGAGCTGATGGTCTGCCAGCCGGGTGCCGAACTGCTCGCGGTCGACGGCGTGCCGTACGGCGGCGGACAGGCAGCTGCGCAGGATGCCCACGCAGCCCCATGCCACGGACATCCGCCCGTAGCTCAGTGCCGTGGTGACGAGCAGCGCGGAGGTGCGGTCCGTGCCCCGCAGCAGGGAGTCGGCCGGCACCCGTACCTCTTCCAGCCGGATGTTCGCGTGTCCAGCGGCCCGGCAACCGTGCGGGTCGGTGATCCGCTCGATCCGCACGCCGGGGGCGGACGCGGGCACCACGACGGCCCCCACGCCGTCCTCGGTACGGCCGAACACCACGAGCAGGTCGGCGTAGGCCGCGTTGGTCGTCCAGACCTTGGCGCCGTCGACGACGATCTCGTCGCCGTCCCGGGTGAGACGGGTGCCCAAGGCGGACAGGTCACTGCCCGCGGCCGCCTCGCTGAAGGCCACCGCGGCCAGTTCCCCGCCCGTGAGCCGGGGGACGAAAGCCGCGTGCTGCCCGGCGTCGCCGAGGCGGTGGAGCGTCCAGGCGGCCATGCCCTGGGAGGTCATGACGCTGCGCAGTGAGCTGCACAGGGAGCCCACATGGGCGGTGAGTTCCCCGTTGCGCCTGCTGGAGTAGCCGAGCCCGCCGTGTGCGACGGGCGCCTGCGCGCAGAGCACGCCCCGGGAGCCGAGCGTGCGCAGGATGTCCCGCGGGATCTCGCCTGTGCGGTCCCAGTCGGCGGCGCTGTCGCCGACCAACTCGGTGAACAGGTCCTCGGCCTCCCCGGCTTCCGCCGTCCCCGCGGCTTCCCGGGCCGGGCGGGCGTCCTTTGCGGCAGTCCCGTCACTCATCGGCGGATCCGGTACCGTCCATGCCGCCGCCCGCGGGGGCGCGCAGCCTGCGCACGAGCCGCACCATGGCGTCGACCGTGCGGAAATTGTCGAGCATCAGATCGGCGCCGCTGACGGTGATCCCGTGGGTCTGCTCCAGGTGGACGACGAGCTGCATGGCGAACAGGGACGACATGCCGCCGACGGCGAACAGGTCCTGGTCGGGCTCCCAGCGGGTCCGGGTGCGCTCCGCCAGGAAGTCGAGCAGCCCGGCGGCGACGTCCTCGTCGCTCGGCACCGGGCCGGCGGCGTGGACAGCATCCGTCCTGCCGGAGGGCGCGGTCATCGTATGGCCTCCTCGTAATCGTAGAACCCCCGGCCGCTCTTGCGTCCGAGTTGGCCCTGCCGGACCTTGGCCAGCAGGAGTTCGCTCGGGCGGAAGGCCGTGTCACCCGTCCGGTCGTGGAGCACCCGCAACGAGTCGGCGAGATTGTCCAGGCCGATCAGGTCGGCGGTGGCGAGCGGCCCGGTGCGGTGGCCGATGCAGTCGCGCATCAGCGCGTCCACCGTCTCGGGGGTGGCACGGCCTTCCCGTACCACTTCGATCGCATCGTTGATCATCCGGTGCAGCAGCCGGCTGGTGACGAAACCGGGGCCGTCGCCGACGACGATCCCCCGGCGGCCGAGACCGGCCAGGAGTGTGTGCACGGCCGTCGCCGCGCCGTCGCCGGTGCGCGGTCCGAGGATCACCTCGACGGTCCTGATGAGGTAGGCCGGGTTCATGAAGTGGACCCCGACCAGGTCCTCGGGACGCGGCACGGCGCCGGCCAGTTCATCGATGGGGACACCGGAGGTGTTGCTGACCAGCAGGGTGCCGGGGCTCGTCGCGGCGGCCAGGTCGGCCAGCACCGCCGCCTTCTCCTTCGGGTCCTCGGTGACCGCCTCGATCACCGAGGACGCCTCCGCCGCGGCGTCGGGTGTGCTGGCCAGGGTGAGCCGCCCCGTGGGTCGGCCGTCGGGCAGCGTGCCCATCATCTGTGCGGTGCGCAGATGCAGCCGGACCCGGTCAGGGGCGCCGTCGCGCGCCTGCGGTGAGCTGTCGATCAGTGTCACCGGATGTCCGTGGCCGACGGCGAGGGCCGCGATGGCTGTGCCCATGACACCGGCCCCCACCACGGCGAGTGGCTCATCCGTTTTGTTGTCGGACACCGAAACCCTCCAGTTCCCGGACGCTGTTCCAAGAAATCCACGGCGGTGATTCCGAGATTGTCTCCGGGGCCGGGCGGGCGAACCACCGACTCAGCGGGACTCTGTCACATGACGGTCGATGCGGCCGGGATTCGCCGAACTATGTCACCTCGGTCTTGTTCTCCCCGTACTCGCGCCTTAGATTCCGGCGCCCAGCCACTGCCGACAATTGCCGGGGTTTCTCACATGGCTCACATCGCATTCTTCATCCTGCCGGCCGCCGGTCATGTGAATCCGACGCTGGGGGTGGCCGAGGAGTTGGTGGCCCGAGGGCACCGGGTGACGTACGCGCTGTCCGAGGATCTCGCCGAGCGGGCCCGCCTCGTCGGGGCCGAGGTCGTCACCTACCCGATGGACAGGGAGCGGTTCCTCGCCCAGATGGTGCCGCAGCAGGACTCCGACGCCTACACGGACCAGGACGAGTTCACCCGGGTACTGGAGTGGCTGCTGGACATGACGCGGCAGACGCTGCCGGTGCTGGAGGCGGTCTTCGCCGATGACCGGCCGGATGTGATCGTGAACGATCCCTCCTCGCACTGGACGGGGCGGCTGCTCGCGGACCGCTGGGACATCCCGGTCATCCGCAGCACCCCGACCTACGCCACCAACGAGCACTGGTCGCTGCACCCCGCCGTCGACACGGCCGGACCGCCCGACGATCCCGCGCTCCAGGACCTTCTCGCCCGTATCGAGGGGCTGCTGCACGACGAGGGGGCCAAGGCCGGCCTCACCGCCTTCACCGGGGTCCTGCACGGCGGGCCGGCCCTGCTCTACATGCCGCGCAGCTTCCAGTACGCGGGCGAGACCTTCGACGACCAGCACCACTTCGTCGGCCCGTGCCCGCCGGGCGTCGCGCTGCACGGCACGTGGCGTGCGCCGGGCGACGACCGGCCGCTGATCATGGTGAGCCTGGGCACGCTCTACAACGCCCGGCCGCACTTCTTCCGCACCTGCGTGGAGGCGTTCCGCGACGAGCCCTGGCACGTCGTCCTCGTGCTCGGCGGCGGCCTGAGCGCACCGGAACTGGGCTCGCTGCCCGCCAATGTGGAAGTCCGCGACTTCGTCCCGTACAACGACGTGCTGCCGCGCGCGTCCCTGGTGGTGAACCACGGCGGGATGAGCACGTCCATGGAGGTCTTCTCGTACGAGGTCCCGGTCGTGGCGGTACCGGTCATGCCCGAGCCTCGGGCCACGGCGCGGCGGATCACCGAACTCGGCCTCGGCGCCCAACTCCTCACCTCCGATCTGACGGCCGAGAGCCTGAAGGACACCGTCCGCAGGGTGCTGGCCGATTCCGGGCTCCGGGACCGGCTGCGGTGGATGCGGGCCGAGATCCGGGCGGCCGGCGGCGCGGCGGCCGCCGCCGACGCGGTCGAGGGACTGCTGCCCGCCGTCTGAGGGCT
This sequence comes from Streptomyces sp. NPDC052042, assembly GCF_044548345.1. Classification (NCBI taxonomy): domain Bacteria; kingdom Bacillati; phylum Actinomycetota; class Actinomycetes; order Kitasatosporales; family Streptomycetaceae; genus Streptomyces; species Streptomyces sp. NPDC052042. The sequence goes on along the minus strand of NZ_JBIUBU010000035.1, from coordinate 14,814 downwards.
GCCCCGTCCTTCGTTCCCCACACGACCACTTCCGACCGGCAGGGGCGCATCATGCTCATCACCGAGACCGCGGTGCTCGACGCGTACCGTGTCGAGCCGGAGCCGATACCGGACCACAGGGGCCGGTTCTACGAGGCACTGCGGCACGAGGCGTTGCTGGCCGCCACCGGGCAGCCCCTGGAGGTCCGGCAGGTCCACTTCACGGTGTCCGGGCGCAACGTCCTGCGCGGCATCCACGGCACCACGCTGCCACCCGGCCAGGGCAAGATCGTCACGTGTGTGCGGGGGGCCGCGCTGACCGTCGTCGTGGACCTGAGGGTGGGCTCCCCGACCTTCGGCGCCCACGACGTCGTACAGCAGGACGCGCAGTCCGGCACCGCGCTGTGCCTGGCCGACGGGCTGGGCCTCGCCTACCTCACGCTCGCGGACGACACCTGCATGAACTACCTGTGCACACGGGAATACGTACCCGGCACCATCATCGACATCGATGCGCTGGACCCCGAACTGGGCCTGCCCTGGGCACTGTCGGAACCGCCAATCCGGTCCGCCCGGGACGCTGCGGCCCCCACGCTCGGCGCCGCCGCGGACCGCGGCATCCTGCCCTCCTACACGGAGTGCCTACGGTTTCGCCATCCAATTCCGGACACATCTGCGCCGGACACCGCGGCCAAGAATCGATAGCCTTCCGCGCACGGTACACACACAGCGATTTCACGCATCCCCGGCACCTTTCGCATTCCGGAGGCCCCCTGGACAAGCACAATGCCGCCACCTAGCCTTCATAAAGACTGGGCAATGCAAAGGGCGGGGGCGTATATGGGCGATTTGGGTTCTGCGGACGGGGAAGACGCCGAGAATCAGGTAGAGGATTCCTTGGCGTTCCTGGAGTTAGTGGCCCGGTCCGCACCCCGGGCAGAATACGACCAGCTCGTCGCGCGAGCCGAACGCCAGGGCGCGAACGAAAAGCGGTTACGCCACATGGAGCGGCTGAATCGACTCGCGCTCACCGCGCACTCGCTGATCGAGTATCGCCGTGACCGCGAGGCCGAGTTGCTCACGCTGGTCGACGCGGCGCACGAGTTCGCCGGCGCCCGGAACCATCGGGACCTCCTCGACGCCGTGCCCCGCCGGGCCCGGCTGCTGCTCAAGGCGGGCGTCTCCTATGTCCTCACGGATGTGGAGGGCGGCCCCGGGACGGTGGTCGAGAGCGCGGACGGGAACGCCACTCCGCTGTTCGTCGGGCTCAAGATTCCCGCGGACAGTGGGCTGGGTGCCATGGTGCGCGCCCGCCAGGCACCCTTCTGGACCTCCGACTACCTGGCCGATCCGGGCATCCCGCATGACGACGTCACCGACGAGATCGTCCGGGCGGAGGGTCTACGTGCGGTCCTCGGAGTGCCGCTGCGCGTGGGCGACCACCATCTGGGTGTCCTGTTCGTCGCGGACCGCCACGTCCGGTACCTGAGCCCCAACGAGGTCACCCTTCTGGGTGCGCTCGCCGACCTCGCCGCCGCCACCATGCAGCGGGTCAGCCTGGTCGAAGAATTGCACGGCGACATACGGCAGTTGCGCGCCAACGTGTCGAGCGCCAGCGCCGCCCTGGCGGCGACCCGTGGATCGTCACGGCTCCAGTCGGACCTCATCGCGCTCCTCCTCGACGGCAGCGGGCTCGACGCGTTGCTGCGCACGGCCGGTGACGCGCTGGGCGGCGGGGTGGGCATCTGCGGCGTGCTCGGCGAGCGGCTCGCCGAGCACGGGCGGCTGCGTCGCGTCGCCCACGCCGACCTGCGCACCGCCTGTCGCAGCGCGCTGGGCTCCGGCCGCCCGGTACGAGTCGCCTCCGGCTTCTGGCTGGTCGCGCTGGACCCCGAGGCATGGGACGCCGGATTCCTGATGGCGGACACCGACGACGCGGCCGAGCACGCCGTCGTCCCCCTGCTCGTCGTCATCTCTCAGGCCGTCTCGCTGCATATGCGGCTGCGGCGCGGGAATCCGGCCAAGAACCGATACCGCCAGGAGTTCTTCGACGAGCTGGTCGGTGCTGCGCCCTCTCCCGAGCTGCGCCGGGAACGCGCCCTGATGTTCTCCCTCACGTTCGGGCGCCCCCACGTCGTTCTGGTCGCACGCGGGCCCGGGCAGGTCACCGAGGAGTTCGCGGCGTGCGCCACCGCCTACGCGCGCCGACTCGGCGGACTGCGCAGCATACGGGCCGACTCGGTCGTCCTGCTCGTGCAGGGCGACAACCCGGACGCTGCGGCGCAGCAAGCCCGCCGGGAGCTGTCGGCGCGGGTGAACCATCCGGTCACGGTGGGGGCCGCCGGGCCCGCCGACACGGTCGATGCCGTCGGCGACGCGTACCGCGAGGCCGCGCAGTGCATGGAAACACTGCTCGCCCTCGGCGGCGAGGGCGGCACCGCGTGCGCCTCGGACCTCGGCTTCCTCGGCATGCTGCTGGCCGAGGACAACGACGTGCCCGGGTACATCAACCAGGTCATCGGTCCCGTGGTCGACTACGACAGCGACCGGTACACCGATCTCGTCGACACCCTGCGGGTCTTTCTGGAGTCCAGCAGGAGCCCCACCCGTGCCGCGGAGATCCTCCAGGTCCATCCGAACACCGTGTCCCGGCGCCTGGAGCGCATCTCGCAGCTCCTGGGCGAGAATTGGCAGACCCCGGAGCGCGTGCTGGACATCCAGCTCGCACTGCGGCTGCATCAGGTGCGTTCGGCGCGGGGCCGCTTGACGGGCGAGCGCAACCGCAGGACGAGGCAACGGCCGGCCGACCGGGTGTGACGGGCGCGGCACCGGTCCTGGCGGCCGCGCCCGCGGCCCGGTCACCGGGCCAGGGAGGGCTCCAGGCGTCCGCGTCGGGCGCCGTTCTCGGACAGCCGCAGCGCGTGCGCGATCGATGCCAGCGTCACGTGCCGGTGCCAGCCCTGGAACGAGCGGCCTTCGAAGTCGCGGATCCCCACGCCCACGCTGACCCCGGCGAAGTCGGTGTCCACGCGCGCGGTCAACGATGCCAACCGCAGCAGTGCGCCGCGGTTCCAGGAGGTGAGGTCGGTGAGCCACAGATCCGCCGGGCGCCTGCGGTTGGCTCGCCACACCCCCAGCAGCAACAGGGTGCGCTGAGGCAGCGAACCGGTCAGCACCACGGTGTACGGTGCGACGAAACTGATGGACCCCTGCCACTCCACGGGGCGACTGAGTCGCTTCAGCTGTTCCATGAGGTGCTGGGCCGAAGCGACCTGCGGAGGCTGGCCCGGCTGAACGCGAAGGCCGGCGGGGGCGAGCGGAAGGTCGCCGCTGACACGTAACAGGAACGATTGGTCGGCCGCGGTGAGCGCTCGTACCATCCGGGGCAGCGCGGCGATCCGCGCGTCCATCACCACCGGGCGTGCCAACGCCCGGTTGGCGCGGGCGAGTTCCGCCACCATGTCAGCCAACTGCTCCTCCTCGCCATGCGCACTGAGCTGCCGGTCGTGGCGATCGCCCGGCTCACGGCCCAGCGTCAGATGCCAGTTCACCGGTGCCGCCATGGTGTCGGAGGCGAGCCAGAGCCCGTAGCTCTGCTGACAGCTGACCACCCGCCCCAGGTCCGGAACGAAACGCCGGCCCACACCGACCGATCGCCCTCCCCCTTTGTAGACCACCATCGGGCGGATCACCCAGGCATCCGGGCACACCATCTGGTCGACATAGCGGGCCAGAGCGGCGCGTACGGAACGCCAGTCCCATGTCGATCCGGCCACGAAGTGGTGCAGATTCTGATCCGCGGCACCTTCGCCGACAAACGCGGCGAGGTTCCGGGCGGTCTTGCGTCCCTGGGCGGTGAGCAGACCGCGAACGTACTGTTCGCCTCTTTTCCGCTGGTCTGCCCGGCGCAGTGAGCTGAACAGCTCCGAGCAGGTCTCCGTGACATGGGAATCGAAGTCGTCGTCCGCGCCGGCGGCCACCTTGCAGTCCGACGGTTTTGAGCCACACGAAATACCGATCATCATGACCCTCGCAAGGCGCTTGAATTCCAAGACTTGCAGGTCAGCCTCAGGTATGTCATTCCGTGAATCCAGGTGCCGAGGCCACACACTTTTCACACGCATATCGCACACCGCGCCAGCGGCAAGCCGTCACACGTGTATCCGGACGATGACATACGTGTCGCGGACGGTGACGAAACCACCATCGCCGACCGAGCAGCGGTGGGAGCACACCACATCGTGCGGCGGAGCCCGCTCTATGTCAGATACGGCTTCCCCCCGGGTGACCGGTGGCTTAGACATCTGCTTCCATCCGTCCGCCCGCCGCGAGGTCCTCACATGCCACTGCCGAAACATCTCCCCACGCTCGGCGGGATGCGCTTCATCTCCGCTCTGGTGGTATTCACGTCCCACATATCGACACAGCCGTTCTTCACGAACACCGAGATCAATTCCGTCCTGCAGTTCCCGCTGAACCGGCTGGGTCCGCTGACGGTCACGTTCTTCTTCATGCTCAGCGGTTTCGTCCTCACCTGGGCCGGTCTTCCCGACAAGTCCCGGCTGAACTTCTGGCGACGCCGCACGGTCCGGGCGTACTCGTTGCACCTGCCCGTGCTCCTCGTGACGCTGCTGATCGTGCTGGCCCTCAACGAGCCCAACATGGGCCGATCGGTATGGGACGGCCTGGTCACGAACCTGCTGCTGATCCAGTCGTGGTTCCCCGACTACCACGAGTACGGCAGCATGAACCCGGTGGCGTGGTCGCTGTCCTGCGAGCTCTTCTTCTACGCCATGTTCCCGTTCCTGTTCGCGTTCCTCACGAAGATCCGTACGGACCGGCTGTGGAGGTGGGTGGCCGGGGTGTCCGCCGCCATCGTCGCCATACCCCTGGTCGCGCTGCTTCTGCCGACCAGCGCTCCGCTGCCGTGGGACGCGAACATGCCGGAGCTGCGGTGGTGGTTCATCTACATGTTCCCGCCGGTCCGGCTGCTGGAGTTCGTACTCGGGATGCTCATGGCCCAGATCGTGATCCGAGGGCACTGGAAGGGGCCCAGGCCCCTCACCTGCGTCGCGCTGTTCACCGCGGTTTTCGCGGTGACGTTCCTGGTGCCGAACCACTTCGACCCGGGCGCGGTGACGATCCCGGTGATCGCGCTGCTGCTCGCCTCGATGGCCGCCGGTGACGTGCGGGGGGCCCGATCCTGGCTGGGCACCAGGACGATGGTCCTGCTGGGCGAACTCACCTTCGCCTTCTACGTCGTCCACTACCTGATCATCCAGTACGGCCACCGTTTCGCCGGCGGGGCCGAGGGCTATTTCCGGCAGTGGGACACACCGGCAGCCGTCGGGCTGACCGTGCTCGCCTTCGCACTGGCGCTGGGGCTGTCCGCCTTCTTGCACTTCTTCGTGGAGAAACCGATCATGCGGACTCTGGGGCGGCCGCGGCGGGCCGCGGACACCGGCTCCACGTCGAGGTCCGAGCCCTCCGTACCCGCCGCCCCCTGAGGGCTCGCGGGCGGACCTGTGCGGGGCGTGCCGTCGGCACGCCCCGCACAGGCGACGGCTCAGCGGCCGAGGAGTTCCTCGAAGAGGGTGATCCACTGGTTCGGGGTGACGTAGGCGACGACCACGCCCCGCTCCAGGCGGGCCGTCCGGAACGCAGCGGCCACCCGTCGGGGCGGGAAGCGACGGCGTAACGAGGCGTCCAGCGAACCGCCCTTGCCCGTGAACCCGGTGTCCACCAGGTCCCGGAAGTCATGCATCAGACGTGGCGGGATCAGCGTTTCCGGCCGTCGCTCCAGTCGCAGGACCGCCGAGTCGACGGCGGGGACGGGCCGAAACCTCTGGCGGCTGATCCGCTCGCCCATCCGCCATTCCACCTCCGGCCAGGTGGAGACGGTCAACCGCGACCAGCGGCCATAGCCACCGGTGCGTTTACGTGCGTATTCAAGTTGGGTGACCAGGGTGGTCGTACGCAGCCGGCGGGCGTTCAGGCACCAGTCGACGATGTCCGCGGTGTTGCCGAACGGGATGTTGCCGACCACGGAGAATGCCCCTTCGGGCTGCCGGGACTTCAAGAAGTCGCCGGTAATGACCTCGATCCGCGGATCCGCAGCGGTCGACTGACGTAATCGGTCCGCAAAGCTCCGGTCGATTTCATAGGCCACCACTCGCTGACACAATCGCGCCATCTCGCGTGTGATAACGCCATTCCCGGCACCGATCTCGACAACGACCTCCCCGGGATCCGGATCGGCGAATCGCGCAAAGCGCCGAACTGTTTCCCGGTCGATGAGGAAGTTCTGTCCGTGAACCCTTCTCCTGCGGTCGGCTTCACTCCGACCCGCCCGTTGCATCGGGTTCTGCTGCCGCGTCCCGAGGGGATACGATGCGGCCACGCGCCTGCGTCCCGGCCGATTTTCAGCCATGTGTCTCCTAGGTGGGCGCCTCCGGAACGCAGCCATTTCCTGCCGGAACCCCAACAGCGCCACTTTACTGCCTCTTTTTACTTCGCCGCCACCATGCCCTGACCTCGGATACGAAATCAAGTCGCGCTGACGAAGACGAGGAGGCCGCAGCCCGGACTGCGAGCTGCGGCCTCATCAGGAATCGCACATTGTCGAACAAATCTGCGGAATCAGTAGGTTGCGTGCGCACAGGCGATTAAGGTGCGGAGTTCGACATTGAGGTAATTTCCGTGCGCGAGCAGTTCGGTGAGCTGCCCGAGGGTCGCCCATCGGAAGCCGGGCGGGCAGTCCACCGGGACGTCCGGTCCGGCCTCGATCACCACGTAGCGGTTGCGCGCGTGATAGAAGCGCCCGCCTTCCTCGGAATGGACCACGTCGTACCGGATCCGTTCGGGTCCACAGGCCTGGACGTAGTCGAGGTACGGGACCGCCCTGCCGCACGGCTCGGCCGGCCTGCACTGAACACTCGGGCCGAATTCGGCGACGTTCAGCGTACCGACCCCGGACCGGGCCGCCACCAGGGCATGCAGCACGCCGTTGATGCGGCGGGTGATCAGAGCCACCAGCCCTTGGGAACAGGGCCGCAGCAGCGGCTGGGTCCACGACGCCACTTCGCGCTGTTCCGCGGTGACTTCGACGGCCATGATCTCGAAATGCCGGCCGCTACGGTGCCGGATGGTGGTCTCCGTCCGCTCCCAGCCGTACGCGTAGACCTGCTCAAGCGGCACACTCTGCTGACGCAGGATCCGCAGCGCCCGCACATCGGTGAGACAGCTGGTGACCGCGTGCGGCTCGTGCAGCGGCTCGGCCTTCCCGTAGAAGGACTGCCGCAGCGCATCCGCGAACCCCTCCCCGCCGTCCGGCGCCCCGCCCGCGGTCGGCAGGCAGGCCAGCACGCTGCGGGTGTCCATGTTGACCAGGTCGTCCCGCAGCATCAGCCGACGGATCTGACCGAGTGTCAACCAACGGAAGGAGTCGTCCGCATCCACCACCGAATCGGTCTCCACGACCATGTTGCGGTTGCGCTTGTGCAGGAACCAGTCGGCCTGTTCCGACTGGATGCTGTCGGCCAGTACACGCCGGTCCGGGCGCTGGATGAACCAGTCGAGGAACGGGGTCGAACGGCCGTGGTGCACCTCGTCGAAGTTGCTGCGCGTGGCCTGCACCGTGGGCGACAATTGCAGCCCGTTGACATTGCCGGGCTCCGGTTTGGCCTGCATCAAGAAGTGCAGGACGCCGTCGAATTCGTGAGCCAGGATGCCCAGGAGGCCCACTTCGGGCTGCGCGATGATCGGCTGCACCTGGTCGGCGGGGCTGCTGTCCGAGCTGGTGCGCAGCCCTTCGACGGCGAAGAAGCGCCCGGTCTCGTGGCGCAGGTCGCCGGTGCCGGGCTCGAAGTACCATCGCCTGAGCCGGTCGAACGGGATCGGTTCGGCATGGAAGTGGTGCGCCCGCGCGTAGCCGTCCAGCCACCCGGACACGTCCGCCATCGGGTGCACCGGGCTGTCGGTCGCGTCGGCCGAGATGCGCACCCGCTCGGCCGTGCGGCTTCGGTCGACGTAGTCGGCCTTGGCCACCGCCCCGGGTTCCGGGCGTCGGGCCGCCCGGTTCCTTCCCGGGAGCAGCGGAGCGATGGCGCCCATGATGACCGAGCAGACCTCGGCAGCCCGCTCGAACAGGAAGAAATGTCCGCCCGGGAAGGTGTGCACGTGCGTGCTGCCCGCCGCCACGTCGCTCCAGGCCGACGCCTCCCCCGCGCTCACATTGGCGTCGGCGGCGCCGGTGAGCACCGTCAGCGGGCAGGAGAGCGGTGTGCCCGGACGGTGGACGTAATTCCCCACCGCGTGGTAGTCGTTGCGGATCGCGGGCAGCACCAACTCCAGGAGTTCGGGATCGGCGAGCAGGCCCCGGTCGGTGCCGTCCAGGGAGCGCAGTTCGTCGATGAGCCGGTCGTCGTCGTACAGGTGCACCAGGCTCCCGACGTTCGTGGTGGGGGCCCGGCGGCCGGAGACCACCAACGCGGCCGGCCCCACCCCCCGTTGTTCCAGGGCCCGCGCCACCTCGTAGGCGACGGTGGCCCCCATGCTGTGCCCGAAGAGCACCAGGGGCGGGCCGGTCTGCGACCGCAGCACCTCGACGAGCGGGGAGACCAGGTTCTCGATGTTGTCGATCAGGGGCTCCGCCCGGCGGTCTTGCCGACCCGGGTACTGCACGGCGAGCACGTCGACCTCCTGCGGCAGCTCCCGGATCAGCGGCAGGAAGGCACTCGCCGATCCGCCCGCGTGCGGGAAACAGGCCAGCCGCACCACGGGCGCGGTGCTCCGACGGTAGCGGCGGAGCCACAGGTCGGACAGGTTACGCAGATCCGCAGATGTCGACACGGAGGTCATCGTCCTTTCCTGAGGGGCTCCCGCCACGTCCGGTCCGCACGCTCCCGGCTCGTGGGGGCCGTGAGACCGTCGGTGAGGCCGCTTCTTCCGGCCGCCTGGGACGCCACCTCCATCAGGTATTCGCCGTACGCCGAGGTGCCGAGTTCACGGCCCAGCGTCCACAGGGCATCGGCGTCGATGAAGCCCATGCGCAGTGCTATCTCCTCGATGCAGGCGATCCGCACCCCCTGGCGCTGCCCCAGCAACTGCACGTACTGGCCCGCCTGGAGCAGGGAGTCGTGCGTGCCCATGTCGAGCCAGGCGAAGCCGCGGCCCAGCTCGATCAGCCGGGCCCGCTTCTGCTCCAGGTAGACCTTGTTGACATCGGTGATCTCCAGTTCGCCCCGCGCGGACGGCTTGATGTCCGCGGCGATGTCGACAACGTCGTTGTCGTACAGGTACAGCCCGGTGATGGCGAGATTGGAGCGTGGACGGGCGGGCTTCTCCTCCAGCGACAGCAGCAGCCCCTGGTCGTCCATCTCGCCGACCCCGTATCGCTGTGGGTCGCTGACGGGGTAGCCGAACAGCACGCAGCCGTCGAGATGCCGGATGCTGCCCTGAAGGATGGAGGAGAAGCCGGGGCCGTGGAAGATGTTGTCGCCGAGGATGAGCGCAACCTGCGAATCGCCGATGTGACCCGCGCCGATCGTGAGGGCCTGAGCGATGCCGTGGGGCTCGGGCTGCTCGGCGTAGGTGATGTCCAGGCCGATCCGGGACCCGTCGCCCAGCAGCCTCCGGAACAGATCGAGGTGCTCGGGCGAGGAGATGACGAGGATCTCGCGGATGCCGGCCAGCATGAGCACGGAGAGCGGGTAGTGGATCATGGGCTTGTCGTAGACCGGAAGCACCTGCTTGGACAGCGTCCCGGTCAGCGGCCGCAGCCGGGTGCCTCCTCCGCCGGCGAGAATGATCCCCTTGATACCGCGGTCGGTGCCGGGACGCCGTCGCGTGGTTTCGGTCATGTCCGCCCCTTCACCGGCAGGAGCCGGCCGTCGACCGGCTCGGCGGCGGCGCGCAGCGCGTCCACCACGGCGTCGACCGCGTCCCGGCCCAGGTGGGGCCCCATGGGCAGGCTGAGTGCCTCGGCTGCCAGGCGTTCACTGTTCGGGTGGGTGCCCTCCGGCCCGCCGGCCGCGTCGTCGGCATAGGCCTGCGACCGGTGCGGCGGTACGGGGTAGTGGATGTGGGTCTCCACACCGGCCGCGTGCAGCCTGCGGCGCAGCGCGTCGCGCTCGGGGCTGCGGATCGCGTAGAGATGCCACACCGGGTCCGCCCAGGGCGCACAGGCCGGAACGGTGATTCCCGCGACGGAGTCCAGCGCCCGGGTGTAGCGGGCGGCGACCTGGCTCCGGTGGGCGTTCCAGGCGACCAGGCGCGGCAGTTTGGCCCGCAGGACGGCGGCCTGGAACTCGTCGAGCCGGGAGTGGGGCGAGCGCACCTCGTGCCGGTACTGCTCGCGGCAGCCGTTGTTGCGCAGCAGCCGTATCCGCTCGGCCAGGGCGACGTCCCCGGTGACCACCGCGCCGCCGTCCCCCATGGCCCCCAGGTTCTTGGTGGGGTAGAAACTGAACGCGGCCACGTGGCCGGAGCCGATCCGCCGCCCCCGGTAGAGGGCGCCGTGGGCCTGGGCGGCGTCCTCCACGACAGCCAGGCCGTGCCGCTCGGCGACGGCCAGCAGCGGGTCCAGGTCGGTGGGATGGCCGTACAGGTGGACCGGCATCACGGCCGCGGTCCGCGGGGTGACGGCCGCCTCGACGCGGGCGGGGTCCATGGACAGCCCGTCCGGGTCCGGGTCCACGGGCACCGGCTGCGCGCCGGTGGCGGAGATGGCCAGCCAGCTGCCTATGAAGGTGTGCGCGGGTACCACCACCTCGTCACCGGGGCCGACCCCCAGGGCACGCAGCGCCAGTTCCAGCGCGTCGGTGCCGCTGGCGACGCCGACGCAGTGCTCGTTCCCGCACATCGCGGCGAACTCCGCTTCGAACGCCTTCAGTTCGGCGCCGAGCAGATAGCGGCCGGACGCGGCCACCCGGGCCAGGGCCGCGTCGACGTCGGCCCGCACCTCGCGGTATGTCGCTGCGAGGTCGACGAAGGGCACGGTGAAGGCCTCGGTCACTTCAGGCTCCAGGCGTCGCGGAGAAAGGTGTCGTAGTCGCGGTAGTAGTCCGACTCCTCGTAGTGCTGGGAGGCCAGTACGAGGGCGACGGAGTCTGCGGCGAAGTCCTTCAGGACCCGCCACACCATGGGGCTGATGTAGAGTCCCGCGCCCGGCTCGTCCAGCCGGTAGGTGATGCTTCGGAAACCGTCGTCCAGCGTGATCGAGAACGCACCGTGCACGGCGATCACCAGCTGTTCCAGGGTGCGGTGCGCATGCAGTCCGCGAGGCGGCGAGGACTCGCTCTGACCATGCATGTAGTAGACGCGCTCGATGGCGAAGTCCACGGTCGTGCCGGCCTCGACGACGGAAAGGCTGCCCCTCGGATCGATGTGCTGTTCCAGTCGGATCAGCCGGCACGGCTTGATCCTGCCGACACGAACGGCATTGGACGACTCGGCTGTCTTCTCGGCGATGGCGGCGCTCCTCTCAGGCGGGCGCGACTCCACGACCGTCACGCGGACCGCGAAGCCCGGGGCCGGCGGCTCCCGTCAGCGCCACTCGATGTGGACGGGCAGGTACCTCGCGGTGAGCTGATCCGGCTCGTAGTAGCGGGCGTTGTCGTGATCGATACGGAACCCCGTGATCTGGTCCAGCATGAGTTCCAGCAGCACCTTGCCTTCCAGCCGGGCCAGGAAAGCGCCCAGACAGTGGTGGATGCCGTGGCCGAAAGCCATGTGGCGGGTGCCGCCGGAGCGCCGCATGTCGAATCTGTCGGGGTCCGGGAAGTGCTCGGGATCGCGGTTGGCCGACTGGCCCCAGGCGATCACCAGTTGCCCCTTCTGCATGGGGGAACCGAGGATTTCGGTGTCTTCCTTGAGGAAACGGAAGATGTTGTTGAAGGGGCTGCGATAGCGCAGCGTCTCCTCGATCGCGCCCGGCACCAGCTCGCGGTCGGCCTGCAGATCCGCCCATGCCTGCGGGTTCTCCTGCAGTACCAGAAAGAGGTTGCTGAGCAGAGTACTTGACGAAACATGCCCTGCGGTCAGCAGCAGCGAGACGATATTGATGATCTCCAGGTCGGTGAGCCGGCGGCCGTCCTGTTCGGCCTGGACCAGGCCGCTGATCAGGTCCTCCGTGGGACTCTCCCGCTTTGCGCGGATGTGCCCCAGGAGATATTCGGTCATCTCCCGCAGTGCGGGCGCGATCGTCTCCGCGAAGTTGTCGGGGAGATCGGGGTACTCCATGCCCTCATTGGAGAGCAGGGTGTCGACCCATTCCCGGAAAAGGTCACGGTCGCTGCTCGGGATGCCCAGGAGTTCCGCGATGACGATCACCGGCAGTGTGTAGGCGATGTCACCGACTACGTCGATGATCTCCCGACCGCGCACCCGATCCAGCAGCTCCTCGGCGATCACCTTGATCCGCTGCTCCTGAGCGGCCATCCGCCGGGGCGTGAACGCCTGACTGACCAGCTTGCGCATGGGGCCGTGGGCCGGCGGGTCCAGCGCACCGATGGTGCCTGGCCCAATGATCATCTCCAACTCGGGCGGGGTCGGCGCGACCTCGGTGAAATCCGAGGAAAAGAGCTCCGGATGATTCGAGACGGTCAGGTAGTCGTCATAGCGGAAGACCTGCCATGCCTGACGGCCATCGTCCCAGAAAACCGGATGGTGGGTCCGGTTATGGGTGAACCAGTCGAGCAGCTCCTTGGCGTTCGCGTCCTTATTGAGCTCCTTCGGCTCCGTCACGCTGTCGACCATCGGCACTCTCCTTGCGAAAGGTATTCGGGACCCTCGATGCCGGCCGAGTGTACGAACCGGCGGGTCCGTCGCCAAGACGGACCTGACACACTGACGACTCCACTCGAAAACCCTGGTCAAGACCGAGTCCGGGCCCGTTCGCCGTCTCCGTCTTCCGGCACGTCCGGCGCGTTCGCGGCTTCCGACTCGTCTCTTCCCGGAACCTGACATATTCGCCGCGGCAGCGTTGTGGCGTTCCTTCGCCGTGTTGTTGAGTCACTCAGCGAGTTCTGGTTTTGGTCCGTCGCGGGCGTATCGGAGGGGCAGGAATTCCATGGCACAGCATGGTGACACCGCGGCGCAAGAGGCGCAGGGCACGAAGAAAAGCGAAGACCGGTCTGACGCCATTGCCGTCGTCGGTATGTCATGCCGTTTTCCGGGCGCACCGGGCAAGGCGGAATTCTGGCGGTTGCTGAGCAGCGGCGGCGAGGCGGTGGGCCGGGCGGCCGACGGGCGGCGGCGCGGCGTGATCGACTCTCCCGCCGACTTCGACGCCGCGTTCTTCGGCATGTCGCCCCGCGAGGCCGCCGCCACCGACCCGCAGCAGCGCCTGGTGCTGGAACTCGGTTGGGAGGCCCTGGAGGACGCCGGGATCGTGCCGGAGTCACTGCGCGGTGAGACGGCCGGCGTGTTCGTCGGCGCCATGAACGACGACTACGCGACGCTGCTGCATCGCGTCGGCGCACCGGCCGGCACCTATACAGCCACCGGCCTCCAGCACTCGATGATCGCCAACCGGCTGTCGTACGTCCTCGGCACGCGCGGGCCGAGCCTGGTGGTCGACACGGGGCAGTCTTCCTCACTGGTCGCCGTGGCCCTCGCGGTGGAGAGCCTGCGATCCGGAACGTCCCGGATCGCCGTCGCCGGAGGCGTCAACCTCGTCTTTGCCGAGGAGAGTTCGGCCGCCATGGAGCGGATGGGCGCGCTGTCGCCCGACGGCCGCTGCCACACCTTCGACGCCCGCGCCAACGGCTACGTACGCGGCGAAGGCGGCGCCGTCGTCGTCCTCAAGCCCCTCGCCGACGCGCTGGCCGACGGCGACCGGGTCTACTGCGTCGTACGAGGCGTCGCGACCGGCAACGACGGCGGCGGCCCGGGGCTGACCGTCCCGGACCGCGCCGGCCAGGAGGCAGTGATCCGGGCGGCATGCGCCCAGGCCCGAGTACGCCCCGCGGACGTGCGGTTCGTCGAACTGCACGGAACAGGGACCCCCACCGGTGACCCGGTCGAGGCCCACGCGCTCGGCGCGGTGTACGGCGCGGGACGGCCGACGGACATGCCGCTGTTGGTGGGCTCCGTCAAGACCAACATCGGGCATCTGGAGGGTGCCGCCGGTATCGCCGGGTTCGTCAAGGCCGCGCTGTGCCTGCGCGAACGGGCCCTGCCCGCCTCCCTGAACTTCGAGACGCCCAATCCGGCGATACCACTGGAGCGGCTCCGGCTGAAGGTACAGACGGGCTACGCAGAGCTCCGGTCGGACGCAGAGAGTGGCCCGCTGCTGGCCGGGGTCAGTGCGTTCGGGATGGGAGGGACCAACTGCCATGTGGTGTTGGAGGAGCTGGACGGGGCGACGAGGCCGGCTGAAGGGAAGCCTGGTGGCCTCGTTGTGGAGTGTGACGAGTCACGCCTCTTCTCCGCGTCGCCGATGCTTCTGCTCTCCGCCCGCTCCGACGGGGCATTGCGGGCGCAGGCAGCACGTCTGCGTGAGCACATGGAACGCACCGGTGCCGACCCGTTGGACGTCGCCTACTCCCTGGCCACCACACGGACCCGGTTCGAGCATCGCGCGGCAGTGCCGTGCGGCGATCGGGACCAATTGGCCTCAGCCCTTGACGGACTCGCCGAGGGGCAGGTCCCCAAGGGAGTGAGGATCGGCAGCGCGGATGGCGGTGGTCGTCTGGCGATGCTCTTCACCGGGCAGGGGGCCCAATACTCCGGCATGGGGCGGGAACTCTACGCAACCAACCCCGTATTCGCCGCCGCCCTCGACCACGTCTGCGCCGAACTCGAACAACACGGCACCAAAAACCTCCAAGAGGT
>NZ_JBIUBU010000034.1:0-55537 GCF_044548345.1 Streptomyces sp. NPDC052042 | reverse complement strand
GTCGTGGCCGCCGGCCTGCTGCTCGTGGGCGCAGCCCTGGCCCTCACCAAGCGCCGGCGTCGCACCTCCTGACCGGCCTGACCCTTGACCCGGTGCTCGTGGCAGCCGGCCACGAGCACCGGCCCCGGACCTGAGACACACCCCGCACCACCCACACTGCGCCCCCGAGAAGCGCGGGGACGACGTTACGGTCAAACTCCGCCCATACGGCGATACACCGCCGCTCAACACCATTCCTGACGGACCGTAAGCGGCACAAATGACCACCTGTCACCCATGTTCGTTTTCTGGGACCATGAGGACGTATCAGCCCTCAAACCCCCGGAGCACGTCCACCGTGAAGGCCTACCGTCTCGCCCCCATCGCCGCGGTCCTCGTCGCCGCTTCTCTTGCGGCCTGCAATCCCAGCGGCGTGAGCATCGAGTCTGACTCGAAGGCGTCCGCGCCTGCTGCCGCGGCCGAGCCGTCGACCGGCGCCAGCGCCTCGGCCGCCCCCGGCGCCCCAGCGGACGGGCTGTCGCTCGCCGACGCGATCGCGGAAATCCCCGCAGCGGACGAGAACCGCACCGGATACAAGCGCGACTCCTTCCGCCACTGGATCGACGAAGACCGCGACGGCTGCAACACCCGCCAGGAAGTCCTGCTTGCCGAAGCGGTCAAGGCACCTGAGCAGGGCGCCCGGTGCGCCCTGACCGGCGGAGAATGGCTGTCGTACTACGACGAGGTCACCGTCACCGACCCGAAGGGGCTCGATATCGACCACGTCGTGCCGCTCGCCGAAGCGTGGGACTCCGGCGCATCCACGTGGGACGCGGACCGGCGCATGCGCTACGCGAACGACCTCGGCGCCGACCGCTCGCTTGTCGCGGTCACCGCGAGGACGAACCGGTCCAAGGGCGACAAGGACCCGGCGGACTGGATGCCGCCGGCCGAGTCCGCGAAGTGCACCTACCTCGCCGACTGGACCGCCACGAAGCTCCGCTGGAAGCTGACCGCAGATGACCGGGAGCGGTCGGCTCTGGAGAAGCTCGCGACGAACTGCTCGGACACGGTCGTGAAGTACGAAGTCGCCCCGTAACAGGCAGCCGGTCATGCGATGGTCGGGGCGGGCCGATCACCGCATCCGGGTCACGGTCAGCGTTCCGTGCCGCCCCGCCCCGCCCCGGCCTCCGCGTACTGGTCCCCGACCGTCTCCGACCCAGCCAGCACGGCACCGATTTTGTCCTGGGTGGCTGCGACGTCGGCGGCTGGGGAGGCGGTTGCGGGCCGGTGCGTCGGCCGGCTCGGTCATCGGCGGTATGCCGAGCGCGCGGATTCTCAGGGCGCGCACCACCGTGCGGCCGGCCGACTCGTTGGCGGCCGCGATGGCCCGGGTCTGCTCCAGCCGGGCCTTTGCCGTCCAGACCACCACCCCGGGGGCACGTTGAGCTCGCCAGGGGTGGCGAGTGCGGTCTCTTCGGCGAGTTCGGGCCGCCGCCTCGCAGGCGGCGGCCCGGCTGCTTTTGGGTTCCTAGAGTTGACGCCATTCGGTGCCGACCTGGTCGGTCTGGCGGATGGCTTGCTCGTCGGCCGCCGGGGCAGGCCATGCTTGAAGCAGGTATGCCTCGACCGGGTCGTCGTCCGGGCCGAGGCTGTCCTCGGCGCGTCCGGTGTCGCGGCCGCGGGCGTGGACACGCATGCGGTAGTTGCCCGGTCCGGCGGTGGCGAGGTCCGGCAGATCCTCCACCTCGCCGTCCTCCCAGGAGGTGACCAGGGCCGAGCCGGTGCTGGAGGTGAAGGATGTCTCCACCACCTCGTCCCAGTTTCCCTCGAGCGGTGGTTCGGACTGGTGGGTGGTGACGGTGACCTCGACCGGTCCGACGGTCAGCCCCGTCAGGATGCCGGCCCCGTCTTCCGCGACGGCGATCAGCCCGTTGCCCGCGTCAGAGATGTCCGGTGCCTGATCGGTGCCCAGTTCGGGGTCGACGACGTAGAACTGACGGGCATACACCCAGACACGGGCGACCCCGCGTTCTTCCGGCATACCAGGTTCCTCCTCAGTGTCAGGAGATGGCGACCCAGAAGGCGTCACCGTTCAGGATCCTATTGTCCTTGTACGCCTTGAACAGGTACTCGGATCCGCCGACCGTGGAGGCGCTGGCCAGGTAAACTCCGGCCCGGTAGCGGTCGGCAAGCTTGTCGAAGCGGGTTGCGATCGCGCGGAACTGCTTGAGACGGCCGAAACAGCGCTCGACGACGTTGCGGGCTTTGTACAGCTCGCGGCCGGGCCGGCGGTTTGCCGTCGGCTTTGCCTCGCCGCAGGCGGTTGGTCCCACCTCAGTCGGCGGTCTGCGTGAAAAGGTCGTTCACGATCTTCTGGGCCGTCGCCGCGTGTTCCTGCGGGACCTCGGCCCGGACCCAAAGCAGGTTGGCATGCAGGGTCTTCGTCTTTTCGTCCCGCCAGTCCCAATATTGCTTCATCGCGATCCGGTAGCGGTCCGCTCCGTCGACGGGCCCCGCCGCGACGTACGTGGAGTGGTCGACCTTCGTCCATGAGGTCCGCGCATGGTCGGGGGACGCGCGCAGGAACGCGTCCGTCTCCTTCTGATCGCATGACTCTCCACAGAAGTGGAACCGGACGTCGAGCCGTATATCTGGGAGAAGGCCGGCCCTCACCGGCTCGGGGTGGGCCGTGCAGGTGTACGTGACCGGGTCGTCGACGTCCTTTGCGCGTGTGCAGTCGAGGTTCTTCGGGGCGCGGAAGACGATCGGGGCCTCCCGGAGGTACCAGATATAGGATCGTTCGTCGCCATGCCAGGTCGCGCCTCGCACCGACAGCGCCGGGCGACGGGAGTAGTACGCGAACCGGCTGCCCCTCTCCGGGGTCTTCGTCCGGGACGGCAGATTGGCCATGGACCGCTCGCTGACCGGCGTACCCGCGGTGTCAGACGTGGCGCCCTCGGTATGGGATGCACCGCCCGCGAGCCCGGCCCGGCGGGCGGCCTCCCTGGCCAGGATCTGCGCGGCCTCGGCTACCCGGTCGAGAGAGGCGAACTCCTCGTAGTACCAGACGTACAGGAGCGCGTTTCTGGTGCGCATGCCGACCAGCGCGAACCCGTTTGCCGCTTGGACCTCGCTGGTGTCCCGGTACCTGTTGGGCTTCGCCGAGATGTACGCCTCGTCGCCGAGGCCGGAGAGCGCATGGTGGAAGCCACCGAACCAGTCGATCTCCGCCCAGCTCTTCGAGTAGCTTCGCATCTTCACGTACTCCGTGTGCGCCTTGTGCGGGCCACTCTCCCAGTAGCCCTTCCCGGTGACGAGCCTGGCGCCGATGGTGATCCGGGTGTCACGGGCGAACGGCGCCTGTTCGCCCGCACGGCACGTGCGTCCGTCTCCGTCGGCGACGACCGCGGGATCCTCCATCAGCCGGTCGAGGTCCTGCCGGGCGAGCAGTCCGCAGACGTCGGGCAGCGAACGGACCGGGCCCGGCAGCGGTGTCGCCGAGAACCCTCCGCACCAGACGGCCACGACCGCCAGCCCGGCCGTCCCCGTCAGAAGGGCTCTTGAGACTCGCCGCAGCACGGCGTGTCGTGGCCTTGACCGGGTAAGGGCGGACATGCCGCCGTCCGCGTCCCGCGCCAGCCTGTCGCGCAGTTCGATGTGCCGGAAGCGGTAGACGCCACCGGACTGGCGCAGCACACCGCGCGCGTGGGCGTCCTCCAGAAATGCCATGAGATGCCGGGGCAGCCTGCCCGTCCCCCAGAGGTACAGGCGTGCCACCGTGAAACCGCCCCACGCGGACGCCCCGAACGCGTACAGGGTCCAGGCGAGCGGCAGCCCGACGCTGAGGCGGACCCAGTCACGGTCGGTGACGGTGTCCACGCCGCCGAACTGCTGCCAGCCGGCCAGCATGACGACCGGCAGCACGAGCAGGCCCAGCGGCGTGTCCACCATCCCCCGTCTGACCGGTGCCGACCAGCCCAGGGTCAGGACACCGCGCCGGTCGGCGCGCAGCAGCCCGGCCGGGCTGTCGGACTTCGCCGGATCGGACCGGCGCCAGAAGAGGGCGGTGGCTCGTGTCGCGCACGCCCACACGACGCTCGCGGTCGGAAGCCCCATCGCCCAGCGGGGGGCGTTGCTGTCGGCGGTCAGTGCGGCGGCCCAGCCGGCCGCCAGGCCGAGCGTCGCGAAGCCGGCCTTCCACCGGGCCGCACGGATCTCGGCGCGGATCTCGGTGCCGCCGGGCCGCGCCGGACGGCGCGGCGGGAGCTGCCATACGGCCGGGCTGGTGAACAAGAGGGCCGTGAGCACCAGCCCGCACAGCAGGACGAAGGCGCCCGGTATCCCCAGGGGCAACCAGCGATGCCACAAAGGCGGCCCGAAGTCGGTCCCCGCGACGAGCACGGCGCCCAGGGCGCACGCCGGCGCCAGCGCGAGCACCCGCACGGCCCGCGGCACCGTCTCGTCCAGCCGCCACCAGGCGAAGTCTTGCTCGTTCGTCTCCTTCATGCGGGCGGCCAGGAACCCCGCCCACGCGCGCGCCCGCTCCGGCGCCCATCCGCCGCGCGCGGCCTGTATGTCGTGCGAGGCGCTGTAGACGACGTCGAGGAACGCGTCGTACAGATGCCGTTCGATGTCCTGTCTGTCGTCGAACCTCCCCGGCTCCAGCAACTCCTGGGGGTCGGAGTCCCTGTGCGCGTACGCGACCCGGGCGAGGCCCACCATCAGCGGCACGCTGAGCACCTCGCGCAGCCACCGCACTTCCGGTGGGGCATCCGCGGGGCCGGCACGCTCGTCGAGCCGGTCGAGTACGGGTGTCCATCCGTTCCGGGTCCGGGCCGGAGCGAGGTACGACCGTACGGCTTCGTCGTTCAGCGGGCTGAGGCGGATCTCCGTACGCTCGAACAGGCCTTCTTCCGGGGCGTGTTCGCGGTATTCCGGCTCGCGGCTCGTCAGCACGAACGGGCGGCGCCCGCGCATCGTCGCGGTGATCTGGCGGAGGGCCTCGGCACGCCGGTGCTCGGGGAGTTCGTCGAACCCGTCGAGTACCGGCAGGACCCTGCGGGTCAGCAGCAGATGGAAGGCGACGTCGGCCGGCGGGGCGCCCGCGATCGGCGCGAACGCGTTCGGGTGCTCTTCCACGAGACGCTCGGCCAGCCACCCCAGCAGACCGTGTCCGGGGTCCCAGGATGCCAGCGACACGACGGCGGGTACGGGCACCCCGGAGCCGCGGGTGCGCTCGCGCAGGAGTGCGTGGGCGAGGCGCAGGACGAGGACGGACTTGCCGGCTCCAGCGCCACCGAGGACGACCAGGCGCCTGGAGGGCGTGGAGGTGAAGAGGCCCACGATGGCCGCCTCCCCGTCGGTGGGTCCGGCACCGCGAGGCGGGTCGTCGCCTTCGGCTTGGCGAACGAGGCCGTCCCCGTCGGCCGGCGTGCCTCCCGGCTCGGTTGTCCAGCTCACCGCAAGCGGATGCGGATCATTGATCCTCGCCAGGCGCTCGTCCTGGTCGTAGCGGGAGGCGAGGCTCTCCGCGAGGGCCTCGGCCGTGCGGGCGAGGGACTTCTCGGAACGCCAGGCCGCGCGCCGGCGCCTGGCCGCCACCCGCCTCGCCCTCGTGCCCGCCTCAAGCGCGATCGCACCCACGACCAGGAGCCACCCGCAGGCGACCGGCCCGAGGCCGATCCGTTCCGGCAGGGGCAGTGCGGGGCGGGTGAGGAGGAGCAGTGCCCCGACGAGACCGACGGCGAGGCGGCCGGCCTGGTCGAGGCTGCGGTATCGCGGGGCACCGCGTCCGTCACCAGCAGCGGAATGGATCTCGTACTCCCCGTGGATCTCCACGGTCTGGATGTCGCGTGCGAAGACGACGTTGCGCTGAGTGCCGCCCGTGATCTCCTGGTGAGGGCCCTCGGCGCCCTCATACTTCACCGCGGCACACCTCAGCTCAGGTTGATCGGTCCGTGGACGTCCCGGGTGAAGACGACGTTGTGCTGAGTGCCGCCGGATATCTCCTGGTGCGTGTCCCCGCCGCCTCGGCCGTCGCCGCCGTGAACCCGCTCCGCCTCCCGGCGCCAGAGCGTCAGCGCCTGCGCGAAGGCGGGATCCTGGTCCGCCCGCAGCACGAGGGCGTCGGCCAGTTCACGGGCGCGGGCGCCGTTACCGGTGTCCTCGTCGAAGGCGACCAGCTCCCCTTCACCAACGGCCTCCGCGGCCTCTCCCCGTACAAGTGCACGGAGCCGTTCCCACAGGCTCTGCCCCGCGGCTCCGGCGGTCCCACTCGCCAGAGCCATGAGAAGTTCTGCTGCTACCGGTTCCACGGACACTCCCCCTCGACACGACCACCCGACTAGCCCATACCACCGGAGACGTACCCACCCTGTCCACAGAAAACGAATCCCGGTGGCTCTCACACCGCCGCCGAGTCTCCCTGGGCGGGACAGTCGGTCATTGAGAGGGATCGGATGTCGGCGCGGCCCACAGCATCGACGCCCGCGGGGCCATCCCCGTGCGTACGGGGAGCAGTCTGACTGACCTGGGGTTTTATCTGCGGGGCCGCGTGGTTTCCGCGACTTCCCGCTCCTCTAATAGCCGGAGATGATCGCCACCGACAACGACTCCTACTCCGACATGGCCTTCGGCCTCTACAAGATGCTCGGCTTCCGCTTCGCCCCGCGCTTCCGCGACCTGAACGACCAACGCTTCTGGCGAGCCGACCTGCCCGACGGCGACGAGCCGTCGGGGTACGGACCGCTGGACGCGGTCGCCTGCAACAAGGTCAACCTGAAGAAGATCGCCGCCCACTGGCCAGACATGCTCCGCGTCGCCGGATCGCTCATCACCAACCAGGTCCGCGCGTACGACCTGCTCCGCATGTTCGGCCGCGAGGGCCACCCCACCCCGCTCGGCGCCGCGTTCGCCGAGTACGGCCGGATCGACAAGACCATGCACCTGCTCGCCATGGTCGACCCGGTCGACGACACCTACCGGCGACTGATGAACCGGCAGCTCACCGTGCAGGAGTCCCGCCACCGCCTGGCCCGCGCGATCTGCCACGGCGGCCGGGGCCAGATCCGCCAGGCGTACCGCGAGGGCCAGGAGGACCAGCTCGCCGCCCTCGGCCTGGTCCTCAACGCCGTCGTCCTGTGGAACACCCGCTACCTCGACGCCGCCGTCGCCCAACTCCGCGCCGAGGGCCACGACATCAAGGATGAGGACGTCGCGCGGCTCTCCCCGCTCAAGGACCGGCACATCACGGGACGGGGGCCGGGAAGGTGCGCCGGTGATGCACCGCACCGAGCGCACCGGATGCCGGGATGTTCCGCACTCCCCCCACCGGGTGGAGCGCACCGGATGGTGAGCGGGAGCGGCGCCGGAGGGGTGGCGGCTTCGGTGACGGGCACAGCTCCGCGACGCGCAGCCGGGCCGCGTCAGCGAGCTGCTCCAGGCGCTCACGCTGCTCCGGCGAGAGGGACAAGCGGACCGGTTCAACCATGCGGGCCTCCGTAGTCGGGTGTGGTCTTGCACCCTCGCCCCTGACCGTCACCTCCAGGACGTGCGTGCTGACCGCGTCCCGGCAGGTGCGCCGGCGACTTCGCCGTGTGTCCCGCGAGGCGGAGCGCGGCCGGTCCGGCGTACCGGCGGACGCGCGGACGCCCCACGGACGGCTGGTCCGTGGGGCGTCTGGATGTGGCGGCGGTCAGCTCTGCATCATGGCCTTGAGGTCGCTGAGCGACAGCTCGTTCGTGCCACGGTCCGCCGCCTTGCTCTGCGTCCAGGCGACGATCGCCGGGTGCGCATCCTCGTACTGGGCGCCGACGGTCGTGTGCTGCCCGCCGGTGGCGGCGACCTGGGTGAGGTAGGCGGCCAGGGCGTGCGGGCCGCCGCCGTTGTACCCGATCTCGTAGCCCAGGGCGTTCCTCTGCGGAAGGAACGGCAGAACGCCCTTGTCCGTCCGGGCCCAGAACAGACCGCGACCGGTGTGGAAGCGGCTGAAGACGTCGTCCGGGCGCAGTTCGAGCGGCGCGTACGTCGTGTAGCTCCACTGGTCCGCGCCGCCTGCGCCCGCGTGCTTGAAGTGCTTGCCGACGACGGGCAGCCCGTACTCGGGGTCGTAGAAGGTCCGGCGGCACATGCAGCCCGAGCCGCTGATCGCCGACGGGCTGCTGGGGTCCTCCGTGACGCACGGGTGGAACAGGGCCGGGATGTCCTTCGACCCCACGAGGGTGCAGTGCATCGCGTTCGGTTCGCACCGCACCAGCCTGCCCAGCCACTCCTGGAAGTGCGGTGTCACGGTCTGCTGCGCCTCGATGTCCAGCACTGCGTTCAGCGACGACGTGGCGGCGCCGCGCTGGGGCTCGGTGTAGAGGACGAAGTTCAGGTAGCCCTTCGTCGGATCGGTCAGGTTCAGATCGCGGGCCTCGTAGGGCAACGTGGCGCTCCAATGCGGGGACGGGCGGCCGGGGTGTGGCCGCGGGAGACGGGAGGGTCAGCCGACGCGGTGCTCGGGGCGCAGGGTGAGGCCGCCGTACAAGAACTGCTCGGCATCGTCCGGTCCGAGTCCGAGGGCGCGGCAGACGGCGAGTCCTTCGGCGTCGCGGACGAAGGCGAGCACGATCTTGCGGCTGCCGGGGTCGGCCATAGACCGGCGGGCGGCTTCGATGGTGTGGGTGACGCAGCCGGTGGTGCCGTCTTCCACGATGTCCCGGCGGGTGCGCTCATCCCAGACGTTGAGCTGGAGGTTGGCGCCCTCGGTGGAACAGTCCTCCTTGGAGTCCGCGCCAAGCACGCACCGTCCGAGCAGCGCGGCGTGGGCGTGGCGCTGGAGGTAGACGACCTTCCCCAGGACTTCCTCAGCGTGCTTCTCCAGATTCTTCTGGATCATCTCCCTGGGCATGATCTGGACGTCCGAGCCCGAAGACCTCGCCCGAATGACAAGCGCCGACACGGTCTTGGCGAGGTCGTCAGCCATGCTGAGCAGGCCCGCCACGTTCACATCGCCGCGCTGGCGGGGCGGGGGCAGTTCGTCGGGGTAGCTCTCCAGCGGGTCCAGCGGTTCGTGCAGGTCGGTCAAGGGTTCCTCCCGTGCCGGGTGCCAACGCCCCGATTCTCAGTCCGGCCCACCGGGACTCGCGGGTGAAGTCGCCAATCGGCCACCCGCTGGCCGGTTGCCGTCCCTCACTGGTTGCGGCCTGCTCCCCTGCCCTGGTCGGGACGGTTCGCGTGGTGCTGCTGGCCGGTGGGCTTGACCGCGTCAGCCGGCTGCTCGGGCTTCGCGGCCTGCTGGTGGGCCTGGACGGCGGCGGCCCGCTGCGCCGGGGTCAGGGCGGCGTCCCGGCCGGGGTGGTCGACGGCGTGGGGAGCGGACGCCGTCTCGCCCTCGAGGTCGCGGTGATCGGCGGGTGCGGAGGAGGCCGAAGTCGTCGCCTCGGTGGCGGTGGCGGTGTCGGCTCGGATGCGGGCGTCGCGGATCGCGTTCTGCACGGCGAGGCTCGCGGCCCGGGCCCGCTCGTAGCGGCTGGACTCCTGCGGCGGCGTGCCTTCGGCGGGGGCGATCCACCACCGGTTGGGCACCGGGAAGTCGGCGGTGTAGGTCATCCGGTCCGCCGCCGGCGCTTCCCGGCCGGGCTTCGTGACCGTGTGACGGCGGGAGTACCGGAGCAGGGCCCGGTGGGCGATAGTCGTCCAGACCGCGGGTGAACTCGCGGCCGCGCAGCGTCTCCAGCAGGTATCGGCGCGCTTCGGCCAGGATGTGGCGCCGGGAGAACTTCTCTCGCACGGTGAAGACGACCGCGGCGACGTCGACGGCGGCGAGCGCCACGTCCACGGTGGGATCCACCCGCGCCCGGATCGCCGCCCCCGCGGCCCGGCACCTGTCCAGGAGGCTATCGATGAGCTGCTGGCCGAAGCGGAGGATCGCGGAGGCGCGCCACCACGCGAGCAGCTGCGCGAGCGGCTTCGGCTTCTTCTTCGCGGGCCGGGTCCCCTGCGCCGCCCACCAGCCCAGTCCGTGACGGCCGCGCTCTGAGGGCAGGTGCCCGTGGTCCTTCACGTACTGGTCGGTGAGCACCTCCAGGGCGTCCTCGATGCGCTGGCGGCGGGACGCCGACCAGTTGATGAGGTCCTCGGGCACTCCGGCGATCTCCATGACCGGACGCAGGCCCGGCGTGACCTCGCGCGGCACGGTCGCCAGCCCCAGGGTCTCGCACACCTCGGTCGTCATCGCCAGGGTGTAGAGCGTCCCGGCGGCCACCACGTTCTGGTAGAGGCGGTAGGTGTCCAGAGCGCCCCACACCGGTTCACCGTCGGCGCCCAGGCGCTGGACGCGGTTGAGGATCAGGCAGTGCTCGTGCAGGAGCGGCAGTCCGTCGCGGTTGTCGATGTGCCGGAAGGCGGCGACCACGAGCGCGGGCGTCTTCGCACGGCCGCGGCCTGACGCCCACCGCGTCTCGGCAACCTCATCCTCCAGCCAGCGCACCGCCGTGGCGACGGCCCGCTCGTGGGCCCGGCCGCAGCACCCGCGCCGCCTCTGCCGCGAAGGCCTCCAGGTCCGGGAAGTGCTGAGCGGCCTCGACGCTGATGAGCGCGTCGAACTCGCCGTCCGCCATGGGCATGCGTTCCGCCGCCCTCCGGACGAACCGCGGCCGCTCCCCGTCCGTCGCGAGCAGACCGGCCTGGGCATCGCGCGCCCGCTCCAGTTGGTCCGGGTGGATGTCCATGCCGGTGACCGCCGCGGGCCCGTACTCGCGCAGGGCGACCGCGCACCCCATGCCCAGGCCGCAGCCCACGTCGAGGATCCTCGGGTGTTCCGGCAGCTCGGCCGCGGCCAGGGAGTCGAGGACGTGCCGGTAGAGATCCTCCTGGCTGCGGACCCGCTCGGGCTCGCCGACCGGACGGTCCAGGTCGATGTCCCGCCAGTACCCGAAGTTGATGAATCCCCCGGCGAAGATCGGCTCCCGGCTCAGATCGACCGGACCGTACGTCTGCTCCACCATGGGCCCCATGGCGGGCACAGCCTGCCGCATGTCGTCGTCCGTCACCGTGCCGTACCTCCAGAGAACCCGACCCGAGCCGACCCGTCCGTACGCGATCCACCGCACCGCAAGAACTCCCCGCGCGACAGACGAGTAACGGCCAGGCTGAGATCTCGAGGCGATGACCCGTTTTCGGTCAGGAGGGCGTACGCGCGTGAGGAGAGGTACTCCGCCGCACCGAGTCACGGAGTCACCGAGTCACCGAGCGGCGGTCATGACGACGGGCCGGTGCGTCGCACCGGCCCGTCGCAGTGATGTCCGCGGCTGTCCGCAGCTATCCGTCAGTGGCCGACGAGCTGAAGACGACCGGTCTGGTGGGCACGCTGGTCGAAATGGAGCTTGTGGCCGCTGGGCTCCGCCGTCGCTCAGTCGCAGCGACCGTTGAGCCGGCGGCCGACTGACGGCCAGCGCCCCAGCCAGAACGGTTTGACAAGAAGATTAGGAATCGTGGGTGGTCAGTGGAGCCTGGATCGGCGCCTGCGGGTCACGAGGACGACGGCCGCGCCCGCCCCGACCAGCAGGGTGGTGAGGGCGAGGTACAGGCCCGTACGGGACGTGCCCGTGTGGGCGAGGGAGCCCGAGCCGCCGCCGTTCGGGACCGGGCCGGCGGGCGCCGTGGAGGCCGGCGGCGCCGACGGTGCCGGCGTCGGCGGGGTGCTGGTCGGCGGCGCCGAGGCCGTCGGGGTTGGGGTGGGCGTCGGCGGGGTCTTCTCGGGGATGTACACGCCGGCGTCGATCGTGTGGTCGACCTCTCCCGCCTTCGCGGGCGCCGTGACCGGCACGGATCCGTTGCACAGCTGCCCGGTGGTCGGCGGCGTCACGTTGGAGTCGTGCGCCCGGTCGTCACCGGCCCGCGGGAGCGTGAAGCGCAGATCGGTGGCCGCCGGCTGGCCGGGCACCTGGCTGGTGTCCGCCGTGCACACGTTGAACCGCACGGTGTAGTCGGCACCCGGCGTGAGCTCGTATGCCGCGCCGACTCCGCCGAAGTAGTACTCGCCCGCGGCGTCGGTCTTGGTCGTGGCGACCTGCTTGCCGTCGGCGTCCAGCAGGTCGATCGTGGCGCCCGGCAGCAGGACGTGCCCGGGGTCCTGGATGCCGTTGTGGTCACCGTCGAACCAGACCACGTTGCCGATCTGGATCGGCGCGTTCGCCGCGGCGTACGCGATGTCGCCGAGGCCGCCGGCCTTGCCGAACCCGTTTCCGTCGACGAACTGGTACGCGTTGCCGTTCGGGTTGTTGCCCGGGCCGGCCCCGGTGGTGACGTCGTAGAAGCCGGCACCGGCGGTGCTGACGTGGACGGTCGGGTCCATCTGGGTGCTGATGACCCACTGCTGCTGCGGGATGTAGGCGACCGAGCCGAGCGAGGTCTCCTGGTGCAGTCCGCGCTGGTTCGGGGCCGGGGTGGCCGCGCCGGAGAAGAAGTCGCCGGGGAAGTACTCGACGACGCCTTCCGCCTCCATGCCGTCGTTGGCGGGAGTCGCGTGGTTCGGGCAGTCCTCGGTGCCCTCCCAGGCGTACCCGCCGGTGGGCTTGGCGCAGGCCATGGTGATGTCACCGCCGGCCATGCCGCCCTGCGGGGTGTTCTTGTCGGGCCTCGGGTCGAGCCCGCCGGCGACGTCCATGAGCCGGTCGCGGAAGCCGAGGATCATCGAACCGTCGCGGGCGAAGGCCATACTGGCCAGCTCCGGCTGCGGACCGACCATCGTGGTGCCCACCACGCGGCTGTCCCAGGTCTCCAGGCGGGTGTCCCACGGGTTCCAGAAGCGGGACGCCTCGTGGTTCGGGAAGCCGACGTACACGTCCCCGCGCTCGGCGGTCAGCGGATGGTTCAGCACGGGGGTGAACTGCTTGCCGTCGTACGTGGAGACGACGGCCTTCAGGTCCGCGCGCTTCTGCGTGCTCTCCGCGCTGCACACGCCGCCGACGTACAGGGTGTTGTCGCGGACGGCCAGACCGGTCGGCCGCCAGTCGCCGGCCGAGGCGCAGCCCGGGTCGGGGATCGGCACCGTGGCCTTCGGCGCCGAGGCGCGCGCCCCGGTGGCGTCGAAGCTGACCAGGCTGCGGGTGAGCATATTCACCGCGTACAGCGTCGAGCCGTCCTCCGACAGGGCCAGGCCGCCGATGCTCTCCTTGCCCGGCGCGTCGGTGAACCCGGCGTCCTTGAGCATGTTGGCGCTGTCGTGCGCCGTCGCCGTGGCGCCCGGCACCTTCGCGAACAGCGTCGGGGCGCCGCCGCCGTCGGCCGGCACGGCGTAGATCGCGTTGCCGCCCTCCGGCCCGTACGCGGCGAACCGCCGGGCGAACGCGGCCTGGAACAGCCGCTTGCGGTACTTGTCATAGGCCAGGCCCGTGGTCGTCCCCACCTGCTCCTGCGTGGCGAGCACGGTCGGGCAGGCCTTGTCTGCGGGACAGGTGCCGCGGGCGTCCGTCCCGAACGCCACCAGCGCCCGGGTGTCGCTCGCGCCGGGACCGGTCTGCACCGGTACGAAGTAACGGGTGTCCGGCAACGCGTAGTCGGCCGCGTCCCAGACCCCGGTGATCACCGAGTCGTCCTTGCCCTCGGAGACGTCCACGAACGACGTGAAGCTGTCGAAGTGGTTCTCCTCGGTGGAGGCGGGCGCCGCCCGCAGATAGCGGTCGTACGGCGCCGGGACGCTGACGTCGACGCGGTACCGGCCACCGGTCAGTTCGGCCGACGGGGGCACCACGACCTTGCCGGTGGCGTCCGTGGTGCCGGTGACGTGATGGCCGGCCGGGTCAAAGACGTCGACCTTCATGCCCCGCTGCGGCACGTCCATGGTCGTGTTGATCACGCCGGTGCCGAAGAAGTCCCGCAGCACCTGGACCGTCAGTGTGCCGTCGGAGGTGGCGGCGCCGGCCTGCCCGGCGCCTGTCGCGATGGTGCCGGTGGCCCCACCGATCAGTAACAGACCGGACAGCCCCACGCGTGCCAGTCTTGGAATCGCCATGTACGGGCACTCCTCTTTGTCGTCCTATGTCCCTACGGACACAGCAACCGACCGCAATATCCCATAACTTGACGCGTGATCAGGTCGGAAAGCGGAATTTACGGGTTGGGCCCGCCGGGGGACTGTTAGCATCCCGCCGCGTGCGGAGCATCAGAATCAGGCGAGGTCTCCCGCGGGGCGCGGCGGACCGGCGCGGCAGGAAGTGGCCCCGGGCGCGCTGGATGGCGGCCGCCGGCATCGGCGTCGCGGCTGCCGCGGCCCTCACGTTGGCCCTCGTCGGCGGCGGCGAGCCCGCCGTCCGTCGTGCGCTGACCTCGGACGAGGCCAACCGGCTGGCGGTCGCGCGGTTCCGTAACTACGAAGCGGAAGGCCGCGCGGTGACGATCACCGTGCCGGGCGCGGCCGGCGGGCTGGTCGTCACCGGATCCGTCGACTACCGCGCGAAGAGGGGGTACGGGGTGGTGCGCGGAACCGGACGCGACGCGTCCGGCGACGGCCTGATCGAGTGGACGGCCGCCACCGTCCGGTTCCACCCTCTGGCGAACGCCCCGGCGACCGCGCCGGCGTCGCCGCCCGCGACCGGCTGGTACGACCGTCCGCTGCGGACGGCCGGCAACACCCTGGACAGTTCGCTGGCCATCGCCCTCGGCCTGGGCAGCGACCGCCCGGACAACGCCCAGCTGCTGCCGCAGAACGGTGCCGCGTGGGTCGGGTCCGGCCAGGCGCGCGGCCGGCGGACGGACGTCATGACCGGCCCGGGCGCCCGCGGCAAGGCGGGTACGGCGGACAGCGTGCGCTACTGGGTCGGCGAGGACGGCACCATGTACCGGGTGCAGGCCGACGTGGCCTCCGAACCGCGGCCGGTGGTCATCGAATTCGACACCCAGAAGTACGTCCCCGTCCGCCCGGCGCCGAAGGCGACGCCTACGCGGTGACCCCGGCCCCGGCACTAGTACTGCAACGGTGACTCTGCTGCGCAATTCGGCTGGGTGAGCGTCGCGGGTGCGGCATGATCGCCTCTGTGGCCCTGGTCGCGTCGTGGGCCGCAGGGGGTGGAGCACATGTCGTTGCAGCCGAAGGGCCTGCCGGAGATCCCGGCACAGACCGTGGCGGTTGCTCGGGCCGACCGCGGCCTCACCCCCGGTGAGCACTACCTCGACGCCGGCTACCCGTCCGCCGACCTCATCCATGACGCCGCCGCCCGGGGCATCACCATGGTCACCCTGGCCCTCCGCGACCACTCACCGCAGGCCAAGGCCGACGCCGGGTTCCAGAAGAGCGCCTTCCGCATCGACTGGAAGGCCCGCCAGGTCCGCTGCCCGCAGGGCCGCACCAGCACCGGCTGGTTCCCCGCTCGGCAGCACGGCCGCGACGCCATCGTCGTCCAGTTCGCCCGGGCCGACTGCCACGCCTGCCCTGCCCAGGACAAGTGCACCACCTCGGCGCGAGGAACCCGCATCCTCAGCCTCCGCCCCAGGGAACTCCACGAGACCCTGACCGGTGCCCGGGCCGAGCAGGCCAGCAAGACCTGGAAGACCAAGTACGCCCTCCGCGCCGGGATCGAGGGCACCATCAACCAGGCCCTCGACGTCACCGGCCTCCGCCGGCCCGCTACCGCGGCCTGTCCAAGGTCCGCCTCCAACATGCCTTCTCCGCCACCGCTGTCAACGTCATCCGCCTCGACGCCCACTGGAACCCCCGCCAACCGTCCTTCACGCCCCGGACCAGCAGACTCACCCGCCTCAGTCACCAACTCACAGCCCGAACCCCGAAGGGTGTAGCTCCGGCTCCGGGGCCGCGGAAGGCCGGCCCGCCCATAGGATCCTCGTTCGAGGCGCTGACATGGCGCCCTGCCGACAGTGGGCACTCAACGGACCGAGGATGCGTGGCGCAATGAGCAGCCGACTCTTCGCAATCTCCTTCGACGCGCACCAGCCCGAGCGCCTAGCGCATTTCTGGTCCCACGTCCTGGGCTTGGAGAGAGCCGACGATTCTTACGACGGTGTCGCCCTGCTGTCCGGGAACGACGCCGGTTACCGCCTCGGCTTCCGTCCCTCCCAGGCGCAGAAAATCGCCCAGAACCGGATGCACTTCGACCTGACCAGCTCCTCCCTGGAGGACCAGCAGGAGACCGTGGCCAGGGCGCTCGACCTCGGGGCGCAGCATGCCGACGTCGGCCAGGGACCGGACGCGTCCCATGTGGTGCTCGCCGACCCCGAGGGCAACGAGTTCTGTGTCCTCGAGCCGGGCAACAACTTCCTCGCCGGCTGCGGCTTCATCGGAGCGCTCGCCTGCGATGGTTCGCAGGCCGTGGGCTACTTCTGGAGCGAGGCGCTGGGCTGGCCGCTGGTCTGGGACCAGGACGAGGAGACCGCCATCCAGTCACCGAACGGCGGTACGAAGATCACGTGGGGCGGTCCACCACTAATGCCGGACCCCGGCAAGGACCTGCACTTGGACCTCGCACCGGACGACGATCAGCAAACGGAGGTCGAGCGCCTGCTCTCCCTCGGGGCGAAGCGTCTCGACTCCGCCCGCGGCGGAGACGACGCGGTGCTGCTGGCCGACCCCGACGGCAACGAGTTCCGCGTGCTCACGCGCCGGTGAAGCCGGAACCGACACCCAGCCAAATCGCGCAGCAGAGTCCGCGCACACCCCAAAGACGCGGGCCGCCGTCAGCGACGAGCTCAACTGGGCGCTCTGCTACTGAGGTTGGCCTTCACCTGGTTCGTTCGGCGAGGCCGTCGCCCCTCACGGCCGGTTGTTGCTTCGGTGAGGCGGTCCAGGCGCTCGTACAGAGTGCGGACGAGGAGGGCCCGGCCCTGGACGCACCGGACAGTACCGCGCAGTGGAGCGGTGAGGCGGCGTTCGGTGTCTTCGAGAATGAGGTCGGCGAGACCGGGAACGCACCCCGAGCAATGGCCACCTGCAGGAACCTTGCGATCGGAGCTTTTCGCCTGGCCGGCGTCCGCAACATCGCCTCCGGACTCCGACGGACAGCCCGGGACCAAACCAGGCCCCTCACCCTCCTCGGCCTCACATGATCAAAACGGACGACATCGAACTACGCCGAAGCCCTGGGGCGGCCCCGGCCGTACTGCGTCCCGTCACGGGGACCGGGGCCTTGCCCGCACACCCCATTCCGGTACGGGCCGGGGCGAGCCTAGCCCGTCCGAGGGAGCAGGGTGCTGTGGTTCCGGTTTCTGGAGTCGTGCCCGCTTTAGCGTGCGGCCATGGAACCCACTCAGATGCCCGAACCGCTGCGGCGAGCGGTTCACCAGCTCGTCTCCGAAGTAGTCATGAACTGCCAGGAGGTGCTGCGCTACACCGAGCCGGATATCGCACGCGACTGGAAGCGGATGACGCTGATCCGTGCCACGGACGCCTCCGACACGATGGACATGGCGTCCATGCTGATCGCCGCGTACTGCCGGGAGCACACCGACATCTCGATGGACACGCTGTCGTCCTACCTCCAGACCCGACAGCAGCGCAGCCGGGCGGCCGGCTCCCGGAAGTCGGACCGGCACGAAGTCGCCGGGATGCTCGGCACGCCGCTTCCCCCCGAGGGCGACAAGGGCGCGCAGTTGCGGTTCTCGATGGGCCAGGGGTACGCGGAAGGCGGGCTGATGTCCGAGCCTGACGAGCAGCGGCTGTTCACCGAGGCGTGTCTGCACGGGCTGCGGGCCCGGCTGTGTGATGACGTCGATGCACTGGGCGGCTACCTGCCGCCTCACGTCGCAGAGCTGGCCCGGAAGATCGCCGGGGTGCTCGAGGTACCGCAGCCGGCCACCGCGTGATGGCGGGGCCGCGGCGTCGTTGGACGGTGCGCCCCGGAGCCGGGCCCCGGGGATGTCATGGCTGACCCCCCGGGGGCCGTGGTGTGTTCTCGTCGGTCAGTTCTCTTCGTCCGCCGTGGCGGTGACCCAGGCGACGGCTTCGGCGTCGGTCATGAGCAGTACCTGAGTCGGGTGGGCGGTGAGGCCCTGGACGACGTGGACGCGGCCGGGGTGCGTGGTGCCCTTCGGGACGGTGTCGAGGTACGGGACCAGCCGGTCCCAGGCGCGGGTGGTGACCCGCCCCAGGACCAGGGTGGAGAAGTTCTCGCGCGCCTCCAGGCCGAGAAGGACATGCGGGCCCGGCGGCCCGCGAAGAGGCTTGACGGCCCGGTCCCCTTTTTCACGGCTTCTTTCCGCGGGGGTGACGCGGGCGGCTCCGCACCCCTGTGTGCGTGGCAGGGAGTGCGGAGCCGTGTCCGGAGTGAGGGGCCTGCTGGGTCAGGCGGGGGTGACTTCGGCCTGGTAGCTGGCCGGGTTGCTGCCGGGGTTGTAGGGGGCTTCCACGGCGATGGTCACCGGGCCCGGGGTCGGGCCCGCGATGAGCTCGGGGGCGGTGGCCGTGCCCTGGGCGTCGGTGACGACCTCCACGCTTTCGTCATGGCCGGAGAAACGGGATCCGGTGGCACCGGAAACGGTGAACAGCACATGCAGACCCGCGAGCGGTGAACCGTTGTCAGCATCGCGCGCGGTGACCGTGAGCCGGTTGGCGAAGGCGGAGCCCGCCGCGGCCTTCTGCCCGTTGCAGGCACCCACCCCCGAGAGGTTCGCGCGGGCCTTCACAGCCGGGACGGGGGCCGGAGGCTTCGGCTTCGGCTCCGAGGCGGTGAACGTCACCTTCCGCACGATGTCGCGCCCGGAGATGTAGAGGCTGCCCTGCTTGTCCAGCGCCATCCCGTACACCCCGTCCAGTTCCGCCTGGACCGCGGGGCCTCCGTCACCGCTGTAGCCCCGCTTGCCGGTGCCGGCGACGGTGGTGATGGTGCCGTCGCTCGCCGACACCCTCCGCACCCGGCAGTCGTCGCTGATGTAGAGGTTGCCCTGCCCGTCCAGCGCCAAAATGGACGGCGCGGAGATGCGGGCCTGTGTCGCGGGACCGCCGTCACCGCTGAAGCCCCACTCTCCGGTGCCGACGACAGTGGTGATGGTGCCGTCGCTCGCCGACACCCTCCGCACCCGGTGGTTGCCCGTGTCGGCGATGTAGAGATTGCCCTGCGCGTCCAGCGCCACGCCGTACGGCGAGCAGAGCTGGGCGTTGGCCGCAGGGCCTCCGTCACCGCTGTAACCGTACTCTCCGGTGCCCGCGATGGTGGTGACGGTCCGGTCGGCAGCCGACAGCTTGCGCACCCGGTGGGTTCGGTAGTCGGCGAAGTAGATGTCCCCCTGCGGCCCCACCGTCACCGCGTGCGGCTGGACCGATGAGCTGTAGCTGCGCAGCCCGTCCGAGACGGTGGTGATGGTCTGGTCGCTCGCCGACACCTTGCGCACCGTGAGGTTGGTCGAGTCGGCGATGTAGAGGTTGCCCTGCGCGTCCAGCGCCACGCCGTCCGGTACGCACAGTTCCGCCTGGGTCGCGGGGCCGCCGTCACCACCGTGTCCTTGCTCGTCCCTGCCCGCGACGGTGGTGATGGTCTGGTCGCTCGCCGACACCTTGCGCACGCGGTCGTTGTTTCCGTCGGCGATGTAGAGATCGCCCTGCGGGCTGACCGCCACCCCGTCCGGGGAATTCAACTGGGCCTTGACCGCAGGGCCGCCGTCCCCGCTGAATCCCGGCCTCCCCGTGCCCGCCACGGTGGTGATGACTCCTGCCGGGCCGCGCTCGGGCCCCGTCGTCGCCATAAGAACTCCCCCCTCATTCGTGACATGAACGAACAGAAGCCTAGTGATCCATGCCGCACCCACCAGGGAATCCAGCCACCACCACCCCATTGATCCGCCCGGGCTACGACAAGGGACAAACAGAGCACGGCCCGCCAACAACCGCTCCACGCAGCCAACTTCAAGACGGCGGCCAGACCGCCCGTACAAGAACACCGCGTTGTACACCCGGCCGGATAAAGCCTGTCCACTGCTGTCCTCCTCCACCGCGACATACACCGGCCGCTGGCCCTCGGTGCAATCGAAGGCGAACCAGGTGGCGGCCTCACACGCGCCCGCGTCGGCCAGGCCGACGACCGACGGGCGCCGCACGTCCGTGTCCGCACCGGCATGGGGAACGGGCGGGGCAGCCCTGTGGGGCTAGTGAGACACGAAGCCCTCATTAACGGAAATTCCTTTAAATCACCCTTATGAGTGCTTAACTCTGGTCTGAGTGTTGGCATGCGCCCACCGACCAGGCGCGCATGCGGGCTCGGCGTCGTGTCATCTGCGGTTGCAGGTCACCGCTCGTGGCTGCCTGGCGTGCGTGCCCGTGCCACGAGAACTTGAGGGGTGATCCGAGGTGAGTTCGCAGAGAGGGCGGCCGCAGGCCGCCGGTTCCGCGTACGGCGGAGGGGGGCGCGGGTTGCTGATATCCCGCTCCAGATGGGCTGGCTGGTTGTCACTTTCCCTGGCACTGGCGCTGATTCTTCCGATGTTCAGCCAGGTGACCGTTGCGTGGGCGAAGCCGGTGCACCAGATCACTGGCAGGTGGGCCGGCAAGGTGCCGGCCCAGTTGGCTGCTGGTGAGGTGGTCACCGCCGAGTGGCGGGTGAACATCAACGACGACGAAGCAGCCCCGTCCAACGAGCTGGTGGACAACGTCACCTTCAAGGTGACCCTGCAACACGGCACCTTCGACGCCATACCCGACGCCTGCCTGACCAAGGACGTGACGCCGGCGTCGTCGCTGTCGGCCGACAAGGCCACCCTGACCTGCAACCTGGGCACCCAGCAGCAGGGCACCGCCGTCGTCGTCCAGACTCCCATCGTGGCGGACGGCGAGAACGGCGACGAGGTCTCCGCCACGGGCACCATCGGCGGCGAGAGCGCCCAGGTGCCGCCCATCCCGATCCGCAACGCCTTCGGGATGGACATGGTCTGGGGCACGCCGACCAACGCCTTCGAGAACGGCGACACCTACTTCGACGTCGACTTCGAGTGGACGCTGAACCTGAAGAAGGGCAGCGAGGCCGGGCCGGACTCGGTCAGCTACATCCTGAAGGTGACGCCGCCCGCCGGTTCCGTCCAGGTCGGCCCGCGCGCCTGCGAGGCCTTCTCAGCTGGCGCAGCCGACGGCCACCCGTGGTCGGGGGGCTCACACCCTGCCGGTCAGATGGCCCCGTTCGTGAAGTCCTGCACGGTCACCCCGACGGGTAACGCCAACGAGTTCAAGCTGACCCTGACCGGCATCGACTACTCGCAGGCGAAGGTGCCCACCAAGGACTCCGCGGGCGAGCCGCTGCCCACCGACCGGGTCGTCGTGGCCAGCGGTTCCGTGTGGTTCCGCCTCATGACCACCCAGGTTGGTGCGACCAAGCTGGAGTCCTCCGCGCCGACCTATACCTCGGTCTCCGGCCAGACCGCCCAGGACGACCCGTCGAACAACACCTCCAGCAAGGTCGTCATGAGGGCCGGGGCATACGTCGGCCAGTGGAGCCGGTGGTACACCGGCTCCGGCGGAACCTCGATGGACGACACGTACCGGGTGTCGCCGGGTACCCGGGTCAACGCCCACGCGGTGTCCGGACTGGCCACCTTCTCCATGGATCCGAACACAAAGCTCGGCA
This sequence comes from Streptomyces sp. NPDC052042, assembly GCF_044548345.1. Lineage (NCBI taxonomy): Bacteria > Bacillati > Actinomycetota > Actinomycetes > Kitasatosporales > Streptomycetaceae > Streptomyces > Streptomyces sp. NPDC052042. The sequence continues at coordinate 34,016 of NZ_JBIUBU010000034.1, read as the reverse complement.
TGTGCGTCGTGCTCGACACCAAGTACACGACCTTCGAGTCCGCCGAATGGACCGATCCGAGCCTCGCAGGGATACCGACCGAGTACTACGTCGGCGACTCACCCAGCCTGAACCCCAACTCCGGCAGCTACAACCCGGAAGCGTTCAGCTGTGGGACGGGCGGCGACGACCTCGGGGCTGCGGGCTGGGTGACCACCGTGCCGGCCGATCTGAGCACGGTGAAGGCGATACGGTCCAACTATCTGCACTCCGACATCAGGCACATCGGCACCAACATCGCCCTTGGAGCCATCCAGCAGATCAAGCCCGGCACCCCGGTGGGCACGGACGTCTGGACGTTCAAGCAGTACCGGCAGCCCAACGCTACCTGGGCGCCGATCAACGGGAACGTCACCGCGACACCTGGTGCCCGCTATGCCGCCACGACCCCCTCGCGTGACATCCTGCGCGTCATCGGCGTGGGCCCGTTCGTGGAGAAGTCCGCGGACCGGTCGGTGCTGAGGCCTGGTGACGCGGCGACGTACACGCTGACCTACTCCGCCAACGGCCAGGGCGTCGCTCCGCCGACGGTGGACGGCTACAAGATCGTGGACACGCTGCCGGTCGGGATGCTCTACGTCAGCGGCTCGGCCGACCCCGAACCGGCCGTCACGACGGACGGAAACGGGCAGCAGGTCCTGACATGGGCTCTGAACGGCGTCACCACGAACACGCAGCACACGCTCACCTACCAGGCCTCGGCCACCGACAAGGCCACTCCCGGAAAAACGCTCGTCAACTCCGCTGTCACCTCGGTGAACGGGCAGAACTCGCGTGCGGCGACCGCCACCGTGACGGTGCCCGTCAATGGTCTGACGACGATCGGGAAGAGCGCGGATGCCGCGTTCATCCCGAACGTGAAGGGTGATGGGAAGGGTTCGGGTTCGTGGACGGTGACGCTGAGGTCGTACGACCCGGTGCCACAGGAGTTCACGGACACGATCGACATCCTGCCCTACAAGGGCGACGGCCGTGGGACGTCGTACTCCGGCTCCTACAAGCTGGAGTCGGTGACCCCTGAGGCGGGTGCGAAGGTGTACTACACCACCGCCGCTCCGGGGTCGCTGTCGGACGACCCGGACGACAAGTCGAACGGCAAGGCCGGCGACGTCACCGGGAACACGGTGGGGTGGACGCAGACGTTCACGCCGGACGCGACGGCCGTGCGTGTCATCGGGCCTTCGCTGGACCCGGGCGCGCGCCAGCAGTTCAAGGTCGCCGTGGCCACCGACGGCGCCAAGGGCGGCGACAAGCTGGTGAACCGCGCGCAGGCGCGTGACGGGCACACCGAGCTGGTGATGCGCACGTCGGCGCCGATCACCGTGGCGAACTACTACTCCGCCTCGCTGAAGAAGTTCGTCCAGGACAAGGACGGGCAGTGGCACGACGCCAACGAAGCGGCCGACTACCCGGCCTTCAAGTACGGCGACACAGTCAAGTACCGGATCGTGGTCACCAACACCGGCCAGGGCACGCTCAAGAACGTGAAGGTCTCGGACGACAAGTTCCCCGAGCTCGGCGCGTTCACGATCGATTCCCTGGAACCGGGCAAGAGCCAGTCGCACGAGTTCAGCACCGTGCTGGACAAGTCCGTGTCGGGCACGTTCGTCAACACCGCCTCCGCGACGGCGGACACCCCGCCCGACTCCGAGGTCCCGCCGACCATCCCACCGGACCCGGCCGGGATCGAGGTGACCAACTACAAGGTCGAGAAGACCGCCGACCCGGCCTCCGGCCAGACCGTGGCCCCTGGTGACAAGGTCACCTACACGGTCAAGGTCACCCAGCAGGGTTCCGCTCCGGCCGACGCGTCGTTCTCGGACGACCTGTCGAAGGTGCTGGACGACGCCACCTACAACGACGACGTGAAGGCGTCGACCGGCACGGCTGAGATCAAGGACGGCGTGCTGACGTGGAACGGCACCGTCCCGGTCGGCGGCGAAGCCACGATCACCTACTCCGTGACCGTCAAGGCCGGCGGGGACGCCCAACTCGTCAACACCGTGCTGTCACCCGGCTGCGAGGTCAACGAGGACGGCAGCACCCCCAGCTGCACCACCCACCACGAATTGGGCTCGTACACCTTCTCCAAGTCCTCCGACCCGAAGTCCGGCTCCACCGTCCAGGTCGGCGACAAGATCACCTACACCGTCACGGTGAACCAGCACGGCAAGGCCGGCATCAAGGACGCCACCATCACCGACGACCTGTCCAAGGTCCTCGACGACGCCACCTACAACAGTGACGTCAAGGCCTCGTCGGGTACCGCGGAGGTCAAGGACGGCAAGCTGGTCTGGAAGGGCGACCTTCCGGTCGGCGGGAAGGTCACGATCACGTACTCCGTGACCGTGACCGGCGGTGGTGACTCCAAGCTGCACAACGTCGTCACCACCGACGACAAGCGCGGCCACTGCGACGCGGAGAAGGGCTGCGAAACCGACCACGTCTACGGCTCGTACGTCTTCTCCAAGTCCTCCGACCCGAAGTCCGGCTCCACCGTGCAGGTCGGCGACAAGGTCACGTACACCGTCACCGTCGCCCAGAAGGGTGCCGGCGACGTCAAGAACGCGACCGTGGTCGACGACCTGTCCAAGGTCCTCGACGACGCCACCTACAACGACGACGTCAAGGCCTCGGCCGGTTCGGCTGAGGTCAAGGACGGCAAGCTCGTCTGGAAGGGCAACCTCCCCGTCGGCGCCAAGGCCACCATCACCTACTCCGTGACCGTCACCGGCGGCGGCGACACCAAGCTGCACAACGTCGTCACCACCGACGACAAGCGCGGCCACTGCGAGCAGGAGGACGGCTGCGAGACGGACCACGTCTACGGCTCGTACGTCTTCTCCAAGTCCTCCGACCCGAAGTCCGGCTCCACCGTGCAGGTCGGCGACAAGGTCACGTACACCGTCACCGTCGCCCAGAAGGGTGCCGGCGACGTCAAGAACGCGACCGTGGTCGACGACCTGTCCAAGGTCCTCGACGACGCCACCTACAACGACGACGTCAAGGCCTCGGCCGGTTCCGCTGAGGTCAAGGACGGCAAGCTCGTCTGGAAGGGCAACCTCCCCGTCGGCGCCAAGGCCACCATCACCTACTCCGTGACCGTCACCGGCGGCGGCGACACCAAGCTGCACAACGTCGTCACCACCCCCGACGAGCGCGGCACCTGCGACGCGGAGAAGGGCTGCGAGACGGACCACGTCTACGGCTCGTACGTCTTCTCCAAGTCCTCCGACCCGAAGTCGGGTACGGCAGTGAAGAAGGGCGACAACGTCACCTACACCGTCGCCGTCGCCCAGAAGGGCGCGGGCGAGGTCAAGGACGCGACCATCACCGATGACCTGTCGAAGGTCCTCGACGACGCCACCTACAACGACGATGTCAAGGCCTCGGCCGGGTCGGCTGAGGTCAAGGACGGCAAGCTCGTCTGGAAGGGCGACCTGCCGGTCGACGGGAAGGTCACGATCACGTACTCCGTGACCGTGACCGGTAGCGGCGACGGCCAGCTGCACAATGTCGTCACCACCCCCGACAACAAGCGCGGCACCTGCGAGAAGGAGAACGGCTGCGAGACCGACCACGCCTACGGCGCCTACACCTTCTCCAAGTCCTCCGACCCGAAGACCGGCTCGACTGTGCAGGTCGGTGACAAGGTCACCTACACCGTCACGGTGAACCAGCACGGCAAGGCCGGCATCAAGGACGCGACCGTGGTCGACGACCTGTCCAAGGTCCTCGACGACGCCACCTACAACAGTGACGTCAAGGCCTCGTCGGGTACCGCGGAGGTCAAGGACGGCAAGCTGGTCTGGAAGGGCGACCTTCCGGTCGGCGGGAAGGTCACGATCACGTACTCCGTGACCGTGACCGGCGGTGGTGACTCCAAGCTGCACAACGTCGTCACCACCGACGACAAGCGCGGCACCTGCGAGACCGAGAAGGCATGCGAGACCGATCACGTCTACGGCTCGTACATCTTCTCCAAGTCCTCCGACCCGAAGTCCGGCTCCACCGTGCAGGTCGGCGACAAGGTGACGTACACCGTCACCGTCGCCCAGAAGGGTGCCGGCGACGTCAAGAACGCGACCGTGGTCGACGACCTGTCCAAGGTCCTCGACGACGCCACCTACAACAGTGACGTCAAGGCCTCGTCGGGTACCGCGGAGGTCAAGGACGGCAAGCTCGTCTGGAAGGGCAACCTGCCGGTCGACGGGAAGGTCACGATCACGTACTCCGTGACCGTGACCGGCGGTGGTGACTCCAAGCTGCACAACGCCGTCACCACCGACGACAAGCGCGGCCACTGCGAGACCGAGAAGGGCTGCGAGACCGATCACGTCTACGGCTCGTACGTCTTCTCCAAGTCCTCCGACCCGAAGACGGGTACGGCGGTGAAGAAGGGCGACGAGGTCACGTACACCGTCACCGTCGCCCAGAAGGGCGCCGGTGGCGTCAAGGGCGCCACGGTTACCGACGATCTGTCCAAGGTCCTGGACGACGCCGCCTACAACGACGATGCCAAGGCGTCGTCGGGCGACGTCTCGGTGTCCGACGGCAAGCTCGTCTGGAAGGGCGACCTCCCGGTGGGCGGCAAGGTCACGATCACGTATTCCGTGACCGTCAACGCCAACGGCGACGGCCAGCTGCACAATGTCGTCACCACCCCCGACGACAAGCGCGGCACCTGCGAGAAGGAGAACGGCTGCGAGACCGACCACGCCTACGGCGCCTACACCTTCTCCAAGTCCTCCGACCCGAAGTCCGGCTCCACCGTGCAGGTCGGTGACAAGATCACCTACACAGTCACGGTGAACCAGCACGGCAAGGCCGCCATCAAGGACGCCACCATCACTGACGACCTGTCCAAGGTCCTGGACGACGCCGCCTACAACGACGATGCCAAGGCATCGGCGGGCGACGTCTCGGTGTCCGACGGCAAGCTCGTCTGGAAGGGCGACCTCCCCGTCGGCGGCAAGGCCACGATCACCTACTCCGTGACCGTGACCGGCGGTGGTGACTCCAAGCTGCACAACGTCGTCACCACTCCTGACGACAAGCGCGGCACCTGCGAGACCGAGAAGGGCTGCGAGACCGATCACGTCTACGGCTCGTACATCTTCTCCAAGTCCTCCGACCCGAAGACGGGTACGGCGGTGAAGAAGGGCGACAAGGTCACCTACACCGTCACCGTCGTCCAGAAGGGTGCCGGTGACGTCAAGGACGCCACCATCACCGACGACCTGTCCAAGGTCCTGGACGACGCCGCCTACAACGACGATGCCAAGGCGTCGTCGGGCGATGTCACGGTGTCCGACGGCAAGCTCGTCTGGAAGGGCAACCTCCCCGTCGACGGCAAGGCCACCATCACCTACTCCGTGACCGTCACCGGTAGCGGCGACGGCCTGCTGCACAACGTCGTCACCACCCCCGACAACAAGCGCGGCACCTGCGACACCGAGAAGGGCTGCGAAACCGACCACACGGTGCCGCCGGGGAAGACTCCTCCGCCGTCCACCAACGTCCCGCCGTCCGGCAACATCCCGCCGTCCGGTATCGTCCCGCCACCCAACAACCCCCAGCCCGCCCCGCAATCGTCCGGGATCCTCGCCCGCACCGGCACCACCGTGCTCTCCGCGGCCGCGCTCGGCACACTGCTGATCCTCGGCGGCCTCTCCCTCGCCGTCGCCCTCAGGAGGCGCCAACGCCACAACAACTGAGGTAACCGGACCTAACCGGACCTGAAAGGGGTGTCCGTGACAGCCAGTCACGGACACCCCTTCAACGTTTCCCCACACTCCGTAGCACGGCCCGGCACACCCAGAACCCGGCCCGCCTTGCACACAGCCCGTACGCGCACCTTGACCAGCATTGCCAAGCGACACGGCCATCCCCGCCCACCCCGAAGTCGACCGGAGGCAACTGCGCGCGGCACAGAAGGGCCGGCGCTCCCCGCTCGCGTCGCTGCGCCCGGCGCCGGCGCCCGCCTGAACCTGCTGACCCCGTAGCGCTACGACGGCCCTCTTCCCTCGCCCGCCGCGTCGCAGCCGTTCACAAAGGCGGCCAGTGCGCGGCGTTGTTCTTCCTCGCGGGTGATCTGGCGGGCGAGGACGGCGTGGTCGATCTACGGGTCGACGGCGGCGAGGACCAGGCGCTGGAGTTCGGCCGGTTCCAGTGCTTCAAGCTCCCACTGCACGGGGTGGGTGGGGTCGAGCCCGTAGCGGTCGGCGAAGGTCGGCCATCTCGGGTCGCCGTGCCTGCCCTCGGCCGAGGGCAGCTCCTACTCGACGATCTGCTCAGGAGTCAGGAGCACCCGGCAGGCCTCGCCCCAGCAGTCTTCGTTGCGCCGGACCCAGTCTCGTGCGATGTCCGCGCGGCTCGCGTCGAAGTCGCCGCACCAGAGCAGGGTGGCGGGGCCGTGCCCGGTGGTGCGGCGGTGTACGACGTCGGCGTAGGACTGGGAGGCGAAGTCGTGGACGACCAGGGCCAGGATGCCGTACTCGGCCAGCCAGCCGGCGAGATGCGCTGGTCGCTGCCCGGCGGCGGGGTCAAGGACGGCGAGCTCCTGCACGAAGCCCTCCGGCGCGAGCTGCAGGAGGAGGCCGGACTGCTGGTCGGCGACCAGCCTCGCAGCCGCCACCGACACCCACCCCGGCCTCCGAGCCCGTCCGCTACCGGCGGCGCCCGATGCCGAACCGGCTGCGGGGCCTCACGGCCAGCGCTTCGGCGGCCGCGCGGTCGGCTTCCTCCGCCTGGCGGCGCGCGACGCGGTCAGCCTCCGCACGGCCGGCGGCCTCCGTCGCGCACGGCCCGCACAGCCGGTCCCACTCACCGGGCCACGAGGACCGCCTGATCTCCTGCCAGCCTTCGTCGGTGAACTTGGTGCCGCACTGCGTGCACACCGGTCGCTGCGCCTCCCGGTGAGCTGCCTCGCGCTCCGCCTGCCACTGGCGGGCCTCCCGGAGCTGGACCACGTACAGCCGCTCCCCGTCCGGGTTGTTCAGCGCCTCGCCCAGCGTCTGCCACTCATCCCGCCCCAGCCGACGCCACACCGCGCCGGCAGCCCCGGCCGGGGCGGCGGTGATCCGTTCCAGCTCGGTGACGACCACGGGCACCGCCTGGTGGTAGTCGACGGCGGTGATGCCCGCGCCCCGGCCCGGGTACGGCTCCCCGGCGAAGTAACGGCGGGCGGCCTGCTCCAGCCGCAGCATCCGACTCTCCCGCTGCGCGGCCGTCTTCCCCGTGAACACGAACGCAAGGGGCACGTACCCCTCCCGGCCGGTCGCCGGGTAGAACCGCGACCACAGCCACGGCGCCAGCCTGAGCCTCTACCAGGTCGTCCGTGAACTGCAGACCCTGCTCGCAGTCTGGACCGGCGCCTGCCCCACCTGCCACCGCGACACACCCACCCCAATACCGACCTGACCAAGCACTACTAGACGCACGAAACCGCCCCTCGCTGCCGGTGTCGGCAGCGAGGGGCGCAGTGCTGCAAGGGCTGGATTCGAACCGGTGTCGGCACCAGGGATGAATCGGCCGCTCTGCGCCTGTTGAGCTACCCCTCAGCACGGAGGTGGCCCCGCCGACGGGGGCGGCGGAGCCGGGACAATTCTGACAGAAACGCTGTGAAGCCGCACCCCGGAATCTTCCCGGCACCAGGAAGTAGTCACAAGACCGTACTGAGGGAGCACACCGGGCTCGGCCAATATGCGTACGACAAGCCGCCGGCGGCCTGACCGTGAACGCAACCTTGGTCATGTGAGTCAGCGCGACAGTTCCAAGGCCACGACAGAATCGAGGCGCAGGCTGATCCTGCCACCTCTCGCAAGAATGAAGCTGACCCAGGCGGAGCCCCCTGACTCAAGCCGCTCGACGTGGTCTGCCAGGGACATTCCCCCCGTGATCACCAGCGCCTCGCGATCCTGATTCCCTACCGCGTACCGCACCTTCATCGGTGTACTGAAGGAGGCGCTTACGCTGCCGTCATCGATCTCGGACATGTCACTCACGCGTCCTCCTGCGCGTCGGATGGAACAGCCCCGCACGCACGGGGGCCAGGCGAGAAAATCTGCGCTGCCGCAGCCTCTGGCTTCCTCAAGTCACCGTCTATCACCATGTACGTGCCATACCGGGTTGTCTTCTCGGCAGATCGCGTCGACGGGCTGGGCACGCCGCTGCCGCCAGCAGCAGCGGGCACGATCGATTTCGACGTGGAACTCAAGGCTCTCTCCTTTGGCCTTACAGCCCCCGGCGGGCCGCCATCCGCGCGGGGGCTGCTCTACGCCCATCTCCGGATGGAGGTGAGCAGAAGTCAGATTATCGGTCAGGTCGGACATTTAATGCCATGGGGTAGTGACCTATGCTCTTTCCGGAAACCCTTACTATCGGGGTATGAGTGTCAGATGTGACGCTCGGCCTCTACTGATCTTTTCGTTGGTTCTGTGGGTGTGGTGGGTCTGCGGGTGGGACTCTGTTGACGTGTTGTACCAGCCTTCTTCCGTTGTCTCCGGTTCGTCTGTTCCTCCTTTGTCACGGCCGCAGTTGGCGGAGGCCCGGCGTGTTCGTGCGGTCGAGTTGTTCGGGCAAGGCCGCTCGAACGCCGAGATCGCGGGGATGGTGGGGGTCCATGCGGAGAGTGTGCGGCGGTGGAGACGCGCGTGGGAAGAACGGCGGAGCCCAAGCGCTGCGGCGGCGTCCTGCGCCCGGTCGCCGGCCGAAGTTGGACGATGCCCAGGTCGAGGAGGTGCGGGCGGCTTTGGAGCGGGGTGCTCAGGCGCAATGGTTCGAGGCTGATCTGTGGACGCTGGAGCGGGTTGGTCTGGTCGTGGAGCGCGTGACGGAGGTGTCCTTGTCGCGGGCGACGGTGTGGCGACTGCTGACCGGTCGGCTGGGGTGGAGTCTGCAGCGGCCGGAGCGTCGGGCGGTGGAGCGGGACGACTCCGAGATCGCCCGCTGGATCGCGCATGAGTGGCCCCGCATCAAAAAGGGGCGGTGAACACACGTGCCTGGATCGTGTTCCTCGACGAATCAGGCGTCTCGCTGCTGCCTCAGATCCGCCGCACCTACGCACCCCGGGGCCGGACCCCGCTCCTGCAGAACCGGCTGAACTGGAAACGGGCGTCGATGGCCGCGGCCCTCGGCTATCACGCCACCGACCCCGATCGCGGTCCGCGCCTGTGCTTCCACCTCAAGCCCGGCAGCTACGACACCACCGCACTGATCGAGGTCCTGGAGCAAGTCAAGGTGTTCTACGGCGGCGACCGGGTGGTGTTGGTCCGGGACGGGCTGTCCGCCCACTGGAGCCGGGCGATGCGGGCCTGGGTCGCCGAACAGGACTGGCTCACCCTCGAGCGATTACCGGCCTACGCTCCCGAGCTGAACCCGGTGGAACTCCTGTGGTCCTCACTCAAGAAGCGGGAACTCGCCAACCTCGCCGGCGACCACCTCGCCGACGTCGCCGACGCCACCGAACAAGGCATCCACCGCATCAACACCAACCCCCGACTTCCATGGTCATTCCTCGCCCATACCGGCCTGACCATCCACCCACCACACCCACCGAACTTACGAAAAGATCAGTGGGAGCCGTGCACAATGTTCGCGCTGATAGCGCTGTTGGCGCAGCTCACGGTCATCTTCATCCACCGATCGAAGAACAAACCCCACTCCAGGCCCAACCCGCGCGCGTTCTACACCTGCTTGTGCCTGTTCGGCATTGCGGTCGGCTGGATGGCCATCGGCCGCCCAGAGATCACCTGGAGCAACGGTCCTCTTGTCCTCCTCAGCGGCCTGCTGATCACAGTCGAAGCGGCAGACGCGACGGTGAAGCTCGGCGCGCCCCGTTGGGCGGACAAGGCGCTGTGCATTCTGTGCGGGGCCGCAGCGGCAACGTGGACGTCGTCAGGGTGGATCCCTTGGGCTTAATGCCGCATCAGGCCATGTTTGCCCTGTTGTGAGGGACACGCGCCGCCTCGGTACCGTGCCAGGCGGTGCGTGTCCGTCATTCTGTCCGGGCCGCGATGCCCCCGGACAACATCTGCGCCGCGTTCGCCTACATCCGGGCCGGGCTACTTCTGGACGTCGCCGAACGCGTCATCCTCCCGGTCACCTCTCTGGACAACCAGAACAAGGAACCGCGCGCGGACTCCTCCGCCCTGGCCCTCGGCCGGATACTCGTCGACACCCTGCACGCCGACGACGTCACGTGCCCCCGGTGCACGCTCACCCGCCGACCACTAGAGGCCGACGGGCGGTGCACGGTGATTGGCGCACTGCTTCCCTTCCAGGGGCACATGGGGCAGGCAAGATCGCCCGTTCGACCTGCTCGAAGTCTCGCCAGGGGCCCTGCATTTCGATCAGCTCGGCCTTGAAGCTGCCGTTGAGGGCCTCGGCCATGGCATTGTCATACGAGTCCGCGACAGAGCCGACCGAGGCGGAAGCACCGACATCTGCCAGCCGCTCGGTGTAACGGATGGACACATATTGACTGCCGCGATCCGAATGATGGATGAGGCCGGAGTCTTTCTTGATCCTCCGTCTCCACAGTGTCATCTCCAGTGCATCCAGCGGGAGTTCGGTCCGTATATGGTCGGCGACCTGCCAGCCGACGATCATTCGTGAGTACACGTCCAGGACGAACGCCACGTACGCCCAGCCCGACCAGGTGCGGACGTAGGTCATATCCGCGACCCACAGCTGGTCCGGGTCCGAAGCTGTGAAGTGCGGCAGCACACCCTCGGAGACCAGCCGGTACATCACCTGCGCAGTGTGACGCCGCCGTCGTAGCTCTCCACGACCTGCCGTGCCCGGTCCACGACAGTCGGCGACCGGGTCCGATACCGTGCCATACCGTTACATGTACCCGCTGCGAAGGTCGTAGACTCGCACAGGGTTCGACCTTGCGGGGTCTACTGGTCTTGGGCCGCCCGCTGGGCCCTCGTCCTGGTGCCGCCTCGCCGGGAACTTCATGCTTCCAGTGGGGAGAACTCGCCATGTTGTTCGAGGATTGGCGCGGCTCCCGGCAAGGGCAGCCGGCCTGGTCTTGTCGGCGGGCGCCGCTGCCTCTTGCTGTCCACGAGAGGGCAGCATGCATCTCTGAACAGCGTCGTCGACATGTTTGCGGATGGCGCAGTACTACTCATCGGTCTGTACAAGCGCCCCGGCAGCGAGGCAGCGCACCACTCCGGTGAGGTGGGCGAGGCCGGCGAGCAGATCCTCGTCGCGCGTGAACTCGGCGAGGTTGTGTGAGACGCCGTCGACGCTCGGCACGAAGAGCATCACCGTGGGCACCTCGTCCTTCATGTTCGTCGAGTCGTGACCGGCGACCGTGAGCACACGGGCGTGGGTGAGCCCCAGGTCCTCCGCAATCTCGCGTGCCAGCTCGACGCCCGCCTCGGGGTAGGGGTTCTGGTCCCAGCTGTGCTCGGCGATGACCTCGACCTCGACGCGGTCTTCGTGGCGCATCCGCTCGATCGTGTCCATCAGCGAGGTGTGCGCCTCACGAATCACTTCGGCACTGGGCGAGCGCAGGTCGAGCAGCAGCTGCACCTCGCTGGCGACGACGACGGGCGAGTTCGGGTAGACGTTCAGCTCGCCGCAGGCGGTGTGCAGCATGCCTGGTTCGAAGCGGTCGACCAGCTCGCGCGCGGCAACGACCAACCTGGCCGCGCCGAGCAGCGCGTCTCGGCGATCCGCCATCAGCGTCGCGCCGCTGTGCGCCTGCTCGCCGGTGACCCGGAACTCGAACTTGTGCGCCGCCCAGGTCGCGCCCACCAGGCCGATGGTCACGCCCTCCTCCTCCATGCTGCGCCCCTGCTGCACATGGATCTCGGCATAGGAGGCCACGTCGAGACCGCTGAAATCGCCGCGCTCGCCGATGGCATCCAGCGCGCCCGCCACCGAGACACCCCCGCAGTCGACAGTCGCGAGCGCCTCCGTGAGCGCCAGCTTGCCGGTGAACACCGAGCTGCCCATCATCGAGGGCTTGAAACGCGAGCCCTCCTCGTTGAACCAGTTCACGACAGCGAGGTTGTACCGCGCCCGCGAGGGGTCGGCCCGCAGCTCCTCGGCGACGCGGAAGCAGGCGTGCGCCGAGGCCATCACCCCGTAGGCACCGTCGAAACGGCCTGCCGTCGGCTGCGAATCCATGTGTGAACCGGTGAGCACGTACGGCGCCCCCGGCACGAGCTCGAGCAGCCCGAACTGGTTGCCGATCGCGTCGTGTTGCACTTCGAACCCGTGCGACTCGAGCAGCTGGGCAAACCACTTGCGCTGTTCACCGTCGGGCTCGCTCGCCGCCTGCCGGTCGACGCCGCCGGTGTCCTCTACCGCGCCGAAGCGCGAGTGGATGCTCCAGTCGGAGAGAAAGGCGTCTTCTGGTGTCTGCATGCGGGTTGGGTCCTTCCTCGAAGGCTGGGTGTGATCGGCGGTTGAACACGGGGAGTCGGGCAGGCGCGTTACCAGTCGCGCTGCAGCTCCATGGTCGAGCAGTGCAGGCTGCCGCCGTTCTTGCGGATCTCGGAGTAGGGGATCAGGATCGGCTCGACGCCGTACTTCGAGTTGAGGTACTCGGCGGTGCGCACGTGGTCGTCGGACATGATGACCTTGCGCGGCCCGATCACGAAGGAGTTGACCGCCCAGTCCTCCTCCGGGTGCACCTCCACCGTCTCGATGCCGAGTGCGTGCAGCTGCTCGATGAAGGTGTAGGGCAGTTCGCCGGCCATGATCAGCGCGAGATCCTCGTCGAGCATCAGCAGCGAACCGTCGAGGTGGATCCAGTAGCCGGGCAACGGCACCTCGATCAGCTCGACGCCCTGCTCGGCGAGCATGCCGTGCAACTGACGATGGCCCTCGACGTTGCAGCGCACCGAGGTGCCGAAGGCCGCGAGATCTCGGCGCAGCTTCACGAAGCTGCCGCCCTCGGCGAGACCGGTGCCGGTCATCGTGCCGAGGATCGGCATCCCGGCGCCCGCGACGGTCGCAGTGATGCTTTGCTCCTCGCCGCGCCGCATCCGCGGTGCGAGGCGCAGGATGATGGCGCCCCCGGGCAGCGTGATCAGCGGGTCGCGGGTGTAGATCGACTTGGTGAAGCCCTGCTCGAAGGTCGGCGCGAGTACCACCTCGACGCCGTGGTCCCGAAGCGTCTGGACGAAGCCGGCGTGCTGTTCCTTGAAGAGGTCGACGTCCGGCGCTGTGCGATCGATCCAGTAGCGCTGGCCCGGGAGGTCGACGAGCGCACCGTGCTTCTCGGACCAGCGTTCGGACGTCAGTCCGCGCAGGCCATCGCCGGGGCTGCGCATCAGAACGCTGCGCAGGGTGCTGAACTCATCTGCCGCTCCCCACTTCCGCCCCCAGCTCGCGGTCAGCTCCTCGGGCGCGAGGAAAGCGGGCTCGGCCTCGGGGCCGAGCAGCCCGTGGAAGCTCTCGGATGCCTCGATCGGGTACTCCATGTCGGTCTCCTTCTGTGCCGGTTTCTTCGCCGTGATCCGCAAGCTATGGCTTCTGCGGCGAGCGACGCCAGGGGGGCCAGGCCACGCGATCCATGCCCTACATTGGGCACATGCACAGACGCCGCACGAGCGACGCCGCGCTCCCCGATCCACACGCCGTGATCCAGCACGCGGCCCTGCGAGCGGGCAACGAGATCGATACGCTCGTCGGCGACTTCTTGGCGCAGATCCGCGAGATTCCGCCCTACTCCGACGGGGCGGTCCCCGAGGAGTCACTGCGCGAAATGGCGGAGCTCAGCATCGGCCTGCTGCTGCAGACCATCACCCGCGAGCCCGGCGCCCGCGAGGCGCTCGAGCAGCTCGCGCTCGAGCTGGGCCGCAGCCGTGCCGACCAAGGAGTGCCGCTCGGTGACCTGCTCAAGGCCGTGCGCCTCGACTTCCGCGTCATCTGGTCATCGCTCGTGCAACGGCTCGACGACGACGGCGAGGCCTCGGCTCTGCTGCTCGGCGGCACCGAGGTGTGGGACGCGGTCGAGAGCTACTCCGAGCGGGTGCTGCTGGCCTACCAGCAGCGGATCACCGAAAGCGCCCGGGAGCTCGAGGTCGAGCAGCGGCGCTGGTTCGACCGGCTGCTGCAGAGCGGCGGTGCCCGATCCGACCTCGTGGCGCGTACGAGCCAGTTGCTGCGCATCCAGGCCGATCGCGAGTGCACGGTCTACGTGGGAGTGCGCCCTGAGAGCGGCCTCGGCGCGTACCGCGACCGCCTGCGCGCGGCCGGGGGTCAGGGTTACCTGCACGACTTCGGCGAGTTCGAGATCCTGCTCTGCCAGATGGGCCCCAAGCGCGAGTTGCCCGAGGCGGAGGGTGTCCGCGGCATTCGGATCGGCCCGGTCGAGGGCCTGCGCGGGGTGCCGCACGCCGTGCAGCTGGGCCTCGCCGGGCTCGATGCGGTGGGCACGCCGCAGAGCTGCCTCGGGACCGCCGAGCTGTGGCCGCGACTAGCCGTGGCCAGGATCGGGGAATTCATGCCGGATCTGATCCGCGAGGTGCTGAGCGGGCTGTGGGCGATCGACGCCGTCGAGCGGGAGCGGCTGATCCGCACGGTCGAGGTGTACCTCGAGACCGCTGGAATCCAGCAGACCGCCGATCGGCTCTTCTACCACCGCAACACGATCACCAACCACCTCACCCGCTTCGCCGAGCTGACCGGCTTCGACGTCACCGATGCCCGGCACACGACGCGCGTGGAACTCGCCGTGTGCGCACTGCGTGCCGAGGCGCAGGCCGGGCACGCCACCGAGCGCGGGCAGACCCCTTAGCTCGGCTGAACCATCTCGACCGGGCCACCGGCCGTGTCATACGCCGCTACGAACGCGGCAGGCCCGGCGAACTCGTCCGCGTGGACATCAAGAAACTCGGCAACACCCCGACGCCGGCGGCCACAGAGCACTGGGCCTCCGAGCAGTCAGCAAGATCCGGTCCGGGGCCTTCTACAAGTCCCATGCCTGGCGCAACGCCTTGGCAGCGGCCGGGAGCGCTCACGAACGAACCCGGCCCCACCGGCCCCAGACCAACGGCGAGGTCGAACGGCTCAACCGCACCCTGCTCGACGAAAGGGCCTACGCTCGCCCCTACCGCTTCAGAAGCCGAACGACGCGAAGCGTTCCCGCTATGGCTGCACACCTGCAATCACCACTGCGGACACAAACACCTCGCTCGCAGAGAGACCGCCCGCCAGCCGCGTTCCCAACCGCACACAGCAATACACCTGGGTCGTGCCTCCAAACTGACACCGTTCGGCCGGAGGTCGGGCTGTGCGGTGTCTGGTGCGTGCGATCGCAAGGCGGAGGAGCGTCCTCGTACTGGACGTATGAGGACGACTCGCACAACGCCGCGAACCATGGGGCCTCCCCTGCTCCAGCGAAGCCGAAAGTTCGGAGAAGTGCCAGACAGCGCACAGCAGATGACAGTTTGAATAATCGGCCTAGTCCGACGCGGTCTCGAACATGCCAAGGTCGACGTGCACCAGCGTCACGCCGGACGCAGCCAGCGCTGTGGCGATCACAGCCTCAAGGGTATCCGGATCGCTGACCGCGTAGCCGTGGCCGCCGAAGGCCTCGACGAGGGCCGGCCAGTTCGGCTGGGCCAACCGCACGCCGATCGGGTCGATGCCGCGGTCCGCCTGGTTCTGCTCGATCTCGCCGTAGCCGCCGTTGTCAATGCACACGATCGTGAGGTCGAGACGCTGTTCGACGGCGGTCTGGAGCTCCTGGATCGAGAACATGAGTGCGCCGTCGCCGATCACTCCGACCACCGGCCGCTCCGGTGAGGCGATCTTCGCGCCGATGGCTGCGGGCAGGCCGTAGCCGAGCGTGGCGTAGGTCGCCATGTACATGAAAGCTCCGGGCTCGTCGGGCCGCACGCGGCTCGCCATCCCGTAGTAGGTGATCTGCGAGGAGTCGCCCGTGACGACGGCATCGGGCGGCAGCGTGGAGGCGATGCGCCCGGCCACGCGATCCTCGAGCTCGGCAAACTCGGCTGCATCGCGAGCGGTCGCCTCGCGTACTTCGGCGAGATCGCACCAGGGGGTGGCGCCCGATGCCGGACCGCCGGGCTCCGCACCGAGTACGGCGGAGAGCTGTGCGAGCACGGCGCTCGCGTCGCCGATCAGCGCGTGCGTTGCAGCGAGGTTCTTGTGTGCCTGCGAGGCGAGGATGTCGACGCGGATCACGGTGCCCTGCGGGGCGAGTTCCCCGTCCCAGAGTTCGGTCTCGCCGAGCTTCGAGCCGACGACGAGCAGCGCATCGGAGCCGTTCACCACGCGGCGCACCGCGTCGAGGCGCAGCCCCGATCCGAGGGAGAGCGCATGGCTCTCGGGCAGCACGCCCTTGCCGTTGAGCGTGGTCACCACAGGCACGCCCAGGTACTCGGCGAGCGTCTGGAGCTCGTCGCCTGCGCCCACCGAGCCGCCGCCGGCGAGGATGACCGGCTGTCGGGCCGTGCGCAGGGCCGACGCTGCCGCGTGTACCTCCGCCGGCCCCGCGATTGCGGACGGGGGAAGTGGTCGCGGCGTGAGGCTCGCAAGATCGATGTCGGCCGGCCCCTCGAGGACGTCGAGGGGCACCTCGATGTAGACCGGGCGCGGCCGCGAGGTGCGGAAGAGCTTGAAGGCGTCGTGCACGGCCGCCACGGCTTCTTCGGCGCTCCTCACCCGCCGGCCCCACTCCACGATCGCCGAGGCGGCGCCGAGTTGATCCTTTGTCTCGTGCAACGTGCCGATGTCGGCGAACTCCTGTCCGAGCGGCACGCCTGGGGCGAGGATGATCAGCGGCCGCGACTCGCAGTAGGCCGTGCCTGCGGCTGAGAGGGCGTTCAGTAGTCCGGGGCCCGAGGTGGTGATCACCACGCCGGGCAGGCGGGTGCGTTGCGACCAGCCGTCGGCGGCGTAGCCGGCGCCTTGTTCGTGGCGCGTGGTCACGGCGCGCATGCCCAGTCGTCGCAGGTGGCGGTAGAACTCCACGTTGTGGGTGCCCGGGATCCCGAACACCGTGTCGACGCCGTAGGCCCGGATCAGGCTCAGGACGGCCAGACCGGTGTTGTCGGGGTCTACGCCGGCCCCGCGCGCCCGTTCGGCCTCGGCCTCGGGCACGCGGGCGGCAGTGAACTTATGTGACATGGCTAAGGAACTTCCGGGTCCGTTCGTGCTGGGGGTTCTCGAAGAACTCCTCCGGTGGCGCGGCCTCGACGATCACGCCGCTGTCGAAGAGTGTGACCTCGTCGGCCACCCGCCGGGCGAAGCGGACCTCGTGGGTGACCACGATCATGGTCATGCCGTTCTCAGCCAGCTGCTCCATCACCTCGAGGACCTCGCCGACGAGCTCGGGGTCGAGCGCCGAGGTGGGCTCGTCGAAGAGCAGCACCGAGGGTTCGAGCACGAGCGCACGTGCGATCGCGACGCGCTGCTGCTGGCCGCCCGAGAGCTGCGAGGGGTAGTGCCCCGTGCGATCGGCGAGGCCGACCCGCTTCAGCATTTCGGCCGCGGTTTCCTCGGCCTCGCGCTTCGCGACCTTCTGCACCGTCGTCATCGCGAGCTTCACGTTGTCGAGGGCGGTCAGGTGCGGGAAGAGGTTGAACTTCTGGAACACCATGCCAATCTCGCGGCGTTCGACCGCGAGTTTGCGTTCGGGGTGGTACTTCAACCGGTTGGCGTGCTGGATCGCGCCGATCCGCTCGCCGTGCAGCAGGATCTCACCCCGATCCGCCGGTTCGAGCAGCGCCATCAGGCGTAGCATGGTCGACTTGCCCGAGCCCGAGGGACCGAGCACGGCCTTCACCTCGCCCTTACGCACCGAGAAGTCGACCCCGCGCAGCACTTCGTTGCCGCCGTAGCTCTTGTGCAGGCCGCGCACGAACAGCGCTGGCCCGGCATAGTTGCTGCCGTCAGGCAGCAGCGCGCTGCGAGTGACCAAGCCGTCGTTCATTTGGATCCACTCCCCATCCGCAAGAACGACGACCGCTTCCGGTCGACGTTCGTCCATGCCACCTTCTTCTCCAGCCACCGCTGCAGCATCATCAGCAGCGAGACAATCACCAGGTAGTAGACCGCGGCCACGCTGTAGAACTCGGTGTAGCGGAAGGTGTTGGCAACACCGGCCGAGGCCAGCGTCATCAGCTCGCGCAACGAGATCACGCTCGCGAGCGAGGTGAACTTGATCAGGCCGATGAACTCGTTCGACAGCGGCGGCAGGGCCACACGGAATGCCTGAGGGAACACGATCTTTGTGGTGACCTGCACCGGCTTCATCCCGAGCGCCCGGCCGGCGAGCGGCTGCCCCTCGTCCACCGAGAGCAGCGCGGCGCGTACGATCTCGGCCATGTAGGCGGCCTCGACCAGGGTGAGCCCGAGCACTGCTGCCCAGAACGGGCTGTACCAGTCCTGGCGCAGCGCCGGGATCAGCTGAGGCAGCGCGTTCCACACCACCACGAGCACCAGCAGTGCAGGCAGTGCCCGGAACAGCCAGATGTAGACGGCGCTCACGCCGCGGGCCGCGGTGTACTTGCTCGCCCGCCCCAGCGCCAGCAGGTAGCCGAGGGCGAGCGAGAGCACGAGTGCGACGGTCGCGACGGAGAGGGCGAGCAGGGCGCCGAACGCGAAGGTTGGTGAGAGCAGCTGCTGCCAGAAGACTTCGAAATCGAAATCCATCGGTGTCACCCGCTCAGTCCGAGGTCGCGAGACGCGACGCCGGGATCTTGTAGTTCTCGAGGATCTTGCCCATCTCGCCGTTCTCGATGAGCTTCTTCACACCCTCGGAGACGGGCTGCGACAGCTTCGACCCCTTGTTGGTGAAAACGCCGAACTTGGTCTCCGCGGGGAAGATCCCCTCGATATACGCAAGACCCTTGGTCTTCTCCACCATCAGCTGCAGGGCGATGTCGGTCTCGACGATGCCGTCGAGCTTGCCGTTGACCACCGACGCGATGATGTCGTTCGGCTGCGGATACTGCGACACCTTGACCGGAGCCT
The DNA here is from genome assembly GCF_044548345.1 of Streptomyces sp. NPDC052042. Classification (NCBI taxonomy): domain Bacteria; kingdom Bacillati; phylum Actinomycetota; class Actinomycetes; order Kitasatosporales; family Streptomycetaceae; genus Streptomyces; species Streptomyces sp. NPDC052042. Next base: position 15,008 of record NZ_JBIUBU010000034.1, on the reverse strand, counting down.
TGTCCTTGGCCGTGCAGTTGTCGCTGAGCTTCTTGAGCATGCCGGCGATCGCGCCGCCGCTCTGAACGCCGAAGTGGCCACCGCACAAGTCGAGTTTCTCCGTGTACTTGCCCTCGTTCGCAGGACGGACCGCGAGCGCCGGGCCGGTGACCATGTAGGCGACTCCGTCGAGTGTTTGCTCGCGCTCTTCATTCATGTAGAGCCCTGACCAGAGCAGATCACAGCGACCTGTTTGAAGCGCGGGAACCAAACCTTCGAATGCCTGGTTCTCCAGCTTAACGTTTACGTCCCAGAGTTTTCCGAGCGCTCGGATCCCGTCTGCGTCGATACCGACGATCTCGCCGTCAACACCATTTTTGTAGTACTCGAGCGGTGGATATGCGGAATCGATGCATGCGGTGAGCGTACCCGGGGTTGCCAAGCCCTCAGGCCCTTTCGAATTACCCGTCTCGGTGGTGGAGCTTTGCGCTGTGCACCCTGCCACGAGCAGGACCGGCAATACCGCTCCCAGACATATACTTGCCCTCACGCTGCGTCTTTGCATCGCTTCTTCCTTTGCTCGAGAATTCCTGCGCCCGGGTACTGTGCTGCAGCCGGGCGCTTTAAAGTACAAAGCTGTGAGCATCTACCTCAATGGGGGGAGGGCAGTGCAATGAGCGACCGGGAGTGTGCACGTGCACATTCGGATGGTGACCATGCGAGCGGCGTGCTGATCCTGCTGGTAGGGATACCGAACCCCGGGAGCGGCTTGTGAACCTCGGAACGAGCCGTTGTCAAGAGTTGTGGATCGAGTCGAACCAGGGCCTGACGATGCCGTCTCAGATGGCCTGGCAGCCGTCGTCGGCGTGGTCGAACGCTGCCGAGACCAGTACCTGCAGGACCACCCGGTTCTGTCGATGTGCTCCGGGCAGGCAGGGCGCGTTCCAGCCCTGCTTGATACAGCGCCAAAAGGCGGTGATCTCCACGCCGGTCCTGGCGCCGTAGGCACGGGCGGCCGCATCGATCGCCTTCTCAGCGTGGGTGCAGTCCTCGGCATCGCAGATCTCCTGTATCGCCTTGCCGCTCCCGGCTGCGCCGAATTCAGCAGATAGTTCACGACATTGTGGGCCTTGTGACCCCAGAGGGCTACCGGCCGCCCGCCTGCGGCCTTGGCGAGCGATCCGCAGCCCATGCGGGGCGAAACCAGGCTCGGCTGCCGCGCCAAAGCCGGCCACCGGCGGCACTGCGGACACGATGCGGAGGACCGCGACCGCCCTACGGTCGGATATCCGTGCCGTACGGAGGGCGGTTTCCTCGCCGCCTGCAAGTTCTCAGGTGCCTGCCCCGTCGGAATCTCAGACGCCGCCGGGTCCGCCCACCACAGCCCGGCCAGGGCGTTGTCCCGGCCGGGCGGCGCCGGGACGTCCTACAGCCGCGGAGTGCGCAGGGGCTCGGTACGCCGCTTCCCGGTAGCTTCGAAGGCTGCTGCCAAGTGCAGCAAGGAGGTGTCGGAGTAGGCGGGCCCGGCGAAGGTGAGCCCGACGGGCATCTCCGTGTCTGCCATGGTGCCCATGGGCACGGTCACCGTGGGGATCCCCAGGTGGCGGGGCGCCAGGTTGCCGTTGGCCACCCACACGCCGTTGGCCCAGCCGTGCGCCGCGGTGTCCGGGTTGATGTCCATGTCGGCGGCACCGACGTCGGCCACCGCCGGGAACACGACCGCGTCCAGGCCCACCCGTTCCATCCATTCCTCCAGGTCTACGCGGCGCGTGAGCTCCAACCCCTTGAGCCCCTCCGCCACGAACGGAAGCTGTGTGAACGGGGCCCCGGCCATTTCGCGCACCGACTGCGGGTAGTGCGAGATGTGTTCTTCCATGCCGTCGTAGCGGTCGGGCAGTGCGCCCTCGGGCTCCGGGAAGATCTGGCTGCCGTCCACACCGGCGATGGTGCTCAGGCCCGGGTCACCGTTGGCTGCGACGAAGTCCTCCCACGCCCAGGCGGAGAGCTCCACGAGCTCGGTGTGCAGGTACTCGGGAGGTACCAGGCCTCGGTCGGCGATGGTGGGGGCTCCGGGGCGGTCGCCCTCGTAGTTGGTCACCGTCGGGAAGTCGACCTCGATCACGGTGGCACCGGCGGCCTCCAGGTCAGCGCGGGCCGCGGCCCACAGGTCGATCACGGATGCGCGTGTGTGAATGCGGCGTCCCATGGCGCCGCCGATCCCGGGCCCCTTGCCCGTACCTGCCTGGGGGTCGGCGTTGATGTACATGCGCGGCACACCCAGCGTGACGCCACGCAGGGTCGCCCGCGCCTCATCGGGGCCGGACGGCGCCAGCCCCAGGTAGGACTCGGGGCGCACGTCGCCGGCCTTCGGGATGTCCACCCAAGGCTGGGTACGCCAAAAGTCCCCGCGTATCTCGGTGTCGTCGGCCACGACGACGTCGAGGACCTCAAGAAGGTCGGCCATGGTGCGGGTGTGGGGTACCACCACGTCCATGGTGGGCACGAGCGGCCAGTTCCCGCGCACCGAGATGACGCCGCGCGAGGGGGTGTAGGCACAGAGGGCGTTGTTGGAGGCCGGGCCGCGCCCGCTGGACCAGGTTTCCTCGCCCAGGCCGAACGCGCCGAAGCTCGCAGCAGTTGCGGTGCCCGAGCCGTTGGAGGAGCCGGAGCCGAAGGGGGCCGTGAGGTAGTCGGCGTTGTAGGGGCTCTCCGCACGCCCGTAGAGACCGCGCTGCATTCCGCCGTTGGCCATGGGTGGCATGTTCGTCAGCCCCAGGCAGACGGCGCCGGCGGCACGCAGGCGCTCGATGGTGAACGCGTCGCGCTGCGCCACCAGCTGCGCGAACGCCGGGGATCCGGCCGCGACGGTGAGCCCGCGCACCAGGTAGCTGTTCTTGGCGGTGTAGGGGATCCCGTCCAGTGGACCGAGCGTCTGCCCGGCCGCGCGGCGCGCATCGGATGCCTCCGCCTCCGTCAGTGCCCCGGGGTTGTGGACCACTACGGCGTTCAGGGCTGTGGGCGTGCCCGGCGCGTCGTAGGCTGCGATGCGCTCCTGGCAGGCGCGCACCAGCTCGACGGCGGTGGTGCGCTGCTCCTCCAGTGCTGCCCGGAGCTGGGCGATCGATGCCTCGACCACGTCGAAGCGTTCGGGGGTGTTCATGTGTTGGCCTCCGTAGGGGGCGGAAGGGGTTGGGGTGGCCCGGCCGCTGACGACGGCGCGGGGATGTCCCGGCTCCTGACGAGCGCGTCGATGCGCGCCCGCGGGTAGGGGAACGAGTGCAGGCGTGAGGGTGCCGCTGGTGACGTTCGCGGTGGCCGGCGCGGGCAGGGCAGGAACGCCCGTGACCGCGGAGCCGGCCGCATTGGCGCCGCTGACGGCCTCCACCCGCCCGGGTCGGCCGGCGGGGATGACATCGTTGGCCCACTGCGTGCCTGTAGCCTGCGGATGGCGCCCGGGTTCTCCATGGCGGCGGCTACGCGGGCCCGATGCCACCACCTCGTGACGATGAACGACGCGCTGTCTGGGCATCGGAGAGGCCTGGTGGAGGAACGGGCAGCATGGCTGCGGTGCTCAGTGCAGCTGCGGACGCTCACCCACCGGGCTCGGCACCGGCCGTCCGAAGAACGACCACGCCGGTCTGCACGATGGCAGGTCCCGCTCAGCGGCACTGGCCCTCGGTCCGCCGGGGCCGGCGAGCGCTTCAAAGTGCTCGGCGTGCCGCGGAGATACGCCTCGGGTCCCAGCCTGGCCGGGGAACCGAGTCCATCAGCAGGCGGGTATATGGGTGTCGGGGGTCGGCGAGAACCTGCTCGGTGCGGCCCGACTCGACAATGCGGCCGTGGCGCATGACGAGGACGTCGTCGGTGACGCAGCGGACGACGCCGAGGTCGTGGGTGATGAACAGGTAGGCAATGCCGGTCCGTTCGCGGATGTCGGCGAGCAGATTGAGGATCTGGGCCTGGACGGAGACGTCGAGTGCCGCGACGGCCTCGTCGAGGACCAGGGCCGCAGGTTCTACGGCCAAGGCGCGGGCGATAGCGGCGCGTTGACGCTGGCCACCGGAGAGTTGGCGCGGCAGGGCGCTTTCCTCGCGCGTTCCGAGGCCGACCTGGGCGAGTAGTTCCGCGATCCGGGAGGTGTGGTCGGTGCCGGGGAAGTGGAGACGCAGGGTCTCGCGCAGAACCTTCCCGACGGTGATGCGTGGGTCAAGGGAGAGGAAGGGGTCCTGGAAAACCATCTGCACCTCGCGGGCTCGGGCAAGCCGGGCGTCGCGTCGGCGCTCACGGCGGTCGGCGCGGTCACGGCCGTGGACCAGGACGTGTCCGGCGTCGCTGCGTTCAAGACCCGCGACGATGCGTGCGGTGGTGGTCTTGCCGGAGCCGGACTCCCCCACGATGCCCAGCGATCCGCCTTGGCGGACGATGAAGGAGACGTCGTCCACGGCCTGCACGTTGCCGAAGCAGCGACGCAGGCCGGTGACCTCCAGGACGGTCGCGCTGCCCGATGGACTGGAGGTGCCGCAGCGCAGGGCGGCGTTGGCCGGTCGGACGGTTCTACGCATCGGCGGTCATCTTTTCGAGCTGGTCGCTGTGGTGGCAGGCCACCTGGCGGGATGGGTCGGCAATGGGGTGCAGCGCGGGGGCCCGTTCGGTGCAGACCGCGGTGGTGAATCGGCATCGGGGTGCGAATGGGCAGCCTGTCAGTTTCTGCTGCAGGCTCGGGGGTTGGCCGTCGATGGCGGTGAGTCGGCCGCGTGGGGCATCCAGGCGTGGGGTGGAGCTGAGCAGAGCGGTTGTGTAGGGGTGGTGAGGTCGCCGGAACAGCGACTCGGCCGGGCCTGTCTCGGCGATCCGGCCCGCGTACATGACGTAGACGCGGTCGCTGATGGCGGCGGCCAGTCCCAGGTCGTGGGTGACGAAGAGGAGTCCGGTGCCGAATTGCTCGCGCAGGTCGTCGAGGAGACCGACCACCTCGGCCTGGGTGGTCACGTCGAGGGCGGTGGTGGGCTCGTCGGCCAGGACCAGGGCTGGGTCTCCCATCAGCGCGGCGGCGATCATGACGCGTTGGAGCATCCCGCCGGAGAGCCGGCCCGGGTACTGGCCGAGCACCGTGTGGCTGAGGCCGACGGATTCCAGCATCCGTGCGGCCCGTGCGGTGGCCTCGGCCGCCGGGGTGCCGGCGTTCAGGCGGAGGCTCTCGGTGAGGAAGTCGCCGATGCGGCGCAGCGGGTTGATGGCGGCCCGCGGGTCCTGGAAGATCATCGCTGCGGTGTGGGTGCGCAGCCGCCGGAGTTCGGCGGGGGGCATGGCCAGGGTGTCCTGGCCGTCGACGAGGATGCTGCCCTCGGTGGCGGCTCCTGGCGGCAGCAGTCGCAGCACGCTGCGGGAGGTGAGGGTTTTGCCGGAGCCCGACTCGCCGACCAGGGCGACGGTCTCCTTGCGGGCGACGGTCAGGTCGATGCCGTCGAGGACTGGTCGCGCAGTGTTGGGCAGGCGCAGGCGCAGGCCCCGGATGTCGAGGGTGTTCACCGGTTCCTCCTTGCGACCTGGTCGGCCCAGCGTTCGCCGACGACGTTGAAGGCGACGACGGTCAGCACGATCGCCACGCAGGGCAGGATCGCGGACAGGGGGTAGCCGGACTGGATGGCGGTCTCGCCGTCGAAGACCATGCGGCCCCAGTCGGGTGTGAGCGGTGGGACGCCGAGGCCGAGGAAGGAGAGGCCGGCCAGGTCGATCAGTGCGTATCCGAAGTTGACAGTGGACTGGGCGAGTACGACGGGCGCGATGTTGGGGAGAACGTGCCGCAGGCAGGTCTGCGTGCCTGAGTGGCCCTGGACGTAGTAGGCCTCGATGTAGGGGCGTTGGCGCTCCGCCAGGACGAGGGAGCGGGTGAGCCTGCTGACGTAGGGCACGTAGGCGACCCCGAGGGCGAGGACTGGTGCGGCCAGGCCGGGACCGTTGACTGCGGTGATGAGGATGGCCAGCAGCAGGCCAGGGAAGGCGAAGACGAGTTCGGTGGTGCGGGAGAGTACGGAGTCGAGCCAGCCGCCGCGCCAGCCTGCGCTGATTCCCACCGCAACGCCGATCACGGTGGAGAAGAAGACGACGCCGAGCGGGCCGAGCAGTGAGGTGCGGGCGCCGACCAGAAGGCGGGACAGGGTGTCCCGTCCGGAGGCGTCCACGCCGAGCGGATGCGCGGCGGAGGGCCCGGCCAGCGCGTCGCCGAGTTCGACGGCGTTGGGGGCGTGCGGGGCGATCCAGGGCGCGGCGATCGCCAGCAGCACGAGCAGTCCGACGAAGCCGAGGCAGAGCCGGTAGAGCGGAGCGCGGGTGGTGCGGAGCCGGGACAGCACCGGACGGCGCGCCAGTGTGGCGGTGGTCATGAGGATGGTCCCCGCTCGCCGAGGACGACCCGTGGGTCGACCAGCGGGTGGAGAAGGTCGACGACGAGGTTCACGGTCATGAAGAGCCCCACGATGATCAGGGAGACGGCCTGGACCACGGGAAAGTCCTTGGTGGTCGCGGCCAGGTCGAGCAGCTGTCCGATGCCGTTGACGCTGAAGGCGGATTCGACCAGCACGGTGCAGATCAGCAGGGTGGAGACGATCAGCCCGCTCATGGTGAGCACGGTGCCGAGCGAGTTGCGGAAGACGTGACGCCAGACCAGTTTGCGTTCTGTCACGCCTCGGCTGCGGGCGACGGTGACGTGCTCGTGGCCGAGGGCTTCGAGCATGGTGCTACGGGTGACGCGGGCGAGCATGCCGATCAGGTAGAGAGCCAGAGCGACGGCGGGCAGGGTCAGATGCCAGATCATCTGCCAAATGCCGCTGCCGGTTCCGCTGCTGGGGAACCAGTGCAGTTTGACCGCGAACAATCCTTGCAGGAGGACGGCGGCCACGAACGACGGGATTCCGACGGCGAAGGTGGTGGCGACCAGGATCGCAGAGTCCGTCCGGCCGCCGCGGACCGAGCCGATCCAGCCGAGCGCCAGGCCCACCACCACGACCAGTACGAGCGCCATCGCGACCAGGAGCAGCGTGGCGGGCAGCCGGGCGGCCAGCAGACTCGAGACGCTGGTGCGGTACTCGACGGAACGGCCGAAGTCGCCCTGCAGAATTTGGCCGAGCCAGTGCAGGTACTGCACCGCGAAGGGGTCGTCCAGGTGATACTGCTCGTTGATCGCCTTGATCGCTTCCGGGGATGCGGAGCGTCCGGAGAGCAGGAAGCTCGCGGGGTTGCCCGGAGCGAGGTACATCGCCCCGAAGATCACGAGTGAAGCGCCCAGGAGCGTGAGGGCCATCTCCGTCAGGCGCCTGGCGGCGAAGCGCGCGAACCTCATTGCGCGGCCCCGACATCGGCGGCCCAGGGGTAGTAGAGGTAGGAGATGGTGGTCGGGGCGCCCGTGATGCGTTTGTTGAGGAAGACGCTGGTCGGCCACTCCGCGACGGGGATCCACAGCACGTCGTCCGCCGCGATCTTCTGGATCTCGGCCTCGATCGCGAGCCGCCGGGCTGGTTCGTAGGTGTTGACGGCCTGCTGCACAAGCTTGTCGTAGTCCGGGTTGCTGTAGTCGGCGTGGTTCTCGAACGCGCCGGTCTCGAAGCTGGACAGGAGGTCCAACGGGTCGGTGACGGAGAGGTAGTAAGTCTCGGGGAACATGTCCAGGCCGGCCCGTGCCTCGGGGTCGGAGAACAGCGCGGTGTAGGCGTTCGGCGCGATGGTCTTCAGCCGCACGTTCAGGCCGATCTCGGTGCCGGCCGCCTGCACCGCGGTGGCGAGCAGGGAGACGTCCTGGCCGATGGGGCTGGTGGCGATGGTGACCGTGCTGCCGGTGGCTCCGGCGTCCTTGATCAGGGCTCTGGCCTTGTCGAGGTCCCGCGTCGCGGAGGGGAGGTCGTCGAAGGCGGCCTTCTTGACCTGGGGTTCGGCGGCGTCCCAGGCGGCGTGCGGGGTGAGGGAGGTGGAGATGTTCGCGGCCCCGGCGAGGGCGGCCTTCACGAAGCCTTTGCGGTCCAGCGCCATCGACAGCGCGCGGCGCACCCGGACGTCGCCGAGGGGGCCTTTCATGTTGGTGACGTTGACGTTGATCGTCGTCAGGCCCTCGCCGAAGAAGAGAGTGCCCTGCCCGCTGTTCCTCAGACGGGCGTAGCTCTCGGTGGGGATGAGGTAGCTGCCGTCGACCTCGCCGCTGAGCAGGGCGTTGGTCTGTGCGGAGGGGTCGGTGAGGATGTTGAAGACGACCTTGCCGGATTTGGCCTTCGCGCCCCAGTAGTCGTCGAAGCGGTCGAGTGTGACGGACTGGCCCTTGGTCCAGGTGCCGAGCCGGTAGGGGCCGGTGCAGTCCAGGCTGCCCGTGGTGCCGTAGTCCTGGCCGGCTGCCTTGATCCTCTTGGTGCTGGCCACGGCGCCGGCGGCGGTGGCCATGTACTGCGGGAACTGCGAGTCGGGCCGCTTGAGCTTGACGGTGACCTGCAAGGGCCCGGTCTTACCAATGGAAGCGACGTTCTGGAACGTCTGGATCCAGTAGGAGCCGAGGCTCGGGTCCAGGTGCCGCTTGAGGCTGTGGACGACGTCGTCCGCCGTCATCACACCGCCGTCGTGGAAACGGACGTCGGGCCGCAGGTCGAAGACGAAGGTGGTCGGGTTCGGAGTCTCGAGCCTCTCCGCGAGCCCTGGCTCCTCCTTGAGCTGCGGCGTCCACCGCATCAGGCTCTCGCAGACGTTCGAGAGGATCAGGTTCTGGTTGTAGTCGAACGAGTAGATGTAGTCCAGGGTCGGCGGTTCGGCGTACAGGCCCCAGGTGAAGGAGGCGATGCCGCCCTTCGCTGTCGGCGTGCCCGCCGACAGCCGGAACGTCGTGTTCTCGTTCCCGTGCCCCGACTGGCCGGTGTCGGGCGGCCCGGAACAGGACACCACCAGGGCGAGGGAGACGGCGCCGGCGAGCGCGGCGGCGGTGCGCCGGCCTGCTCTGCGGATGTGTGATCTGGGCAGCAGTTCTGGCATGGCGCTCTCTCTTCACTGGCTTGGCGGGCGAGGGGACGCTCTCGGCTGTGGCGGGCTGGGCGGGGCTACGGCGCCGAGTCTCAGGCGAGGGTGCCTGCTGCAGGCACCTGCTGCGTGATGCAGTGGACACCGCCACCGCCGTAGGCGACGACGCGGCTGCGCACGCCGACGACCTTGCGGCCCGGGAACGCCGAGGCGATCACGGCCAGCGCACCATCGTCCTGCGGGATGTCGGCGACGGGCACGACGACCCCGCCGTTGGCGACGTAGAAGTTGAGGTAGCCGACCTCGGTTCGCTCACCGTCGACCTCCACGAAGGCGCTCTGCGGCAGGTCGATGATCTCCAGCGTGCGCCCCCGGGCATCGACCGAGGCCTCGAGCACGGCGCGGTTGGCCCGCATCCGCGCGAAGTCGGGGTGGTCCGGGTTGCTGGGGAGCTGGACCAGCACCTTGCCGGGTGCGACGAACGCGCAGACTCCGTCGACGTGCCCGTCGGTCTCGGTGTCTTCCAGGCCGCCGTAGGGAAGCCAGATCACGGTGGTCACGCCGAGACGGGACTTGAGTTCGTCCTCGATCTGCTGCCGAGTCATTCCCGGGTTGCGGTTGGGGTGGAGCAGGCACTGTTCGGTGGTGATGAGTGTGCCCTCGCCGTCCACCGTGATTGCGCCGCCTTCGAGGATCATCGAGGAGCCGATACGCGGGACGTCGAACCGCTCCAGCAGCAAGGCCGAGATCTTGTCGTCGGCATCCCACGGATGGTGCTTTCCGCCCCAGGCGTTGAAGCGGAAGTCGACGCCGGCGCGTTCGCCGTCCCGGCCAAGAACGAAGATCGGTCCGGAGTCGCGGAACCACGAGTCGTCGATGGGCAGCTCCACCACTTCGACGCTGTCCCCGCACAGTGCGCGGGCCTGATCTCCCTGCCCAGGGCAGGCGACCATGGTGACCGGCTCGAACTCGGCGATCGCACGGGCGACGGCCGCGTACTCGCACCGGACCTCGTCCAGCACCTCCCCCCACAGGTCCGGGCGTGTCGGCCAGGCCATCAGGCAGCGCTCGTGCTCGGTCCACTCGGCCGGCATTCGGAAGGACATAGGGATCTCCTCTGGTGCATCTGCGTAGCTAGTCGTTCGGCGATCGGACCCATCACGGAGGACAGGTCCGGGACGAGCCCGTCAGGAGCGGGGCCGTCCATGACTGACAGCCCCTCCCCGGAGCTGCCCCCGGGATCCGGGAAGCCGTGCCCCGCATCTTCCATCCACCTGAAAATTCAGTCAATCCCCCTCGGGCGGATAAATTCCCTCTGAAATGTGGGGATTTAGAGCGATATGAGCACCCTCTGATACACCGCCGGTCAACCTGGATGGCTGCAGCTCCACCCCGAAATCCCCCAGCCCAGCGCCGCACTCCGGGGGTTCCTGAAATTTCGATCAGTTTTTTCCCCGGACGTTATAGCCTCTACGCTCGTGCCAGACCGTCGAACACAGATCCTGAGAGCAGCAGCACGGCTGATCGCGCGACGCGGAGTACGCGGGTTGCGCATCGGCGAACTGGCCGAAGAGGCCGGCGTGTCGACCGCCTTGATCTACTACCACTTCACCGACCGCGCTGAACTCCTGCGCCGCACCCTGGAGTTCATCAACGAGCGCGCGGACCGATACACCGCCGTGCGGGATCCCGCCGTCCAGCCACTCGATCCGCGCACCGACCTGGAGCACGCACTTCTGCTCGAACTGCAGGACACCCCGGAAGTGCGCGAGAACAGCACCGCCTGGGGAGAGTTGCGCGCCAGCGCGGTCTTCCGCCCGGACCTACGAGAGGACCTCGCCCGCGCCTCACTCGCCTGGGTCAACGAGACGGCTGAACTCATCGCCCGCGCCCGCCCGCAGAACACCGCATCGGCCAACGCGGCCGCCGCCGAGCGCCTGACGTCCCTACTGGAGGGGCTGAGCGTGCGCTGGCTGAGCGGCTCGCTCCCTCTCGACCACGCCCGGCGGCTGCTCAAGGAGGCGATAGCCGTCGAACTCGCGGACGCCACCCGCGGCTCCGGCACAGCCAGCGGTGGCACCCTCTGACCTGACCGTGCACCGCTCCTGCCGCAGAGCAAAACCTGACTGGGATATCAGTCAAGACACAGCGACCGTCTGCCTACCCCCGCGTCTCCGTTTCCTGTGGTCAGGTACCTGGGGCGCACGATCGCGCCCCGCACCTTTCGGATGTCACCCGGCCAGGCGAGCCAACTCCGCGTCGATGGCCTCGGCCATCAGGTGGCGGGCATGCACGAGTGGCAAGCTCCCGCTGAGCCATCGGACGCTCAAGCCTTCCAGGAGCGCGGTAAGGCGCTCTGCCGCCTGAGCCAGCGCGGCTGCTCCGGCCATGGGATGCACCTTCCCCAGCAGCTCCGCGACTTCCTGCACCCACATCAACGTGGCTCGCGCCAGATCTTCACGCAGCTCCGGCTCGAAGACCGCACTGGCACGCAGCTCGCCCCAGGCCGTGCTGTTCTCACGGACCTCCGGCGTGTCCTGCAGTTCGAGCAGCAGCGTCTGCTCCAGTTCGCCGCGCGCGTCCACGGCTGGGGCGCCGGGATCGCGCTGACGGGTATACCGCTCGGCTCGATCGTTGATGAACTCGAGCGTGGCCCGGAGTATCCCCGTGCGGTGCTTGAAGTGGTAGTAGATCAGGGCTGTGGAGACGTCGGCTTCCTCCGCGAGCTCCTCGACCCTCAGACCGCGGACACCCCGCCGCGCGATCACCCGAGCTGCGGCTTCCAGGATCATCGTTCTACGGTCGGCCATAAGCCCGCAGCTTATACGGGGCCGAGCACTGACTGAAACTCCAGTTGAGCAGGGCCCCGGGTGAGCGTGGGCCGGGCTCCCCTATGGTTTGCCGAGCTCCGGATTACCCGGCCGATCGGCTCGTAACCGACGACGCCCGCTGCCGGGCCAGTCCGGTGCCTCCATGCGGACAAAGCCCACGACCGGGCGGACCTGCCCAGATGGCTTCGACGGAAGCGGATCGGCGTGTGCATCGCACGCAAAGGCATCGGCTCCAGTGCACGCTCGGGGCACCGCCGATGGCCATCGAGCGCACCATGCCGTGGCTGTCCGGCTACCGCCGAGTCAACCTCTGCGGGCAGAGGAAGAACAGTTCGGGATCCCCCTCGTCCAGGCCATGGAGCAGACCGATCGGGCTCCAGCCAGCGCGTTGCAGCAAGCGCTGCATGGGCTGGTTGGAGACGTTCGTCGAGGTGAACAACTTCGGGCTGGTACAGCTTGCCTCGACAGCGTCGAGCAGACGTGCCCCGACACCTCGTCGGCGGGTGCCGGGCGCGACCATCAGCATGGTGACGAAGCCCTGCTCGAAGAAGGTGTACTCCAGCACGCTGTAACCCAGAGGACCGGACGAGTCTTCAGCCATGACAACTGAGCTCTGCTCGCACCATCGTCGGATGTTCGTGCGTCGCGCGGAGTCGCCGGCTGCCACGATCGAGTCAATGCCGGCGAGTGCGGCCCAGTCCGAAGTACCCGCAGCACGCACCAGAAAGCTGCTGGAGTTCTGGATGCTCATGGAATACATCGTGGCAGCACATGACGGCGACATTCATCCGTCCGCTCGGCTTGGGCCGATGCCCACCAGGCCAAGCTGCGTCCCGCACCCCGAAACTCAGCCACCCCCGCTCTCGACCAACCTTCGACATCCCGGCTCACATTGCCGCCCCGCACCCCGACCAACGCTCCCTCCGGCGTCGTGGAGAGTTTCAATCCGGCGAGACGACGTCCCATGTGCCGAATCGCGTCAGGCCGGCTGATCCGGCCGCTGCCACTGAGGCATGGTTGTCGAGCTGGCAGCGGTACTGAGGTTCGTGTTTCCGTGCGAGGGCGTGCCGGGAGATCGCCCGTACGAGACGCCGGGCGTGCCCCTTACCGCGGTAGGACGGGAGGGTCAGGACGCCGAGGTCGGCCAGCGGAGCATCGTTCCACGGGTACATGCTCGCCACGCACACCAGCCGTCCGTCGTCGAAGGCGCCGTATACGGCCCAGTGATCCAGTTCGACCGATGCGTCGTCGAGGTCCTGTTCCGACGCGGCTTCCTCGAACTGCTCGAACGCCCGCGCATCGGCCTCGGTGAGCGCGCGGATCGAGGGGGCGTCCGGTTCGCCGAGCAGTGTTTCCCGGTCCTTCTCGGTGAAGTAGAACAGGTTGTCGGCTCCGTGCAGCGAGATGCCGGACTCCTCCAGGCGTCGCCGGAAGCCCGCCTCGTCGACCGGCCGTCCTTCTTCCAGTGCCATGGTCACAGCGATGGCCGGCGTGAGCAGTACGCGTGTCTTTCCGTCAGTCGTCGTGAGAATGGTGAGTCGTTCATCCTCCTCCAGGGCGGCATCGGCGGTGACGCTGAAATCGTCGTCGCCGTAGAGGAGTCGGCTTGTCGGGGACGGGCTCAGCCAGAAGTCGGTGATGGCGGAAGGGAACATGTCCAGGGCTTTCTGCTCGTCGTGGTCGGGTGGTAGCTGGGCGATGCCGTGAATGGTCGTACGGCCGGACGCGCCCGGGGTTCAGAAGCGCTTGACGAGGCTGACCGAGCGGTCGGTGACGGTGAAACCAAGGCTCTGATACAGGCCGAGGGCGCCGGTGGGGTTCTCGGCATCGACATCGAGCACGGCGTGGTTCAGGCCGTCGGCCCGCAAGGCCCCCAGCACGTGGGCCAGCATCGCACGGGCCAGCCCGTTTCCTCGCGCCTCCCGCCGTACGCCGACAGCCGTCACATATCCGAACGGGCCGCCCCGCAGCGGCCATTCTTCCTGGGCCACGTCGACGAAGACGAAACCGACGACGCGCTCGCCCTCGTGTGTTCCGGGGGTGACGGCGAGTACGGACAGATCCGGGCGGAACGCGCTCAGGCGGTCGCCTGCGGCCCATTCGGCGGCGGTGACCGGCTGAGTGCCCCAGTGGTCGCGGAACGCGTCGTTCAACGCGGACCTGGCTCGTTCCTGCCATGCCTCGGCATAGGGCACGAACCGCACTCCGGAGAGAGGCGGCGGCTCGGCGACCGGTGCGGCGAGGTCGCGTTCCAGCTCCATCCACCACCGGGCTCGTTCGTAGCCGTGTGTCTCCAGGAGCCGGATCGCAGGGGTGGCATGGTCGTGGGCGCTCGAGGCGAGCCATCCGGGCAGGGCGGCGTCGCAGGCCGCGAGATGCTGGAGTGCGCGGGCCTCCTGCCATGCCAGCAGCGCCCTGCCGATGCCTTCGCCACGGCGGTCCGGGATCACGGTTCCGTCGAGTTCCACCCAGACGATCGTCTCCTGGCTCGCCGGGGCCACGGCCGAGCCGTAGGCGACGGCCCGCCCGGCGGAATCGACAGCGATCACCGCGTCGTTCCCGGGGGTGAACGCCGCGCTTGCAAACTCCTCTTCCAGCTCGTCTCTCATGACCAGCGAGTGCGGGTGGTCGATCCTTCCCGCGGCATGCCTCAGGTCGAGAATCAGCCCGATGTCGTCGGCGGTGACAGGTCTCCAGACAAGTCCGTCACCGATGGTGGGCAGCGCGATGGACGACGGCGCGGTCACCCGGTCACGCAATGGGCGGAGTCCAGGACTGTGGTGTGCCGTCCTGCTCACGGAGGATCCTCTCTCGGCGTCGGCTGTGTACTGGGGAAATACTGTGGCGGCGGGCCAACAGGAAAACAGGCGTGCGGACCCGCGTTCCACGAAGAGCCGCATCGTGCGGTCTGCGTCTTCGTCCCGAAGACGCTCGGGCTGTTCGGCCCCCGCGCGTCAGCGACAACGATCGTATCGACCGAAAATCACTAGAAGAACTGATTAATCCAGCACACTGGGAGCGGTGCTGTGGACCCGGTGTGCGGTCATCGGCTCACGGCCATCGCGCGGTTCTGCGAGCGGTGGCCGCTTCCGGCTCGGTCTCGGCGCTCATCCGCCGGCCCGCAGGATCGAGGTGAGCTTTTTCTCCAGGACGTGCTTGGGCGCCGCACCGACCCACGAGCCCGCGGGCCGACCGCCCGCGTAGACGACG
>NZ_JBIUBU010000033.1:8301-56934 GCF_044548345.1 Streptomyces sp. NPDC052042 | reverse complement strand
CCGGCGGGCGCGGGGTGAACGGTGCGGAGAACTTCGCGGTGATCGAGGCGCTCGCGGACAGTCTCGGTGCGGCGGTCGGTGCGTCGCGTGCCGCGATCGACGCGGGCTGGTACCCGCACTCCGCGCAGGTCGGGCAGACCGGCAAGTCCGTCTCCCCGCAGCTGTACATCGCCTCGGGCATCTCCGGAGCGATCCAGCACCGGGCGGGCATGCAGACCTCCAAGACCATCGTCGCGGTCAACAAGGACCCCGAAGCCCCGATCTTCGACCTCGTCGACTACGGCGTCGTCGGCGACCTCTTCCAGGTCCTGCCCCAGCTCACCGACGAGATCAAGACACGCAAGGGCTGACACCCCCACCCCTTCCCCCCAGTCCCGGTCCGGGGCCGTGTGACACACCCCCGTCACACGGCCCCGGACCCTTTTTTCCTGCCCGCAGGACATGCCTCATTTCCCGCCCGCGGGACACGCCTCCGCCGCAAGGTCCAGCGGCACATGCCCGCTCAGGAGGCGGCCTGGCCAGCCCGGCGCGAACATGCAACCCTGACCCGGCCCCACCTTCTCCGACGCACCGTCAGCACGCGCCCTCACCAACGTGATCCGGGCCGCGGGGCGGTTCCTCGCCCGGACCGGTCACGTCGACACCAGCTTTCTGATGCGAGGAAGCAGCTCCGCCCCGCAGAAACGGAGTCGCATATGGCACACGGTCGCACCAACCCGCCGAACGCGCACGACGACGCCCCGCTCACCTTCGGCATCGAGGAGGAGTTTCTCCTGCTGCACCCGGAGACGAGCCGTCCGGCGGCACAGGCGCCGCTCGTCCTGCGTACCGCCGCCCCGGCCGCCGGCACGCTGACCGAGGAGATCACCCGGTTCCAACTGGAGGCCGCCACTCCGGTCTGTCACTTCGCCGACCAGGCCCACCGTCATCTGGCGGCGGCTCGGCGGGCCCTGGCCGAGGCCGCGGAACGGCACGGACTCGGCCTCGTCGCCGTCGGCTGCGCCCCGTACGACACCCCCGTACCGCTGCCGCTGGTCGACAAGCCCCGCTACCGGCGCATCAGCGACCGGTTCGGCGGCCTGGTGGAGTCCCACACCGTGTGCGGATGCCACGTCCACATCGGCATGCCCGACCTGCCCACCGCCCTCGCCGTCTCCAACCACCTGCGCCCGCACCTGCCCACTCTGCTGGCGATGAGCGCCAACTCCCCTTTCTATCAAGGGCGGGACACCGGCCACGCCAGTTGGCGCAACGTCCTCTGGTCCCGCCTCCCCTCCGCCGCTCCCCCACCGCTGTACCGCACACCCGACGACTACCACCGCGCCGTCGACGCGTTACTGAACTGCGGAGCCGCCCTCGATGTGGGAATGGTGTACTGGTTCATCCGGCCCGCCCCCCGCCTGCCCACCCTGGAGATACGCGTCGCCGACGTGGCCGCCACCGCCGAGGAGGCTCTGCTGCTCGCCCTCCTCGTCCGGGGACTGGCCACCGCCGCCCTCCAGGCCGTCGCGGAGGACCGCCCCGCGGCCGAGGTGCCCGACCGGGTCCTCCGGCTCGCCCTGTGGCGGGCCGCCCATGACGGTCTGGAGGGCCACGGCGTGGACACCGCCACCGGTGCCCTCACGCCCGCCCGTGCCCTGTTCGAGCGCATGGTGAAGGCCGCGCTGCCCGGACTGGACGCCTGCGGCGACACGACCGTCGTCACCGGCCTGGCCGACCGGCTGCTCCGCTGCGGCAGCGGGGCCCATCGCCAGCGGGCCGCTCACGCCCGCGAAGGCCGGATCAGCGACGTCACCGCCCTGCTCGTCGAACAGACCCGCACTCCCCTGCCCGCGTAGGCCCCCTCGGCCATGTGAGACCCCTCCCCGTGCGGAACCGCGCCGGGACCGCACCGAGGCCGTACCGGGACCACGTCGAAGCCGCGTCGCGGCCGTGCCGGAACGCGGCGGGAGCGCACCGCAGCCACGTGGCCGGCCGGCCGAGCCCCCGGCGGAACTCGGCCGGGCCCCGCGCCCGCTCATGGCGCCGAGCGGCCGTCCGGGTCGCACCCCGCGCGGATTAGACTCCACCGCGATGGCGTCGTGCGGGTCGGCGCCCGCGTACGCGGGAGTCCGCGTACGCAGAAGTCCGCCGGTTCTGGAGGCATGGCTGTGCACGGTGAGTACAAGGTCCCCGGCGGCAAGCTCGTCGTCGTCGATCTGGACGTCGAGGGCGGGGCGTTGCGGAACGTACGGGTGGCCGGGGACTTCTTCCTGGAGCCGGACGAGGCGATCCTGGCGATCGACGCGGCGCTGGAGGGCACTCCGGCCCATACGGACACCGCCGGTCTCACCGCGCGGATCGACGCGGCCCTGCCGGCCTCGACGGTGATGCTGGGCCTCACCTCCGAGGGCGTCGCCATCGCCGTACGGCGGGCCCTCGCGCAGGCCACCGAGTGGAGCGACTACGACTGGCAGCTCATCCACGAGGGCCCGCAGTCCCCCGCCCTCCACATGGCGCTCGACGAGGTCATCACCGCCGAGGTGGCCGCAGGCCACCGCCCGCCGACGCTCCGGGTCTGGGAATGGGCCTCGCCCGCCGTGATCATCGGGAGCTTCCAGTCCCTGCGCAACGAGGTCGACCCGACCGGTGCGGAACGGCACGGCGTCACGGTGGTCCGGCGGGTATCCGGCGGCGGTGCGATGTTCGTCGAGCCGGGCAACACCATCACGTACTCGCTGTCCGTCCCGGACTCCCTGGTCTCCGGCCTGTCCTTCGCCGACAGCTACGCCTATCTCGACGACTGGGTGCTCGGGGCGCTCGGCGACATGGGCATCAAGGCCTGGTACCAGCCGCTGAACGACATCGCCACCGAGGTCGGGAAGATCGCCGGTGCGGCGCAGAAGCGCATCGTGGGCCCCGGTGGCGGGGCCGGTGCCGTGCTGCACCACGTGACCATGTCCTACGACATCGACGCCGACAAGATGCTCGAGGTCCTGCGCATCGGCAAGGAGAAGATGTCCGACAAGGGCACCAAGAGCGCCAAGAAGCGCGTCGACCCCCTCCGCCGGCAGACCGGCCTCCCCCGCACGACCGTCATCGACAACATGATCGAGTCCTTCCGCAGGCGCTACGGCCTCGCCCCCGGCAAGGTCTCGCCGGAGGAGATGGCCAGGGCCGAGGAGCTCGTGCGCACCAAGTTCGGCACGGCCGAATGGACCGCCCGGGTGCCGTGACGGCCCCGGCGACGCCTCGCGGGCCGCACATGGCGTGCGGCGCGCGAGGCGGTGCCGGTGAGGGCCCCGCCGACGGGGCCGACTCGCTACAGGTCGCTGGTGCCCGTCAGAGCCCGCTCGCCCTCAGGCTGCTGCGGCACACGGGACCGGGCCGCGCCGGCACCGGGCCGCGTCCCCGACGCCGCCTCCTCAAACTCCGCGGGCCGCTCCGTCGACAGACGGGCCGCGAACCGGGGCCAGGCGAAGAGGACGACGGGGAAGATGGCATAGCCGATGCGGGTGGCCGGGGACAGCACGATCGCGAAGAGCAGTCCCAGCGCCAGCCTGTCCGCGGCCGCGACGGGGTTCCGCGGCGGGCGGACCAGCAGTGACACACCCACGCCCAGGGCGCTCAGGGCTATGAGCACCACCGTGACCGTCTGCCCGTGCGGCACCAGGGTCACGATCAGGTGCCCGAGCAGCGGACTCTGCGCGGTCGACGCCGCCGCGCCCAGACCCAGCGGGTAGAGGACCACGTTCTGGTAGAAGGCGTCGGTGTCCGCCAGGGCCACGGGAACGGTGCACAGCACGGCGATCCCGACGGCGAGCACCGCGCTCCTGACGGCGGCACGCCTGCCGCAGCACACCGCGAACAGGGCGACGACCACCGGGATCGCCGGCCAGGCGGTCCACTTGAGCGCGGCGGCCGCGCCGAGCGCCAGACCGGCGCCCAGGTCGTTGCGGCGGTCCGCATAGGCCAGGGCCAGGCAGATGAGCCCGATGACCGGCGGGTCCACGCCCCCGATGGTCAGCGGCAGCGCGACGACGGGGCAGGCGACCAGCCAGAACACACCCGTCACGGCGGAGGGGACGGCCGTGCCACCCCGGCCGTCCCCGGTACCGCGCCCCTTGACCAGCACCCGTACCGCACCGATCACGGCCGCCAGGAAGCCGATCGCGAACCAGAGCCGGGCGCTGGTGAACGGGGTGTCGCCGAACAGCATGTGGGGGATGCCGAAGAGCGCCATTCCGGGAAGGTAGGGGTTGAAGTCCGGTACGACGTGCGGTGTGCCGTTGTAGGCGGTCCCGGTGGAGAACAGCAGGTCGGCCGCCCGCTCGACGACTCCAACCTCCATCTGCGCCTTGCCGCCGACGGTGAGGTACAGCAGGGGGGCGACGACCGATCCGGCGGTGGCGACGACCGCGGGCACCCGGGACCAGGGCGCCGAGAACAGCGCGACGACGGCGGCGCAGCCGTAGCCGACCGCGGCGGCCACGCCCCACGCCTCCTGCGCGGTGCCGGGGGGCGAGGACAGTCCGACCGCCAGCGCCGAAACCGCGGACACCAGCAGCAGCGGCCAGTCCCAGCGCCACTTCCGGCGCGTGGCCGCGCCCACGGAGCCGGAGGCGGCACCAGAAAAGGAAACGGAGCCGGAATCCGGCTCCCGCTTCGGAATCTCCTTCGGCATTCCTTCACCAGCCCCGGTCGGATATTCGGGCGCCGGACGCGACACCGTGCGCACATGGGCGCGCACGGCGCACGAACTGATCACATGGGGGGAAGAAGGAGATCATGCACGGGACTATACTCACCGGCCGCGCAGCCACCTGGCCACGCCCATCCGCGGGCGGCACCCGCGACCGGGCCCGGCCCGCCCCCTCCGGTCGAGGAGCACGTCCCGGCCAAAACCCGCACGACGCCGGACCGAGACGTGCGGGTTCTGGCCGCGACCGTGATCGGGGGCGGGGTCAGGCCCCGGCTCCCGGAAGCTCCTGCTCGGTCCAGATGACCTTTCCCTCGGCTGTGTAGCGGGTGCCCCAGCGGCGGGTCAGCTGGGCGACCAGGAAGAGGCCGCGACCGCCCTCGTCGGTGGTCCTGGCGTGCCGCAGCCGCGGAGAGGTGCTGCTGGTGTCCGAGACCTCGCAGATCAGGACGGCTTGGCGCAGCAACCGCAGCCGGATCGGACCGGTGGCGTGTCTCAGGGCGTTGGTGACCAGTTCGCTCACGATCAGCTCGGTCGTCATCTGCAGCTCCTCCAGGCCCCAGCTGCGCAGGACGCGGGCGGTGCGCGCCCGGACGTCGGCGACGGCCGCGGGATCGGAGGGCGCCTCCCACGAGACGACGTGAGCGGTGTTCAGCTCGTGGGTGCGGGCGAGCAGCAGGGCCACGTCGTCGGGCTGCGGGACGGGGAGCAGTTGCTCGACGACCGAATCGCACAGCGCGTCGAGGGGAAGTCCCCGCTGGGCCAGGGCAGCGCCGAGGCGGGACATGCCGAGTTCGGGGTCCCGGTCCCTGCCCTCGATGAGCCCGTCGGTGTAAAGGGCGATGAGGCTGCCTTCCGGCAGCTCGATCTCCGCGGTCTCGAAGGGCAGGCCGCCCAGCCCCAGTGGCGGCCCGGGGGGCAGTTCGGGGAAGCCGACGCGCCCGTCCGGGGAGACGACGGCGGGGGGAGGGTGGCCCGCCCGGGCCAGGGTGCAGCGTTGGGTGACCGGGTCGTAGATCGCGTACAGGCAGGAGGCGCCGAGCACGGTCGTGCCGCCCTCGGCCTCCGCCTCGCTCAGGCGGAGCACCAGATCGTCGAGGTGGGCCAGGAGCTCGTCGGGCGACAGGTCCATGTCGGCGAGGGTGTGGACCGCGGTGCGGAGCCTGCCCATGGTGGCGGCGGCGCCTATGCCGTGCCCAACGACATCGCCGACGACCAGGGCGACCCGGGCGCCGGAGAGCGGGATCACGTCGAACCAGTCTCCCCCGACGCCGTCCTTGGCATCCGCCGGGAGGTAGGCGGACGCCACCTCCAGGGCCATCCCTCCGGGGAGGGTGTGCGGGAGCAGGCTGCGCTGCAGGGTCAGCGCCGCGGCGTGCTCGCGGGTGTAGCGCCGGGCGTTGTCGACGCTCATCGCCGCGCGCGCCACCAGTTCGCGGGCGGGCAGCACATCGTCGGGTTCGAAGGGGACCAGGTTCACCGAGCGTACGAAGGTGGTCAGCCCGAGGATCGTGTCCCGGGCCCGCATGGGCACCGCGATGAGGGAGTGGAGCCCGAACTCGCGGATGCGATTCGCGCGCTCGGGCTGCTCGATGGTCATCAGGTGGCTGAGGGATCCGAGGACCGGGATCAGGACGGGTTCGCCGTCGGCGAGGAACCTCGCGTCGTACGGCGGCGGCACGAAGTCCACCGGATCCCCGATCCGGCAGACCGCCTCCGGGACGCCCTCCCGCACCGAACTCATGGCCGCGCGCCGCATCCTCGGCCGGGACGACGCGTCGCCGCTCGTGCGGGCGGCCCCCTTGCCCGGGAACGATGGGGCGGAGAGCCCCGTGGACGCCTGTCCCGGCTCGCCCGGCCACAGCCCCGGTTCGCCGGGGGAGGCGACCGGTTCCAGCAGGTCGACGAGGACCAGGTCGGCGAACCTCGGCACCGCGAAGTCGGCCAGTTCCTGGGCGGTGCGCATGACGTCCAGGGTGCTGCCGATGCTGGCTCCGGCGTCGTTGACCAGGGCGAGACGCTGCTGCGCCTTCCACCGGTCGGTGACGTCCATGACCATGTAGCAGATGCCGGTGACGTTGCCGTCACCGTCGGTCAGGGGGAAGAACGAGGTGGAGTACGCGCGCTGGCGGTGCGGGTCGGCCCAGCTCCAGCCCCGGTACTCGTAGTCGATGACGGGGACGTTGGTGTCCAGCACCCTGCACATCAGGGTCTCGATGGCTTCCGCCTCCAGTCCCGGGAGCACGTCGCTCATCCGCCGGCCCAGGCGCTGCTCGCGCGGGACGCCGCCGATCCGCTCCAGGGTGTCGTTCAACCACACGCAGCGCAGATCCGGGTTCAGCACCGCCACGCCGATCGGCGAGTTGGTCAGAAAGGCGTCCAGCACGGACTGCCCCACCGCCCATTCCGCCCTCCGTTCCCGGGCAGAGACCAGGAACGTCTCCCGGCCGTCCAGCCGGAAGGAGGCGGAGACCCGCAGATCCACCTCGATCGACTGCCCGTCGCGCCGCCGCACGTCGCCGACCCCGGTCCATCCGACACCGGCGCGGCACCGTTCGGCGATGCCCGCGACACGCACCGGGTCCTCGGGCATCGCGAGCAGGAGCGCGGCGGGGCGCCCGACCACCTCGGCGGCGCGGTATCCCAGGAGGTCCTGTGCGCTCTGTGTCCAGCCGACGACCGCCCCGGTTCCGCAGACCACCGCCGTCGCGTCGTTCGCGGTGTCGAAGGCGGCGTGGAGGGCGTTGAGGAAGCCGGGCTGCGGCGGTTCGGCTCCGGGCGCGGACTGCGGACCCGCGGACGCCATACTGGTCACCACCCATCCACTCCGGTCCCCTCCATCGTCCTGCCTGCGGCGCTCCGGTGCGAACGTGCACGGTTCCCCCCGGGGTGCGGGAACGGTGCGCGCGGACGGGCGACGGACGTGACCGGTGTCTGCCGTTCGGCGGAGGTCCCGCGGGTGCCGTGCGGGGGCGTGCACCGGGGGCGGCAAGGGGCGTGTTCCAGGGGCGGGAAACGGCAGGGGCGTTCCCGGCGAGCGCCGCTCGGCGGCGGGCCTGCCCGCTGGGCCGGATCACCTGGTCCGTGCCCGGTGGTCCGGTCGGGTGGCGCCGTGGCCGGCGGGCCGACCGGCCGTGGCCGAACGGGGCCCGCCGTGAGGGACGCGGGAGGGTCACCGGCCGTCCTCGGCCGGCGCGGCGACAGGCGGCCGGAACTCGTACCAGCGGCGTTCGGCCTCCAGTTGGGCGGCGAGCGAGATCAGCCGCTCCTCGCTGCGGGAGGGGCCGAGCAACTGGGCGCCGACCGGAAGTCCGTCGGCGGTGAACCCGGCCGGTACGTTGACGCCCGGCCATCCCAGGACGTTCCAGGGCCAGGCGTACGGGCACGCCTCGGCCATCGCCATGTCGGTGCGCCAGGCGCTCAGCCCGTCGAACCTGCCGATCGGGGGCGGGGGCAGGGCGGTCGTCGGGGTGAGCAGCACGTCGTATCCGGTGGCCGCGCCGGGTGTGCGGAAGAACGCGCCGATCCTGCGGTGCTGGTGGACCTCCCGTCCCCTGGCCGCGCGCACCACCCGGCCGCCGAGCCGGGTCCCGGTGTGCAGCGCGCTGCGGGTGCGGGGGTCGAGGAGGGCGGGGTCCGGGTGGCGGGCGGCGAGTTCGGCGATGCCGGCGGTGGCACGGGGCACGAAGCCGAGACCGATCAGTCCGTATCGGGGCCGGGCCTCCTCGACGTCGTGGCCGAGGAGGGCCAGCGTCTCGGCCAGGACGGTGACGGCCCGGCGTACGTCGGGGTGGGGATCGGCGCGGGTGAGGGTGAGCGGGGGGCGCCAGGCCAGGGCGATACGCAGCCGGCCCGGATCGCGGCGGGCGGCGTCCGACGCCTCGACGGCGGGCGGGCGGTGCGGGTCGTCCGGATGGGATCCGGCGACCGCGTCGAGCAGCAGGGCGGCGTCCGCGACGGTCCTGGCCAGCGGTCCGTTGACGGTGAGTCCCTGGAAGGCGTCGCTGTGCGGGTGCACGGAGATCCGGCCGCGCTGCGGTTTGATGCCGACGAGGTGGGTCCAGGCCGCGGGGATCCGTACGGAGCCTGCGCCGTCCGACCCGAGGGCCGCGGGCACCAGTCCGGCGGCGACGGCGGCGGCGGATCCGCCGGACGAGCCGCCGGGTGTGTGCCCGGTGTTCCACGGGTTGCGGGTGGCGCCGAAGGCGGCGCCCTCGGTGAACGGCCACTGGCCGAGTTCGCAGGAGTTGGTCTTCCCGACGATGACGGCACCGGCGGCCCGCAGTCGGCGCACGGCCTCGCTGTCGGCGGGGGCGGACGGCAGATCGCCGCCGCAGCCGAAGTACGTGGGCATCCCGGCCACGTCGGTGTCGTCCTTGACGGCGACCGGGACTCCGAGCAGCGGCAGCCGCTCCCCCGCGGCGAGCCGGCGATCGGCGTCGGCGGCTTCGGCGAGCGCGGCCTCGGCGCGCAGTTGCCGGAAGGCGTTGAGGGTGTCCCGGCTCGCCTCGATGCGGGCCAGGGCCTCGGACACCAGCCGGGTCGAGGTGGTACGGCCCTCGGTCAGCTCCCGCACGCTCTCGGTCAGCCCGATCGGGTGAGTCCGTCCGGTGGATGTCACGGCTTCCGTTGAGGACATGGGCCGCCCGCCTTCCTCGTTTCCGCGGGTGCGCGCCGCGCCCGCACCCGAACGCGCTTACCGGAGGGTAACCAGTTCTGGACGGTCCGCTCAACCGTTCGGCGTGGGCGGCCCTCGCCGGGGCCGTGGAGCACGCGCCACTCGGCCCTCGCCGAGCGGCGCGCGATGTCCCGTACGACCGGTCTCCGGGCCGGGGCCGCCGGTCCGCGCGCGGACCGCGTACGGCGCTCGCGCCGGGCCGCGCTTCCCGGGCGGGCATGCGCCGTCGCGCACCGCGCGCCGCGCCGTCGTACGCTCGGATCGATCGGACCGCACACCTGAACGGGCCCCGAGGGGTCGGTGGAGGGAGGCGCCGTGATCACCACCCGACGCACCGGCACACGCCGGACCGCCCTGGCCGCGGTCCTGGTGGCGGTGACGGCGTTCACGGGCGGGGGCGTCTTCGGAGGCGGCACGGCCCGGGCGGACAACGGCATCGACACGCTCTCCGCCCAGCAGATCGCCGACCGCTCCCGTGACGCGCTGCTCGGCGTCCGCTCCCTGCACTTCCGTGCGCGTGGCGATCTCGGCGGCCACGACCCTTCGGTGGAACTGGACCTCGCCATGGACCGGAACGGCAACTGCGACGGTTCGGTGGACCTCGGCGGCGGGCAGGGTTCGGTCCGGATCGTGAAGCGCGGCGACGACGTGTGGGTCAAGCCCGACGCGGCCTTCTGGAAGAACCAGGTGCCGAACGGTGGCCCGGCGTACGCCGCGATCCTCAAGGGGCGTTATGTGCGGGGCTCGGCCAACGACCCGAGGCTGCGCGGTGTGGCGCACGCGTGCGATCTGGGCCGTCTGCGGCGGCTGGTCGTGGACAACGCGGAGAACGACCGCGGAACGCTGAACAAGGGCAGGCGCACCACGCTCGACGGGGCCCCGGTGGTCCCGCTGACCAGGCTCCGGGACAGCCGGACGCTGACGATGTACGTCGCCGCCACCGGCCGGCCGTACCCGCTGCGGATCACGGTGGAGGAAGAGGGCCGGCGGGCGCACGCGGTCGCGGACCTCTCGGCCTTCGGCGTGCCGGTGCCCGCGGCCACGCCGCCGCCGGGCAAGACCTACGACATCAACGCGCTGCCGATCCGTTCGACGGTGCCCCTGTGACGCCGGGCCGCCCGCTGAGCACCACGTACAGGACCGGCGACGAGACCGGCCCGACCGCCCAGCCGTAGACCGCGAGCGGTGCCGGGAACGGGATCAGGCCGTCGGCCGGGAACGAAAAGCTGAAGCAGGTCTGCGAGGACTGGTGCCGTGACCGGCGATGTCTGCCCGGGCGGCTGGACGGCGAGGGCAGGCGGCGCGCTAGGCGCGGGTGGCCTCGAAGGTCCACACGTTGTCTGCGGCTGTTGGCGCGGTGCCTGCCCGGTAGCCGCCGTGGACGGTGACATCGGTGAAGCCCGCCTGGTGCAGCATGGCTGTGAACTCGGCCAACCCGAACCACAGCAGGGAGAAGACTTGAAGCTCGGTGCGCGTCAGCGTGCCGTCCTTCCAGGCTTCGTAGCGGAGCCAGCGGGTGGTGCGCTGGGCTACCGGGTCTGCGTGCGTGCGCCAGGTGGTGAGGGTGAGTAGATCGCTGCCGTTCCAGTGGTGGCGGACCAGTCCGGTGTCGGGAGTCGTGCCCGCGGACGGCGGTTCGATGTCGACGATCAGCCGGCCTGCCGGAGTCAGGTTGTCGTGCATGGCGGTGAGCGCGGTCCGCGCGCTGTCATGGTCGGGAAGCAGGGCGAAGGAACCAGTGGGGATCACGATCGCTTCGAAGGCTGCGGGGTCGTGGTGTGTGGTCATGTCGCCCTCGAACACGTCGGCCTTCAAACCTCGCTGCGCACAGTTGGTGCGGCACTGTTCCAGCATGACGGTCGAGGTGTCGTAGCCGTGCACGGCAAGTCCCTGTTCGAGCAGGGGGATCAGGATTCTGCCGGTGCCCACGGCGGGTTCCAGGACGGGGCCGGACACGTTCCGAAGGCGGTCGGCGTAGAACTCGACGTCTCCGAACGAGGTGCCGACCGGCTTGTCGAGCTCGTAGAACAGGGTCGCCAGCGGTCCGTAGCGCCAGGCCGTGTTGTCGAATCCGGTGTCCATGCGTTCCTTCGGTGCCGTTCCACGTCAAAAAGAGTGCTCTGCCTGCTTCTTGTGGAGATACTGCTATGACGCCGTCCGTAAGACCAGCGGATATGCGGGCATGGCCGCACCGGTGCGTCCGCGTGGGATTGACGACGATGACGGCGAGGTCATCCCCGAGAACGGTGGCCGGACGTCGTCTTCCGCGTGGACGGGCTCGGCCCGCTCAACCCGAGGCCCCACCCGGGCCGGCAGTGGGCCGAGCACGGCGGCGGGTGGCGTGCAACGTCCGGCTGGGCCGACTCCGCAGGCGGCCCAGCCGGGCCGCCCCCACACTTCTGCGGCGACGGTCAGCCGAACGACGGGATGATCGTGGAACCGTAGGCGTCGATGGTGCCCTCGCGGTCGTCGTGCATGTTGTAGACGGCGAACTGGTCGACGCCCAGGTCCTTGAGGTGGCGGAGTTTTTCGATGTGGGCCTCGGCGGGGCCGAGGAGGCAGAAGCGGTCGACGATCTCGTCGGGAACGAAGTCGGTGGACGGGTTCCCGGCACGGCCGTGGTGGGAGTAGTCGTAGCCGTGGCGGTTCTTGATGTACGCGGTCAGTTCGTCGGGGACCATGGCGGAGTGCTCGCCGTACTTGGCGACGAGGTCGGCGACGTGATTGCCGACCATCCCGCCGAACCAGCGGCACTGGTCTCGGGCATGGGCGAGGGCCCCGGGCGAGTCGTCGGAGGTCACGTACGCCGGGGCGGCGACGCAGATGGTGAGGGCGTCGGGGTCGCGACCGGCCTCCGTGGCGGCCTGGCGGACGGCCTTGACCATCCATTCGGTGAGGAAGGGGTCGGCGAGCTGGAGGATGAAGCCATCGGCCTTCTGGCCGGCGAGGGCCAGCGCCTTCGGCCCGTACGCCGCCATCCACACCGGCAGCCTCCCGTCCTTGATCCACGGGATGCGGATCGGGTTGCCGTCCACCACCGCCTCGCGTCCCTCGGCGAGGTCGCGGATGACCTCGATGGCCTCGCCGAGCCGCGCGAGGGTGTTGGGCTTGCGGCCGGCGACGCGCATGGCGGAGTCGCCGCGGCCGATGCCGCAGACGGTCCGGTTGCCATACATGTCGTTGAGGGTGGCGAAGGTGGAGGCGGTGACCTCCCATGTCCGCGTCCCGGGGTTGGTGACCATGGGGCCGACATGGAGTTTCGTGGTGTGTTCGAGGATCTGGCTGTAGATGACGAACGGTTCCTGCCACAGCACGGCGGAGTCGAAGGTCCAGCCGTAGCGGAAGCCGTTGCGCTCCGCCCGGCGCATCAGCTCGACGACCTGCGAGGCGGGCGGATCGGTCTGGAGGACGAGTCCGAAGTCCACTGGGGACCTCCAAGTTCAAGTCGGTGTGGTCAGGTCCGGGTGGGGTCAGCCCAGGTACTGGCAGGTGGCACGGGGCACAAACGTGCCGTGGCCTGCGTGGCCCACGTACTCCCTCTGATCGATCACGACCTCCCCGCGTGACAGCACCGTCTCGACCCGACCGGTGACCGTCTTCCCCTCGTACGCCGAGTAGTCGACGTTCATGTGGTGGGTCCCGGCCGACAGGGTCTGCGTCGCGTGCGGGTCGTAGATCACGACGTCCGCGTCCGCGCCCGGCGCGAT
Source organism: Streptomyces sp. NPDC052042 (assembly GCF_044548345.1). Taxonomy (NCBI): domain Bacteria; kingdom Bacillati; phylum Actinomycetota; class Actinomycetes; order Kitasatosporales; family Streptomycetaceae; genus Streptomyces; species Streptomyces sp. NPDC052042. The sequence goes on along the minus strand of NZ_JBIUBU010000033.1, from coordinate 43,871 downwards.
CGTGCCCTTCTGCGGGTAGAGGCCGAACATGCGGGCCGGGGTCGCGCAGGCGATCTCGATCCAGCGGCGGCGCGAGATGTGCCCGTCCACGACGGCCTGGTGCAGCAGGTCCATGCGATTCTCCACCCCCGGGAGGCCGTTGGGGATCTTCGAGAAGTCGCCCCGGCCCAGCTCCTTCTGGCCGGCGAAGCAGAACGGGCAGTGGTCGGTGGAGACCACTTGGAGATCGTTCGTCCGCAGGCCGCGCCACAGCGCCTCCTGATGCTCCTTCGGGCGGAGCGGGGTGGAGCAGACGTACTTGGCGCCCTCGAAATCCGGCTCCGCGAGATTGTCGGTGGAGAGGAAGAGGTACTGGGGGCAGGTCTCACCAAAGACCGGCAGCCCCATGTCGCGGGCGGCGGCCAGCTCGGCGACCGCCTCCTCGGCGGAGACGTGCACGACGTACAGGGGTGCCCCGGCGACCCGGGCGAGCTGGATCGCCCGGTGCGTCGCCTCCGCCTCCAACAGCGCCTTGCGCACCTCCCCGTGGTAACGGGGGTCGGTCTCACCGTGGGCCAGGGCCTGCTCCACCAGGACGTCGATCGCGATGCCGTTCTCCGCGTGCATCATGGTCAGCCCGCCCGTGTCGCCGGCCACCTGCATCGCCCGCAGGATCTGCCCGTCGTCCGAGTAGAAGACCCCCGGATAGGCCATAAACAGTTTGAACGAGGAAACACCGAGCTCGACCAACCTCGGCATCTCCTTGAGCGTCGACTCGTTCACGTCGGACATGATCATGTGGAACGCGTAGTCGACCGCGCATTTCCCGTCCGCCTTCTGATGCCAGGCATCCAGGCCGGCCCGAAGCGCCTCGCCCTTCGACTGCACCGCGAAATCGACGATCGTCGTCGTCCCGCCCCACGCCGCAGCACGCGTCCCCGTCTCGAACGTGTCCGAGGCGAACGTGCCGCCGAACGGCAGCTCCATATGCGTGTGCGCATCGACCCCGCCCGGGATCACATACTTCTGCGAAGCGTCGATCACACGGTCCGCGGTCCATTGCTGGGTTCCCGGCGCCGCCAGAGCAACCACCCGGCCGTGCTCGATCAGCACGTCCGCACGCATCTCCTCGGCAGACGTGATCACGAGGCCGCCGGAAATCAGAGTCCGAGTCATTTCCCAGAATTCCCTTCACGCCGACCATCGACCACGCCACCACCGGCAGGGGCCGGGGCCACACCCCGGCCCCTGCCGGTGGCGTCGATTCTCCGGTCGGTGCTCCAACTCCCGGTGGCCGCGCTGTCGTGCGCCGTGAGCGCGGCGATGCGGCCGTCCTCGATGAGTACGCCGGCATGGATTTCGTCGGACGCGGTGACGGCGAGGCCGCCGTGGATGACGGTGCGTCTCATGTACCCCTCCTCACTGTGGCGGAACGGGTCTACGCACGTAGACAAGTGCGTGGTGAAGAACGTAGAAGCGGGTTACCCACTGTGGCAATACCGCTGCGATCAACCGCCGAAGACGTTTCCGTTTCCGCGGCCCGGCACTCCACCGGCCCACAGCCCCGGCGGCACGCCCCGCCCCGCCCGGAAGCCGCCGCGCCCGTCCGGTCCCAGCCGGGCGGCTTGGCCGCTGCCCGCCGCGCGGGGGCACACTCCACCGACACCTGCCCGGGTGGAGCGTTCCCGCCCGCGCGCCCGCCCATCGGGAGCGGTCCGCCCGTGCACGGAACCCGTGCCCCCGACGGCCAACACCCGCCCGGCCGGGCGTGTACGGACGGGGCCCCGGCGGGGGCGGGAACGCGCGGTGCCGGCCGGGGCCCGGCCGCTCCCCCCGGCACCGCCCCCTCACCGGCCGTCGGCGGTGCTCCGGAGCCGCGGGCGGCTCGTTCCGCCTCTCTCCTGCGCCCGCTCTCGACCCGCCGCTCTCAACCCACCGTTCGAAGGGCGGCGCCCAGGATCTCCGCGCCCTCCTCCGCCTCCCGGACGGTCAGCGAGAGCGGCGGGGCGATCCGCAGCACGCTGGTGTCGTGGCCACCGCCCTTGCCGATGAGCAGGCCACCGTCCCGGGCCGCTTCCAGTACAGCTGTGGCCGCCTCCGGATTCGCCTCCTCCGTGCCCGGCTTCACCAGCTCGATGCCGGCCATCAGCCCCCGGCCGCGCACCTCCCGTACGCTCGCGCAGGCGGCGCCGACCGCGCGCAGCCGCTCCATCAGCAGTCCGCCGACGCGCCGGGCATTGCCCTGCAGATCGTGTTCCAGAAGGTAGGAGAGGTTGGCGAGACCGGCCGCCATCGTGACCGGGGAACCGCCGAAGGTGGAAATGGAGTTGGCGTCGAGGCAGTTCATGACCTCGGCGCGGGCCACGACACCGCCGATCGACATGCCGTTGCCGATGCCCTTCGCGAACGTGAGAATGTCCGGCGGCCCGTTCTCGCCGTGCGCCTGCCAGCCCCAGAAGTGCTTGCCGGTGCGGCCCCAGCCGGTCTGCACCTCGTCGGAGATCCAGAGGACTCCGTGCCGGTCGAGGACCCGGCGGAACGCCGCGTACAGTCCGTCCGGCGGTGAGGTGAACCCGCCGACGCCCTGGATCGGTTCGGCGATCAGGGCGGCGGGTGTGCGGGTGTGGCCGAGCAGGTCCTCCAGATCGGCGACACAGGCCGCGGTGAACTCGGCGTCGCCCAGGTGTGCGTAGGGCCCCCGTGTGCGGACACCGCCGTGCACGTACAACGTCTGCAACGGGGACAGACTCGTGGGCGACCAGGCCCTGTTGCCAGTGATGGAGACGGCGGAGAACGATCTGCCGTGGTAGCTGTTGCGCATCGCGAGGATCTGGTTCGACCGGCGGTACGCGGTGGCGAGCAGCAGCGCGGTGTCGTTCGCCTCGGTTCCCGACGTGGTGAAGAAGACCCGGGCGTCCGGGATGCCGGAGAGTGTGGCGACGCGCTCGGCCAGTTCGACCATCGGGCGGTTGAGGTACAGCGTGGAGGAATGGATGATCCTGCCCGCCTGCTCGGCGACCGCCTTGGTCACCTCGGGCAGCGCGTGGGCCGTCATGGTGGTGAGGATGCCGCCGAAGAAGTCGAGGTAGCGCCTGCCGTCGGCGCCCCAGACGTGCCGGCCCTCGCCGTGGGTGAGCTCCAGCGGATCCTTGTAGTAGAGCGTCAGCCAGCCGGGACTGACGGCGAGATGGCGCTGGTGCAGGCTGCTCACGGCTCGACCAGTCCCTCGTAGGCATCGGGACGGCGGTCCCGGTAGAACGCCCACTGCTGCCGGACCTCGTCGATGAGACCGAAGTCGAGGTCGCGCACGACGAGTTCCTCCTCCCTGTCGGAGGCGACGTCGCCGACGAACTGACCGCGCGGATCGACGAAGTAGCTGCTGCCGTAGAAGTCGTTGTCCCCGTACTCCTCCTGGCCCACGCGGTTGATCGCGGCGATGAAGTACTCGTTGGCGACGGCGGCGGCGGGCTGTTCCAACTGCCACAGGTAGGCGGAGAGGCCGCGCGACGTGGCGGACGGATTGTACACCAACTTGGCTCCGCTGAGCCCGAGTTGACGCCATCCTTCGGGGAAGTGCCGGTCGTAGCAGATGTAGACGCCGACCTTGCCGACGGCGGTGTCGAAGACCGGCCATCCGGCGTTCCCGGGCTTGAAGTAGTACTTCTCCCAGAACCCCTTGACCTGCGGGATGTGGTGCTTGCGGTACTTGCCGAGATAGGAGCCGTCGGCGTCGATGACGGCGGCGGTGTTGTAGTAGAAGCCGGACTGCTCGACCTCGAAGACCGGCACCACGATCACCATGCCGGTCTCCCGGGCGAGGTCCCGCATGCGCCGGACCGTCGGACCGTCGGGGACCGGCTCGGCCCAGCGGTAGTGCTCGGGTTCCTGCACCTGGCAGAAGTAGGGGGCGTTGAACACCTCCTGGAAGCCGATGATCCGCGCGCCCCGGCGGGCGGCCTCGCGCGCGTGCTCCTCATGCTTGGCGATCATGGATTCGGTGTCGCCGGTCCAGGTCGCCTGGACGAGGGCGGCGCGTACGACTTGGGACATGAGCTGCTCCTTCGACACGGCGTCAGAGAGCCTCAACGCGTTTCTACGCCCGTAGACGCGGGCGTAGAGGAGAACGTAGGCCCCGCCACACAGCGGGGCAAGACCATTGCCGTGAACCGGCGGAGTCGATCACGTTTCACACCCGTGCGGTCCACACCCCACCCGCTCACCCGTTCGATCGATGCGCCGCAGGGGCGGGGACCGACGGCTCGCCGCTCCCTTCGCAACGGCGGACGGGGCCCCAGCACGATTCGCCGCTCGCCTCGCGGCCACCGGCAAAGTCCCACCACGGCCGCCGTCCTCGCCCGGATTCGGCGCCCAGCACCCGCCGACGGCGCCGCACCCCGGCGGGTCCGCGGACTCCGCGAAGCAGGCCGCCGGACGGCCGCCCTTCGCCGAAGTCCGCGCCGTCGCCGTGCGTTTCACGCTCAGACGCCCGACGGCGCCCTGGCCCCATGCCGGGCGGCGCAAGGGCGATCGGGCGGCCCCCGACCGTCAACCCGCCACTCGAACCGTCCTGTTCGGCCCTTCCCGATCGGGTGATGTGGACGGCCTCGCGAGGATCTCGGAACGGTCTGGGCAGCCTCCAGACGAACAGCCTTGAAAGGGGACGTCGTGGGACTGTCACGCGCATACGAAGGCGGCATCAGCGAAGGACCGACCCCGGCCTGTGCCGCGGACACACCCGCTCTCCCCTACCCGAGCGGCTGGTCCGCGCTGGCGTTCTCCGACGAACTGCGGCCGGGCACCGTGCTCACCCGCCCGCTCGCGGGGCAGGACGTGGTGCTGTACCGGCTCGGTTCGGGAGCGCTCCGCGCCATCCGGCCGTACTGCCCGCACCTCGGTGCCCATCTCGGCCTGGCGGAGGTCGAGGGCGACGATCTGGTGTGCCCCTTCCACCACTTCGCGTTCGGGCCGGACGGCACGTGCGTGCGGACGGGCTACGACACCAGGCCGCCGAAGTCGCCCCTGGCCCAGTTGTCGGTGCACGAGGTCAACGGCGCCGTCTTCGTGTGGCGACACCACGACGGCCGGGCCCCGGACTGGTCCATCCCCGAGTGGCACCGGATCGGACACCGGCCCGCTCGCAGTGCCGCCTGGGAACTGGCCGGGAACGCCCAGGAGGTCATCGAGAACTCGGTGGATGTCGGCCATTTCGCCACCCTGCACGGCTGGAAGAAGGCCGAGATGGGCGGCCCGGTCATATACGACGACGCCACGTTCCATGTATCGATGCGGGCCCACGAGTCGGCACCGGTGCTGGGGGACTTCGTCGTCGAGGTGGAGGTGGACGGTTACGGTCTCGGCTGCCTGCACGCCGATGTGTACACGCCCCGGATCGGACTGCGGATGTGCACGATGGTGATGCCGACCGCCATCGCCCCCAACCGCATGCAGTTCCGACAGCAGAACCGCGTCGCCTTCTCGGAGCCGGCCCGGCTCCCGGCACCGCTCGCACGCGTGGCAAGTCGCACCGCCGCCCGGCTGCTGGACCGCGCCATCTTCCGGTCCAGCTGCGAATTCACCGCCGCCGACTTCCCGATCTGGCACCACAAGCAGTACCGGCAACCGCCCGGGCTCGCCCACGGGGACGGCCCGATCGGCCCGTTCCGGCGCTGGGCCCGCCGGTTCTATCCGGCACCGGGCGAGGATCCGGGGCTGCGGCCCGCCCCCGGACCGCCGCCCGAAGAGGCGGAGATGCGGTAGCCGGAAGGGACCGCCTCTCGACCTCCGCGCAGCCACTGCCGAAGCCGGAAGAAACGGGGCCGGCACGAGCACGGCGACCGCCGCGACCGCAACGGCCGTAGCGGCTACCACTCACCGGTCCCCGGCCCGGCGGTCTGCCCGGCTGCCCGGCTGCCCGGCTGCCCGGCTGCCCGGCTGCCCGACCGAACGCGATCCCGGAAGTGCGGTCGGCTTCGCTCCAACGGGACCGGCTCCCCGGCCGACACGACGCATGGCCGCCGTCACGAACCAGCACGGGCACGTCGCCCTCGTACGCGATCACGAGAGCCGCGCCGGCCTGGCGGCGATCCCGGCCCCCCCTCTCGCAGAGAATCCCTCCCGCGACGCGAGGGGCGAGGGGCGAGGCAGGCTGCGCGCCCGGATGCGCCCAGCAGCCGCCGGCGCACCGCCCCACGCACCGCCCCACCATGAATCGGCTACCCGGCCAGTGGTACCGCATCGGGTTCCGGGGCGCACCGGGCGAGCAGATCGTCCATCGAGAGTCCGAGCGCTCCGGCCAGCGCGGCGACGGTGAAGAAGGCGGGCGTCGGCGCCCGTCCCGTTTCGATCTTGCGCAAGGTCTCGGCGGAGATCCCGGCGCGCGCCGCGATCTCGACCATGCTGCGTCCGCCGCGCGCCTCGCGCAGCAGCGTGCCAAGCCGTTCGCCGCGCCGGCGTTCCTCCGGAGTCAGGGGGTTTCGCACCATGCCGTCATTCTAATACCGCCCGGACCGGTATAGTAATTGGAATGGTGCAGCTCAAGACAGACACATCCATCGAAGCCATGCGCGAGACCGGCCTGGTCGTCGCCCACATGCTGGCGGCCGTACGAAAGGAGGCCGCGGTCGGCGTCTCGTTGCTCGAACTGGACGCGGTAGCCCGGGAAGTGCTCCACGAGGCGGGCGCCGGGTCGCCGTTCCTGAACTATCGTCCGCACTTCGCGCCGGTCCCGTTCCCCGCCGTGATCTGCGCGTCGGTGAACGACGCGATCGTGCACGGCATCCCGACCGGCCGTCGGCTACGTGACGGCGACCTCGTCAGTATCGACGCGGGTGCCACGCTCAAAGGCTGGGCGGGCGATTCCGCGATCAGCTTCACCGTCGGGCGCGCCCGGCCCGAGGACACGCGGCTGATCGACACGGCGTTCGCAGCCCTGGATGCGGGGATCTCGGCGGCGGTCGTCGGCAACCGGATCGGGGACATCGCGCATGCGATCGGCACGGTGTGCCGCAAAGCCGGTTACGGCATTCCGGACGGGTTCGGCGGCCACGGTGTGGGGCGGTCCATGCACGAGGACCCGGCCGTTCCCAACGAGGGGCGGCCGGGCCGCGGCATGCTGTTGCGGCACGGGATGGTGCTGGCGATCGAGCCGATGCTGACCGGTGGCGGGACGGACGGGTACTACCCGGACCGGGACGGCTGGACGTTGCGTACGTCCGACGGCTCCCGCGCGGCACACGCCGAGCACACCGTGGCCATCACCGACGACGGGCCACGTGTCCTGACCGCGTTGTGACCGCCGCTCACGATGCCCGCCCGACCACTCGACGGCTCGACGGCTCGACGGCCGCAGCCTGCCGCTCCACCCGTCGCGCGCGTCCTCGCAACCGGCCCTCTCCGGCGGGCCGGAAGGGCCGGTGCGGGGACGCGCCAAAGACGGACCCGAAGCCGTATCCGCCTCAAGAGCGCTGCGGCTGGTCCGTCACCGGAGTCGCTTGATGACGAACCAGCCTCATCAGAAAGCTTATTGACGAACCGTCATGGCCTTCCGGACGGCTGGACGACCATGGCCGACCCGCCGCCCCTGCGCACCTTCTCCGCAGCCGCCAGCCAACGGCCGTCCGGGAGGCGTTGCACGCCCGTCGCCGCTCCGAGTTCCGAGGTGGACTTGAAGGCGTGCCCCAGAGCCTCCAGTCGGGCCCGCACCGGGCTGTTCCAGAGCGCCGGTTCGATTTCCGTCGTCGCCGCGTTGCGCTGGCTGGCGCGCGGTGCCGCGATGGCGTCGACGAGCGGCAGCCCGCGGTCGACGGTGCCGATGAGCGACTGCAGCACGGTCGTGATGATCGTGGCGCCGCCCGGCGAGCCCAGGGCCAGCACCGGCCTGCCGTTCTTCAGCACGATCGTCGGCGACATGGACGACCGGGGCCGCTTGCCCGGACCGGGCAGGTTGGGGTCGTGGACCGCCGGGTCGGCGGGCGCGAACGAGAAGTCCGTCAACTCGTTGTTGAGGAGGAAGCCGCGCCCCGGGACGGTGATGCCGCTGCCACCCGTCTGCTCGATCGTGAGGGTATAGGCGACGACGTTGCCCCACTTGTCGGCCGTCGTCAGATGCGTGGTGTTCTCGCCCTCGTACGTCGTCGGGGCCGCCGGCCCGCCGGTCCGGCAACCGGACGACGGGCGCCTCGGGTCCGCCGGAGCGAGCGGGCTGGTCAGCACCGCGTCGTCCCTGATCAGGCAGGCCCGCGAGTCCGCGAAGCGCTGCCGCAGCAGTTCCCGCGTCGGTACGTCCTCGAACGCAGGGTCGCCGACCCACCGCCCCCGGTCCGCGAACGCGATCCGGCTCGCCTCGATGAAGCGGTGCAGGTACTGCTTCTCGGTCGCCTTCGAAAGGTCCGTGTGCTCAAGGATGTTGAGCGCCTCGCCCACGGTCGTGCCGCCGGAGGAGGAGGGCGCCATGCCGTACACGTCCAGTCCGCGGTAGCGGACCTTCGTCGGATCCCTGCGCAGCACGCGGTAGAAACGCAGGTCCTCGGCGGTGAGGTCGCCGGGACGCACGACCCGGTCCGCGCCCGGGTCCACCGGCGGCTTGCGCACGGTGCGTACGATGTCGCCGGCCACCTCGCCCCGGTACAGCTCGCCGACGCCCTTGCGGCCCATCAGCTCGTAGGTGCGCGCCAGATCGGGGTTCTTGAAGACGGAGCCGACCACGGGCAGTCGGCCGCCCGGCAGGAAGAGCTTCCGGCTCGCCGGGAAGTCCGCGAACCTGTCCTGATTCGCCTCGGTCTGCGAGCGGAACGTGCCGTCGACGACGAAGCCGTCCCTGGCGAGCCGTACGGCCGGTTTCAGCACCTCCCGCAACGACTTGCTGCCCCAGGCGTCGAGCGCGGCGGCCCAGGTGGCCGGAGTGCCGGGGGCACCCACGCCCAGCCCGCTGGTGACGACCTCGTCGAAGGCGATCGGCTTGCCGTCCTCCAGGAACAGCGAGGAGTCCGCGCTTCGCGGCGCGGTCTCCCGGCCGTCGATGGTCCGCACGGTGTGCTTCCGGGCGTCATAGTGGACGAAGTAGCCGCCGCCCCCGATACCCGACGAGTACGGTTCGCTCACGCCCAGCGCGGCCGCCGTCGCCACCGCGGCGTCCACCGCGTTGCCGCCCTTGCGGAGCACCTCGATCCCGGCGGCCGAGGCGTCCGGGTCGACGCTGGAGACCGCCCCTCCGTAGCCCACCGCCACCGGCGACTTGGGGGGCGGAGCATGGGGTGGTGCGGGCGAGGACGTCGCCGGGGCGGTCGCCCCGATCGTGGCGACCGCGGCGAGCACCGCCGTCAACGAGACTTTCCGTGCTAAGGATCGTCGCACAGGCACCTCCGGTGAAGGATTGTCCGCCGCAGGGTAGCGCCGCTCCTGCCCCGCCGTCAGGAGCGCCGTGGGCTCGGATCCGCACGCCCGCCAGCATGCCCGCCCCCGCATGACGACCTGCGCGACATCGGCCTCGGTGCGACGGCCACCGGTGTCAGCGCCTCGGTGGGTCCGGCGCGTCCACCGCGGCGAGGTCGGTGAGGGCGCAGACCGGGGAGCCGCCCGGGGGGGCAAAACGTCATACGGGAGACAAGGTCCGCTCATCGGCCTTGTCACGGTCGCCGTTGCGCAGGTAGGGGCGAGCGAGAGCGGGCAGGACCGCCAGGATCGCGAGGAAGGCCAGCACGATGCCCAGGATGACGGGGGAACGGAGCCCGTAGGCCGGGATCAGGGCCGATCCGATAGCGGAGCCGAGGATGACTCCGAGGGTGATGAAGGACGCGTGGATGGTGTTGACCAGCGGCGTGGTGCTGCCGGCTCGCTGCACCCGCACGGCCATCGCGGGGTTCATCGTTACGCCGACCAGACCGATGCCGAGCATGAACGCCAGCGCCGGCGCCGGAGCGTCGGTGAAGACCGCGAACCCGGTCAGGAAGATCACGTTGAGGGCGGTGCCGATCAGCAGTGTCGAGATGGTGTGCCGGTCGGCCAGGCGGGCGACGATCACATTGCCGACCAGGGTCGCGGCGCCGTAGGCGAGCAGCAGCAGCAGCGGAACCATGCCCTCGCCGCCCGGGCGCCCGTCCCCACACCGCGTATCCCGCACCGGGCGACCGGCTGAGGCGGCGGGCACGGGGCCACCGGGGACCGGCCGCCCGGACGGGCGGTCGCGCGGCCCCTCTCGGGGCCCACCGGTCGGCCGTACGGAGCGGGCAGCGGGTCTCAGGCCCGGCGCAGCCGACCCCGGGCCGCCGCGATCGCGGCGCTGATCTCCCTCAGCCGGAGCGGCCGGGCCAGCAGCGCGAACGTGAGCAGGAGCGCGGCGGTCCCCGCTCCCACCGCGGCGAAGTCCCCGAGCCGGTCGCAGGCGCGTGCGGTCACATGCCCCAGCAGTCCGGCGGGCACCGCCGCGACCACCAGCCGCAGCTGTGCCCACAGTCCGGGCGACCGCAGCAGCGAACGCCTCCTGTCGCCGCCCGGGCCGGCGCCCACCCCCGGAGCGCCGCCCGCCCCCGGGCCGCCGTCCACCCCCGGAGCCCCGCCCGCGCCGCCGACGGCCCCGAGCCCCGGCGAGGCCCCCGCAGCGCGGGCGGAGAGCCTGCGGTGCAGCACGTACGCGGTGACGCCGAAGCCCGCGAACAGGGCCACCGCGTACGCCCCGGCCATGCCCGTCACGGCCCAGCGCACCGGCAGCAGCAGGTAGGCGGCGACGGACAGCCCGGCGTTGAGCGCCGCGATCACCAGGTTCAGGAGGAACGGGGTGCGGGTGTCGCTCATCGCGTAGAACGCGCGGGAGAGCACGTACTGCCCGGAGTAGGCGATCAGCCCCGGCGCGAACGCCGCCATCATGCCGGCCATGACCGCGATGTCGGCCTCACCGGTGCGTCCGTACCCGTACACCGCACCCATCACCCACGGCGCCAGCGCGAACAGGACGGCCACCGCGGGCACCACGACCGCGGCCGAGGTGCGCAGGGCGTACGAGACATCGCGCCGCACCCCCGCGAGGTCGCCCTCGGCCGCGGCCCTGCTCATCCGCGGCATCAGGGCCGTGACCAGGGAGACGGTCACGATGCCGTGGGGCACGACCCACAGTTGGTAGGCGTAGCTGTACGCGGTGTAGCCGGGACCGCCCGCCACGTGCTGCTCGACGGCGTGCTGCCCGGTGGCAGTGGCGAGCCGGGTGACCACCCAGTAGGCGATCTGGTTGGTCAGCACGAGCATGACGAGCCAGCCGGCCGCGCGCAGCGGCCGGGTCAGTCCGCTGCCCCGCCAGTCGAATCGCGGCCGCCAGCGGAACCCCGCGGCGCGCAGCGAGGGCAGCAGGGCGAGCGTCTGCACGACGATCCCGGCGGTCGTGCCCCAGCCGAGCCAGCGGGCCTGCGCGGCGGTCAACGTGCCGTCGGAGTGCGCGGCGACGGCCAGGTAGAGCCCGAACACCGCGATGATGACGAGGTTGTTGAGGACCGGGGTCCACATCATCGCGCCGAACCGGTCCCGGGCGTTGAGGACTTGGCCCAGGAGGGTGAAGAGACCGTAGAAGAGGATCTGCGGCAGGCAGTAGCGGGTCAGGGCGATGGTCAGATCGGCTTGTCCGCCCTGGTAGCCGGGGGCGTAGAGCGAGACGATCCAGGGTGCCGCGACGACGGTGAGCGCGGTGAGCGCGAGCAGTCCCGCGGTGCAGACCGTGAGCAGCCGGTCGGTGTACGCCGCTCCGCCGTCGTCGTGGTTCCGGGCGGCCCGCACCAGTTCGGGGACGAACACGGCGTTGAGGGCGCCGCCGATGAGCAGCATGTAGAGGATGTTGGGCACGGTGTTGGCGACGGTGTATCCGTCGGCCTGGAGTCCGGTGCCGAGTGCGGCGACGACGACGGCGGAGCGGACGAAGCCGGTGGCCCGGGAGACGAGGGAGCCGGACGCCATGAGGACGCCGCTGCGCAGCACCGAACCGGACCCGCGTTCCCCGGTCTGCGCGGGGGCCGTGGTGGGGGCCGTCATCGGCGGGCCAGGCAGGCCTGGAAGGCTCGGTAAAGGGTGTTGTTGGCGGCTCCGCCCACCGATGTCTCCCGCTCTCCGAGGGTCTCGACCACCTGCCCGCCGATGCCGGGCTTCCGGCGCGGCAGCCCGAAGGGACGGTCGTCGGGGTCAAGGGTGGAGGGTACCCCGCGCATGTTGTGCGCATCAGCGCCGAGGGCGCGGGCATGGGCGGGGGCGTGGGCATGGGCGGGGGCGTGGGCATCGAGCCGGCCCTTCCTGTTCCCCCGCTTCGGCTCCGCGGGGTCGCACCGGATGCTCACAGCTCCGGACCGCGCCGAGCGGCGTATGTGAGCGGACGACGACCGTTGCGCTGCGACCGATGTCACACAGAGGATTTCCCGGCTTTCAACCGTTTTGCGGAACCTGCCGTCACGTGCGCTCCTCTCCCTCATCGAAAAGCACTGCCTTGGAGGTCTTCCTTGTTCTCCGCACACCGGCGCACCCGCCGCATGTCACCACTCGCCCGCCCGGCCGGGCTCGCCCTGATCGCCGGGGCCGCGGCGCTGGGCATCTCCCTCACCGCCTGCAACGGCGCGTCCGCGTCGGACTCCCTCGCGGATTCCGGGAAGGCCGCCGGGAACGCGCCCGCGCGCACCACCCGGATCTCGGTGAACCTCCAGGGCTCCGGCGCCGCCGCCGGACAGCCGGTGAAGGTGACGCTGGAGGCCGGAAAGCTGAAGGCGGTCACGGTGCGGGCGGCCGACGGAGGCGCGCTCACCGGCCGGATATCGGCGAACGGCCGGGCCTGGACGTCGGACCGGCCCGCCGCCCCCGGCACCAGCTACCGCGTCGAGGCCCGGGACACTGAGGGCGGCAGCGCACAGGCCGGCTTCAGCACCGCCGCGGCGAGCAAGGTGAACAAGCTGTCCCTGGCCCCCGGCAAGAACACCACGGTCGGCATCGCCCAGCCCCTGTCGATCGTCTTCGACCACCCGGTGAAGAACCGGGCAGCGGTCGAGAAGGCCCTGAAGGTCACCACCTCGAACCGCACCGAGGGCTCCTGGGGCTGGCTGCGCGACTACTCCGGCCGGGACCGCGTCGACTGGCGGCCCAAGGAGTACTGGAAGCCCGGCACGAAGATCACGCTCGACGCCGCTCTCAACGGCGTCGACTCGGGCCCGTCCGGCGGCTGGTTCGTCCGTGACTACCGCACCGCGTTCACCATCGGCGCCCATCAGGTGGTCAAGGTCGATCTCGACCGGCACCGGCTGGCGCTGAAGCGGGACGGGAAGACCGTGATGGACGTGCCCATGTCGGCCGGTACCCCGGGCGGCATCAAGGCGTCGTGGCGCGGCACGGCCGTGCTGATGTCCAAGGAGGGCACGATCAACATGCGCTCGGAGACGGTCGGCCTGGGCGACGCCTACGACAAGATGGTCGACTCGTCGATGCGGCTGACCTGGTCGGGGATGTACGCCCACGCCGCGCCGTGGAACGCCGCCTACTTCGGGGTGGCCAACCGCAGTTCGGGCTGTGTCGGCATGAGCGACGCGAACGCCGCGGCGCTGTACCGGCAGGTGCGCGTCGGCGACCCGTTCGAGATCAGCGGCGCGGAGGCCAAGGGCACGATCGCGGAGGGCAACGGCTACGGCGAGTGGAACGTGTCCTGGGCCGACTGGCTGGCCAAGAGCGCGCTGAGGTGAGCCGGGGGTGCCCGGGCCGCGCCGCCGGACCGCGCCCCGCGCGGGGCCGTGCCCGTCCGTCGCCGTGCCCGTCCGTCGCCGGGCGCGGGCGGCCACCGGGCCCGCTCCCCCGCTGCCCCCGGGCCACGGCCGTACCCGACTCCGCGAGGTCACCGGCACGCCCCATCCGGTGACCGGCGCCGGACCTGTCCGCCGTACGTCGAGCACCGTCCGGCGCGGCCGGTCCGCCCCGTACGCGCCCGTCCGGCTACCGCACCCCCGGCAGCACCGTTCCGGGCTCGGCCGGGGCCACTTCCACCGCCGTCGTCTTCGGGCTGCGCCGCTCCTGCCTGGCCACCCAGGTCGCGAACCAGGAGAGCAGCATGCACATCCCGATGTAGATCGGTGAGATCACCATCACGACGGGGATGAAGGGGAGGTCGTAGTCGAGGTTGGACGCGATGAGCTTGCCGGCGTGGAGGAACTCCTCGTAGGTGATCAGGTAGCCGAGCGAGGTGTCCTTCAGGGCCACCACGAGCTGGCTGATGATCGTGGGCAGCATGGCGCGCACCGCCTGCGGGGCCAGCACGTACGTGGTGACCTGGGTCTTGCGCATCCCGAGGGCGTACGCCGCCTCGCGCTGCCCGCGGTCCACGGAGTTGATCCCGGTGCGGAACACCTCGGCGAGCACCGAGCCGTTGTACAGGGTCAGGCCCGTGACCAGCGCGGTCAGCGGCTGCGCCTTCAGCGCCACGAAGACGAAGAAGATCATCACCAGGACGGGCATGGCCCGGAAGAACTCGACGAGCAGCGTCGAGACCCAGCGGACGGCCCGGTGGTCGGAGAGCCTGCCGACGGCGAGCACCGCGCCGAGCGCGAGGGACAGCACCGCGGCGTACGCGAACGCCTTGAGGGTGTTGCCCAGGCCGCGCAGCAGGAGCTCCTGGATGCCGACGTACGCGAACGGTGTCCATTTGGCCCCGCTGAACTGCCCGGTGTGGAGGAGCAGGTAGACCACCCAGCCGACCGCCGCGAGGATCAGGGCCGTCGAGACGACCCCGTACAGGCGGTGGCGTCTGCGGGCGGCCGGGCCCGGGAGGTCGTAGAGGGCGGTGGCGGCCGACGCGGTGCGGGCGGTCATCGGGCGACTCCCCAGCGCTTCTCCAGCACGTTGAAGAGCGCGCTGATGGACAGGGTGATGATCAGGTAGCCGACGGCGATCCAGACGAAGGTCCAGATGATGCTGTAGCCCAGCTCGTTGAGGGTCTTGTAGGTACCGAGGAGCTCGGTGACGCTGAACGCCCCGGCGATCGCTGAGTTCTTGGCGAGGGCGATGAGTGTCGAGCCGATCGGCGGGATCACCGAGCGGAACGCCTGCGGCAGCACGATGTGGTTCAGCGTCTGGCCGAACGTCATGCCGAGGCTGCGGGCCGCCTCCCCCTGCCCCTTCGGCACGGTGCCGATGCCGGAGCGCAGCACCTCGCAGATGAACGCGGAGGTGTAGCAGCCGAGCGCGAGGACCGCGAAGACCCTGAAGGGGAGCACCAGGCCGAAGCGCGGCAGCCCGAGCAGGACCGCGAAGAAGAGCAGGGTCAGCGGGGTGTTGCGCAGCACCGTCACCCACACCGTGCCGAGCGTCCGCAGCGAGCCGACGGGCGCCACCCGGAAGGAGGCCATGACGAAGCCGAGCAGCAGCGCCAGGACGGAGGAGTAGACGGTCAGCTCGACGGTGCCGAGGAAGCCGTCGCCGTACAGCGAGAAGTTGTGCGTGAGTACGTCCATGTCGGTTCCCGTCCTCTCAGCCGGCCGGGTAGCGGTCGATGGGGGGCGGGGTCGGCGCGGGCGTTCCGGACAGGCCGAGCGTCGACTCGAACGCCTTCTTCCAGTTGCCGTTCCTCTGGTTGGCCGCCAGGGCGTCGTCGAGGGCGAACCGCAGCGCGTTGTCGCTTCGCGGGACGCCGATGCCGTACGGCTCCCTGGAGAACGGCTCGCCGACCACCTTCAGCTCCTTGGGTGCCTTGGCCGCGAAGCCGAGCAGGATCGCGTCGTCGGTGGTGACGGCGTCGACCTGGTAGGTCAGCAGGTTGTCGACGCAGATCGAGTACGTGTCGTAGGAGACCAGGACCGCCTTCGGGTATTCGGCGGCGATGCGCTGGTACGGGGTCGATCCCGCCGCCGAGCAGACCGTCTTCCCGGCCAGGTCCTGCGGACCGTTGATGCCGTGCTCGTCGGTGCGGACGAGGAGTGACTGACCGGCCATGTAGTAGGGGCCCGCGAAGCCGACGAGTTTCTTGCGCAGGTCGTTGATGGTGTAGGTGCCGACGTAGTAGTCGATCTGGCCGTTCTGCAGGGCCGTCTCGCGGTTGGCGGAGGCGATGGTCCGGAAGCGGACGGTCTTCGGGTCGAAGCCGAGCGAGGCGGCCGTCATCCGGGCGATCTCGATGTCGAACCCGGAGTAGGCGCCGGTGGCCGGGTCCTTCTCGCCGAGGTACGGCTGGTCCTCCTTGGCCCCGACCCGGAGGTAGCCGCGTTTCCTCGCCTCGGTCCAGGTCGGCGACTGGGGAAGCCGGAAGCCGGTGTCGACCCGGTACACGGGCAGTTGCTCGGGCCTCGGCCCCTTCACGGGCGGACTGCCCTCCTTTCCGCACCCGGCGGCGAGGAAGACCAGCAGGAGACAGGCGCAGGCGGCCAGAACTCTTCTCGTACGCAACAGGGAGCCCCCGTCAGTGCTTGAGGATCTTGGACAGGAAGTCCTTGGCGCGCTCGCTCTCCGGCGCGGTGAAGAACGCCTCGGGCGTGCGGTCCTCGACGATCAGTCCGTCGGCCATGAAGACGACGCGGTTCGCGGCGGAACGGGCGAAGCCCATCTCGTGGGTGACGACGACCATGGTCATGCCGTCCCGGGCGAGCTGCCGCATGACTTCGAGCACCTCGTTGATCATCTCGGGGTCGAGTGCCGAGGTGGGTTCGTCGAAGAGCAGGGCCTTGGGGTCCATGGCGAGGGCGCGGGCGATGGCCACGCGCTGCTGCTGACCGCCGGAGAGCTGGGCGGGGAACTTGTCGGCGTGCGCGGCGAGGCCGACCCGCTCCAGCAGTTCCCGGGAACGCCGGTCGGCCTCGTCCTTCTTCCGTTTGCGGACCTTGAGCTGGGCGAGCGAGACGTTGTCCAGCACGGTCCTGTGGGCGAAGAGGTTGAACGACTGGAAGACCATGCCCACTTCGGCCCGGAGCCGGGCGAGCGGCTTGCCCTCCTCGGGCAGCGGCCTGCCGTCGATCGTGATGCGGCCCGACTCGATGGTCTCCAGCCGGTTGATGGTCCGGCAGAGCGTCGACTTGCCGGAACCGGAGGGGCCGATGATCACCACCACCTCGCCGCGGCCGACGGTGAGGTCGATGTCCCGCAGGACGTGCAGACGTCCGTAGTACTTGTTGACGTTCCGCAGTTCGATCAACGGCTCGGCGGCCATGCGCTGCCCCACCCACTCTTCGCTTCGTCGAGGTCAGCGCAAACTATCCAGCGTGAAAAAGGGCTTCACCACCGACACGCGCAAATGGGGCATAAGGATTCTTTTTCGATTTTATGGAGAGCCCTGGCCGTCACCCGAAGAGCCCTACCCCTCGGCCGACTCCGAGTAGACCTGCGAGAGCTCCGGGCTTCCGGCCATCGCCCAGTCCAGCCCCGCCTCCACCACGTCGATCTCCCGCCCCGAGGGCAGCCGCACCACGGGCCGACCACTCGGCCAGATGCTCCAGACCGCGCCCGGGACATTGCGCACCAGGACCGTGCCGAGGTACAGGCCCGCGTCATTGCCCAGCCAGGGCAGTTCCTCGGGATCGTCGCGCCAGCGCGGCGGCAACTGGTCGAGAGCCGCCAACGAGGCCGGACTGTCGTCGAGTTCGAGACCCCGCTGCCCCGCCCGGACGCGCAGCAGTTCGCACTCGGCGAGCAGCTCGGCCACGCCTTCGGGATCGGCCGAGGCGAGCCCCGGCTCCCGCGTATCGTCGTGCCGCTTACGCCAGTTGTCCAGGAAAGGGATGTTCATACCAGTCAGGGTCGCATCCCGCCCAAAGAACGCACCACAGGGCGCGCGGGCGGTCGTGCGCGTACTGGGCCGGTTCCCGGGCTCCGCGCCCGCGCGCCACCGCACCCCGGACCGGCCGGCCCGGACACCGGCCGGCGGTACTCCGACATCGGCTGGTAGTTTCGCGTCCATGAGCGCGCTCCCCCGCGGCCGTCAGGGCCAAGAGCGCCGCTGCCGCCCGGCTGCCCTCGCGGGTCCTTCCGCGTAGGCCGCTTCTCCCGTCCGCGCTCGTGCGCGGGCTTCCCGCCCCGGCGTTCACCGCCCGGCCGGTTCCGTCCCGGAACACCCCGGACGTTCTCCCGCGTCGCCGTCCGTCGTACCGACATGACGGACGGGCGCGGCCCGCACCCCCTCCGCCCGGTCCCTCCGTCAGCCGTTCATGGGGTTCCTTCATGCCTTTCGCCGTATACGCGCTCGGGCTCGCCGTCTTCGCCCAGGGCACGTCCGAGTTCATGCTGTCCGGCCTGATCTCGGACATCGCCGCCGACCTTCATGTGTCCATTCCCGCCGCCGGGTTGCTGACCTCGGCCTTCGCGGTCGGGATGGTCATCGGGGCGCCGCTGATGGCGCTCTTCAGCCGCGGCCGGCCGCGCCGCCGCGCCCTGCTGTTCTTCCTGTGCGTCTTCGCCACCGTCCACGTCGTCGGGGCGCTCGCCCCCGGCTACGGGGTGCTTCTGGCGACACGCGTCGCCGGGGCACTGGCGAACGCCGGTTTCTGGGCCGTGGCGCTGGTGACCGCGGTGTCCCTGGCTGGTCCCGAGGCCCGGGCCCGTGCCACGTCCGTGGTGGTGGGCGGCGTCACCCTCGCTTGTGTGGCGGGGGTGCCGGCCGGGGCGGTACTGGGCGGTCATCTGGGGTGGCGGTCGGCGTTCTGGGCCGTGGCCCTGGTCTCCGTTCCGGCCGCAGCCGTGATCGCCGCGACGGTCCCGGAGGCCCGTCCGGAGTCGATCCCGGCGTCCGCCGGGGCCGAACTGCGGGCCCTGGCCGGTCCGCGGCTGCTCTCGGCGCTGCTCACCAGCGCCCTCGTGCAGGGGGCGACGTTCTGCGCGTTCTCCTACGTCGAGCCGCTCGCCACCCGGGTCACCGGTCTCGGCCAGGGCTGGGTGCCGGTACTGCTCGCACTGTTCGGCCTGGGTTCGTTCCTGGGGGTGACCGTCTCCGGGCGGCTCGTGGACGCACGGCCGACCGCCTTCACCGCGACCGGTCTGGTCCTTCTCGCGACCGGCTGGGCGGGGTTCGCACTGACCGCGGGGAGCCCGGCCGCGACCGTGGTGTTCGTCCTCGTGCAGGGGATGCTCGCGTTCGGCACGGGGACGGCGCTGATCTCGTGGGTGTTCCGGCTGGCGCCCGGTGCGCCGACGCTGTCGGGTTCGTTCGCCACCTCCGCGTTCAACGTGGGTGGCGCACTTGGGCCGTGGTTGGGCGGACTCGCGATCGACGCGGGGTTCGGCTTCCGGTCTCCGCTGTGGGTGAGCGCGCTGCTGATGGTCCTGGCGCTGGGCACCGGCTGGACGGCGCTCGGAGCGCGCCGGGCCGCCGACCGGAGCCGGGGCGACGTGCCCGCCGTCTGACCGACGGCGGACGAGGCCCCGCCCGGCGCTGTCCGGGCGGGGCGGGTCCCTGGTCGCAGCAAGCAGCCAGCAAGCGGGACAAGGACGGAAGCCACCGTAGCCGTGCCCACTGACAACGGCCGCCCCTCGACGGTGGAGCCGAGCCCTGCGGACCGACGCAGGGGGCCGAGGTCAGAGATCGAGGTCGACGACGACCGGGGCGTGGTCGGACGCGCCCTTGCCCTTGCGCTCCTCCCGGTCCACATAGCTGTCCGAGACCGCTGCGGCGAAGGGGGCGTTGCCGTACACGAGGTCGATCCGCATGCCCTTGTTCTTCGGGAAGCCCAGCTCCCGGTAGTCCCAGAAGGTGTAGGGGTGGTCGTACTTCAGGGGGCGGGGCACGACGTCGGACAGGCCCTCCTGGCGCAGTGCCGCGAGGGCGGCGCGCTCGGCGGGGGTGACGTGCGTGGCGCCCTCGAAGAGGGCCGGATCCCAGACGTCCTCGTCGGTCGGGGCCACGTTGAAGTCACCGAGGACCGCGAACGGCTGCGTGCCCGCGGCGTCCGCGGCGACCGCCTTCTGCAGGGCCTCGAACCAGCGCAGCTTGTAGGCGTAGTGCGCGTGCTCGATCTCGCGGCCGTTGGGCACATAGACCGACCAGACCCGGACCGGACCGCAGGTCGCGGAGATCGCCCGCGGCTCCTGCACGCCCTCGTAGTCGGGCCCGTCCGGCAGGCCCGTGACGACGTCGGACAGGCCCACCCGGGAGACCAGCGCGACCCCGTTCCACCGGCCGGTGGCGTTGACCGCGGACTCGTAGCCCAGTTCGCGGAGCTGCTCGGTGGGGAACTGTTCGGCGGTGCACTTGGTCTCCTGGACGCACAGCACGTCCGTGCCGGTGCTCTCCAGCCAGGCCAGCAGCCTCGGGAGCCGGGCGGTGATCGAATTGACGTTCCAGGTGGCGATGCGCATGTAGGTAAACCTAGTGCCGTGGCGGGAAAAGTTCACCGGCGGACCTCCCCGGCCACGGCACGGGCCGCCGGCGCCGACTCCCGCCGGGCCGGCGGGAGTGGCGGGAGTGGCGGACCGGACCGGTGGTGTATCCGGAGCCGGTCCGCCGAGGTCACAGTCCGGTGGAGTCCCCCGGGGCCAGCCGGCCGTGCTCGGCGCCGCCGAGGGCGCCGATCTGGTTGTCGTAGATCGGCCGGGCGAGATCGGTGAGCAGGGCGTCGTGAACGTCGATGGCGCGGCGCGGCGCGACCTCGCGCACGTAGTCGATGACCTCGGAGATCTTGTTCCAGGGGGCCATCACCGGAAGCATCAGGGTGTCGACGGGGCGGTCGGGGACGGTGAGCGCGTCGCCCGGGTGGAAGACCGAAGCGTCCACCAGGAAGCCGATATTGGTGATTCTCGGGATGTCCGGGTGGATCACCGCGTGCAGCTCTCCGTGCACCTGTACGTCGAAGCCCGCGACGGCGAACGTGTCGCCGTGCCCGACCGTGTGGACGCGGCCGGGGAACGCCGCGGAGAGCCGGTCGGCGACGCTGCGCAGGGTCCAGACGTCGACCGCCGGGTCGGCCTCCATGGCGGCGCGCAGCCGATGTTCGTCGAAGTGGTCGGGGTGCTCGTGCGTCACCAGGATGGCGTCGGCGCCGACGGCGGCGTCCTCCTCGGAGAAGCCGCCCGGGTCGATGACCAGCGTCCGCCCGTCCTTCTCCAGCCTTACGCAGGAGTGCTTCTTCTTCGTCAGGGTGAGACCCGCGGGGTTCACAGCATTCATGGGTCCCATGCTGCTACGGACGGGGCGTCGTTTCTTCCCGGATCACGGACTGGGCGATCGAGAACGCCGCGCTCGCGGCCGGTACCCCGCAGTACACGGCGGTCTGCATCAGCACCTCCTTGATCTCCGCCGGCCCGAGGCCGTTGCGCAGGGCGGCCCTGACGTGGGCGGCGAGGCTCTCCCGGTGCCCACCGGCGACCAGCGCGGCGAGGGTGACACAACTCCGGGTGCGGCGGTCCAGGCCCTCCCGGGTCCATACCTCGCCCCAGGCGTACCGCGTGACGAGTTCCTCGAAGTCTGCGGTGAAGTCGTCGACATCGCCCATGACCTGGTCCACGTGGGCGTTGCCGAGCACCTCGCGGCGCATCTTCAGCCCCTGCTCGTACGGGTCCACGCGCCCGGTGGCCGGGGGCTCGGGCCGTTCGGCGGCGGTGATCTCCGCGACCGGCAGCACGGGGGCCGAGAGTCTCGGGGTGTCGGCGGGCATGGGGATGCCTGCCAGGGTGTCCTGCCAGGCCGTGGAGAAGTGGGTGAGGAGCAGATCGGTGACGGCCATGGGCTGCTCGACCGGGGCCAGGTGGGCGGCCCCGGGGACGAGGGCGAGCCGGGCGTCCGGTATGCCCGCCACCAGGGTGCGGGCGTCGCCCGGACCGGTCACCCGGTCCTCGGCGCCGACCAGGACGAGGGTCGGAACGGTGATGCGGTCGAGTTCCGCGCGGGCGTCGAAGGCTGCCAGGGCCTCGCAGGCGGCGATGTAGCAGCCGGGGTCGGTGGTCCGGACCATCTGGACGGCCCAGTCGACGATGGCCGGCTGGGCGGCGGCGAACGCGGGGGTGAACCAGCGTTCGGGCGCGGTGCGGGCCATCGGTTCCAGCCCGTTGGTACGGACGACCACCCCGCGCTGGCGGAACTCGTCGGCGCTGCCGAACCGGGCCGAGGCGGCGACCAGGGCGAGCGAGGCGATCCGGTGCGGGTGCCGCAGCGCGAGATCGGCGCCGATCGCGCCGCCGATGGAGCAGCCCGCGTACCCGAAGCGCTGGACCCCCAGCGCTTCGAGGGTGGCGAGCAGCCGGTCGGAGAGCTCGGTGATGGTGCTGGCCGGGTGGGCGGGGGCGCCCCCGTGACCGGGGAGGTCGAAGCGGAGGACCCGCCAGCGCTCGGTGAGCTCCGGTATCTGCCGGTCCCACATGTGCCAGCTGGCGCCCAGTGCCGGGCCGATGACCAGTATCGGTGCGTCTTCCGGTCCGTCGAAGCGGTACTGCAGGGTTTCAGTCGTCTTGCTCACCCACTCACGCTCCCATATCCCGCGTCTTCCCTCGGGAGGGGGTCGGGACGCTCGCGGGGCATCCCCCACAGATCCACCGCGGGGCGAAGATCCTTCGCGTCGGGTTTCACATTCCCCTCGCTTCGAAGGCTTGACATGGATGCGTCGGCCTACCGTGCGAGGACGTGATCCGGCGCTCCGCCGGTCGCCCGGTCCCGGGGCCCAGGGGCGGCGGGTGCGGCTCAGGGCATCGCGGCGGACACGACGTAGACGACGGGGTTCATCGGGTCGGTCATGTTCACGGTGATGTGCTGGGTGGGTCGCGGCCCTTCGTTGGT
The DNA here is from genome assembly GCF_044548345.1 of Streptomyces sp. NPDC052042. NCBI lineage: Bacteria > Bacillati > Actinomycetota > Actinomycetes > Kitasatosporales > Streptomycetaceae > Streptomyces > Streptomyces sp. NPDC052042. The sequence goes on along the minus strand of NZ_JBIUBU010000033.1, from coordinate 21,208 downwards.
GTGCGTGATGCCCGCCCACTGGATGCCGGGGTCGAAGCTCCACCCCGAGATCTTCCGGTCGCGCGCGCCGATGGGTACCTCGCCCGGCTCCAAGGCGGCGCGACCGCTGCCCAGCCGGCTCAGGAACCGGTCGAGTCCGGCGGAGGTGGTGCGGAACTCCACGTACAGCCGGCTCACCTTCCAGTTGTTGGTCTCGTAGTACTGGACCTCCAGCGAGTTGCCCGGCATCGGCAGCTCGTAGATCCGGCGCTGCAACCGGGACGGCCAGCCCTCCTGGAGCCCCCGCGCCGCCGCCTCGGCCTCCTTGTTCTGGCCCGCGCGACGGCTCTGCCCGGCGGAGATCAGCAGGTAGCCGGCGGGGATGCCGATGAGCAGCACGATGATGGTGGCCGTGATCAGGCGGCGGCGGATCATCCGGCGCCGCTCCCGCCGCGGCTCTTCGTCGTCGGGTGGCGGGGACTGGCGCGGCAGGACGGAGTGCTCGGCTGCGGTCATGGCTGTGGGGATCCCTGGGAGGTGCGGGTGCCGCGGGAACCGCGGCCGTTTCGGATGGTGCTCGCGGCCTGGTCGTAGATCTGCGCGTACCGCTCGTGCCGTTCGACGCGACGGCGGTTGGTGCGGCGGAATCTGCGGGCCACCAGCCGGGCCAGGTCGGCGGCGCCGACCATGCCCGCCTCCGGGCCGAGCTGCGCCCTGGCGATGCGGGCCTCGGGGCGGTATCCGCGCCCGGTGAGGTGGCGCTTGAAGGCGTCGCGGGCGGGGCCGATCAGCAGGTCGTCGGCGGCGCTGACGCCGCCTCCGATGACGAAGCAGGAGGGGTCGAGCGCGGCGGCCAGATTGGCGATGCCGATGCCGAGCCACTGGCCGATGTCCTCAAGGAGTTCGACGCACATCGCGTCGCCCTCGCGGGCCAGCTCGGTGATGAGCGGTCCGGTGATGTCGGGGATGTTTCCCCTGACCCGCTCGATGAGCACGTGTGCCACCGGGGAGTCGGCGGCGGCCAGCTCCCTGGCCTCGCGGACCAGGGCATTGCCCGAGCTGTACTGCTCCCAGCAGCCGCGGTTCCCGCACGGGCAGCGGTGTCCGCCGGGCACCACCTGCATGTGGCCGAACTCCCCCGCGACCCCGTACTTGCCGCGCTTGACCCGGCCGTCCTCCAGGATCGCGCCGCCGATGCCGGTGCCGAGCGTGATCATGACGAGGTGGTCCTCGCCGCGGCCGGCACCGAAGCGCCACTCCGCCCAGGCGGCGGTGTTGGCGTCGTTGTCGACCATGACGGGGACGACCAGGCGGGAGGCGAGGGCGTCGCGCAGCGGTTCGTCGCGCCAGGCCAGGTGCGGGGCGAAGAGCACTTTGGAGCGGTCCGCGTCGACCCACCCGGCCGCCCCGATGCCGACGGCGTGGACGTCGTGCCGGTCCGAGAGGTCCAGGACCAGCTCGACGATGGTGTCCTCGACGACCTTGGGGCTCTTGGACTTGTCCGGCGTCTCGGTGCGCAACTGCTCCAGGATGTTGCCGTCGGCGTCGACGACGCCGGCCATCACCTTCGTCCCGCCGATGTCGATGCCGACGGTGGGCACTCTCGGCGCGGTGAGGTGCGAGCGGCGCTCGCGGGTGCCCACGGTCCGCAGGACGGTGGCGCGGGCGGAGCCGCGGTGGGTGAGGTCGCGGTACGTGCTCATCGTCCCTGCGGGGTCGGGGAGCCGGGGGTGGATGCTCCCCGGCGGCGGACTGCGCCCGTCGGGCTCGATTCTGCCACTGCCCGCACCCCCTGGACGGCGCCGGGACGACGCGCCCGCCGGCGAACCGGTCGCGACGGAGCGCTCTACGGCCGGTCGCGCCCGTCCTGGACGCCCGGTCCCGCCGCCCGTTCCAGCTCGTGACTGAGCTCCTCCAGCTCGCTTCCGCCCGCCATTTGGCGGGTCAGCTCGTCCAGCGTGACGCTCGCCCGGGTGTGGTCGGCGGCCATGGCACCCCGCTTGAGCAGGACGAATCGGTCGCCGACGAGATAGGCGTGGTGCGGGTTGTGCGTGATGAGAACCACTCCGAGACCGGCGTCGCGGGCGGCCGCCACGTACTTGAGGACGACCCCGGACTGCTTGACGCCGAGCGCCGCGGTCGGCTCGTCCAGGACGAGGACCTTGGCGCCGAAGTGGACGGCGCGGGCAATGGCGACGCACTGGCGCTCACCACCGGAGAGGGTGCCGATCGGCTGGTCGACGTCGCGCAGGTCGATGCCCATGCGCAGTAGTGCGGCGCGGGTCGTCTCGCGCATCAGCCGTACGTCGAGGCGCTTGAAGGGGCCCGCGCCGGTCGTCGGTTCGGAGCCGAGGAAGAAGTTCCGCCAGACCGGCATGAGCGGGACGACGGCCAGGTCCTGGTAGACGGTGGCGATGCCCCGGTCGAGTGCGTCGCGCGGGTTGACGAGGACGGTCTCCTCGCCGTCGATCAGGAAGCTGCCCGCGTCGTGCCGGTGCAGCCCCGCGATGATCTTGATCAGGGTGGACTTTCCGGCGCCGTTGTCGCCGAGCACGCAGGAGATCTCTCCCGCGTGGACCTCCAGCGAGACGTCCGTGAGGGCCTTGATGTTCCCGTAGAACTTGCTGACGTGGTCCAGCTCGACCAGGGCCCGGCGGGCCGTCGCCCGGTCGGCCGGTGCCAGGGGGGCCGTCATGTCGTCGCCTCCGCGCGCTTGCGTACCCATGCGTTGAGCAGGGTGGCCAGGAGCAGCATGGCTCCGAGGAAGAACTTGAACCAGTCCGGGTTCCACTGCGCGTACACGATGCCCTTGCTGGTCATGCCGAAGATGACGGCACCGACCGCGGAGCCGATCGCGGAGCCGTAGCCGCCGGTGATCAGGCAGCCGCCGATGACCGCGGCGATGATGTAGATCAGCTCGTTGCCGACGCCCTCGCCGGACTGCACCACGTCGTACGAGAACAGCAGGTGCTGCCCGGAGACCCAGGCGGCGAAGGCGACCCCGAGGTAGAGCCCGATCTTGGTGCGGATCACCGGGACGCCGACCGCGCGGGCCGCGCCCGCCTCGCCACCGACGGCGAAGATCCAGTTGCCGAAGCGGGTGCGGAGCAGGATCCAGGTGGCGGCCGCGACGAGCACCGCCCACCACAGGATCGTGACCTTGAACTCGACACCGCCGATGGTCCACTGCGAGGCGAAGACCCGGCGGGCCGAGTCGAAGCCCTCCATGTCGCCGATGGTCTTCGTCGACACGGTCCCGCTGATCAGCTTGGTGAAGCCCAGGTTCAGACCGGTCAGCATCAGAAAGGTGCCGAGGGTGATGATGAAGCTCGGCAGTTTCGTACGGGTCAGCATGAAGCCGTTGAACGCGCCGATGGCGAGCGTGACCAGCAACGACACGAGGACGCCGACCCAGACGTTGGCGGTCATCTGGTAGCTGAACATCGACGAGACCAGCGCGGAACTGGTGACCAGCACGCCCGCGGACAGGTCGAACTCACCGCCGATCATCAGCAGCGCCACCGGGGCGGCCATGATCCCGATGGTGGAAGCCGCGTAGAGCACGGTGCCGAGGCTGGCGGGGCGCAGGAAACTGTCGGCGGCCAGCGCGAAGAAGACGAACACGGCCGCGGCGCCGACGACCGAGCCGAGTTCGGGGCGGCCGAGGAGCCTGCGCAGCGGCGAGGTGCGCAGCAGGCGTTCGTCGGTGCCCGCCGGGACGACCCGATCCGCCGCCGCGCTCATCGGGTGCCCCGCTTCGTGTACGGGGCGAGTGCCGCGGCGTCCTTCGCCGTGATGATCTGCGGGCCGGTGAGGACCGGACGGCCGCCGCCGAGCACGTCGCCGTTGTAGCGGTACAGCCAGAGCAGGTCCACGGCCTCGTACCCCTGGAGGTAGGGCTGCTGGTCGACCGCGAAGCCGAGGGACTTGTTCTGGAGCGCGGTGGCGACCTTGGCGTTCAGGTCGAACGTGTCGATCTCGGCCGTGCTGCCCGCGGTCTCCTTCGCCTTCACGGCGGCGTCCGCGAACGGCGCCCCGAGGGTGACGACCGCGTCGATGCCCTTGTCCGCCTGGAGCTTGGCCTCGATGGACGCCTGGACGTCGGGCATGTTGGTGCCCTCGACGTACAGATTCTGCATCTGCCCGTCGAAGGTCTTCTTCGCTCCGGCGCAGCGCTGTTCGTGGCCGACGTTGCCCTGCTCGTGCAGGATGCACAGGGCCTTCTTGCGGCCGCGCGCGTTCAGTTCGTCGCCGACGGCCTCGCCCGCGATGGTCTCGTCCTGGCCGATGTGGGCGAGCGCGCCGAACCGCTCGGACTCGGCGGAGCCCGAGTTCACCGTGACCACCGGGATGCCCGCCCGGACGGCCTTGGCGACGACATCCTTCATCGCGTCCGGCTTGGCGAGCGTGACGATCAGCCCGTCGACCTTCTGGTCGATGGCGGCCTGGACCAGCTGGGCCTGCTGCTGCGCCTCGTCGTGGTGCGAGTACAGGAACTTGATGTTGTCCTTGGCCGCGGCCTGTTCGGCGCCCCGCTGGACGATGTCCCAGAAGGTGTCGCCGTCTCCCGAGTGGGTGACCATGGCGAAGGTCCAACGGGGCGTGTCCACCGCGGCGCGGCCCGCGGCGGCGGCACGGGCCGCACGCTCCTCCGCCCGCTTGCCACCGGTGCTGCTGCATCCCGCGAGGGAGGCCGCGAGCGCCACCGCAAGCACGGCGCCCCACGCACGTACCCCTGTCCGAACCCTTGCCACGACGCCGCGCCCTTCTTGTGCTGCTCGCTGTCCTCTGTGGGCGGCCGGAGGCATTCGGCCCCCGGCCCAACTGGTCAGTATCCCCGAGTCGGCGGCGGGGCCGCCCGGCAGGGCGGGGCACACGGGTCGGCGCGGGGTGTGCGTGCGGGGCGCGGGAGGCTGGTCGGGGGCGGTCCGGGTGGGCTTCCTCCCGCTGTGGTGCACGGAGCGGGGCGAGGGCGGACGGGCCCGGCCGGTTGCGGGCGTCCGGTCGCCTCGACCGCAGTTGTAGCGGCGGGCCGCTGCGGCGTCAACGGTCCGCGTGACGGCCGTCGCCGATCCGGGACGAGCCGGCGGGCCCGCCGCCGGGGGCTTGTCGTACGTGACGGGTGTCACGAGCGACTGTCGCCCGGCGGTCGTCACCGTGCGAGCAGTTGGAAGTCGAAGGTGTGGCGCGAGGCCCGATAGAGGTGGGAACCGCATTCGATCGCGCGCCCGGTGTCGTCGAAGGCGGTGCGTTCCATGGTCAGCAGGGCGGCCCCCTCGGCCTCCGCGAGTCCGGCGGCCTCCTCGGCGGTGGCGGTCCGGGCGCCGATGGACTGGCGGGCGCTGTGCAGGGCAATGCCCGAGCCGCGCAGCAGGCGGTAGAGGCCAGTGGCCTCCAGCCGTGCGGTGTCCAGGTCGACGATTCCGGGGAGCAGGTGGTTGCGCAGGAGGGCCAGCGGCTCGCCGTGCGCGTATCTGATCCGCTCGACGAGGTGGACGTCGCTGCCCTCGGCCACTTCGAGTGCGTCGGCGACCCGGGGCCCGGCGGGCTCCACGGTGTTGCGCAGGACTCGCGTGGCGGGGTGCCCGCCCGCCGCCTCCAGCTCGTCGTAGAGGCTGCTCACCTCGAGCGGGCGTCGGCCCCGGCTGTGCACGATCTGTGTGCCGACGCCTCGGCGGCGGACCATGAGGCCCTTGTCGACCAGGGACTGGATGGCCTGGCGGACGGTGGGCCGGGACAGGCCCAGGCGGGCGGCGAGGTCGATCTCGTTGCCGAGGAGGCTGCCGGGGGCGAGCCGGCCCTGCTCGATCGCCGCCTCCAGTTGCCGGGCCAGTTGGTAGTACAGGGGGACGGGGCTCGTGCGGTCCACGCCGAGTTCGAGTGCGGCTGGGTCGGTGGTGGGTTTGGGCACGCGTGGAGACTAACGCCGACGTCAGAACCTTCGATAGTCATGTCGTCCGGAGATCATGCTGCCCGGTTGTCATGCCGTCCTGTGATCACGTCGTTCTGTAGTCATGTCGTCCGGTTGTCCGGACATGTACTTTGACAGCGCGGAGGGCGGGCGGCACGTTGGGTCCATGCGCATCGGACTCATCGGCACCGGCCGGATCGGTTCCTTCCACGCGGGCGTCCTGGCCCGCCACCCGCGGGTGGCCTCCTTGGTGGTGACCGATGCCGACGCGGCGCGGGCCGCGCGGGTCGCGGAGCGCCTCGGCGCCGAGCGCGCGGACGACGCCGAGGCGCTGTTCGGTGCGGGGGTGGACGCCGTGGTGATCGCCTCGGCCACGTCGTCGCACACGGAGCTGATCGGGCGGGCCGCCCGGTCGGGGCTCCCCGCGTTCTGCGAGAAGCCGATCGCGTTGGACCTGCCGGGGACGCTGGGCGCGCTGCGCGCGGTCGAGCGGGCGGGCAGCGTCCTCCAGATGGGCTTCATGCGCAGGTTCGACGCGGGGTACGCGGCGGCGCGCGACGCGGTGCGGTCGGGGGCCCTGGGCCGGCTGCACACCGTACGGGCGATGACCATGGACCCGGCGCCACCGCCCGCCGCGTACCTGCCGCTCTCCGGCGGGTTGTACCGGGACTGCCTGGTGCACGACTTCGACATGCTGCGGTGGGTGACGGGCCGTGAGGTGACGGAGGTGTACGCGGTCGGATCGGATGCCGGGCCCGGGATGTTCCGGGCCGCCGGCGATGTGGACACGGCGGCGGCGCTGCTGACCCTCGACGACGGCACTCTGGCCACGGCGACGGCCACCCGCTGCAATGGCGCCGGTTACGACGTGCGCATGGAACTGGCGGGCGAGACCGGACAGATCACGGCCGGGCTGGACGACCGCACGCCGGTGGCGTCGGCGGAGCCGCAGGGCCCCGCAGCGCCGCTGAACCCCTGGCCTGGCTTCCTGGAGCGGTTCGCCCCGGCGTACGAGGCGGAGCTGGACGCGTTCGTGAGCCTGGTGCGGGGTGAGGTGCCCAACCCGTGCGACGGCAGGGAGGCGTGGCACGCGCTGCTGGTCGCGGAAGCGTGCGAGGTGTCCCGCAGGGAACGGCGCCCCGTGAAGATCGCGGAGGTGGCGGAGGCGTCCGGCGACCAGTCCGGTCGGTCCCGGGTCCGTCCCTCGGGGCGAGAGGACGCTTCCTCGGGTTGATCGGACGCTCCGCACACCCCGTGCCGCCGCGTGTCCAGGGCCTGGTACGGGCCCTCCAGGCGTGTGCGGAGGGGCCGTCACGACGGAGTCCCGCCCCCGGAGTGCCGTTCCCGGGAGTACTGCTCTGCGGAGCCCCGCTCGCCCGGAGCCCCGCCGCTCACCAGCGGACCGGCAGGGTTCGTACCCCGCGGATCAGCACGCCCGGGAGCCAGTCGGGCCGCCACGCCTCCTTGTCCAACGCGAGTCCGGGGCACCGTTCCAGCAGAGTGCGGATCGCGATCCTGCCCTCCACCCGGGCCAGTGGCGCGCCCAGGCAGAAGTGGATGCCATGACCGAAGGCCAGGTGTCCCTGGGTCTCGCGGCGGATGTCGAAGCGGTCCGGTTCGGGGTAGCGGGCCGGGTCGCGGTCGGCGCCCGCCAGGCAGATCAGCACCGGCTCTCCCTCGGGAATGACCCGCCGCCCGATCTCGACCGGTTCGCTCGGGAAGCGGAACGTGGAGGTCTCCACCGGGCCGTCGTACCGCAGCATCTCCTCGACCGCTCCGTCGATCAGACCGAAGTCAGCCCGGAGCGCGGCGAGTTGGTCGGGGTGGTCGAGCAGGGCCCGTACCCCGTTGGAGATCAGGTTGACGGTGGTCTCGTGTCCGGCGACCAGCAACAGGAAGGCCATGCCCACGAGTTCCTCGGGCGACAGTGCGTCCCCCTCCTCGTCGCGGGTCCTGACCAGCGCGCTCATCAGGTCGTCGCCCGGCGCACGCCGCTTGTCCCCGATGAGTTCGACGAGGTAGTCCCTCATGTCGGCCACCGCGTCGCGTTCCTGGTCCGGAGTGGTCGGGGCGACGATGGCGTTCGACAGCCGGCGGAAGGCTCGGCGGTCCAGGTCCGGCACGCCGATCAGTTCGCAGATCACGGTCATCGGCAGCGGGAAGGCGAGCGCGTCCACGAGGTCGGCACGCCCGGCGGGCACCATGGCGTCGAGGAGTTCGTCGGTGATCTGCTGGACGCGTGGGCGCAGGGCCTCGACCCGGCGTGCGGTGAACTCCCGGGTGACGAGCTTGCGCAGACGGGTGTGGCGCGGGGCGTCCAGCTCCAGCATGTTGGCGAAGATCGGATCGTTCCCGTCGGGCCACTCGATCCGCCCCCGCCACTCCTTGGAGAACCGCTGGTCGGCGAGGGCCGCACGGGCCTCGTCGTATCCGACCACGAGCCAGACCCGCTCGATCTCGTCGGTGCGGACGGTGTGGACGGGCCCCCTGGCACGTAACTTCTCGTAGGACGGATAGGGGTTCGCGGTGAAGCCCTCGACTCCACGCAGATCGAGGTCGACTTGGCTGCTGGCGTCGGACATGGAATCGTCCCTCCCGGTCTGATCGGTTCTCTCGCTGGAGATCGATCGATTCACCTTACGGCGGCTTCGATCTTTCGCGGGTGTTCCGTTCCGGTCCTCGCATCGAAAGGATCCGGCCGAAATAGCGTGTAGGGACAAGGACTTGGCCGCCGTGCGCGGTCGTCGGGCCCGGCCGGCCGACGGCGGCCCCGCACCGGCCCCGGCCGCGACCATCCGGGCCGGCTTCCCCGGGGGCGGTGGCGGAGCGGTCGCCGTCCCCCGCCCTCATCGGGGCCGTGTTCACGCGTCGAGCGCGACCGTTCCGAACCGGGCCCGCCCGACGGGCCGGTAGGTGTGGATCGAGATACCGGTGAAGGTGGTACGGGCCCCGGTCTGCTCGAAGGCCGTCGGCAGGCCGCCGTCCGGGAAGAGCCGGCGGCCCCGCCCGAGCACCACCGGAAAGACGAGGAGGTTGTACTCGTCGATCAGGTCGTGCTCCATCAAGGACCGGGCGAGGCCGCCACTGCCGTGGATCTGGAGTTCGCCGCCCTCGGTCCGCTGCTTGATCCGGGCGACCTCGGCGGGCACATCGGTGGAGACGACGGACGTGTTCCGCCAGTCCGGCTGCTCCAGCGTGGTCGACACGACGTACTTGGGGTACGTGTTGAGGCACCGGGCGACGGGGTCGTCGGGGTCGGTCACCCGCGGCCAGTGCGCGGCGAAGATGTCGTACGTGCGGCGGCCCAGGAGAAACGCCGCCGAGCGGTCGAAGACCTCGGACATGAACCGTCCCATGCCCTCGTCCGCGAACGGCACGAGCCAGCCCCCGTACCCGAAACCGTCGCTGGTGTCCTCCTCCGGCCCCCCGGGGCCCTGCATGACGCCGTCGAGGGTGAGGAATGTGGTGAGGGTCAGTTTCGCCATGGCACCGCTCCTGCTCGTGGTCCCGGCCTGGCCCTGCTCCGGGTCCGGGACATCGGTCGTTTCCCCCTCTCCGACTGCGCGGCCGTCCTCTCCGACTGCGCGGCCGTCCAGAAATCATCGGTCCGCCGGGCGGGAGTTCCCGGGAGCCACGGTCGCGCCGGGCGGCCGGTCGGGGGCCGTACCGCCCGGCCGCGTGCGCGACCGGGCGGTACCGGGTTCACCGCGAGCGCGGGGAGAGCTCCGCCATCCGGGACCAGCCCTCGCCCGGCACCTCGACGTTGATGATCTCCGGCGTCTTCGCGATGAGGTCCGCCATGCGGTCCATCGCCGCCGCAAAGTGCTCCGACTTCACATGGGCCTCTCCGGCCTCGGGCGAGGCGAACGCCTCCAGCAGAACGAACTGGTCCGGATTTTCGACGCTGGTCGACCACTCGAAGAACACATTGCCCGGTTCCGCCCGGGTGGCACGGGTGAAGTCCTCGACGGCGGGGAGCCAGTTGTCGCGCTCGTCGCTGCGAACGGTGAATTTTACGGCGATGAAGATCATGGCTCTAGGTTCGCATACGTTAATGCGTGCCGACTCGTCAATGCGTGCCGACTCGTCGGGAACCCCCGGTCGGGCGCCGCGGCCACACCCCGCCGCTTCGCCACCCCCGGCCGGCACATGCAGCGGCTCCTCGTCCGCCGCGTTCAACGATTCCTTTCGAGGAGGCGGCCGGTGGGCTCGGTGAAGGTGCCGTCCGCCGCGATGCGTACGCCGCGCAGCCAGGTCGACCGCACGACCCCGTGGAGGGTCCGGTCCGCGTAGGCGGTGACCCGATTGCGGTGGAACAGTTCGGCGGGGTCGACGGTGAAGGTCTCGTCGGGGGCGAGCACCACGAAGTCGGCGTCACGGCCGGGCTCGATGGCGCCCTTGCGGCTCAGCCCGGCCAGTTCGGCGGGGGCGGCCGACATCCAGCGGGCCACGTCGTCCAGTGAGTGGCCCCGCCTGCGGGCCTCGGTCCAGATGACGGGGAGACCCAGTTGGAGGGAGGAGATGCCGCCCCATGCGGTGGCGAAGTCCGTGGTCTTGAGGTCGGCGGTGCATGGCGAGTGGTCGGACACGACGCAGTCGATCGTCCCGTCGGCCAGCCCCGCCCACAGCGCGTCCCGGTTGGCGGCCTCCCGGATCGGCGGGCAGCACTTGAACTCCGTCGCCCCGTCCGGGACCTCCTCGGAGGTGAGGGTGAGGAAGTGCGGACAGGACTCGACGGTGATCCGCACACCGTCGCGCCTGGCGGCGGCGATCATCGGCAGCGCGTCGGCGGAGGACAGATGGAGGACGTGGACCCGGGCGTCGAAGCGCCGTGCGTACCCGATGAGCGTCTCGATCGCGGTGTGCTCGGCGTCGCGGGGCCGAGAGGCCAGGAAGTCGGCGTACGCGGGGCCGTCGCGCCGCGGGGCGGCGTCCAGATGGCGGGGGTCCTCGGCGTGCACGATGAGCAGTCCGCCGAAGCCGGTGATCTCGGCCAGGGAGCGGGCCAGCCGCTCCCGGTCGAGTTCCGGGAACTCGTCGACGCCGGAGGGCGACAGGAAGCACTTGAAGCCGAAGACCCCGGCTTCGTGCAGCGGACGCAGGTCCTTGAGGTTGGAGGGGATCGCCCCGCCCCAGAAACCGGTGTCGACGTGCGCCTGGGGCGCGGCCACCCGGCGCTTGGTGTGCAGATGCCCGACGGTGGTGGTCGGCGGAAGGGAGTTGAGCGGCATGTCGATCAGGGTGGTGATGCCGCCCGCCGCCGCGGCGCGGGTGGCGGTGTGGAAACCCTCCCACTCGGTGCGGCCGGGGTCGTTCACATGGACGTGGGTGTCGACCAGTCCGGGCAGCAGGACGTCGTCGCCGAAGTCCTCCAGCCGGGCACCGGCCGGCACCTCGGCGTCGTGGGGCAGGACGGCGTGAATGGTCCCGCCGGCGACGGCGACCGCCGCGGGGCGCGTCCCGTCGGGGGTGACGACGCGCGTCGAGCGCAGTACCAGATTCACGTCCGCGTTCACGTCGGCACCAGACACGCGTGCTCCTCGCTTCCCGCTCCGGCCCGGCATCGGACGGCCTCGGCCGGACTCGTCCCGGCATCGGTCCGCCCACCGGGCCACCAAGAAATTCAACGAACTGTTGAAGGAGTCTTCACGCGGGATCCGACCCCCGTCAAGACCCCGCACGGCCCACCTCCCCGATCGGGAGACGCTCATGAGAATTTCCGCAGGTCGGAATGATAATATCGGAATTCGGAATCTCGCGGCTTGTTCGCCGGGCCGCCCCGGAACCGCGCCTCCACGCCCGAAAGGCCGGACGAACAGGCCCTGACCGGCCAGGACGCCGCACCCGAAGGGGTAGGCCGATCGGGGGCGCCCGGTAGGCTGCGGGGTGCCTCGCCCGGGCGAGGCACCCGCTCTTCCGTCCCGAAAGGACCGTTGACGTGCCGCCGTCCCACGCCAGCACAGCCGACTCCAAGCCCGCCGCCTCCAGCGGCGGAGTGCAGTCCCTAGAGCGCGCCTTCGATCTGCTGGAGCGGATGGCCGATGCCGGGGGCGAGGTCGGGCTGAGCGAGCTCTCCACGAGCAGCGGACTGCCGCTGCCGACGATCCACCGGCTGATCCGCACGCTGGTGCTCTGCGGATACGTGCGCCAGCAACCGAACCGGCGCTATGCCCTCGGCCCCCGTCTGATCCGGCTCGGCGAGTCCGCGTCCCGGCTGCTCGGCACCTGGGCGCGCCCGTACCTCGCCCGACTGGTCGAGGAAACCGGTGAGACCGCGAACATGGCGATGCTCGACGGCGACGAGGTCGTGTACGTGGCGCAGGTGCCGTCCAAGCACTCGATGCGCATGTTCACCGAGGTCGGCCGGCGCGTGCTTCCGCACTCCACGGGCGTCGGCAAGGCGCTGCTGGCGCACACGCCTCCCGAAGAGGTGCGGGCACTGCTCGCCCGTACCGGCATGCCGGCCGCCACCGAGAAGACGATCACTTCCCCGGACGCCTTCCTGGAGGCGCTCGAGCACGTCCGCCGAACCGGTTACGCGATGGACGACAACGAGCAGGAGATCGGCGTGCGCTGCCTGGCGGTGACCGTCCCCGACTCCCCCACCGCCGCGGCGCTCTCGATCTCGGGTCCGGCGGGCCGGGTGACGGAGGCGGCGACGGAACGGATCGTTCCGGTCCTCCAGCAGGCGGCGAGGGATCTGTCGGACGCCCTGGCCGGCGCCGGCGCCGGTTCCACGGGCTGAGCCCGGCGGGACACGCGCAGCGGGTCCGAGGCTGCCGGTGCGCGGGCGCGGCGGCGCCGAGGCACCGGTGCGCGGGCCCGGCCGGGAGCGGGGCCCCGGACCCGCGACGGCGTGCGGCCCTCGGCCGGCCGGACCACCGCTCTCAGACCGGCGCGTGGGCGGGGGGGGGGGGGGCCCCCGCCCCCCCCCGCGCGGGCCCCCCCCCCCGCCCGGGGGGCGGGGGGGGGGGGGGCCCGGCCGCGCCCGCGGGCGCCCGGGCGCCCCCCCCCCCC
>NZ_JBIUBU010000033.1:0-8291 GCF_044548345.1 Streptomyces sp. NPDC052042 | reverse complement strand
GGGCCCGGGGCGGGGGCCCGGGGGGGGGGGGGGGGCGGCCCCCCGGGGGGGGGGCGCCCCCCCCCCCCCCCCGCCCGGTCCAGATGGGTCCGGTCGTGCGTGACCAGTACGGTCGCCGCGGCGCGCTGCCTCGCCAGCCCGACGAGCAGGTCCAGCACGGCGGCTCCCCGGTCGTGGTCCAGCGCGCTGGTGGGTTCGCCGACCAGCAGGACCGCCGGTTCGTTCATCAACGCCCGTGCGATGTTGACCCGCTGGCGCTGTCCGCCCGACAGCTGATGGGGCCTGCGGCCCGCCTGGTCCGCGAGGCCCACCGCCTCCAGCCGCTCCATCGCCCGGCTCCGGGCGCCGCGCGTGGTGCGCCCGAGAGATGGGCCATCACCTGGAGCTGTTCGGCCGCGGTGAGGGGCGGCAGCAGGTTGGGCCGCTGGAAGACGATGCCGACGCGGTCGCGCCGCAGCGCCGCCTTCTGCGCGCGGCCGAGGCCGGTGGCGTCGGTCCCGGCGACGACGACCAGCCCCGGCGGAACGGACCGGAACCGGGACGCCGCGGACCGACGCCCGCGCGGAACGGACCCCCGGCCGGACGGAACGTGCGGAAGGCCGGGCGGGACGGTCCGACGGCCGTTCGGGACGGGAAGCCGCATGACCGCACCCATCAGGCTGCTGCTCGCCGGCGACCACCCGGTGGTGCGGGCGGGGCTGCGAGCCGTGCTCGACTCCGAACCCGGCTTCCGGGTGGTCGACGAGGCTGCCACCGCCGAGCGGGCCGTCGCGCTGGCCGCGACCGGAGGGTTCGACATCGTCCTGATGGACCTTCAGTTCGGTGCGGGCATACACGGTTCCGAGGCGACCGCGGCGATCACGGCACGGCCGGACGCGCCGCGGGTGCTGATCCTCACGACGTACGACCCGGACGCCGACATCCTGGCGGCGGTAGACGCGCGCGCCGCCGGTGATCCGCCTCCGGCTTCGACCGGCCGATCGGCGTCCCCCTCGCACGATCAGCCGCGCACGGTCAGCCGCGCGGGGGCTCGCCGAAGAGGTCCACGGCGACGCGCACGTCCCTGAGCGCGACGGCCAGCGCGCTGACCGATCCGATCGCCCCCGCGATCAGCAACAGCGAACGCCGCAGCCGCGGGATCTCGGGCTCACCGCTGATCGCCATGGCGTCCAGCGCCGCCAACTCGTCCTCGGCGATGCCCCGGTCGGGGAACTCCGCGGGATGCCCCGCCAGTTCCCTGCGGAGCCGGGAGACGGCTGTACGCAGCTCCGTCACCCTCGGGTCCTCACTGCTGCTCGTCACCCGCGCCTGCCCCACGCTTCGCAACAAAGCACTCCCCCTCGCACGTCCGTGTGCCAGTGTTCCGACCGGGTCCCGGATCGCGGCCAAGTCTCCGGGGGTTCCCGCAAGTTAACGCCATAAAAGGTGCCGTGCGCCACTCCACGGACAGAATTCAGGGGCCCCGTACGGGTGATCCGTGCGTACCGTTGTGGACCCCGCCATCCCGGTCGCCGCGCCCACCGGCGCCGCATCCCCCACCCCGCCCGCGCCGACGCGGGCGGGGACGCGTGGCGTGCCGCGGCCGGGGCCTCACGCCCAGGGTATGCAGTCCGCATGAGTCGAACGGATCAGACCCCGGTGGTCGCGGGACTGCTGCTCGCCGCGGGCGGCGGGCGGCGCCTCGGCAATCGCCCCAAGGCCCTGCTCGAATACCGCGGCCGGCCCCTGGTCGAACACGCGGTGCGGGTGCTCCGGTCGGGCGGCTGCGCCCCCGTCCATGTGGTGCTGGGCGCCGCGGCACAGGAGGTGCGCGACCGGGCCGACCTCACCGGGTGCGCCCTGACCGTCAACCCCGGCTGGACGGAGGGCATGGGCTCCTCGCTGCGGGCGGGGCTCGGGGCCCTCGCCGCCACGGACGCGGACGCGGCTCTCGTACTCCTGGTCGACCAGCCGGGTGTCGGCCCGGAGGCGGTGGCCCGGGTGCGGTCCGCGTGCGGCTCCCGCACCGGTCTCGCCGCGGCCTCGTACGGCGGCGAGCGCGGCCACCCGGTACTGATCGGGGCCGACCGCTGGGCGGATGTCGCGGCGGGCGCGGTGGGCGACCGGGGCGCGCGGGCGTATCTGCGGGCGCACCGCGACGCGCTCGTGCTCGTCGAGTGCTCGGACGTGGCGGAGGCGTACGACATCGACGTCCCGGAAGACCTGAAACGCCTCGACTGAGGCGCAGGGGAACGCCGGCACGCCGTCGTACGAGGCACGAGGGCGGCGATGACACGACGTCATCCGGGACGCACCCACAACCATGTCGGCACACCGCCCTGCGGGACGCGAGGGGTAACGGCGGCACTCGACCCCACCCCACCACTTCTATCGACTCTGAGAATCTCGACGTCAAACAAAGATTGAACTTCCACCATGAGGAAACTAATATCCATTGAACAGGAACCCTCTGCGTCTCGGACGGTGCCCGCACCCATCCCCCGAGCCCTGGCACGCCGTGCCGAGCCAGGCGACCGCCGAACCATGAGGGCCTGTACGCACCGCCCCTTGAAGGAGTGACCGCCCATGTCCGCACCAGCGCCGTCCCCGCTGGCCATCGTCGACGCCGAGCCGCTGCCCCGGCAGGACGAGGTCCTGACCGACGCGGCCCTCTCGTTCGTGGCCGAATTGCACCGCCGGTTCACGCCCCGCCGCGACGAACTGCTGGCCCGCCGCGCCGAGCGGCGCACGGAGATCGCCCGTACCTCCACGCTGGACTTCCTGCCCGAGACGGCCGCGATCCGCGAGGACGACTCCTGGCGGGTCGCGCCGGCCCCCGCCGCGTTGAACGACCGCCGCGTGGAGATCACCGGTCCGACCGACCGCAAGATGACCATCAACGCCCTGAACTCCGGTGCCCGGGTCTGGCTCGCCGACTTCGAGGACGCCTCCGCCCCCACGTGGGAGAACGTGGTCCTCGGTCAGCTCAACCTGATCGACGCCTACACCCGCTCCATCGACTTCACGGACCCGAGGACCGGCAAGTCGTACGCGCTGAAGCCCGCGGACGAACTCGCCACCGTCGTCACCCGCCCGCGCGGCTGGCATCTGAATGAGCGTCACCTCCAGCTCGACGGCGTGCCGGTGCCGGGCGCGCTGGTCGACTTCGGGCTCTACTTCTTCCACAACGCCCAGCGCCTCATCGACCTCGGCAAGGGACCGTACTTCTACCTCCCGAAGACGGAGTCGCACCTGGAGGCCCGCCTCTGGAACGATGTCTTCGTCTTCGCCCAGGACTACGTCGGCATCCCGCAGGGCACGGTCCGCGCCACCGTCCTCATCGAGACGATCAACGCCGCGTACGAGATGGAGGAGATCCTGTACGAGCTGCGCGACCACGCCTCCGGGCTAAACGCGGGCCGTTGGGACTACCTGTTCTCCATCGTCAAGAACTTCCGTGACAGCGGCGCGAAGTTCGTCCTCCCCGACCGCAACACGGTCACGATGACCGCCCCGTTCATGCGCGCGTACACCGAACTCCTCGTCCGCACCTGCCACAAGCGCGGCGCACACGCCATCGGCGGCATGGCGGCGTTCATCCCGTCCCGCCGCGACGCGGAGGTCAACAGGGTCGCCTTCGAGAAGGTCAGGGCGGACAAGGACCGCGAGGCCCGTGACGGCTTCGACGGCTCCTGGGTCGCCCACCCCGACCTGGTCCCGATCGCCATGGCCTCCTTCGACGCCGTCCTCGGTGAGAGGCCGAACCAGAAGGACCGCCTGCGCGAGGACGTCTCGGTGGCCGCGGGCGACCTGATCGCCATCGACACCCTGGACGCCCGGCCCACGTACGAGGGCCTGCGCAACGCCGTCGCGGTCGGCATCCGCTACATCGAGGCGTGGCTGCGCGGCCTGGGCGCGGTCGCCATCTTCAACCTGATGGAGGACGCGGCCACCGCGGAGATCTCGCGCTCGCAGATCTGGCAGTGGATCAACGCGGGCGTGGTCTTCGAGAACGGCGAACGCGCCACGGCCGACCTGGCCCGCTCGGTCGCCGCCGAGGAACTCGCCGCGATCCGCGCCGAGGTCGGCGACGAGGCGTTCACCGCCGGGGCATGGCAGCAGGCCCACGACCTGCTGCTCCAGGTCTCCCTGGACCAGGACTACGTGGACTTCCTGACCCTGCCCGCGTACGAGCGGCTGGGCTGAGCCGCGCCCGTACCGCCTCGCTCCGCCCCCGGCACCGCACAGCGCCGGGGGCGGAGCCGTACGCCGGGTCGGCGCGCGACCGGTGCCCTCCCCCGGACAGGAGACCCTGGCCGGATTCCTCGCACGGGCGGCCGGTGTGCGGTAATGCCCGGCGCTGGATTCGGTGTCCCACCGGATTCCTCGCACGGGCGGCCGGTGTACTGGAGCGGACGCCCTCCCGCCGAACGGCCCCGCCGTTCACGACGGTGGTCCGCTCAGCGCTCCAGCTCCCGCACCTCGCCCGTGCGGGTCCGGTGGGCAAGGTCCGTGACGTTCGCGGGGCACGAGAGGTGCGGGGCGAGCACGTCCCGGATTCCGAGAACGGTGCGCCAGGTCCCGGGCAAGGCGAAGTCGAACGATCCGCGCGCGTACAGATGGAGTTCGTCGCCGACGATCTCCACGACCGGCACGGGCCGGACGGCCTCGAGCACGGCCAGCAGATCCGCGGAGAGCAATGCGGTCAGTGCCGGATAGTGCGGCTTGGTGCTGCGCATGCGCAGCCGATGGGCGCCGGGCAGGGGAACCGGTTCGGCCTTTTCGAGCTTCTTCGGCGGCCAGGGCCTGGAGAGCCGGTCGGACACGAGGGTGCGCGGGTAGGAGCCCCGGAGCGCGAAGACGGCGTAGCCCCAGTCCTCGGACCAGTGCATGTCGTTCTGCGAGGCATCGGCGTCCTCGGCGTGGTAGTTGGCGATCTCGAACCCGGTGGGGCCGGGTACCACGCACCAGTCGCGGTGGCGGCGGTGGACGCCGGTGCCCTCGAAGACGACTCCGGGCCGCCGCCCGAGCGGCGCTTCCGCCTCGTGCCTGATGCCGTTGGCCGTGACGAACCGGTGCAGCCGGTACCGGGCACGGGCGCGCACCCACCAGGAGTGGGGCCGCAACAGCACCCCGACCAGGGTCCAGGCGGCGATCCAGACCAGGATTCCCCCGAGGTACAGGATTCCGCCTTCCTCCCGGAGATGCCTCAGTTCGCCGCTCAGGGCGAGCGGACCGATCACGGCGGCGATCAGGGACAGGTGCATCACCGTGTAGAGCGTGGCTCCGTATCGCATGATGTACGAGGCGTCGGCGAGGTCCGGTCCGTGGTGCCCCGCGCGCGCCTCGGCGCAGAACCGCTTCCACT
Source organism: Streptomyces sp. NPDC052042 (assembly GCF_044548345.1). Classification (NCBI taxonomy): domain Bacteria; kingdom Bacillati; phylum Actinomycetota; class Actinomycetes; order Kitasatosporales; family Streptomycetaceae; genus Streptomyces; species Streptomyces sp. NPDC052042. The sequence continues at coordinate 2,944 of NZ_JBIUBU010000033.1, read as the reverse complement.
CGCCCCGGGACACGGGCATGGACAGCGTTCGCAGGTCGACGGCAGTGGCTTCGCTCACGCTCCCAGCGTAGGCATCCGGGCCCGGTCCGGGCAGCCCGAAGGCGCCAACTTCCTTTGTGTGCAGTGAATCAGCGGGCGGATCCGGCCGGCGGTCCGCGCCCACCGGATTCGGTGCGGCACCGAAGCCGCCGGCCCACCGGTCCCGACCGTGTACGCGATGGTCATCGCACCTTCGCCAGGTCACGGCGCGCGGACCACCTTGCCCTCGGCGCAGCAGCCGGGGCCGGGCTCGCGTTCACGGCAATACCCTCGCCCGCCGGGCCCGGCGCCCGAGGCGACGGCCGCCCGCGGTACGGGCGGCCGTCCTGTGCGCAGTTCGGATCGCTCCGTCCCCTTCGACGGATCGCGCCCTGCTGCGCTTCGCCGGGCCGGGCATCGGGGTCGGGCACGGGCGTCGGCCCCGGAACCCGACCCGGCGACGAGCCTACCGTCGACGTCCGGTCAGGCGACCGCTCCGGAACGGGAAAGGGCCGCCGCGGAGGCGGTGTTCATCTCAGCCCAGCCCCGTGTGAAGGGCGTTGAGCAGCGTGCTCTGCGGGGTGTCGCCCGACATCTCCCAGATCACGACCCCGAGCAGGCCCTTGTCCTTGACATAGGCGGTCTTCTTGCCGATGGACCAGGCGTCGTCGAAGGACCACCACTGACTTCCGGTGTAGCCGTACGTGGAGATGGACTGCTCGTCGTGGTGGACCGTCATCGTCGGGTACGCGCCGATGAGGTTGGCGTAGCCTCGCGTTCCGGCCTCCTCGGCGAACTGGCCCGGAGCGGCCCCTCCCGCCTGCTGCCACTCGCCCGCGACCCCGCCGTCGGTGACGCCCTGCCAGCCGCGCCCGTAGAACGGGATGCCCAGGGTCAGCTTGCGGGGTTCGACCCCCGCGTCCGTGTACGCCTTGATGGCGGCGTCGGCGCTGAAGTGGAAGTCGTACGGGTCCTGGTCGTCGACGTAGAGGTTCGCCTGATGACCGGTGCGGTTCGGTTCCCAGGAGTTGTCGCTGCCGGAGCCGTGGAAGTCGTAGCCCTGGACGTTGGCGATGTCGAGGGAGTCGAAGACCTTGTCCAGTTCCCAGCCCTCGCCGATCTTCTGCGGGTCGGCGGGGGTGAACGCGGTGAGGAGCCGGTGGCCGCCGCCGAGCGCGTCCATCTGCTTGCGGAACTCGGCGAGCAGCAGGGTCAGGTTGGCCTTGTCGTCGGGCGAGTAGTGGTTACCGGGGTGTCCGGTGCCGGTGCCGGGCCACTCCCAGTCGATGTCGAAGCCGTCGAAGATCCCGGCGGCCGTGCCGGGGCCGCCCGCACCGTTGTACTGGGGCAGGTTGCCCTTGAGGTACATGTCGACGCAGGAGGAGACGAACTTCTTGCGGGAGGCGTCGGTGGCGGCCACGTCGGAGAAGTACTTGGAGTACGTCCAGCCGCCGAGCGAGACCACGATCTTCAGGTTCGGGTGGAGCTTCTTCAGCTTCTTCAACTGGTGGAAGTTTCCTCGGAGTTTGCCCCATCCGTCATCCGCGACCCCGTCGACGGACTGGGCGGCGCTGAAGGGGCGTCCGTAGTCGGCGTCGGCGTCACCGGCCCCGGTGCCCTGGTCGGGGTCCTGGGGGTCCGAGGTGGTGCCCTTGGTGACGCCGTTCAGGCAGGTGAGGTTGGTGGGGTCGATGTTGGCGAAGGAGTAGTTGACGATGTCGAGCTTGTCCGCGGCGCCAGAGTCGTGGAGGTTCTTCACGAAGTACTGGCGGCCGTAGATGCCCCACTGGACGAAGTAGCCGACCTTGGCGTACTTGCCCTTGCCGACGATGTCGTCGGTCTTCACCGTGAGCGCGTTGCTGGCCGGGGAGGCGTTGTCGGCCGCGTCACGGGCCCTGACGGTGAAGGTGTACGAGGTCGCGGGCGAGAGACCGCCGACGGTCGCGGTGGTCGTGGTGCCGGAGACGGTGGCGGCGGGTTCGCCGCCCCGGTAGACGTCGTAGGCGGCGACCCGCTGGTCGTCCGTCGAGGCGTTCCACGTCAGGGTCACGGAGGAGGCGTCGGTCCCCGTGGCGCGCAGCGAGCCCGGGGCGGTCGGCGGGGAGGTATCGGTGGCCGGGTCGACGGTGGTGACGGTCAGCGGGGTGCTCTCGGCGGAGGTGTTGCCGCGGGTGTCACGGGCCCGGACGGTGAAGGAGTGGGCGGTGGCGGGGGTGAGCCCGGTGACGGTGGTGCTGGTCGTCGCGGTCGCGGTGCCGACCACCTTGCCGCCCGCCAGTACGTCGTACGACGCCACGGGGAAGTCGCCCGCCGTGGCGGCCGTCCAGGCCAGCGACGCGGTGCGGGCGGTGACGTCGGTCTGCTTCAGCCCGCCGGGGGCGCCCGGCGGCACGTCCGGGGAGCCGTCACACTTGTCGCCGTTGATCCGGCAGCCGGTCGGCTCGGAGACGGGGCCCTTGGCCACGAACCAGAAGCTGTACGGTTCGGTCGTGCTGTGCGGGGCGACGGTGCCGTTGTAGTGGGCGTTGGCCGCGGTGATGTGGCTGCCCTGGGTGGTGACGGTGCCGTTGTACGAGGTGTCGATCGTGACTCCGGTCGGCAGGTCGAATTCGAGGCTCCAGCCGGTGACGGCGGTGTCGGTGTCGTTGCGCAGGATGTACGTCCCCTTCCACCACGAGCCGTGGTCGGCGGTGGTGAAGGCGGCCGTGAGCTTCCCCGCCGCGTGCGCGGGGGCGGCCTGCAACGACAGCAGTGCGAGGAGAAGTCCGATGACGGCGACTGCGGCGGTCGCCGTTCTCCCTCTGGAGGTCAGGTGCTCGAACATGGTGGTGCTCCCTAAGAATGGTTGGCGGTCCGGGAGGACCGGGTGTGGCTGATGGTGGTCTGTCGTTGATGACTCCGAAGGAATGGCCGCCCGGTCCTCCGG
>NZ_JBIUBU010000032.1:0-60573 GCF_044548345.1 Streptomyces sp. NPDC052042 | reverse complement strand
CGACGTGCTCTGGGCGATGCTCCGTGACGGAAGGCTGTTCACCTCCGCCCCACCGGTCACACAGGCGGCTTGACACGATCATTGAGATTCCTTCTGATGCGGTGGCGGGGTGGGGCCGAGGTCACGTCAGGCGGTTAGGCGGGCGTCGATCAGCTCCGCGGTCGCGCCGAGCGTGAGGTCGGGGACGAGTTCGCTGTCCTCGACGGTGACCCCGAGGTGCCGTTCGATGTGGATGCTGATCTCGACCATCGTCAGCGAGTCGACGTCGAGGTCGGCGTAGGTCGCCTCGGGCCGGAAGTGGTCGGCGGGGGCGTCGTGCAGGGTGGTGAGGATGGACACCAGCTGCTCGTAGGTGGCGGTCACGGGGCGGATTCCTCTTCGTGGTGGGCAGGTTCGGCGGCCGGTGGCAGTTCCGGCCAGGTGAGGAGGCAGGAGCCCCAGGTGAGGCCACCTCCGAAGGCGGTGAGCAGCACGCGGTCGCCCGGCCGCAGGACACGGTTCGCTTGGTCGTCGGCGAGAGCCAGCGGGATGGAGGCCGCGCCGGTGTTCCCGGCCGTCTCCACGTGGGTGGCACAGCGGTCGGCGGGCAGAGCGAGGTCGGTGGCGACGGTGCGCAGGATGCGGAGGTTGGCCTGGTGGGGCACGAAACGGTCGACGTCGTCCACGGTCAGGCCGACACGGTCCAGCACTGTGCGGGCCGAGGCCGTCATCCGGCTCAGCGCGTGGCGGAAGACCTCCTTTCCGCGCATCGCGAAGTGGCGTTCGGCATGTGAGGTGCGGGCGGGGTCGGCTGGGAGGCGGGAGCCCCCGGCCGCGACGCTGATCATGTCCTCGTGCGCGCCGTCGCTGCCGAGGTCGAGCGGCCCCAGGGCGCCGGGCTCGTCGGCGCGTCCGGCGCGCAGGACGACGGCCCCCGCCCCGTCCCCGAACACCACCGCGTTCTGCCGGTCGTCCGGGTCCACGATGCGGGAGTACACGTCGGCGCCGATGACCAGGACACGGACCGCCACCCCGGAGGTGATCAGGCCCGCTCCGGCGGCCAGGGCGTAGACGAACCCGGTGCACACCGCGCCGACGTCGAAGGCCGCGACACCGGGCAGCCCGAGCCGAGCGGCGACCAGCGGCGCGGTGGCCGGGCAGGTGCGGTCGGGTGTGGTGGTGGCCACGACGACGGCGTCGGCCCTGTCCGTACCGGAGTTGGCGAGGGCGCGGCGGCCCGCGGCGACGGCTAGGTCGGAGGTGGCCTCGTCCGGGGCGGCGAGGTGCCGGGAGCGGATGCCGGTCCGGGTCCGTATCCAGGCGTCGTCGGTGTCGAGCCGGGCAGCCAACTCGTCGTTGCCGATCTTGCGCCAGGGCAGCCACCCTCCGACGCCGCAGAGTACGGCGGCACGGTCGGGTCGCCCGGCGGGGGTCGCAGACATGGTTCTCCTGGCGAGTGGTGTGGTCGCGGGCGTTGAGGTGTTCACCGGGTGGTCGCCCTCCGGGACGCGAGGGCGGTGAGCGCGCCGAGCGCCAGGGCTCCGGACATCGCGAGCAGGGCGGTCCGTACGCCGTCGAGCAGGTCCGGGGCGGAGGACTGCTGGCCGATGCCGGAGGCGGCGGCGACGAGCAGCGCGAGGCCGACCGCGCCGCCGACCTGGAGGGAGGTGGACGCGATCCCGGAGGCGATGCCCTGGTCGCCCGCAGCCACCCCCGAGGCGGCGGCGATCCACAGGGCCGTCCACGCGGAGCCCTGTCCGAGGCTGATGAGCACGATTCCCGGCAGCAGTGACACGTAGGAGCCGTCCGCCGCGACGGTGGGCACCAGGGCGAGTGCGCCGACGGCACCGGCCGCCAGCCCGCCGACCAGCAGCCGCCGCATCCCGAACCGGGCGACGGCGGGCGGTCCGGCCTGGGTGCCCGCCGCGACGACGACGGCCGGGAGCAGGAAGCAGAGCCCGGTGGCGAAGGCGTCATAGCCGCGCACGGCCTGGAAATACAGGGTCAGGAAGTACGGCAGCGAGCTGAACGTCGCGCTGAACAAGGCCGCCACCGCCGAGGCCAGGACCAGCCCCCGGTGCCGGAAGAGGCGGACGGGCATCAGCGGATCGGCGGCCCGGCGCTCGACGACGGCGAAGAGGGCCAGACAGACGAGCCCGGCCGCCGCCGCGACCAGGGATGCCGGGCGCGTCCATCCCGTGGCGGGCGCGTACACCAGCAGGAAGACGACCAGGGTGAGCCCGGCGGTGGCGGTGAGCGCCCCGGCCGCGTCGAAGCGGCGGGTACGGTCCCGGGGCGGATCGGCCGGGAAGAGCAGTCGCCCCAGCACGGCCAGGGCCAGGGCCACGGGGACGTTGACCAGGAACACCGAGGGCCAGCCGTACCCGTGGACCAGGACGCCGCCGAGGAGCGAGCCGAAGCACAGCCCGCCCGCGCCGGCCGCGCCCCAGACGGCGAGCGCCCGGTTGCGCACGGGCCCTTCGGCGTACGTGGTGTTGATGAGCGACAGCGTGGCCGGGAAGAGCAGGGAGCCGCCCATCCCCTGGGCCGCGCGGACGGCGAGCAACACACCGGGTGACTGTGCGAGCCCGCCTATCAGGGAAGAGGCCGCGTATATCGCCGTGGCGAGGACGAACATCCTGCGGCGGCCCAGGAGGTCCGCCGCGCGTCCGCCGAGCAGCAGGAAGCCGCCCGTGGTGACGACGTACGCGCTGACCACCCACTGGAGGTCGTGGTCGGAGAACCCGAGTCCCGCGCCGATCTCCGGCAGCGCCACGTAGACGATGCTGTAGTCGAGGGAGATGACGAGCTGGGCCAGCGCGAGAACGACCACGGGGAGGCCGAGGCGCCGACGTCCTGCCGTCGACTCGGATGCGGTCGCGGACATGATCGTCCCTTTCTGGGTGTGAGCCCGGCGTACGGGCCGAGGGGCAGGAGCGGTCGCGGACGGCGCGTGCGGGCATGCCGGACATCGCCCCGGCGTCGGGCGCGGGGCAGCGGGGGCGATGTCCGGTCGCGCGCCATGGTGGGCGGACGGGTCGGGACGCGGCGGGAGATCACATGTCGGCGAGCAGTTTCCGTACCTCCCTCACCAGGACGGTCAGCGCCCTGCGTTCGGGAACCGTCGTCTCCGGATGCCAGAGGTCGACCAGGAGACAGGTCCGGGGACGGTCGCTGCGGTTCTCCGCGTGGTGCTCGAAGGAGTAGTCGAAGAGCAGACAACGGCCCTCTTCCCAGGTGCGCGTCTCACCGGCGACGGTGATGTCGCAGTCGTCCGGGATGTCGACGGCGAAGTGGAGGTTGATGCTGAAGTTCCACAGATCGCTGTGCGGTGCGATGCGGGACCCTGGGAGCAGCGTCGAGAAGTGGCTTTCCAGGAGCGGGCAGATGAGGCCGTCGGCGACGGCGACGTCTCTGATGACACCGAACGCGGTGGGGGACAACTCGGCTGATTCCGACTTGAGTTGGCCGTCCTGGTAGAGGTAGAGGGACTGCCAGTCGTCCTGGCGGATCAGATAGTGCTCGTAGTCCGAGAACGCCGTACGCCGCGTCCGCCAGGCCCGCTCGTGCTCCGCACGGATCGCGCCGTGCGCGTTCTCCAACGCGTCGACGAGCGAGGCGATCGCCGGATCGCTCCGCGGATCGTGCCAGGGCTTCTGCGATATGCCCGGCAGAATCCACTTCGCGCCCGCCTGAAGGGGATGCCTCGGCATTCCTCCCGGAGCAATCATCTCCTCCACCCGTGCCAGCGAGTCGGGGCCGAACTTCTCACGTATCGCGGCAAACTGCTCGTCCGTCGGCTGCATCACGCATTCCTTCCCGCCCATACCGCGAAGGGGTGCACCGGGCGTCGCACCTTTCGCGGCAGCGGCCTTGTCGAGGGTTGGTGGCCGCTTCGTGTCAAAAGTCGAACGGAGATCCGGCCGAGTTCCCGCCGTGGCCGAAAAAACTGATCGGAGCCGCACTCGGCGGGAAAGCGGTCGGGCTCAGTCGCTCTCTTTCGACGCATCGGGGCCGAAAACGGTGAAGAGGGTGTCGACGACCTCGTCCGAAGCCGTCTCCCTGCTTCCCGCGTCGTAGGGCGGCTGGGGCGGGTACTCGATGAGGAGCTGCACAGCCTGGGCCACGTCGTCGCCCGAGATCCGGCCGGCCAGCGTCAGGGCCATGTCGATACCGGCCGAAACACCGGCACCGGTCACGTAGTGGCCGTCGACTACGACGCGCTCCGGAGCCGGCGTCACCCCGAACTCGGTGAGCTGGTCCAGCGCTCCCCAGTGGGTCGTGGCGCGGCGGCCGGACAGGATCCCGGCTGCGGCCAGCACCAGCGATCCCGTACAGACGGACGTCATCCAGGTCGCCGACCGATCGGCCCTTCGCAGCCAGGCGTGCAGAGCGCCGTCCGCCATCTGGTCCGCCTGCCCGGGGCCTCCGCCCACCAGGACCACGTCCGGTGCGGGCACCCCTTCCAGGTGCCTCACGGCGCTGATCGACAGGCTGCCCAGGTCGTTGGTCACGAGGCCGGGGTTCTCGGCCACGAAGACGACCTGGGCCCCCGGAAGGCGTCCCAGGACTTCGTATGGGCCGATGACGTCCAGTGCGGTGAATCCGGGATAGAGCACGATCGCGACCTGCACGGAAAGCTCCTTCGGTGAATCGGTCAGGGCAGGTGCACAAGCGAAGGCGAGAATTTCGGGCAAGCGGAAGAAGCCGGTGTGGTCTCCGCTCGGTCGGCGAACGCCCCGCCGCCCGGAAACCGCAGAAGCGAAAGTGCTCCGCGCTGCTGGAAATACGCTGCCGTCACAGAGGAAAACGGCTGCCGGGCCGTTCCATAAGTCGGGTGGATGTCCTGCTGAGTTCCCACGTCGGCGGATTGACTCGTGGGGATGGCAAGGCCCCGGTGAGAGAGGGGACGCCCGGCTCGGCTTCAGGGTGGGGACCCCAGGGCGACCGGCCGGACAACGGCGTCCACGGTGACCGTCCCGGACCGCTGGAAGTCGAGGGTGAACGTGACGCGGTCCCCGGGACGCCACGAGGCGTCGGAGCGGAGGGTCACCGCCGAGCCGTGCGGGGACATCTCCACCTCTCCGTACGCCGGGATCACCACGTCCCCGGACCGCTCGCGGTAGGCGCCGTTCGCCGTGTTCATGCGGTGCACGGTCAGCTCGGGGGCCGAGGCGGCCGAGGAGGTGACCGAGCGGAGTCGGTCGGGGGCGCCGCCGGTGTTGACGATGCGGAAGTAGGCGTTGGTATTCCGCCCCGGTATCACCGGCAGCAGGACCCGGGCTTCCCGTACGTCGATCTTCGCGGGGCTGCCCGCGTATCCGGCGGTGGTCCAGGCGGAGAGGCAGCCGATCGCGGCGAGCGAGGCCAGCGCCACCACCGCACCGGTCCCGGCCGCCTCCCGTGCCCGACGCAGACGGCCGGAGCTTGAGAGGAGGTTATTCATGAACGCGCGCTCCCTTGCGGAGAGGAGGGGATATGAGCTGTGCCGGAACGATGCGGGCGGGAACGGTGGATGTCACACCGGGCTCCGTGCGGTGGTACGGGTATGGGGCTTCCGAGCGGGCGAGGGCTGCCAGGTGCGCAGCCGCAGGCTGTTGGCCACGACGAGGACGGAGCTGAGGGACATCGCGACGGCGGCGACCATGGGGTTGAGCAGGCCGACCATGGCCAGCGGCATGGTCACGGCGTTGTAGCCGAAGGCCCACACCAGATTGGTGCGGATGATGCCCAGGGTGTGCCGGGCCAGCCGGACCGCGTCCGCGAGCGCCTCGATGTCGCTGCGTACGAGGGTGACGTCGGCAGCGCCGATGGCCACGTCCGTCCCGGTGCCCATGGCGATGCCCAGGTCGGCCCCGGCGAGCGCGGCGGCGTCGTTGACACCGTCGCCGACGACGGCGACCCGCCGCCCCTCGGCCCGCAGCCGGCGCACCAGTTCGGCCTTGTCCTGCGGGGTGCACCGGGCGTGGACCTCCGCGATGCCGAGATCCTCGGCGACCACCCGTGCGACGGGGGCCCGGTCGCCGGTGGCCAGCACAGGGCGGACGCCGAGCCTGCGCAGCCGGTCGACGGCGCGGTAGCTGCCGGGCCGTACGAGATCGGCGACCTCCACGATGGCGGCGGGGACCCCGTCGACCCGTACCAGCACTGCTGTACGGGCGACCTCGTCGGCCCGCTCTCGGGCGGCTTGCAGGGAGGCGGGCAGCTCGGTGCCGTCGGGTGTCAGCACCTCCACCTCGCGTCCCTCCACCGTTCCGCTCACCCCGTGCCCTGCGATGGCCCGGAACCCGGTCACGGCGGGCAGGTCATCGTCTCCGGCGGCGCGGCGGGCAAAGGCCGCGATCGCCCGGCCCAGCGGGTGCTCCGAGCCCTGCTCGACCGCGCCCGCCAGCCGTACGGCCTCGTCCGCGCCCGGACCGTCGGGCGCGGCGGTGACCCGACCGACGCTCATGTGCCCGGAGGTCAGGGTCCCGGTCTTGTCGAGCACCACGGTGTCGACGTGCTGGAGCCCCTCCAGCGCCTGGGGTCCGCTCACCAGGACGCCCAGCCGCGCCCCGCGACCGGTGGCGGCCATCAGCGCCGTCGGGGTCGCGAGGCCCAGCGCACACGGGCAGGCGACGACGAGGACCGCGACGGCGGCGGTGATCGCGGCCTGCGGGTCGGCCTCGGCGCCGAGCCAGAAGCCGAGCGTCGTGGCCGCGAGCGCCAGGACGACGGGGACGAAGACGCCCGCGACGGTGTCGGCCAGCCGCTGGGCGCGGGCCTTGCCCGCCTGGGCGTCGGTGACCAGCTGAGTGATGCGGGCCAGTTGGGTGTTCGCGCCGACGGCGGCCGCCCGCACCAGCAGCAGACCGCCCATGTTGACGGAACCACCGGTCACCGGGGACCCCGGACCTACCTCCACGGGTTCGGACTCACCGGTGACCAGGGACAGGTCGACGGCCGAGCTGCCCTCGGTCACCTCACCGTCGGTGGCGGCCAGCTCCCCCGGGCGCACCACGAAGATCTCGCCGAGCCGCAGCCGCTCGATCGGCTTGAGCTCGTCCACCCCGCCGCGGCGTACCGTGACCTCCTTCGCGGCGAGCCGGGCGAGCGACCGCAGGGCCGCCCCTGCCCCACGCCGGGCCCGGCCCTCCAGGAACCGGCCCAGCAGGACGAACAGCGGTACGCCTACCGCCGCTTCGAGGTAGACGTGCGCCATGCCGTCGGAGGCCGAGGGGACCAGGCTGAACGGCATCCGCATCCCGGGCAGACCGGCACCGCCCAGGAACAGCGCGTACACCGACCAGCCAAACGACGCGAGCACACCGAGCGAGACCAGTGTGTCCATGGTTGCCGTGGCGTGCCGAAGTCCGCTCAGGGCACGGCGGTGGAAGGGCCATGCGCTCGCAGTCGCGACGGGAGCGGTGAGTACGAAACACAGCCACTGCCAGTTGTCGAACTGCAACGCGGGAACCATCGACAGGACGAGGACGGGAATCGACAGGACCGCGGTGACGAGCAGACGTCCGCGTTCCCGCTTCGCCTCGTCCCCGGACGCCTCCTCAGCCTGGGCAGGCCGCTCGCCCTCTGGCGGCATCACGAGGTGAGCGGTGTACCCGGCGGCGCCGACCGCCGATGTCAACTCCTCGACGCTCACCTGCGGGGGATGGCTGACCCGCGCCCGCCCGGTGGCGAGGTTCACCTCCGCCGTGACGCCGTCCAGCTTGCCCAGCTTGCGCTCGACCCGCCGGACGCAGGCCGCGCAGGTCATTCCCCCGACGGCGATGTCGGTCACGAAGACGGTGGGCGCAGCTTCGGCCGCCATCAGTGACCGCCCCCGTGCTCCATCGGCATTTTCCCGTCCCGGGCGGGCGCGTCGCCGGTGATTCCCGGTCCATGCATCCCTGGCGCGACCGGCCCCACCGCCTGCCCCACCGCGTAGGCTCCCGCGAACACCGCGCCGAGCAGGAACAGGAACGCCCACAACGCGGGTGGTGGGACGAGCCGGGCGGTCTTCGCTCCGGTCCCGCGATCTGCCTTCTGCTCCACAGCATGCTCCTCGACGTTCTGGACACGAGCCGATGCGCGACGGCTCGGGGCGGTCCAGAAGTCGAACGAGGGCCGACGGGAGTTCCCGGGCGTACGGGTGAACAGCGTCACAACACCCGTACGGGTGAAGGCGGGAGCGGGTCCGGGTCGGTACACGACTCCTGTGGTGACCGGCTGACCGAAGTTGTCCGACCGAGCGGCCGGTGAACGCCTGCCCTCCGCTGCCCGTATGCGGAGGGACCCGACACCAGGAGCAGAGCATGAGCGAGAACCGTTACCGCGTCACCGGAATGTCGTGCGGCCACTGCGTGGCGAGCGTCACGGAGGAGGTTTCCGAGGTGCCGGGCGTCGACGAGGTCGAGGTCGGCCTTCCCGATGGGACGGTTCTGGTCCGCGGCCGGGACCTCGACGACACCGGGATCCGCGCGGCCATCGCCGAGGCCGGATACACCGTCGCGGGGCCGGTGACGGGCTGACCCGGCGGCCCGCCGGTCACCGAGCGGCGCTCGTCCACACCGTCCTGAGCCGAGTGGTGAGTGCGGGTCCGGGAAGCCCCACTCCCCGGACCCGCGTGGCTGTCATGCGCTGACGGCTGCGTCGAGGCGGCCGGCTTTGGCCTCCTCGATCAGGGACCCGAACTGGTCCGCGCTCATCTCCACCCGTTGACCGAAGTCGTCGGTGATCACGATCCGGCGTTCGGCCGGAGCACTCTCGTCCACGAACAGCTGCGGACAGCCGCAGTTGCAGTTCCCGCAGAAGGTGGCCAGGGGGGCGGGTGATCCGGACATCGCACTTTCCTCCACATTCGTCGGCCCCCGGGCGGAGCCAGGAGCCCGAGTACCGAGGTGATGCCCAAGGCCCCGGACGGCACGCTCCGTCGGCCTCCGGCGTAGAAGCACGCCGATTCGGCCGCGCGCACCCGATGCACCCGAAACCCTCAGGGGAGGGGAACTGGAAGGAGCTGCCGTACGACCACTCAGATGTCGGCGGGTCGGCTGCCAGGGCGGCGGGACAAAGTCCGGAACACGCCAAAGGGGACCCGGCCTGGAGGTGTCGGCGGGGCAGTGCCAGGATCGGGAAGCATGTCGGTGGGATGGCGGTTTCGCACCACACGGTCCGCGCTCTTCGCGGTCGTGTGCGTATCGCTGGCTGCCCTCGGTCACGTCCTCATGTCGGGCGCCCCGCTCCCCTGGTGGGCGCTGGGGCTGTGCCTGACCGGCGTCGGCGCACTGGCCTGGCTCGTCGCCGGAAGGGAACGGGGCCAGGCCACCGTCATCGCGCTCACCGTCGCAGTACAGGCAGCGCTCCACGCGGCGTTCACTCTCGCCCAGACCGCGCAGCAGACAGCCACGGGGACCGGGGGCGAGTCCGCGCTCGCCGTCAGATGGGCGGACGCCTTGCTGTGCGGCCCGCACAGCGACACGGCGGCGGCGGCCCGCGCCTACGACGTGGCCGCACAGGCCGGGCTGACGGACAGCATGCCGCTGCCCCGCCTGGAAGGGGGCTCCTCCACCATAGCGGCGCTCGGGCACACCGCCCACGGAGCCCACACGACCGGGGCTCACGCCGCCCAGCCCGCACACGACATGGCGGCGATGACCGGCACCGCCTCCTGGGGCATGCTCGCGGCACACGTGGTGGCGGCGCTGCTGTGCGGACTGTGGCTGGCCCGCGGCGAGCGCGCCGCCTTCCAGATCCTCCGCGCCCTGGCGGACCGCTTCCACCTTCCCCTTTTCCTTCTCGACGCACTCCGGCCGCTGCCGTCCGCACCCCCGGCATCCGCCGCCGACCGTTCCGTCACGCGCCCGCGCCCGCGCCTGCTCGTCCACACGCTCGTCACCCGGGGACCACCCAGAGAGATCGCTGTCCGCTGACAGCTGGCTCACGTCGGCCGTTCGACCACCGCCGACGTGCACCCGTGCACGTACCGCACGGGTGCGATCTCTCACTCACCGGACCGGGTCACGCCCATGGGCCGCGCCCTGTCCGGGCACCCGGAAGGAACCGCAGTCCCATGCTTCCTACCCAAAAACAAACCGGGGTGACGGAGGACGAAGTCACCGCCTGGGCTCTCGGTGCCGCAGCAGGTGACGCCGACGCCTTCGGGCTCGTCTTCCGCGCCCTCCACCACGACGTACGCCGTTACGTCACCGCCCTGGCCGACGACTCACAGGTGGCCGAGGACCTGGTTCAGGAGACGTTCCTGCGCGCCGTGAGCACGGTCCACCTCTTCCAGGGCCGCGGCTCGGCCCGTGCCTGGCTGCTGACCATCGCCCGCCGAACGGTCGTCGACAACCTGCGGCGCGCAGCTTCCCGGCCGCGCCTGGCCGACACTCCGGACTGGCAGTTCGTCGCGGAGTGCAGTCAACCGCGCGACCTGCCCGGCTTCGACGAAGGCATCGCCCTGATGGCCCTCGTCGACGCGCTGCCCGACGATCGCCGCGAGGCATTCGTCCTGACCCAGCTCCTGGACATGCCCTACGACGACGCGGCCCGGACCAGCGCGTGCCCCGTGGGTACTATCAGGTCCCGGGTTTCCCGAGCGCGTACGACGCTCTGCGCGATGCTCGACGACAAGACGGAGCCGGCGCTGTCCTGCTGATCGCACAACAGCTCGTCACATCGCCTACCGCTCGGACCGCTTACCACGCACCGAGCGGTAGGCTGCCGTTCTGGTTCCTCAACACGTGCTTCCCGGATATGGCAACATGCGGACAGCCGGGATGCGATCACAGCGGCCGCATTCTCATGGCTTCCCCACAACCTCCAACGCGGCTACTGCCCGCAGCCGGAGAGCCTGCAGCGCCGATGGCTACGGACGCCGTACGCCACTGCGGTCACCACACCTCGCGGATGGCGAGAGTTGTCTCATCCGGCCAGGCCCGCCCCCTTTCAAACTCCGAGGCGCACACCGAGACCGATAGGACACTTTCGGTGAACTTGGCCATGGCCCACCGGCTCGCCACGAACACGAACCGCGGCGACTCTCGCCACCGACGTCATGACGATCATGGCCCGCTATGCCCTGAAAGAGGCCCCCATGACCTACACGCTGCACCGAGGCGACGCCCTGACCGTCCTGAAGTCGATCCCGGACGAAAGCATGTAGACCGGGATTTCGGCCGCACCAAACGACTCCCGCATCCGGGTCCGTGTCGTTACTGAACTTCGGCTCGTTAGGGTGACGTTGGGTGTCGAGGGCGAGGCCGGTCCCGGTGATGAAGCCGTTGAGGGTGTCGGGCCGGTATTGGAGGCGTTTGAGTCGGTTGCGGACGAGGGCTTCGAGTCGGTGGAGAGCGACGACAGCGAGGCTGGCTCGAACAACTCGGCCGCCTGCATACGCACCGTCTCCCGGCGCAGCCGTCCCGCAGCGGTCAGCCCGCCCCCATCCGCATACCTCACACACCACCCAATACAGCCATCACACCGAGCCCATCAGAGACTTCGGGAAAGTTCACCCTGACGAGCCAAAGTCAGTAAGGCCTCATGGCAACCTCTGGGGTCGGGCTGACGCGTACGAAGAGGATGCGTCCGGTTGTCGGGTTCAGCACCGCGACCTTCAGCGGAGAGCGGGCAGCGGCCTGGATGCGAGAAAGCCAGGCCTGATTTCGGCACCAGGATCGTCAACCCCGCCGGCCACTTGACGAGCCCTCCGGGATCCGGGCAGACCACACCAGCGAGATTGAACCCGCTGTTCTCCCACCTCGGCCGGGCGTAAAGGTCCTCGGCCGGCCACCCTTGCACTTCGGGTAGAGCGCCTCAAAGCCGTCCGCGTTGAAGTTGTGGATCACGCCCCGGACCCGATCCGGGCTCGTGAACGTCACCCCGGCGATCCGATCCTCGCCACGGACATGCCGTGCCCGGACAGCAGCACCATCTGCGCCCGCCGCCACGTCACCACCGAACCGGTACCCCGGCGAAGGTCCGCAGCAACCGCCTGCCCTCGTCGTCATCGATCTCCCGGACCCGCACACGTTCAGCCACCTGATCACTCTGACCGCCCCGTACCACCAGACACAGCAACCGGACGACACGTCACAACGAAGCGAACGTTGCCTGATGCTGCACTAGCCGCTACGCGCTCACAGCGGTGCCTGGCCGAGGGCATGCGGGCTGGCGTCGATGAGGGCGGCTGGTCTCGCCGTACTGGACGCGAAAGTGCTCGGCGGAGGCCAGCACTTCGGGTGGGGCCCTGGGTCCTCCGTATGGGGGACGGGGGAACGATTCTGTCGGCGAAGCAGGCACGTTCCTGGCCGAGGTGTGGCACGGTCCGGCCATGAAGGCGATCAACGTCGTGGCCGCGGCCGTTGCAGGTGCTGCACTGCTCGTTGCTGCCGGGCCGGCCACCGAGGCGTCGGCGGACCGGTACTGGAGCAAGAAGGTGAAGTGCGAGGAATCCGATCCCGAGGGAAGGGTGATTCCCACTCGGTACGGCAACGGCGATCTCGGCTGGAGCCACTTCTCCGGCAAGCACAACATCAGGAAGTGCAGGGTCGTCAATGCTGCCCTGGCCGGGAAGGTGGATCGAAAGAACGGGGGGCGCCTAGGGTACTACGGGGTCGCCCGCAACGGCCGCCGAATGGTCAAGATCGTGGTCATCGTGCAGTACGCCCGCCGTACCGCAGATGGTGAGTACGATGCGGGAAAGGGCCAGAAGATCGGTGTCATCACGGCCTACTGCAAGGGCGTCACCAAATGCCCGGACTGGGTCAACGCGTGAGCGGACTGTGCCAGGAGACGGTCGAGCACCAGGCGTATCTCACACGTTTCCTTCTCGACTACACCGCGGTTCCCCTGATCGGCCGGACCCTCCTGCGCGGAGTTCTGCCGACGCAGGACGCCGTCCGGATCGTCACCGGCGACCCCGGCACGAGGACGCCGCGCGCGCTGGTCGCCTACGAGATCCCACTGGTCGACGACGATGACGAGCCGGTCACCGCCCCACTGATCCTGGGCTGGACACGAACGCTCGCAGCCGGTACTCCCCCGAACCCGGACACAACCATGATGGGCATGAGCCTGATCCGGGTGGACACCTCCGCCGTCGAACCGGCACCACCGGCACGCACCGACCATGCGCTGCGCGTGCTGCGGACCCTGGCCTGGCCGTCCGTGGAGACACCGCCGAGCCCGGCACTGTGCGGGTTCCTCCTCACCAGTCATGACGGCATGCGGCTCTACGTCGCAGTCGAGGAAGCCGAGGGCCTGGTCGCGGCCGACGTGCGCCTCACCGGCGCGCTGACCGCACTGCTCGCCGCTCTCCCGGCGCTCGTGCGCGAGGAGGAACGCTGGACGGTCGACGAGACCGACCCACACTGCGTCCGCGCGGTGGACTTCACCACGTGGTGAACCCCGGCCAACCCGTGTCGCAGAGGACGAGGTGGCTGCCTGCCGGGAGGGCGGCCATGTATTGCCGGGTGGGGTCGATACCGGTCTGGGGCTCGACGTGTCCCAGTGTGGACAGGAACATGACGGCGATGGGCCGGGTCATGTCCAGAGTCCGACCGGCTTCCCGGAGGACGTGCTCGGCTTCCGAGCATGTCCGCGTGGACGTAGTCCGTCATACCTGCCGGTGCGCTCGTCAGGAGTGCCCTGGCGTGGGCCAGGACCAGCGGGTCGTTGTCGACGTACGTAATGCGTGCCTGTGGCTGAACGGTCTGCGCGACTTCGCGACATGGGCGATCGGCCGACCGCTGGTTCGGACCTCTCGGACCGCGCGCTCGCGGAGCTCGTCCGGGTATTTACGGGGTGCTGCCATGGTGCTGGTGGTTCTCCTTCGCCAGGACCGTAACCCTGGCATCAGGGACTCCACAAATCTCGGTACAGCTCACTTCACTTCGCTGGTTTCAAAGGGTTGGAGACGTGGCCTGCGCGGTGATCAGGATGCCGACACCTGTCGCGCAGCAGGTCATCGTCATGTGCCGGATACGGATGTTGGTCTTCGTGGCCATGGTCAGAGCCGCCACTGCGATGAGGAGAATTCCTGCGGCTGTGGCGGCCGGTCCCGGGTGGGTGAGTCCGTTGCACAGTGCCAGGATCGCCACGGCTAGTGCAGAGAGTGCAGTGCGGCGGCTCGCGAGTGCGGTCCGTTCGGACTGCAGGCCGGAATCTCGTGTCCGTTCGGCGCGCTTTTGCGACGTCATGGTCCCTTGGCGATCAGGAAAAGCAGGCCGAGGCCCGTCAGCGAGGCGCCGAGTGCCAGCGCCGACAGCATTCGGGTGGGCGGCAGTGGCTGCTTGTGGCGCATCGCTCGTTGGACCGTGCGCCATCGCCAGTATGCCGCGGTACACAACAGGGCTCCTGTCACCGCCAGTAGCGCGCCGAGTGCCGTCCCCACGGTCCCTCGCGTGTGCGGTTGGATGAACTGGGCCACAGCGAGGGCTCCCGCGATCAGGGCGAGGCCCGTTCTGAACCAGGCGAGGAACGTACGCTCATTGGCCAGCGAGAAACGGTAGTCCGGCTCCTCGCCCTCTTCGTACCACGGGGCGGAGCGACCGGTGCGGGGCGCGGTGGACCAGGGGAAGCTCACGGGACCCTCCCTGCAGGTGTGCGGCACGGGTACCGGCTGTCCGGATCGGTGAGCAGGACAATCACGGGAGGCTCCCTGAATACGAGGCGGGGCCGGGAAGGGGGATTCGGTCGGGGGTGGTTCGGCTCCCCTCACGGTCCATGCCGACCCCCGTGAGTTCCCCTGACGCGACTGAATCGAACGGGTATGAGGACTCCGTGGGGGCCGGCGGCGTCGCCGCTCCCCGGTTTCAGACGCTGGTCAACCTCAGCGTGCCGAGGTGGGTGAACTCCGCGCTGATCTCCTGCCCCGGCACCATGGGCACCGCGTCCGTCAGTCCTCCGCTGAGCACGAGCCACCCCTCTTCGATGGCGATCCCGCGTGCGCCGAGCGAATTCGCCGCCAGGGCGAGCGCTTCCGCAGGGTGGCCCTGTACCGCAGCGCCGGTTGCGGAGTCGATGATCTCGCCGTCGGCCCCCAGATCACAGGTCTCCAGCGCGAGGTCAAGTGCCTGCGGCGGCAGTCCGAGCCCGCCGATGACGAAGCGGGACGACGAGGCGTTGTCAGCGACCACATCGGCCAGCGCGAAGGAGAAATCGGCAAAACGGCTGTCGATGACCTCGAACCCGGCATGCACGCTGCGGACGGCAGCGAGTGCGGTCGCGGCGGTGACCCCTGGTCCGCACAGCCGTTCCCCCATCACGAAGGCGATCTCCGGCTCGACGCGGGGATGGATCAGCTCATGGAGTGGCACAGACGCACCCTCCGGCAGCACCATCGCATCCGTGAGCCATGCGGTGAGCGGGGAGTCGATGCCCATGCGCTGCTGCTTGGCACGGGAGGTGAGGCCGAGCTTGACCCCAACGATCTTCTCGCCAGAGTCGACCTTGCGGCGTACTAGGGCATCCTGCACCTGGTACGCGGTGGGGAGGTCAAGACTCTTCCAGTCGTCGCTGATCCGGTCGCCGGCTCGGCGACCGGCCTCCCGGCTGAGCAGTTCGTCCACCGCTCGGTCGATTGTCCAGTCACTCACGAGGGCTCTCCTTGTGGCATCGTGTGGCGAACTCCACCCTGAGCGCGGCCCAGGACGTGCACTCATTCGGTCCCGAGCCGGGGCACGGCGCTTTCTCTTCGGCGACCCGCCAGCCCGGCATCGCCGGAGCGGGCGTTCGCGAACCGTCGGAGGCCGCCGCATCCGCAGTACGCCGGGCCTGGCGGCCGGGTGGTGACAGTCGCCGGGCCCGGCAGCCTTCAGTGCTCTATGGACAGGACCATCTCAATCTCGACCGTGAAGCCCAACGGGAGCGCGGACGCTCCGATGGCAGAACGGGCATGCGAACCGCGCTCGGGGTCGAACAGCTCGTGCAGGAGGTCGGAAGCGCCGTCGATGACCTTCGGCGCGTCGCGGAACTCGGGGGCGCAGGCGACGAATCCCAGGGTCTTGATGATCCGGCCCACCCGATCCAGCGACCCGAGGGCGTCACGTGTCTGTGCCAGCAGGTTCAGCATGCAGTCACGTGCGGCGAGGCGTCCCTCCTCGACCGTGCGGTCGACTCCGACGTGCCCGACGTGCCCGTCGGCGCCTTGACCGGAGAGGAACAGCAGGTCGCCGTGGCGTACATATCCCAGGTAGTTGCCGGCCTTCGGCCGTAGCGGCGGAAGCACCAGGCCGAGTTGTGCGAGACGCTCTTCAGGAGAGACGGTGTTCAAGACCGCGCGCCTCCGCCCCGGTGGCCGGCGGTTCCACAGGTCCCGTGTGTTCGCACTGGACCATCCGTCCGGTCTGACTCACTCATCGTCACAGCACACCCTTCGCAGGTCGCATCT
Organism: Streptomyces sp. NPDC052042; assembly: GCF_044548345.1. NCBI lineage: Bacteria > Bacillati > Actinomycetota > Actinomycetes > Kitasatosporales > Streptomycetaceae > Streptomyces > Streptomyces sp. NPDC052042. The sequence goes on along the minus strand of NZ_JBIUBU010000032.1, from coordinate 44,228 downwards.
GCATGTCCTTTCTGCGGCCGGGTCGCCCCACCAGCCGGATCTCGTGCAGGTCGTGCCCGACGACGCTGCCGCCTCTGAAGTCTCGCCGTACGTGCTCCAGCCACTCGTCGTCCGAGACGACATCGGTGTGCGCGGGAGCGAGGTGGCTGAGGACGAGGTTGGATACCGCGGCGGACTCGGCCACCTTGCCCACCACGGAGTGCAGCGTGTGGCGCTCCTCCCAGTTGGCGAGCAGCCCCTCCATGAGGCCCGGCGCGGGCTTGAGCTCGGAGAGAAGGTGGTCGAGGTGGATCGACTCATGCAGCAGGAGGTCGCTGTCGGCGGCGAGCCGCAGCAGATTGTCGTTCGGCCTGGTGTCACCGCTGCACACCACGGAGCCGTGCTCGGTATCGAATCGGTAGGCGAACGCCGGGAAGCAGAAGCGGTGGTCGACCAGGGTGGCGGTCACCTTCACTCGGTCGTCCTCGAAGACCTTGAACGGGTCCATGGGCGGGCACCGGCGGGTGGCGTAGTCCGCGCCGGCGTCCTTGGGAATCTGTAGGTCCCTGGTCTGGATGAACTCACGGATGTCGGCGTGGTCCTCATCGACGTACCGGATATTGAGGTCGCCCTGAAACGCCGAGCCGAGGATACCGTCCACGACTTCGCTGATACCGGGGATCGGCGAGGCGACGTTCTCCACACGCCTCGGGAAGCTGGGTTGTCCCGGTGGGCCGTGATGCGGCAGGTCCAGGGGGACCGTACCGGGTCCCCAGATCGACAACGTGTCGGTGTAGGACTCCCCCGGCAACTCCCATGGCACCAGGAGCGCGTGAGGCAGTTCCAGGTAGTGGTCGGAGTGCATATGAGTGATGAAGATGTGGCGGAGATCCTCCCAGCGCAGACCGAGCTGCCGGTACCGCTGGACGGAACCGATACCCGCGTCCACCATGTAGCTGACGCCCTCGACGACGATCACTGTCGAGATCCCGGTGCGCCCGCGCCAGACGACCGGCCCGGCCGCGGTCCCCAACGTCAGGACGCGAAGGGCGGCGCTGTCCCGGGATGAGTGCTCTCCGGGCCCCGCGCTGGGTCCGCGCATCGAACCCGTCTGGGGCTTGGTGATCGTGGGGAGCGCCAGTTTCGGGGGCAGACCGTCGTCGCAGCAGTCCTGAGGGCTGGCAGGACTGCTTGCCAGCCGCCGGTGGCGCGTTCGGTCACCGACGCCCGAATGAAATACCTTTGCCATGGAATCGAACCTAGGTCGGGGTTCACAGCCGGTCCAACATGTGTCCGACAAGGCCGGACACCGGTTCCCACCACAGGACCTTGGGGTCGGACCAAGCGGTCGGATGACTGCTCACCGAGGCGTACACGGTTACCGCGCTGCCGCGCGGTCGATCCGGCGGAGAAAGCTGAGGAGAACAGGCAGGAGCACGTGAGGCATGTCGATGTTCGGTGCATGCTTGCATGCGAGATCCACCACCTCGCAGCGGGGCGCGGCGGCAGCGATGTGTGTGGCCCAGCCGGGCTCCAGCAGGCTGTCGCGCTTGCCTTGGACCAGGAGGACGGGGACATCGGTCGTGGCGAGGGCGGCAGGCCACGAGTCCTGGCGGGGCTGCTTGAGCGGCTCGGGCAACGTCACCCCGATGGCGGCCATCGTGCGGAAGTGTCCGGGTTGCCTGGCCCAGCGGGTGCGGTTGGCGGCCTGCTCCGCAAAGCCGGGAAAGTCGTCCACAAGCAGCCTGAGTATGCGTTCGATATCGGCCTGCGACCCGTCCCAGCGGGACAGCTGCCGTGACAACGGCGTTCTCCACGGTCCTCCGCCGCCCGCGATACTGACGACCGAACGCGCTGGGAGTGCTGCTTCGGGCAGAGCCCGCAGGGCGATCGTTCCTCCGAACGAGTTGCCGATGACATGCACTGGTTCTTCCACGGCCAGGGCTCGCAGAAAGGCCGCCAGGTGCTCGATACGGAACTCGTGAGGGGCCCGGTCGAAGTACGCCACCTTGTCGGTACCGCCGAAGCCCAGGAGGTCTGGGGCAAGGACACGGTAGTGCTGCGCGAACATGGGGATCATGGCTCCCCAGGTGACGTCGCTGCTGCCGCCCCACGCGCCGTCGTGCAGCAGCAGGAGCACAGGTGCGGTGGGGTCGCCCGCCTCCAGATAGCGCGTCGTATACCCCCCTGCCCTGACCCGTCGTTCGGTGACGGGGCCGGCGGTGCCTGCGACGGCGACAGCCGGCCCGTCGGCAGGGAGCAGGCTCGGATTGGTGTCAGGCATCTGGGATGTCCTATCCAAAGTGGTAGTCGGCGGGGTCAGGCCGCCTTGTCAGCCGCCAGTACTCGATGATCGGCAGCGGCCAGTTCTGCGTGACCCGACCGGAGGCGTTCTTGTACCAGCTGTTGACCCCCGGCGTGCTCCACGCCATCGACTGGTTCGCCTCGTCGATCCGGGCGTTGTAGGACTCGAACACGTCCTGGCGGCATTCCATGGCGCCCGCGCCGCGGCGCATCAGCTCCTGGATGCAGCCGATCGTGTAGTGCACTCCCGCCTCGGAGAAGAGGATGATGCTCCCGTTGAGAACCAGGTTGGTGTTCGGTCCGTAGAGGCAGAACAGGTTGGGGAACCCGGGGATCGTGATACCGAGGTACGCGCGTGCGTCACCCGCCCATTGCTCGTGCAGGTCGACACCACCTCGTCCGGTGATCTTCATGGGTTCGAGGAAGTGCGCGGCGAGGAAGCCGGTGCCGTAGATGATCACATCCACCTCGTGCTCGGCCCCGTCGGCGGTCACGATGTCCTTCTCGGTGATCTCCTTGATGCCCTCGGTGACCAGGTGAACGTGCTCCGACCTCAGAGTGCGCGCCCAGTCCCCGTTGTCACGCAGCATCCGCTTCGTATACGGGGGATAGTCCGGGATCACCTGGGCCAGCAGGTCAGGGCGGTCGGCGTACTGCCCCTCCAAGTGGGAGTGGAGTGCCTGGCGCACCGCTTCGTTCAGCTTCGACACGGACCGTTCGGACGTCCAGTCGGGATCGATCACCATGAACTGGCGTCTGGCCTCAAGACTGTTCCAGAACTGCATGAATCTGAACCACCGGTGGTAGTTGGGCACATGCCTCAACAGCCAGCGCATGCCGTCGGAAAGCTTGTCGTGATAGGTGGGGGTGGGCATCATCCATGGAGCGGTCCGCTGGAACACCCGCAGTTCCCCGACGTCGGAGGCAATGGCGGGGATCACCTGGTAGGCGCTGGCGCCGGTCCCTATGACGGCCACCCGCAGCCCTGTCAGGTCGACTTCATCCGGCCATTGCGCGGTGTGGAACGCCGCCCCTCGGAAACGATTCCGGCCGGGGATGTCCGGGTAGCTGGGGCGGTTGAGTTGGCCGACCGCGCTGATGACGGCATTGGCCCGGACGACCGACCGTGATCCGTCAGCGGACTCGCAGGTCAGCTCCCAGGTGGTAGTCCCCTCGTCGAAGTACGCGGAGATGACCTCGGTCCCGAAGCGGATGCGTGAGCGGATCGCGAAGTCGTCGACGACCGCGTTGAAGTAGCCGAAGATCTCGTCTCTGGGGGAGAACTGGTTCTGCCAGTCGGCCTTCTGTGCAAAGGAGTAGCTGTAAGCGAAATTGCTGGTGTCCAGTCGGCACCCGGGGTAGCGGTTCGCCCGCCAGGTGCCGCCCACATCCTCGCTCTTCTCAAGAACGATATAGGGGATTCCGGCCTGATCGAGGCGGTGAGCGGCAGCGATTCCCGACATCCCGGCCCCGATTACCGCGACCGTGAATTCCCTGTCCGGCGCAAGCTCGTCCTTGTGCCAGCTGGGCGCCCCGACGTCGCCGGTGAGCCCGAGTTCATGGTTCAGGAGCGGCAGGTAGTCGTCGGGAAGGTCTCCTGTGACGAACCGGACGAGCGCCCGCTGTTCCTCCAGGGATGTGGGTCCAGGCGGCGGCGCCCCCGCGTCGCGGTACCGCCGCAAGGCCGTGAGAGCGAGCTCGCGGGCCGCTGCCTGGGTCTCGGGGGACATCCCTCCCTGCGGAAGCAGGTCCGCGGCGGGTGAGGGAGGTGCCGGGCGGAAACGGTCCGCGATGAGCGCCTGGTCCCCGGTCAGATGAGCGAGGGCCGGCAGCAAGGCAGGCAGATCCGCGTCGAGCAGCGCCTCCCTGATCTCGTCATCACCAGCGGCAATGGGGTGGGCGGGTCGCGATACAGTCATGCCTGCGCTCACTCTCTCTATGGGCACACTACTGGTGGGTCGCGGCACGTACCTCGGCCCGCTCCAGGGAACTTCTTACGTCTGGGTATCTCGCCGAGGGTCAGGGACCAGCCAGGCGGATGCACACATTGGTGGGCTCACTGTAGAAATCCAGCGAGCGCCTTCCGCCTTCGCGGCCGATCCCGGACAGGCCGGTGCCACCGAACGGCGATCGCAGATCGCGCAGGTACCAGGCGTTGACCCATGACATACCCACGCGCATCTGCTGGGCCACCCGGTGGCCCCGCTCCAGATCGCTGGTCCACACCACGGCGGCCAGACCGTACTCGGTGTCGTTGGCCAGCGACACCGCTTCGGGCTCGCTGTCGAAGGGCACCAACCCGGCGACCGGCCCGAAGACCTCCTCCCGCATCACCCGGGAGGAGCTGTCCAGTCCGGTCCACAGGGTGGGCTCGACCCACGCTCCGCCGTCCAGTTCCGGCCCCAGAGCCGGGATGCCACCGCCGACGACGACCTCGGCGCCGTCCTCCACGGCTCGCTCCAGAAAGGAGGCCACCTTCGTCCTGTGCCCGAGGGAAATCAGTGGTCCGGTTGTCGTCCCGGCCTCGTAGGGCGACCCCAGACGCAGCGAAGTCGCCTTCTCTCTGAGCCGAGAGACGACTTCGTCGAAAACCGGCCGCTCGACATACACCCGCTCGGTACACAGGCAGACCTGTCCGGTATTGGTGAAGATGGAACGGCTCAGCCCTTCGACTGCCTGGTCGAGATCGGCGTCGGCGAACACGATGGCGGCGTTCTTGCCCCCCAACTCAAACGAAATCGGACGAACGTGGTCGGCCACAGCGCGCATGATCACCGAACCGGTGCGCGACTCCCCGGTGAACGTGATCGCGTCCACCCCAGGATGGGTGGTGAGGAACTCACCGGCCGATCCGGCACCGAACCCGTGGACCACGTTGAACACGCCGTCGGGGACGCCTGCCTCGGCCATGATCTCGGCGAGCACCACGGCCGACGAAGGTGTCTCCTCCGAAGGCTTGACGACCACCGCGTTTCCGCAGGCCAGAGCAGGTGCCACTTTCCAGGTGAGCAGAAGGAGCGGAAGGTTCCACGGGACGATGACCCCGACGACTCCCAGGGGTTTGGGCACCGCGTAATTCAGGGCCCTGCCGCCGTTCCCGAACTCGGTGATGAAGGCGTCCACACCGGTACAGGCAACCATGTCGGCAAAGCAGCGGAAGTTCATGGCCGCACGGGTGACATCCAGCTCCCGGGCAAGTGGGACGGGCTTCCCGGTATCCGCCACCTCGGCTCGCAGCAGATCATCGAACCGGGCTTCGATGGCGTCGGCGACACGATGGAGCAGGCGTGCCCGCTCGGCGACGGTAGTACGCCCCCAGGCGCCCTCCAGCGCCTCTCGCCCCGCGCGTACGGCGGCGTCCACGAGGCCGGAGCCGGCCTCGTGGACGACCGCTATCACGGAGCCATCGACCGGACTGACCTTCTCGAACGTCGAGATGCCCTCCACGAACCGGCCGCGTACGAAATTGCGGAGTTGGGATTGGCTCACATGCACGTTTACTCCCGGGTTTGGTCCGCAGGGTGCCCCGGCGCGCCGAGAGACACCACTGCGCCTTGGGTGTGGTTCTGGTCGGAGCCGCCGACCAGGGCGATCACCGCGGCATCGATGCCCTCACCGGCCAGCCTCTGGGCCGCGTCATCACCGGTCACCAGCACCGTGTTCCCCTCGGCCACTTCGACCAGATCGACGGCCACGACCAGCGGCCCCTCGATTGGCTTGACCATCACCAGGCGCCGCTTCGCCAACGACGGAATTTCCCGGTCGTTCCACAACCGTCCGACGACCTGGCCGACTATCACCCCGCACCCCCACCTTCCAGGCTCCTCGCCCCCGGGGACATCGCTGCCGCCAGCGCCTCACGTGAACCGTTCTCCAACAGCCCCAGCGACACCGCGTCAGGACGCGGATACATCCGCACCGCACGCAGTTCCCCGTACTCCCCCACTGCCGCGGACCCCGAATCCAGCGCCTGCCGCACGGCTGCGAGTTGCCCCTCTACCGCGACCGCGAAAAACCCGTACGAGATCCGCTCGATCCCGACCACTTCCACATTCGCGGTCTTCAGCATCGCCTCGATACCCGCCGCCAACGCGACCACTCCACGCGTCTCCACCAGGCCAACAGCCTGACCAGACTGGTTCATCGCACTTCCCTCCTACGAGTCCAGCAGTTCCGGATGAAGAGCGAGCGCCGCCACCGGCCCGGCCGGACTCGCGAAAATGATCGAACGTACCCGCGCGCCCGATACCTCACGCGCGGCCATCTCTCCTACCTCCACGGCTTCCTCCACCGTGGCCAGATCTCCCGTGACCGCGACCGCCACAAGTCCACCGCCGAGCCTGACGGTGCCGTTCACCTGTACCGAGGTCGCTTTCACCATGGCGTCGACCGCGTCAAAGACCGGCACGAACCCCTCTGCCTCGATAAACCCCACCGCGTGATTCACGATTCACCTCTCACTTGCTTTTACGAATGAGGACGGCCAGTGGACAACAGCTCCCCCGGTGCCCCACAGGGGGCCGTAGGCGAGAACACTCGCTGGGGAGGTGAGTTGTCCCGTCCCGGCCAGGAAGGCCAGGGCGCGGAACTGGCTGTCCACCTGTGCCGCGGACGCGTACTGCTCGCGGGCGGCCAGCGCCCGCTCCAGGTCACCGTCGGACAGCAGGTCGAGCATCCTGCGGTCCCACACCTGGTGCTCGCGGTTCTCGACGCGGTCCTCCTCCGGGGCTATCCAGCGCTGCGTCAAGCCGCTGGACAGTCCGGAGACGGCCACGAAGAAGACCCGTTTCCCGGAGGATTCCGCTGCCCGTACTCCTGCCCCGGCGATTGCCGCCAGGTCGTCGGCGGCGGCGTACAGATTGCACGAGACAAGAGCGGAAGGGACCTTGCCGCCGGGGTTGAGAACACTCTGGGCAACGATCGTTCCCGTGTCGATGGGAAAGTGCTCATAACGGGTACGCCGGGCTTGAAAGCCGGACCGTTCGGTCTCCGCTGCCCATTCCTCAGTCAATTCGACGTCGATGGGGAACGAATACCTCAGGGTCCCGTAATCGAAGTCGTACCAGTTCTCGTCGACGTGCACGCCCTGCGGGCGAGGGTCCATCTGGAACTGGTGACCCAGCACCGTGAACCACTGGGTCGAGAGGACCAGCAGCGCGTCCGGCGCCTCGTCCGCGATGATCCTGCCCACCTCAGTGGTTGCCTCCGCGAGCGCATCCCAACTGCTCGCCTTGTGCTCTGCGAGCAGCTGAGGCATCCCCGGAATCAGGGCCGCACCCGCGAAACCCGACGAACGGTTCATGCCGGTACCCCCCTGGGTTCCCAGGCCGCGACGGCGTTGCCCGTGCCGATAACCGTGCCGTAGGCCAGCACCTCACCGGTTCCTTCGGGCCACCCGAGAGCGGACAGCATCCAACTCAGACTGCCGGCCTTCGTCTCTGACTCGGTGGCTTCGATGTGCTCAGGGATGAACCCCTTGAGGTCGCCCGTCCGGCCGGCTCGAACAAGTTCGAGCAGGCGCATGTCCCACTGGTACTGGTGGTTGTTGTAGACGTGCTCACCAGCCATGTCCTCGGGCAGCTCGGGCTCCCGGTCCCAGTGCAGATGAGACAGCGAGTTCGAGCCTGCCAGGACGGCCCGGCGACCGGTCGCCTCGATCGCCTTGCGCGTGGCCTCCCCCAGCACCTCCATCTGGTCCAGCGAGCTGGTCGAGTAGTAGTAGGGGTTGTTGTTGGCGGACAGCGACACCACGGGGATATCCCATTCCGGGTTCAGCAGGTGGAGCGCGGTGATGGTGGCGTAGTCGACGCGCACCCCTTCGGCCTTGAGCTTCCGGGTCACCAAGCCGTCGGCGGACGCCTGGTCTGCGATGGCCTCGGCCAGCTCGACATCCGTCCGGAAGTCGTAGCGGTAGCGCAGCAGGTTGGGAAAGATCGGCTCCACGGAGATACCGCGTGGGTTGGGCACACAGTTCACGTGGTGGCCCACCATCGTGATCCAGTGCGGGGCGTGGATCACGATAACGTCCGGCCGAAGGGCTTTGATCCGCTTCCTGACGTTCTCGTAGGCCCAGCGCAGGACCTCCCATCCGCCCTGGGACCGCGGTTCGTTCTGCGGCGGATTCTCCGCGTACAGCAGGTGGGGCGGGTGCGGTGCGAGGTAGCCAGCGACGATGCCGGGACCGTCATCGATCGGCGAGGTGACCAAAGAGGGCCTACGCCGCCACGAGCTGTCTCCCGGTGTTGCACGAAAAATGCGCGACATGCGAAGAGTTTGAAACGCCGACGCGGAGGCGACCACAAGCTGTCCGGCAGTGCGGGACAGGAGCAGCAGATAGCCGACAGTCTCCGTCCCTCCAGGTAAGGGCGTGCCGCGCGCTCGGGCACCGGCCTACCGGACGCACGACCGAATCTGGCCACCCCCAGGTCCGATAGGTACTCTCTTCACATGATTGGTCCGTCCGGTTCCTCGGCAGAGTTCGGCTGGAGCACGTCGATGGAGGCACCAGGTGAACCGGATGGGAGGCACCGCAAGGTTTCTCCGGTCTCCTCGGTACTGAAGGCCACCCGCATCCTCCACAGCTTCAATGCCGTTGCGCCCTGCCAGAGCTTGCGGCAGATCGCGACTCGGACAGGCATTCCACGGACCACGGTCCACGGTCTGTGCGTGGCGCTCGTACAAGCGGAGATGCTGGAGCTGGTGCCGGGTCGTGGGTACCGGCTGGGACCCGCCTTCATCGGTCTCGGCGGTCAGGTGATCGAACGCGTTGGGCTGCTCGACGCGGCCAAGGACGTGGGGAAGCGATTCGTTCGGTTCGATCAGGTGGAGGCGCACCTCGCCCAACTGGTCGGGGGCTGGATCGTGTACTTGGACCGCACATCGAGCCTCTGGCGTCTCCCGACCGACGTGCATATGGGCTCTCGTGTACTCGCGCACACCACCGACTGCGGCCGGGCGGCGCTTGCCGCGCTGGCACCGGAGGAAGCGTGGCGGCGCATCGCCGTGGCTTGCGAGGCCGAATGCCAACCGGCACCGGATCGCCAGGCCCTCGAGGCCGATCTCGCCGAGGTGAAACGGCGAGGTTTCGCAACGGTCCCCGCCCAGCGTTCCGGCAGGGCGTCAGTCGGCGCCGCTATCACGAACCGCGCGGCCGTGCCGGTAGGTGGTGTGTCGATCTCCGCACCCGTGGACGCGCTACGCCGACGCGATGTGTTCGACGAGTTGGTGAAGGACCTACTGCTGGTGGCAACGACCATCGGCCGACGGCTGCCCCACCTAACGGAGTGATGGCGCCGACCGGGCACAGGCATCCACCGCAGTCCCGAGGCGTGGACGCGACTCCGGCCCCACCGTTCATGACTATCCGAGTTCTGGGGCGAGCATCAAGGTATCTGTCCGGTCAAGCCGGACGGCCCGTTGGTAGTGGGCCGAGCGGGAGCGACCCTCGTCACATCTCACCGGAAGCGCGCCGGTCATCCGTGGACAAGGAGAAGGCGGCATCCCACCCGCTTCGGCCCCGGAACGCCTGACGCACCCACGCCAGGGCGGTGCCGCACAGCCACTGTGCCCGAGGCACCGCGCTGCCAGCAGTGACATCCCGCGGAAGGATCACAGAACCCGATGGCTTCCCCCATGCTCATGTCGACAAAGCAGGATCGGCTGCGCGTCGTCATCATCTGCTTCGCCTGCATCGTCCTGGACGGCTATGACCTGATCGTCTATGGCACTGTCGTGCCGGTTCTCCTCAACGACGACGTCTGGAATCTCACGCCGGACGAAGCCGGCGCCATCGGCTCCTACACGTTTATCGGCATGCTGGTCGGAACGCTCGCTGTCGGAACAATCACCGACCTCGTGGGGCGACGAAAGGTCCTGCTGTTCTGCCTCGTCTGGCTCTCAGCCGGGATGGTGCTGTGCGCCGTCGCACCGACCCCGACGACATTCGGCATCCTGCGCTTCTTGACCGGTATAGGTTTGGGCGGCCTCGCCCCGACAACCATCGCGTTGACACTTGAGTTCGCGCACCCGCGCTACCGCAGCCTGACCAACGCCCTGATGTTCTGCGGATACTCCGTCGGCGGCATCCTGGCCGCTCTCATCGCGCTCCCCACAGTTCCCGCCCTCGGCTGGCGCACCATGTTCTGGATCGGGGCGGCCCCGGTTCTCCTGCTCGTACCGCTGGCGTTCTTCCTCCTTCCGGAGTCTCCCAGCTTCCTTGCCGCTCGGGAGAAGCGCGCGCGGCTGAAGCCCGGTGCCGGGATCAGCCAGACGAAAAGCAAGCTGAGCGGCCAGGAAGGCACCGCACCCGGCGGCACCAGCAGACTCGCGCCGATCCGCGCTCTGTTCACCCACGGCAACAGGCGCCCCACCCTGCTGTTCGGCGTCGGAATGGCCATCGGGATGCTGCTGATCTACGGCCTCAACACCTGGCTCGCCCAGATCATGACGCAGGGCGGTTACTCCTTCGGGTCAGCGCTGCTCTTCGTCCTGGCACTGAACGTGGGCGCCATCCTGGGCACACCGGTCGCAGGTGCCATCGCGGACCGGCTCGGCGACCGCCGGGTGACGGTGACCATGTTCCTGGTGGCCGCTCTGTGCATCTTCCTGCTCAGCCTGCCCCTGCCCATCAGCGTCCGGCTGCTGCTCGTGGCCATCGCCGGTGCCGGCACCATAGGTACAACCATCCAGGTCAGCTCGTTCATCGGAAAGCGCTACGCCACCGAGAGCCGGGCGACCGCGCTTGGATGGGCGCTGTCCGTCGGCCGCCTCGGCGCAATCCTCGGTCCCGCCTACGGAGGCCGCGTCATCGGTTCCGACTGGGGCTTCAGGGCGAACTTCTACGCCTTCGCCATCCCCGCGCTGCTCGGCGCTCTGGCCATGTGGGCCATCCCCCGCCACGCCGCACTCGACTCGGCGGACACCCCGGCACCATCCGTCGACGTGGACAGCGCGCACTGAGGCGATGTTACGTACCCCGCCAGCGAAGACCCCTGGGCTGGAAGTTCGCACGTCAGATGACCTCGAAGAGCAATTCCGCGAGACGCAGGAGGGTACCGCCGCGGCCCCGGCCCATCGAATGAGAGCCGGAGCCGCGGCGGCTCCACGGTGGTGGCCGGGAAACCGACAGGGGCAACGAGCACCCGACGCCGGGAACCACCAAAGGGGTGGATGGACCGCCCTGCTGTCGTACTCGGTGGGGGGCGCCTCACTGTTCCTGTTCCACCAGCTCCTTGAAGTGCTCCAAGTCGTCCCTTACAAGCCGTTCGATCGCGGTCGCCTGGGCGAATCCCTTCGGCCCGCCGAACGCCTCCTTGACGGTGCCCGGGTCGTACTCGATCCGGGCCTGAACCCGGGTGTGCTCCCGGTCGATGGGCAGCAGTGAGAAGGTCCCCGCCAGTACCGGACCGCTCGTGGTCTGCCACTCCATCGTGTGTTCCTTGTCGCGGTCGGTGATCTCGGCGTCGTACTCCTGAACCCGGCCGCCGACGTCGACATCCAGGTGCGTCCGGTGCCCGTCCTTTGAACGAGCCTCGCGTACTCCTTTGACGAACCGCGGATAGGTCTCCGCACGGTGGAGGGCTTCCCAGGCCGCAGCGATCGGAATGTCGACGTCGATCTGTTCTTCGAGAGTGCTCATCGGCCACCTCGCAACTTGGTTCACGGCTTACGGGGCCATATCTCCATTGTCGCCCGTTATGCTTTCGCGGTCCTGCAAGAGGGCCTCTGGCCTCCGGGCCCGGCATGACTTCCCCCCCTTGTTGTTCATGATCCGGGGGTGGTGTCACCGGCTCCGAAGGCATCGACGGACCACTGATGAGGGGCTTGAGCGCCGGCTTCACCCAGGCCGGAATAGCTCTCCGTAACGTGGATGTGGCAGCTCGGTGCCCTGGCAAGGCCGGACGAAAGCGTGATGGAGGGGCCTGCACGTGATCGACACCGGCGACATCGACGTCTTCCTCGGCCTGGACGTCGGCAAGAGCGAACACCACGCCACCGCCGTCACCCCAGCCAGAAGAAATCCTCCGGCAAGCGCCTGCCCAACACCGAGCCCAAGCTCCGCGAGCTGTTTGCGAAACTCCAGGCCAAGCACGGAACGGTGCTGGTCGTGGTCGATCAGCCGGCCTCGATCGGCGCCCTGCCACTGGCGGTCGCTCGGGACATGGGCTGCACCGTCTGTTGACCCAGATCCATCCGTCGCTGGAACGGGTCCTGGGGCCGCGGTTGCAGCACCCGACCGTCCTGACGCTGCTGGAGCGGTTCGGGTCACCGGCCCAGATACGCAAGGCCGGACGGCGGCGGCTGGTCACCCTGCTGCGGCCGAAGGCGCCGAGGACGGCCGAGCGTCTGTTCGAGGAGATCTTCGCCGCCCTGGACGAGCAGACCGTCACCGTTCCGGGGACCGAGGCGGCCGCCCTGATCGTCCCGAGCCTGGCCGTCTCACTGAAGGCCGTCCTTGACCAGCGCAAACTGCTGGCCGCCCGGATCGAGGAACTCCTGGACGCCCACCCTCTTTCGAAGGTCCTGACGTCGGTGCCGGGAGTCGGCGTCAGGACCGGAGCCCGCATCCTGATCGAGGTCGGCGACGGCAGCACCTTCCCGACCGCCGGCCACCTCGCCGCCTACGGCGGACTCGCCCCGGCGACCCGCAGCTCGGGCCCCTCGATCCGCGGCGAACAACCCTCCAGGAGAGGAAACAAGCAGCTCAAACGGGCCTTCTTCCTCTCCGCGTTCGCCGCCCTGGGCGACCCGGCATCCCGGGCCTACTACGACAAGAAGATCGCCCAGGGCAAGCACCACACCCAGGCCCTGCTCCGCCTCGCCAGACGCCGGGCCGACGTGCTGTTCGCGATGCTCCGCGACGGCACCTTCTACGAACCGCAGCCGTCGGCCGCAGTCACCTGACCTGCGGGTCTGCGAGGAGAACGACTCGATCGGCCTCTACATCGAAGCCGAGCACTGGATGGCCATAGTCGCCTTCCGGGTCCATCAGCACGGGCTTGCCCAGCCGGCGCCCGATCTCCCGGAGAAAGCCGCAGAACACATCAAGGCGATCCTGGCCCTGCAACTCCCGAAGGTCGACGTCGAAGTCGACTTCATCGTCAGCATGAAAACGGAAGATGGCCAACACATCGGCAGTCGGCCAAACCCGCAGGTCCGGGCAGTCTGCATCCGCCGGGCGGGACAGTACGGCCTCTGTCCGAGGCACCGGAAGCACCGTCTCCCCCTCGGAGTACTGGCACTTCCAGCCCTTCTCCGCGACAAGATCGAGGACCGCCTGCCAGTCCTCCACCGAGGCATCCGGGACACGCACGTCCGGCAACGCCCCCATCAAGTCCGGGTCGAAGAAGGAACTAACGTCATCCCACCGCAGATCAGCCGCCCCGCCATGCTGCCCGGCTCGCCGACCCACGCACCCCAGCCATCGACGCTGAGGAGTTCCTGAAGGCCCTGAGACCGTCACCGGCTACTCCGCCCGCCACCACACCTGCCGCACCGTCCCCACCGGACGCCCTGCTCTCCAGCGCTCTCCGCGGCGCCGCCTACGCCACCGGGGCCGGACTCATCGGCCTCGGCTTCGGGTGGATCCAGCAGCACCTGCAGATCCGCGCGGTTGCCGCGCCGCTGTTGACGGATCCGGCCAGAAGATCGGTTTATCGTCAATCACCAGCGAACCCCCAGCAGTACGGCCGGGCCCCCACTACACAAGAAGACGCGCACGTCGCCCTCCGCTTCCACGCCTGAGGGCGGCTCGGTCTGACGGGGAGGTCCAGCAGATTGCTGACGATCAACGTGGCGGTACTGCTCGCGATCAGCATCGTCCTCCGGCCGCGCCGCCGGACGCAGGTACACAGCCGGCTGGGCGAGAAGTTCACCGTGATCACTGTCCTGGCCCTGGGCGTGCTCATCGCCCCGACCCCCGTCGGCCAGGGAATCCTCGACTTCCTCGGCCAGCTCGCGAGCGGCGCCACACTGCGGTGTCGGCCGACGACCGCACCCAGCTGATCGCCCGCGTCCAGGACTGGAAGGCAGAACTGCTCACTCTGAAGGGCGCCGTGGCTGAGGCGAGCGACTACTTCCTCACCGAGAAGCAGCTACGCGACCGCTTCGAGGAGCGGGTCAAGGATTTCGTCTTCTCCGGCTACGCTCCGCAGGACCAGCCCGTGCTGGTCCTGTTGGGCGGGCAGCCCGCCGCGGGCAAGAGCCAGGCCATGGCCGCCTCCGAACAGCGGCACGCCAACCAGCATCTCGTTCCCCTGACCGGCGATGAGTTGCGTCCGTTCCACCCCCAGCACCAGAAGATCCTGGACAACGAGCCGTGGCTGTTCCCCGAGGCCACCGGGCAGGCCTCCGGCGCCTGGGTGCGGATGAGCATCGAGTACGCGCGGGACTACGGCTACAGCCTGATGCTTGAAGGCGACTTCAGGGATCCGGCCATGACCCTGGCCACGGCGGAGGAATTCGCCGGGCTGGGCCGCCGCGTCGAAGTCGTTGGCCTGGGAGTACGCGCCGAGCGCAGCCGCTTGGACAGCCTGTGCCGGTTCCTGGAAGGCGGCCGCTGGACTCTGCCGGACCGACATGACCTGGCGTACCGGATGATGCCGGAGACGATCGCGGCCGCTGAGGCGAGCCCGGCCGTGCACCGCATCACCGTCACCGACCGCAGCGGTGCCGACCTGTACGTCAACGACCGTTCGCCGGACAGCCGATGGATCAGCAAGCCTGCAGCCGTGAACGCCCTGCACGCCAGCCGGGCACGGCAGCTGCCCCCGGACGAGGCGGCCTGCTGGTTGGGCCTGCACCAGCAGGTCGTGACAGAACTTGCGGTGCGGGGCCAGGTCGACGCCACCTCCATACCTGTGCTGCAGCAGGTGGCCGTCGACGCCGAGACGGTCGCCGCCATGGACCCCAACTCGCAGAGCCCGGCCCGCCTCGCGCACACGGCGGCGCGACCGCTGCTACAAGTCCTGGCCTGCGAACCCATCGCCCCCGGTGCCCCGCTCCCGCTGCTGCTGACGCCTGACAGCGTCCTGGCGCCCCGGGGCGAGCGGATTGCCTTGGCGGCCACTGAGCCGACTCCGGATGTCTCTGGACCGCGTGTGGATCTGGTCCAGCGACTGATCGAACAGGGCGCGCCGGCGGAGCTGATCGACCGAGCACGCACCGCCGCACGGGAGGACCAGGAATACGCACAGGACATGGCGCGGCGCCCAGGCGCGGAAATCGCCCAACGGTGGGAGGAGGGCAGGCGTACTTCCGCAGAGTTGGAGCGGCGCCAGCGGCTTCCGCTCGCCATGCGACAGGCTGAGGACGCGGTGCGGCAACGCCTGCATGACCGTCTGCAGCGCTCTTCGCCGTCACAGATACCACCGCAGCCCGAAGCACCCCGGCCACGTAGATGGGTCGATCGGCGACATGGCTGTCCCTGATCTTGGTTCTGGCTCAACTTCTGTGCATTTACGCCGCCCCTGTCCGGGACCCACTTCGAGCAAGCCGCTGACCTGCCGGTTCACTAGAATCGTCAACCTCGGGAGCCGGGAATCAGCTCGGCTTCACAGAAGTTGAGCCAGAACCCTGATCTTGACGAGCACGGCGTCGATGAAGGCGACCGGGTAGACCGAATCGAGCGGGCGGGTGCGCCATTCCGCCATCGATTCCAGGGCCTTGATGGTGATCGTGAGGATGGTCTCCTTCGTGGTCGTCATCCGGCACTGACCTGGACGTGGACCAGAGTCCCGAGCAGTACGGCCGGCAGACAGCAGAGGGCGGTGAGGAAGAGCGACACTTCCAACGGGGCAGACATGACCGAGGCGTGCCCGGCGGACTGGGGCTCCCTGGCTTCCACACACCCTCCCAGGAGCGCTGACGCGCTCGTCACCGCGAGGCTCGTCGGTGACGGGAAGCCGTCGGCGGCCGGCTGCTTGACGGCTGCATCGATGTCAGGAGCCGCCCGCAGCCGCGGTGGCACCCTGGAGGATCAGGTCGGCCACGGCGTCAGGGCGGGCGATGAGGGACACGTGGCAGGAGTCGATCTCCTGCGTGTGGGAGTGGGCGCGTTTGGCCTCGAAGCGCTCCTGCTGGGGGCTGACGGTCATGTCCTGCCGTCCCACCAGGGCCCAGGACGGAATCTCCTTCCAGGCCGCGACCTTGGCCGTCTGGGAGAACGCGGTCGTGGCCGCCGGGCGCTGGGTGGCACCCAACAGGTTCGCCTGGCTCTCGGGCAGGCAGTTGGCGAAGACCGGGTGGACCTTGTCCCGCTTGAGGTAGAGGTCGGTGCCGCCGCCGCCGGCCGTCCGGTACGGCACGGAGTTCGTGGCGGTGCCCAGGGCGGTGGGGAAACGGGCCGACAGCGACATACCGCTCTCACCGACATCCAGCATCAGCGCGTTGATGTAGATCAGGGATTTGACCCGGGGGTTTCCCGTTGCGGCAGTACTGATGACGGCACCGCCGTAGGAATGACCGGCCAGTACGATCGGGCCTTTGACCGTCTTCAGGACGGAGGCGATGTATGCGGAATCGCTGTACAGGCCGCGCAGCGGGTTGGCCGGGGCCATCACGGTGTAACCGCGGCGCTGCAGGCGCTCGATCACCCCGTTCCAGCTGGAGCTGTCCGCGAAGGCGCCGTGCACCAGGACGACGGTCGGCTTGGCTGCGCTCGCACCGCTGTTCGCCGCCACTGGGACCGTGGTCAGCGCGGACAGGGCGGTGACCGCGCACCCTGCCGTCGCCACGCGCAGCGTTCTGCTTCGGAGCAGTGAGCCGTGTATCGCGGGTACTGTCATGGTGGCCTCGCTCTCGATAGGGGCCTACGGCACCTCAGCGTTCACGCGGCCAGACCGAACGGGCCAGGCAATGACATCCAAAGGGGTGACTTCGGCGCGGCATCGGAGTGACATCCCGCATCAGCCGTGGCGTCACATCACGCCCGCGCCAGAGCCCGACCCCCTGCGCTCTCGGAGGCGCTTCCCGTCCTCGCCGGGATGGGCGCAGACCGCCCCCGGCCGCATGCATCACCATCGTGACTGCCCTCGGCCGGCTCGGCAGCGGGGACCAAGCAGGGGAGCTACCGACGGGGCGCGGGCGTCCGTGCGGCCTGTGGTTCGCGGCGGCGCTGTGCGCCGTCGCTGATGCGGATGAGCAGGGCGATCATGAGCCAGTTGGCAACCATGGATGAGCCGCCCTTGGCGAGGAACGGCAGAGCCTTGCCGGTCAGCGGGATCAGACCCAGTACGCCCCCGGCCACGATGAAGACCTGCAACACCAGAGCGCTGGCCAGGCCCACGGCCAGGAGCTTGCCGAACGGGTCGCGGGCGACCACACCGGTGCGCAGGCCGCGCTCGGCGAGCAGGGCGTACAGCAGCAGCACCGCCATGACTCCGGCCAGGCCTAGTTCCTCACCGACGGAGGTGAGAATGAAGTCGCTGTTGCCCGCGAAGCCGATCAGCTCCGGGTGCCCCTGGCCAAGGCCGGTTCCGGTGACGCCTCCGCTGCCAAAACTGAACAGGGCCTGGGCCAACTGGTCGGACATGCCCGTCTGCTGGCCCTTGGCGGTGAAGGCGTCCATGGGGTGCAGCCAGGCCACCACCCGCCCGTGGACGTGAGGTTCCATCGAGCCCACGGCTGCGGCCCCGACGACGGCCATGAGCAGACCGCACACCACCCAGCTGGTCCGCTCGGTGGCCAGGTACAGCATGATCACGAAGAGGCCGAAGAAGATCAGCGACGTACCGAGGTCCCGCTCGAAGATCAGCACCAGGAGGCTGATGATCCAGATGGTGACGATGGGTCCCATCTGCCGCCCGGGGGGCAGCCGCACGCCCAGCACCCGGCGTCCCGTGAGGGCCAACGCGTCGCGGCTGACGGTGAGATAGCCCGCGAAGAACACCGCGATCATGATCTTCACGAACTCGCCAGGCTGCATCGACAGCGGCCCCAGCGTGATCCACCGCTTGGCGCCGAACTGGTCGGCACCGAAGAACGCCGGAGCCATCAGCAGCACCAGCGCGGCGGCCATCATCACGTACAAGTAGCGCTGGAGCCGACGGTAGTCGCGCAGCATCAGCAGGACGCCCACGCATACCGCGATGCCGATCACGGTCCACATCAACTGCCCGCTGCCGGCCTGGTCGATGCGCAGGTAGGGCTTGGCCGCGTAGGTGATGTCCAGGCGGTGCAGCAACACCAGGCCCAGGCCGGTCAACAGCAGCGCGATCGGCAGGATCAGCGGATCGGCGCGCGGCGCCCACAGCCGTACCGCGATGTGCGCGACGAGGGCGAGCAGCAGCACGCTCGCGCCGAAGCCGAAGACTCCCGTGGAAACGTGCCCCTGCATCGACAGCCCGGTATAGGCGTAGCCCCCCACCGTGATCATCACGACGAAGCCGAGCAGCCACGCCTCGATGCGCCGCCGGTTCGGCGCCAGAGCGAACGCCTCGATGGACATGGTGTGCTCGGCCTCGTACCCGTCGGACACGGACGGCGGCCGGGCTGTGGTCGTCACTCCCCGCACAGTGATCCCTTCACACTCGATCGAGGCCGCCCCTGTCGGCACCCTCACCCGCCTCATCCCCGGCCAGGCCATGACCGGGCGGTGGTGCCCACAGCGCCGCCCTGACTGTCCGGCCGGCTCACTCTGAGCTCCGCACCAGATGAGACGTATCGCGAGCTCTGACAGTTGCACATTCGCGCAATCCGGCCGGCTCGCATACATCAGCCGCTACCGCCTCAGCGCGAAATGCACCGGCGAGGACGTCGTCATCCCCCTGCGCCGCACGACCTGAGCCGAGAACCAGATCCGAGGAACCGCAGCCGGTGCGGAGCTCGCCGCGCTTGGCCGCACCCTGCCCTGGTCGGTGGAGCATCCGGGGCGAAGACCCGACCGGGCCCGGCAGGTCGCCCCTGCGGGAGGTGCGGCCATCGGCGACCCCCGCGCAGCCAAGGGATGGTAATGGCCCTCGGAGCCGCCGATCTTGCAACGTTTCGGTTGCGACGGGCGGCAATCCAATCCGGAATCTTCCCACGCGACGGGACGTGTGCAATTTTACATGTCACACACCAATAGGCCACATGTCCCAACGTGCGGTCACGACGGCTCCGGAGGCCCCCACAGATGCGCCCATCCCGGATATCAACGGCCAACGCGCGCAGGCTCCCTGCGCTCGGCGCGGCCTTCTTCATCACGCTCGGCCTGTTCGCACCGCAAAGCCAGGCCGCCCCCGTCGCCGCCCCGGCCGGCATCAACGCCGCCGGACCCGCGGCCCCGGCGCCGCGGTCGATCCCGGTTCCCAAGTCGCCCGACGCCACGACCGACGGCTCCGGCTTCAAGATCTCCTCACAGGACTCCCTCGAAGAGTCCGCCCCGGCCGCCGCCCCGACCGCCGAACCCGCCAGGACCGGCAAGCAGTTCAAGGCCGCCGCCGGCGGGAACGACTGCGGCGACCTGTCCGGAGTGATCAACGCCACGGGCAGCGCGCTGATCCAGCAGCTCAAGGCTCTTCCCGAGGTCAGCTGCACCTACCCGCTGTTCAACCTCACCGGGGCCGACGCCGGGAAGACGTTCCGCGAGGCCCAGATGGTGACCGTCGCCAACGCGCTGCGCGACGCCTCCGCCACCTACCCGGGCGACAACAGCACCTCCGTGGGCCAGTTGGTGATGTTCCTGCGTGCCGGCTACTACGTGCAGGACAACCACGGGGACGTCGTCGGCGCATACGGCACGGCGCTGCAGACCTCGGCCCGCGGCGCGCTGGACGCCTTCTTCGCCGCCCCGCACAGCAAGGACATCACCAACGCCAACGGCGACACCCTCAACGAGGTCGTCACGCTCATCGACAGCACCCACGAAGCCGGCCGCTACGCCGGCGTCGTCAAGTGGATGCTCGCCGGCTACGACGCCACCTGGCCGAACCGGATGGTCCTCTCCCTCGAGAACGCCGAGCGCGTCATCGAGAACGGCTTCGATGCCAAGAACGACAGCCGGGGCTGGCGGGCCGCGCTCAAGGCCGACCCCGCCATCCTCAACACCTGGGCCGACTTCATCACCCGCAACGACGCACAGCTGAACCGCTGGGACACCGTCAGCAACATCGGCCGCTTCCTCGGTCACGCCCTCGATGTCCCCGAGCTCAAGGACCGGGTCCGGCCGCTGCTGAAGGACCTGATCAACCGCTACCCGAACGTCGGCCCCACCGCCCCGATCACCATGAACCTGGGCTGGGCCACGCGTCAGTACGACAAGGGCAACTGCGAGGCCTACGGCATCTGCGACCTGGGCAGCCGCGTACTCCCGATGGTCCTGCCGATCCAGCACACCTGCACCCCGGACCTGAAGATCCGCGCCCAGGACATGTCCCCCGGACAGCTGGCCACCACCTGCACCAGCCTGATCAACCAGGACGCCTACTTCCACCGGGTGATCGGCGACAAGGGCCCGATCCCCGGTGACGTGAACACCAACCTGGAGGTCGTCGTCTTCGACGACTACACCCAGTACTCGCTGTACGCCTGGGCCATCTACGACATCGACGTCGACAACGGCGGCATGTACGAGGAGGGCGACCCGTCCAAGCCGGGCAACCAGGCCCGCTTCATCGCCCACGAGGCGTCCTGGCTGCGCCCCAGGTTCGAGGTCTGGAACCTCAACCACGAGTACACCCACTTCCTCGACGGCCGCTACAACATGTACGGCGACTTCGAAGCCAGCCAGACCACGCCGACCATCTGGTGGGTCGAGGGCATCGCCGAGAACATCTCGTACGGCTACCGCCAGGAGCGCAACGCCGACGCGATCGCCGAGGCAGGCAAGAAGACCTACAAGCTCAGCGAGTTGTTCGACACCGTCTACGGACAGGACGAGGACCCCGACGTCAACTCGGCCAGGGTCTACCGGTGGGGCTTCCTGGCGGTCCGCTACATGCTGCAGGCACACCCCGCGGACATCGAGACCGTGCTCAGCAAGTACCGCACCGGTGACTGGGACGGGGCCCGCACCTTCCTGAAGCAGACCATCGGCACCAGCTACGACGCCGACTTCGCCACCTGGCTGACGACCACCTGCGCGACCGACGACTGCGGCCCCCTGCCGGAGGCCCCGTCCACCCCGCTCTGCACCAACGCCGACCCGCGCCAGTTCGACAAGAACTGCCGCCGGGACAACCTCGCGGCCACCACCGGCAACTACAGCAGCCACTTCCTGTACCTGCCGGCCGGCGTCAAGCAACTGACCATCACCAGCACCGGCGGCACCGGCAACGCCGACCTGTACTACAACGGCACCAGCTGGGCCACCACCACCTCGCACCAGGCGAAGTCCACCAACGCCGGCAACAACGAGACGCTGACCATCGACAACCCGCCCTCCGGCTGGGTCTACTTCAGCCTCGCCGCCGGACAGCAGGACTTCAGCGACGTGAGCGTCACCACGCAGTACCGGTAGGCCGACGGCCTACGGGGCGAGGCAGGCAGGGCCGCGGATCCCGTCCGGCCACCGCATGCCGTGCAGCACGATCGCACCTTCCCGCACCCGCAGCATCCCAAGCCGTTCGCGGCCGTGCCACCGCCCGTCCCGCTCCACTCGGACGGGCGAGCCGAGGTGCTGCGGGTGCCGCCCTGCTCCTGTACACCGACGGTCTGGTCGAGTCCCGGCAGCGCGAGGTTCAAACCGGCATCGAGATGCTGCGCACTCGACCGCGCCGGACGGCCTGTCAGCAGCGCCGCCCGCCCCACCCGGGGGGCTTGACGTGCGTGACACACTCCGAGTCATGATCACGCTCAAGGACGTCCTCGCGCTGCCCGGTCTTGGACTCGGCCTCGTCGATGGCGACGGGGCCGGGGGCGAGACCGACGCCCTCGGCCAGGAGGTGCGCTGGGCGCACGTGAGCGAACTGGAGGACCCGACGCCCTGGCTGCTCGGCGGTGAACTGCTGCTGTCCACCGGGCTCAACCGGTTCGAGGACGCGGCGCAGACCCTCGCCTACTGCGAGCGCCTGACGCGGGTGGGCGTCGTGGCGCTCGGGGTCAGCACCGGCGCGAGCCTGCCGCACCCCGAGCTGCCTGCCGTGCTCCTGGCCGGGTGCGCTGCGGCCGGCCTGCCCTTGGTGCACGTGCCCGAGAACACCGGACTGCAATCGATCATCCAGGCCGTCTCGGACGCGCTGAATGCCGAGCAAACGGAGCCGATGCGCCGTGCGCTGCTCGCCCAGCGGAACCTCGCAGAGGCCGCCGCGCAGGTCAAGGGACCGGACGCCGTGCTGGCGGGAATGGCCGAGACCAGTGGCATGCACTCGGCCCTGTTCGACGGTGAGATGCGGGTCGTGGCCGAATGGGGCAGCGCCGCTCTGGACCTCGCCGAGGTGCGTCGCACGGTCCGGGCACGCCTGCTGAGCTCGTCCCCGTGGTCGGTCGCGATGGACGCCGGGAAGTGGACGATGACCATCGCTCCGGTCCTCACCGCGGGGACCATGCGCGGCATCCTCGTCGTGGCCAAACCGGGCCCATGGACCGAGTACGACCGCGCCCTGCGGTCCATGGCGCACTCCCTGCTTGCGGTCCTCCTCGAACTACGGCACCGGGCCGGGCAGAGGCGTCGGGCGGCGCGTGCGCAGGCGTTCGACGCCCTCCTCGACGACGCCAAAGAGGCGTCCGAGGTGGAGGAACGGCTCGTTCGGGCCGAACTCGGCTGGGTGACCCGGGTGCAGGTGGTCACCGTGGCGGCGCTGGAGACCCCGGGGCGCCGGGCGGCCTTCGTGGCGGGCCTCCAGGATCTGGCCGCCGACGTCCTGGTCCGCTCGGCGGGCGGGACGATTCAGCTGGGGCTTCTCGGCCCCGACGACGGTGCCGAGAAGCGGGCGGAGGCGCTGGCCGCCGAGTGCGGCATCGCCAGGGCGGGCATGAGCCGGCCGGTGCACCGGTCAGAAGGGCATGTGGCGCTGCGTCAGGCCGAGCGGGCCTACCACGTCGCCGACACACGCGGTGTGCCGTTCGTGGTGCTGGAACGGCTCGGCGGATACCGGGCGCTGCTGTCCCTGGGGAGCGGCGCGGACCGGCAGGAGTACGCCCACCAGGTTCTCAGCCCGCTCATGACCCCGGAAGCGCGGGGCGCCGACCTCTACGGAGCGTTGCGCGCGTACGTGCGCTCCGCCGGGAACACCGAGGTCGCCGCAGCCCATCTGGGAGTTCACCGGCACACCGCGCGCGCCCGGCTGCGCCGTGTCGCGGAGCTGACAGGGCTGGACCCGGTGCGGGCGCTGGATCTCTTCGAGCTGTGGCTTGCGGTGGAGATCCGGGAGCTGTTCGAGGAGCGTGAAGCGGCCGACGGCTGAGCGGGCGGCGCCGGCTGTCGATGCGCCACCCAGCCGGCCCGCGGCGGGCCGCGGGCCGGGGTGCGGTGCCCAGTCGGGGCGTGCCAGGAGCGGGTCGGGAAGGGGTGGCGCGGGCCGGGGCGGAATCCGCCGGGTCGGCGCCGAGCTGTGCCGTCCAAAGTGCCTGCGCACGCGCACGCCGACGCCACACCTGCCCCGTCACCCGCCTGGGCCGGCAGTCGTCGATGCACCCCGCGTCCGAGCCGGCCTGTTCGGGATGGCAGACGCCCGGGTCTGCGGGCGGCAGGCGCCCAGTGCCCTGACGACGGACCGGCCGGTGGCCCGCCGTCAGCCGAAGATCCCCTGCGGGTCGTACTCCGCCACGCCGCCGACCACTGTGGCCAGGACCGTCGTGCCGCCGATCTCCTCGGTCGCGCAGGTGGTGATGTCCCGGCCGAGGACGACCATGTCGGCGAGGTAGCCGGGGGCGAGGCGGCCGAGTTCGTGGTCGGTGCGCTGCGCGTACGCCGAACCGACGGTGTAGGTGCGCAGCGCCTCCAGCACGGACACCGCCTCGTGGCCGTTGAAGAGCCGGCCCGACGGCGTGCGCCGCTCGACCATGGACTGGATCGCGGGAAGCGGGCCGCCGTCGGCGACGACGGGCCGGTCCGAGCCGCTGGCGACCACGATGCCGCGCTCGGCGAATGACGCGTGTCGGTACGTCCACGGCAGGCGGTCCTCGCCGAGCACGGAGGCGACTCCGTCGCCCAGCTCGGCGACGAACCGGCCCTGGGTGGAGGCGATGACGCCGAGCCGGGCGAACCGGTCGAGCTGCTCGGGACGGACCACAGAGGCGTGCTCGATGCGGTGGCGCGGGTCGGGGCGGGTCCCCGCGCGGGCGACCGCACCGAGCACGTCCAGGGCCACATCGACGGCGTGGTCACCGATCGCGTGGACGGCCAGTTGCCAGCCCGCGGCGGCGGCGTCCACGGCAGTAGCGGTGAGCTCCTCCGCCGTGAACTGCATGACGCCCGCGTGGTCGTGGCCGCAGAAGTTCGCCGTCATCGAAGCGGTCCGGCTCATCAACGCGCCGTCGGTGAACATCTTCAGCGGTCCGATGCGCAGCCGCTCGTCGCCCAGGCCGGTGCGCAGGCCGAGGTCGAGCCCGCGCCGGAACGGGTCGCTGTCCGCGCTGGCCAACGTGTGCAGGTTCTCCATCGCGACCATGAGCTGGACGCGTTGGCGGATCGCGCCTTCCTCGACGGCCCGCTGGTAGACACCGCCCTCGACCGGGCTCGACCCGACGAGCGGGGAGTCTCCGATGCCGGCCTCGGAGACCGAGGTGAGCCCCTCGGCGAGGTAGACGCGGGATGCGGCGCCGAGCGCGTCGATCAGATCGCGCTGCGGGAACGGTTTGCGCAGCCCGCGGAAATCCGCCATCGCCCGCTCGGTGACCAGGCCGGTCGGCGTGCCGTCGGCATGCCGTTCCACCGTTCCGCCCTCCGGATCCGGGTACGACGCCGCCATCGCGCCCACCGCCTCGAAGACCGCGGTGCTGGCGACCAGCAGATGGCTCGTGCGGTGCAGCAGCAGGACCTTGCGGCCGCCGCCCGCGCGGTCCAGCTCCTCGCGGAGCGGATGGCCCCCCAGCACCGTCTGGTCGTATCCCGAGCCGGTGATCCATGCGTCGGGGGCCGCCCCGGCCGCCCGTGCCGCGATCAGGCTGAGGAGTTCGTCCCGCGAACGCAGTGCGCTGCAGTCGATCTCCCCGAGGCGCTGGCCGAACTGCGCCATGTGGTTGTGCGAGTCGTTGAACCCGGGGACCACGGTCGCGCCGCCGACGCTGACCTCACGCCGGGCGCGCACCCCCTCCACCTGCTCGTCCAGGCCGACCACCCGTCCCCGCCAGATGCCGACACTGCGGGCGAAGGGGCGGCCTCCGTCCATCGTGACGACGCGGGCATCGGTGAGCAGTAGGTCCAGTTCCATGCGCGTCACCCTACGCACGCACCGCCGAGCCGGGTGCTGGACATCCTGTACATCCGGGCTTCCTCGTTCGCTGCTCTGTACAGGTCGGACCGGCGGGAAGCTGTGGCTGACTTCTCGGGTCACCCACTTGGGACCGCGAAAGGCACGGCACACAGATGGGCGCACCACCCGCACACCCGTACATCCCCAACGCAGCGACGGACACCGAGCGCGAGATGCTCAAGGTGATCGGCGTCGCCGACGTCGACGAACTCCTCGCCTCGATCCCCGCGCAGCTGCGCATGAGCCGCCCGCTCGATATCGGGCCACCGCTGACCAGCGAGTACGAGCTGTCCCGCCACATGATGGGCCTGCTCGGCCGGAACGCCACCGTCGATGAGAACCTGTCGTTCCTCGGCATGGGCTGCTACGACCACTGGGTCCCCGCGGTCTGTGGCGAGATCAACGGCCGCGCCGAGTTCCTTACCGCCTACGCCGGCGAGGCCTATGAGGACCACGGCAAGTGGCAGGCCCTCTTCGAGTACGTCTCCTTGATGGCGGAACTCCTGGAGATGGATGTCGTCAACGTCCCCACCTACGACGGCTTCCAGGCCGCCGCGACCGGCCTGCGGATGGCGGGGCGGATCACCGGACGCTCGCGGGTGCTGGTGACGGGGGCAACGCTTCCGGACAAGCTCGGCAAGATCGAGGGCTACCTGGACGGCGTCCTCGCGGTCGACATGCTCCCCGTCGACCCCGCCACCGGTCTGACACGGCCTCAGGAGGTGGCCGCGCGCCTCGGCGACGAGGTCGCCGCGGTCTACCTGGAAACGCCCAACGCCTACGGCGTCCTGGAGCAGCACGCCCGTGAGATCGCGGCTGCAGCGCACCGCGCCGGTGCGATCGTGGTGTGCGGGACCGACCCGCTCGCCCTCGGCTTCGTGGACCCGCCGGCCCGCTGGGGCGCGGACATCGTCTGCGGCGACATCCAGTCCCTCGGCCTGGGGCTCCACTACGGCGGGGCGCACGGGGGATTCATCGCCACCCACGACGACGAGCGGTTCGTCTTCGAGTTCCCCTCCCGGCTCTTCGGCCTCGCGCCGACCCGGAAGGCGGGCGAGCTCGGGTTCTGCGATGTCGCCTACGAGCGCACCTCCCTCGCCCGCCGCGAGGAGGGCATCGAGTGGGTGGGCACGGCCGCCGCCCTGTGGGGCATCACGGCCGGCGTCTACCTCTCCCTGATGGGACCCGGTGGCATGGCCGAGCTCGGGGCCGGGGTCGCGTCCCGCACCCGGTACGCGATGCGCAGCCTCGCCGAGGCCGGAGCCGAGGTGCTGCACGCCGACGCCCCGCACTGGCGCGAGTTCGCCGTCCGCTACCCGGGCCGCACCGTCGCCGAGGTCGACGCGCTGCTGCGGGAGCGCGGGATCTTCGGCGGCGCCGAGCTGCCGTCGTCGCTCCTTCCCGGTACCGGCGGACCGGGGGACGGCGGGACCGCCCTCGTCTGCGTGACGGAGAAGCACACGGCCGCCGACATCGACCGGCTGGCCGGCGAGCTGAAGGAGATCCTGCGATGACCGACCGGGCGACCATCCATGACGAGTCCGCCGGCAGGGCCGCCCCGGCCGGTGCCGCGGACGGCCGGTGGCAGGCGCGCAAGGGACTGCGGCGCGACTACCACGCCCCCCGGTGGGACGAACCCGTCATCTTCGAACTCGACGACCAGGGCCACCGCGGGATCGCGGTCCCCGGTACCGACGACGCTCTCGCCGCCGCCCTGGCCGATGCCCCGGAGGAGGCGGTACGGCGCGCGGACGTGCCCACCCTGCCTCGTGTCGGGCAGTCGCAGGTGCTGCGGCACTACCTCCGCCTGTCGCAGGAGACCCTCGGCGCCGACCTCAACGTCGACATCGGCCAGGGCACCTGCACCATGAAATACAGCCCGAAGGCCAACGAGCGGTTCGTCTCCGCGCCGGGCAGCGCCCGGCTGCACCCGCTCCAGCACCCGTCCACCGTCCAGGGCGTGCTGGAGATCCTCGCCGGGCTCCAGGACATCCTCCGCGAGGTGTCCGGCATGGACGCGGTCTGCCTCCAGGCGGGTGCCGGGTCCGCGGCGATCTACGCCAACGTCAAGACGGTGCAGGCGTACCACCGGGCCCGCGGCGAGCACGAGCAGCGGGACGAGATCATCACCACGATCTTCTCCCACCCGTCCAACGCGGCGACTGCTCGGACCGCCGGATACAAGGTCATCACCCTCTATCCGGACGAGACGGGGTTCCCCGACCTCGACGCGTTGCGCGGAGCCGTCTCGCAGCGCACCGCGGCCCTGTTCATCACCAACCCCGAGGACACGGGCATCTTCAACCCCCGGATCACGGAGTACGTCGAGGCCGTGCACGCGGTCGGCGGGGTCTGCGTGTACGACCAGGCGAACGCCAACGGTCTCCTCGGGATCACCCGGGCCCGCGACGCGGGCTTCGACCTGTGCCACTTCAACCTGCACAAGACGTTCTCCACACCGCACGCCTGCGGTGGTCCTGCGGCGGGCGCGATCGGCGCGACGGACGATCTCGCCCCGTTCCTGCCGGGCCCGCGCCTGGTGCGCGGCGCGGACGGGCTCGGCTGGGAGGACGGCGACACCACGGCAACGGCCTCCGTCCGCCCCTTCTACGGCGTCGTGCCCAACCTGGTCCGCGCCTACGCGTGGGCCAGGGCGCTCGGCGGCGAGGGGTTGCGGAAGGTGGCCGAGACCGCGATCGTCAACAACAACTACGTCTTGGCCTCGCTCGCCGACGTCGACGGTCTCTCCGTGCCGTACGCACAAGGACAGCACCGCATCGAGCAGGTGCGCTACAGCTGGGCGGAGCTGACCGCGGAGACCGGTGTCACCAGCGGTGAGATCGGCGCGCGGATGGCCGACCACGGCATGCACTACTGGACGAGCCACCACCCGTACGTGGTGCCGGAGCCGGTCACCCTCGAACCGACCGAGTCCTACTCCCGGCGCGAACTCGACGAGTACGTCGCAGCGATCAAGCAGACCGCCCACGAGGCCCGGACCGATCCGGAGCTGGTGCGGGCCGCCCCGCACCGCAGCTCGATCCACACCGTCGACGACGAGGCGGTCAGCGACCCGGACACCTGGGCGACCTCCTGGCGCGCCTACCGGCGCAAGTACGAGGGCGAGGTCTTCCCCGAGCCCGAGCGCTGGCGGGCCCCGGCGGGACTGCCCCAGCCACAGCGTCCGCCCAAGGCGAAGCACCGGTGAGCGCATGCCGACCGTAGGACTCCTCGTCAACCCCGTCGCGGGCATCGGCGGCCCGGCCGGGCTGCGGGGCAGCGACGGCGCCGACACCCAGCGCCGTGCCCGCGAGCGCGGCGCGGTCGCGGCCGCACCGCGGCGGGCCCGGGGCGCGCTGGTCGCCCTCATCGAGGCATGGCCCGGCGCCCTGGTGCTCACCGGGGGAGGCGCCCTGGGCGAGGACACGGCCCGGGACGCGGGATGCCGTGTCGGGGTGGTCCACCGGGCTCCGGCGGGCACGACAACCCCCGAGGACACCCGGCGCACCGTCACCGCGCTGCTGGACCGGGGCGTAGACGTCGTCCTCGTCGCGGGCGGCGACGGTACCGCACGGGACGTCGCAGCCGTCTACCGGAGCGCCGCGGGCCCCGCCGGAGCCGACGGCCTGCCCCCGGTCGTCGGCGTGCCCGGCGGCGTGAAGATGCATTCCGGCGTGTTCGCGCGCTCGCCGCGCACCGCGGGACTGCTGGCTGCGGAGGTGCTGCGCGCTGCGGGCGCCGGGCGCGCCGTGCCGACCCGCCAGGCGGAGGTGGTGGACCACGACGAGGAGGCCCGGCGCGCCGGGGTGCTCTCCACATCCCTCCACGGCCACCTGCCCGTCCCGGCCCGGACAGCAGGGTTGCAGGGCGGCAAGGTGGGGGCCGGCCGCTCCGGGGGTGACGCCGCCGGGATCGCGGGGCTCGCCGCCGAGTGCGCCCGCCGGATGCGGGAGCACGACCTGTGGGTACTCGGACCGGGCACGACCGTCGCCGCCGCCGCCCGTGCCCTCGGGGCGCGCAACACCCTGCTCGGGATCGACGTGGTGGACGGCGGGACGACGGTCGGCCGCGATGTGGACGCCCGGCGCCTGGCGGATCTCACCGCCGGACGGCTCCCACGGCTGCTCCTGTCCCCGGTGGGTGGACAGGGCATGATCTTGGGGCGCGGAAACCAGCAGCTGGACGCGGCGTTCCTCGCGCGCCTGCGGCCGGCGGACCTGCTCCTTGCCGCGACGCCCGCGAAGCTGGCGGCGCTCGGCGGCGGACCGTTATGGCTGGACGCCCCGACGCCGGAACTCGGTGATCTCCTCGCCGGTTACCACCGGGTGGTCACCGGGTGGCAGCAGTACGCCGTGATGCCGGTGCGCAGCGCGAACGCGGCTGGAATCGACGCCGCCTGACGATCTCGATGAGGGAAGGACACAAGATGAACGAAGCAGCGACTGCGGCGCGGGGGCGCCCCGTGGCGATGGTCACGGGAGGGGCGGGGAGCTTCGGCTCCGCGAGCTGCCGCCGCTTGGCCGCTGACGGCTTCGCCGTCGCGGTCAGCGACCGGGACCTGGCCGCCGCCGAGCGGACGGCGGCCGGAATCGACGGCGCGTTCGCCGTGGGACTGGACGTCACGGACGCGGATGCCGTTCGGGCGGGTGTCGACGCCGTACTGGGGTGCCACGGCCGCCTCGACGTCGTCGTGAACAACGCGGGCGTCGCCCCGCCGGGGACCATGTCCACCACCGGACTTGAGGCGTTCGACGCCACGCTGGCGATCAACCTGCGTGGCGCCTATCTGGTGACGGCAGCGGCCATGGAGGCGCTGATGGACAGCCCGCGCGCCCGTGTCGTCATGATCGGCTCACGCACGTGGCTGGCCGGCGGCAACCCCGCCTACTCGGCGAGCAAGGCCGGAATGGTGGGCCTGTGCCGGTCGGTGGCGCAGGACCTGGCCCCGACCGGCGGGACGTGCAACGTGGTGGCCCCCGGCCCCGTGGACACCGGGTTCGTCGACGCCATGGACATGGGCGACACCCGGCGCGAGAACTTCGAGCGGTATGCGCGCATGACGCCCCTCGGCCGGGTCGCGACGCCGGAGGACATAGCCTCGGCGGTCGCATTCTTCGCGTCACAGGAAGCCGGCTTCATCACCGGTGAGACGCTCAACGTGGCGGGCGGGCTCCAGCTCGCCCCGAAGCTGTGAGCGCCGTGGGCGCCCTTCCCGGAGGCGGGACGGACGGCGCCGCAACCGCGGCCACGGGTGCCACCACGGCCCCGGACCGGAAAACCTCGACGGTCCCGGACCTCGGTGCCGCCACGCTCCTGGTGCTCGGCGCGGGGAAGATGGGCCTGGGCATTGCGGAACTGGCCGTCTCCCAGGGGCACACCGTCCAGGTCGTCGAGCCGGATCCCGCGTCCGCCCGGCGGGCGCGCGAGCGGCTGGCCGCCGCTTCCCCCGACGGCACCGCGGGCCGGGCTCACGTGGTCGGCGGCCTCGCCGACTGCATCCCCGCGGACATGGTCCTCGAAGCCGTACCCGAAGACCCGGTCCTGAAGACCGAGATCCTGCGGACGGCCGAACGGCTGGTCGCCGACGGCGGCGTTCTCGCGACCAACACCAGCTCGCTGGCGGTCACGGAGATGGCCGCGGCCCTGGATCAGCCGGAACGTTTCTGCGGGATGCACTTCTTTCAACCGGTGCCCACCACGCCGCTCCTGGAGGTGATCCGCACCCCGCAGACCAGCGACGCGGCCGTCGCCACCGCCTCCGCGTGGGCGCGCCACCTCGGCAAGACGGAGATCCGCTGCGCCGACTCCCCGGGCTTCGCCACGAGCCGTCTCGGAGTGGCGATCGGGCTGGAGGCGATGCGAATCGCCGAGGAGGGCATCGCCACACCCGAGGACATCGACACCGGGATGGAACTCGGCTACCGGCACGGTGTCGGACCGCTGCGCATGAGCGACCTGGTCGGCCTCGATGTACGGCTCGCCATCGCCGAACATCTGGCCGCCACCCTCGGACCCCGCTTCGAGCCGCCGCGGATCCTGCGCGACATGGTCTCCGCCGGGCATCTCGGCGAGAAGACCGGCCAGGGATTCTTCCGCTGGCCACACACCCCCGACTCGCCCACCAAGGCGGCCCGTACCAGCGAAGGCGGAAGACCTCATGACTGACACGACCCCCAGAACGGCCAACGACACGCCACGGCGCACCGTCTCACCCCACAAGGTGGCCTTCGCCAGCTTCATCGGCACCAGCATCGAGTGGTACGACTTCTTCCTCTACGGCACGGCGTCCGCGCTCGTCTTCGGAGACCTGTTCTTCCCCACCGGCGACCGGCTGATCAGCACGCTGCTGGCGTTCGCCACCTTCGGCGTGGGATTCGCCGCCCGACCCATCGGCGGCGCGGTCTTCGGCAGCCTCGGCGACAAGCTGGGCCGTAAGAAAGTCCTGGTCGTGACGCTGCTGGTGATGGGCGCAGCGACCGCGGCGATCGGCCTGCTGCCCACCTACGGGCAGATCGGGGTGGCCGCGCCGATCCTGCTGGTGCTCCTGCGCCTCGTCCAGGGCTTCGGGGTCGGCGGCGAGTGGGGCGCGGCCGCACTGATGGCCGTCGAGCACGCGCCCAAGGGCCGCCGGGCGTTCTTCGGGAGCATGCCGCAGATGGGCGTGCCCGCGGGCACGATCCTGTCGACGGGTGCCTTCGTGCTCATCAACCGCATGGACGAGCAGGCATTCCTCTCCTGGGGCTGGCGCATCCCGTTCCTCGCGAGCTTCCTGCTGGTCATCGTGGGGCTGCTGATCCGAGTCTCGGTGGAAGAATCCCCTGAGTTCGAGAAGCTGGTGAAGGAGAAGAAGCAGGTCGCGATGCCGCTGCGCGCCGCGGTCCGCGGCCACTGGCGTGTCATCCTGCTCGCGGGCGGCATGCGGTTCTCGGAGAACTCCGTGTTCTACGTCGTCACCGTCTTCCTGCTCAGCTACGGCACCACCGCGCTCGGCCTCGAACGCGCTGCGCTGCTCAACGCGGCGCTCATAGCGGCGTTCGTGGAGATCCTGACGATCCCGTACTTCGGGGCCGTTTCGGCCCGCTTCGGCGCACGGCGGATGTACCTGTCCGCGGCGGCGCTTTCGGTGCTGCTGGCGTTCCCGTTCTTCCTCACCGTCAACACCGGCAACATGGTGGCCGTCACGATTGCCATGATCGTCACCATCGTCGTGGCCTGTGTGATGTACGCGCTGCAGCCCTCGATGATGGGCTCGCTGTTCCCGGCGGAGGTGCGCTCCAGCGCGGTGTCGATCGGATACCAGATCGCCGCAGTGTTCGCGGGCGGTCTGTCCCCGTTCATCGCGACCGGCCTGTACGCCTGGTCGGGCGAGCAGTGGTGGCCCATCGCGGCCTACATGGCGGTCATGGGGCTCATCACCTGGATCTGCACCCACCTCGCCACGAAGCGGTACGGCGGCCATCTCACCTGACCGCTCCTGCGGGCCCGTGCGGCACGGAGCCGGCGCGTCCGTGCCCTGGGCCGCCCCGGTGGTCCTCCGGGATCCGCCCCTGATGCCCCGGTCCGCCCCTCGCCGCTCCGGCCCCGGCCGCCCGCAGCGCTGCGAGGGAGCGGGCCCGGCCCATGCGATCTCCTCGTATCGGCGCGGGCCGGGGCTGGGCTGAGTTGGCCGTTCGCCCAATGGTGGCGCGGGGGTTGTAGAAGCCTTCGGCGTAACCGAAGAATGCCTGCTCCGTGTGGTGTCGGCCGGTTGAACCCGCCCCCACCCCGACGACCCACCTCCCTCACCGACAGCGGGTCGTCCGCAGCGTTGGCATCTTCAGGAGACCGATTCATCCGGGTGCTCAGAAGACGCACGGCCACGGGCACGTCGCAAGAGGTGCCTCGCCAGCAACATCACCCAGAACACCAGAAAGAGCGCCGCGACAACCCTCACCCAGGGGGCAGTGGCGCTACTGGCTGCTGTCGACCCATAGAACACGATGCTCAAGCACATCCCACCCGGGCCGGCGAAGAACTCGGCCCTCGGATTTCGTGACATCCCCCCTCCTCCTGCTCTCCCACATCTCCGCCCGCGCCGCTCCTGACCCTACTCAGGATCCGTCCCACATTCCCAGACGCTTGAGCCGGCGCTGCCGGAGTCGCTCTGCGCCGGCCGTGAGAGCAAAGAGAAGTCCCGTGATCAGCCCGCCGAGCACGGCGAGCAGGGGGCTATCGGCTTCGTCCTCAGGCGACACCATCAGGAAGAAGAGCGCGAAGGGGATGGCCAGACAGAGACCGACACTGATCGGGTGCCGGGCCCCCCACTTCTGGATCGGAGTCGGACGCTGCTGTCCACCCAGGGCCCGATCCACAGCCCAGAACGCATCACCCAGAGACCGCCGCCAGTTCGCCACGGCAGAAGATTAGGGCAGCCCGGTCGGCAGCTCTGCCGGGCTGTCATCTTGCTGGGAGACTTCCGGTCGATACGGCGGCTCAGCGCTTGTAGAAGTTGACGTCCGTTGTGGAAGTCGCTTCGCCACAGCAAGGCAGTGCCCTCGCAAGCCAGATGGTAAGCCGTGTCGGCTTTCATGCGGTCGTCCGCGTCGATGACCCGGCAGGGAGGCGATGTTGCGCTCTCGGAATGCCAGTGAGCGGAACGGCAGCCGGAATCGGCACCCCGGCTCCCGGGTGTGCGAGCACCCCGTCTCCGGTGGCGCGCTCTTCTCCGTTTCCGGGCGACAGCCCTCGTCGAGGGGTTGGCGTTGCGGGCTCGGGTGCCTAACGTATGAGCGGAACATGAGCCCAACTCACATTTAAGGATTCATGTGATGATCACGGTTCAACCTCCGCGCCACAGACGCAGATCCCTCACGATGGTGTTGCTGCTCCTCACCGCGATGGCCCTGGCGCTCGGTCCGATACCCAGCTCCGCGGCGGAGTCCGGCTGGTGGAATCCGACCGCGCGGCCCGCGCCCGACTCGCAGATCAACGTCACGGGCGAGCCCTTCAAGGGCACCGACGCCCAAGGGCGTGTCAGGGGCTTCGCCGACGTCCACGACCACATCATGTCCAACGAGGGCTTCGGCGGCCGGCTGATCTGCGGCAAGCCGTTCTCGGAGCAGGGTGTCGCCGACGCGCTCAAGGACTGCCCCGAGCACTACCCGGACGGCACGCTCGCCATCTTCGACTTCATCACCAAGGGCGGCGACGGCAAGCACGATCCCGACGGGTGGCCCACATTCAAGGACTGGCCCGCCCACGACTCGCTGACCCACCAGCAGAACTACTACGCCTGGATCGAGCGGGCGTGGCGCGGTGGCCAGCGGGTGCTGGTCAACGACCTGGTCACCAACGGCGTGATCTGCTCGGTCTACTTCTTCAAAGACCGCGGCTGCGACGAAATGACCGCCATCCGTCTTGAGGCGCAGAAGTCGTACGACATGCAGGCCTTCATCGACAAGATGTACGGCGGCCCGGGCAAGGGCTGGTTCCGGATCGTCACCGACAGCACGCAGGCCCGCGAGGTCATCGAGCAGGGCAAGCTGGCCGTCGTCCTGGGGGTCGAGACTTCCGAGCCGTTCGGCTGCAAGCAGATCCTGGACGTCGCACAGTGCGGAAAGGAGGACATCGACCGCGGCCTGGACGAGCTGTATGAATTGGGTGTGCGCAGCATGTTCCTGTGCCACAAGTTCGACAACGCCCTGTGCGGGGTGCGCTTCGACTCCGGCGCCCTCGGTACGGCCATCAACGCGGGCCAGTTCCTGTCGACCGGCACCTTCTGGAAGACGGAGACCTGCCGCGGCCCGCAGCACGACAACCCCATCGGTAACGCGAAGGCGCCTGAGGCCGAGAAGCTGTTGCCGGCGGGGGTGTCCGTCCCCACGTACGCCTCGGACGCGCAGTGCAACACCCGCGGGCTGACCGACCTGGGTGAGTACGCGGTGCGCGGCATGATGAATCGCGGCATGATGCTGGAGCTCGACCACATGAGCGTCAAGGCCGCGGGCCGGGCCTTGGACATCCTGGAATCCGAGTCGTACCCGGGCGTCATCTCCTCGCACAGCTGGATGGACCTGGGCTGGGCCGAGCGGCTCTACAAGCTCGGCGGATTCGCCGGCCAGTACATGAGCGGCTCCGAGGAGTTCAGCGCGGGGGCCAGGCGCACGGACGCGCTGCGCGAGAAGTACGGGGTCGGCTACGGCTACGGCACCGACATGAACGGAGTCGGCGGCTGGCCGGGCCCGCGGGGCGGGGACACCCCGAACCCGGTGAAATACCCCTTCCGCAGCACGGACGGCGGCTCGGTGATCGACAAGCAGACCACCGGCGGGCGCACATGGGACTTCAACACCACCGGCGCCGCGCACTACGGCATGGTCCCGGACTGGATCGAGGACATCCGGATCGTCGGCGGCCAGAAGGTGGTGGACGACCTCTTCGCGGGCGCCGAATCCTACCTCCGCACCTGGGGGAACTCCGAGAAGCACAAGTCCGGGGAGAACCTGGCCTCGGGCGCGGCAGCCTCGGCGTCCTCGTCGGAGTGGTGGAACCTGTTCGTCAGCTTCGCGCCCAGCCGGGCCGTGGACGGCGACACGGGCACCCGCTGGGCCAGCGAGTGGAACGACGACCAGTGGCTGCGGATCGACCTCGGATCCACGAACCCGGTCAAGCGCGTCACCCTCGACTGGGAGGCGGCGTACGCGAAGTCGTACCGTGTCGAGCTGTCGGAAGACGGCACGAACTGGAAGACGGTGTGGTCCACGACCACCGGTGACGGCGGCCTGGACACGGCGCGGTTCGCCGGAACTCGCGCGCGCCATGTACGGGTCCAAGGGCTGGAGCGCGGCACCCAGTGGGGCTACTCGCTCCGAGAGGTCGGCGTCTACAGCGACTGACGGGCTCATAGCGACTGACGGCACCAGTGCGGCGGTGTCCACGGCCGGGGCCGGCCGGATCAGCTCTCCTGATCCGGCCGGCCCCGGCCGGTTTCCCGGCGCGTTCGCAGCCCGCGCCGCGCAGCCCGCGGGGAATCACGCGCCGCGCATTCGGCCACCGCCCATCCCCGAGAGACCCTCACGCCCGACGGCCGGAATCGGCGCCCCTCCTCCCGGACGTGCGAGGGCCCCGCTGGAGCGATCTTCGACAGCCCTCGTCAGGGGGTTGGCCTTGCGGGCTCGCTTGCCTAACGTATGGACAGAACATGAGCCAAGCTCACATTTAAGGATTCGCGTGATCACTCACCACTCCGAAGCCCGCCTCTGGCTCCTGAGTACTCCCGGCA
Organism: Streptomyces sp. NPDC052042; assembly: GCF_044548345.1. Taxonomy (NCBI): domain Bacteria; kingdom Bacillati; phylum Actinomycetota; class Actinomycetes; order Kitasatosporales; family Streptomycetaceae; genus Streptomyces; species Streptomyces sp. NPDC052042. Next base: position 7,355 of record NZ_JBIUBU010000032.1, on the reverse strand, counting down.
CCTCCTACGCCTTCCGGCTGGACGCCGACGACGTCCCCCGGCACGTGCACTGGGGCCGGCCCCTGACCCTGGAGCAGGCCGTCGCAATCGCGGCCGACCTGCCCGCCGAGGACCCCGGTGGCGACGACCCCGGCGGTGAGGAGTACGCGGTCGAGGGCGGCCTGCGCTTCGGGGCGCCGTCGCTGATCGTCCGGTTCGACGACGCCGTACGCGGCTTCGAGTGGCGGTTCGTCTCGCACACGGTCGAGGACGACCGGCTCACACTCTCCTTCACCGACCGTGTCCGCTCCCTCGGTCTCGACCTGCACTACCGGATCCGGGACGGCCATGACCAGATCGAGCGCTGGGCCGTCCTCACCGCCAAGGAGCCGGTGGACGTCCTGCGGTTCGACTCCGCCGCCTGGACGCTGCCCGCCCGCGACGACTACCGGGTCAGCCATGTGGTGGGGGAATGGGGCCGGGAGTTCCAGCTCCGGCGCGACCGGGTGCCCGTCGGGGAGACCGTGTTCACCAGCCGCCTCGGCATCACGGGACAGCACGCCGGACCCTGGCTGATGCTCGACGCGCATGACGCCGCCGAGGAGCACGGCGAGGTCTGGAGCGCGGCCCTGGCCTGGAGCGGCAGCCGCCGGATCACACTGCGCCGCGACCCCTGCGGCCGCGCCTCCTGGACAGGCGGGTTCGGCCACGAGGGTCTGGTCTGGAAGCTGCTCCCCGGCGAGCGTCTGGAGACCCCCGTCTTCACCGGGCTGTATGCCCCCGACGGCTTCGGCGGCACCAGCCGCCGCTGGCACGCCTACGTCGAAGACCAGGTGCTGCCCGCCCGGCCGGCCGAACGCCCACTGATCTTCAACTCGTGGGAGGCGACCGAGTTCGACATCACCGAGCAACAGCAGACCGAGCTGGCCGAGCTGGCCGCGGGTCTCGGCGTCGAGGTCTTCGTCGTGGACGACGCCTGGTTCGGCGCCCGCACCAGCGACATGGCCGGGCTCGGCGACTGGTGGCCCAACCCCGACCGCTTCCCGGACGGCCTGGGCCCGCTCGCCGACCATGTCCGCGCGCTGGGCATGGGCTTCGGCCTGTGGGTCGAGCCCGAGGCGGTCAACCCCGACAGCGACCTCTTCCGTGCGCACCCCGACTGGATCCTCCGCCAGGACGGCCGTACCCGCACGCAGCGTCGCAACCAGCACGTGCTCAACTTCGCCCGCCGCGACGTCCGCGAGTGGGCGATCGAATGGCTGGTCAGGACCGTCACCGAGCTGGACCTCGTCTTCCTCAAATGGGACATGAACCGGCCCTTCAGTGAGGCCGGGCAGCCTGGGGCCGCCGATCCCGACCGGGTCTGGATCGGGCACACGCGAGGCGTCTACGAGGTGATGGACCAGCTGCGCGCCGCGCGTCCCGGCCTGTACCTGGAGTCGTGCGCGGGCGGCGGTGGCCGGGCCGACCTGGGCGTGCTGGCCTACGCGGACCAGGTCTGGACGTCCGACAACACCGATGCCGCCGACCGGGTCGCGATCCAGCACGGACACTGCCAGCTGCTGCCCGCCCGGACCATGGGCGCCTGGGTCACCGACAGCCCGAACAGCTTCACCGCCCGCCCGACCTCGGTCCGGTACCGCTTCCACGTCTCGATGGCCGGGGCGATGGGCATCGGCGGCGACCTGCGGAACTGGAGCGAGGAGGATCTGGCGTGGTCCCGGATGCTGGTCGAGCAGTACAAACGGATCCGGCCCGTGGTGCACGGCGGCGTCCAGTACCGCTTGGAGCACCACGCCGTGCAGTACCTCACCGAGGACGAGGTCGTCGTCTTCCAGTTCCAGCCGTCCGCACTGACCCGCACGGCCGCGCGTACCCGCTTGAAGGGCCTTGACCCCGACGCCCGCTACCGGGACGAGACCACCGGCGCCGTGCACGAGGGCGCCGTCCTGCTCAGCCACGGTCTCCCGCCGCTGCTGTCCTTCGACTGGACGAGCGAGCTCACCCACCTCAAGAGAGTGCCCCGATGACCCTCGCCCCCGAACGGCCCGAGGCCCTCGCCGAGCCGACCCGCAAGGTCGGCTCCGGCTGGATCGCCCTGTACGTCCTGGCCAACATCGGGATGTTCGTCCCGATGCAGGCGCCGACCACGTTCCTGATGCCCGCGCAGATCGCCCAGATCGACCCGGCGGGGAAGGTCGGCAGTTACGCCTGGGTCAGCATGATGGGCGCGATCTCGGGAATAGTCATCGCGCCGCTGGCCGGCGCGCTCAGCGACCGCACCACCAGCCGGTTCGGCCGCCGCCGACCGTGGCTGATCGCGGGCTCGCTGGTCTGCATGGCGGCACTGGCCTGCATCGGCGTCCAGACGACGGTCGCCGGAGTCGCGCTCGGCTCTCTCGTGCTGTCCGCCTCCTTCATGGTCATCGGTGCCGGGCTCTCCCCGGTGGTGCCCGACCAGGTCCCGGTCGGACAGCGCGGTGTGGTGCTGGGCTGGGCCATGGTCCCGCAGGCCGGCAGCATGATCGCGGGCGGTCTCCTGCTCGGGCTGGTCACGGGCTTCCCCGCGCAGTACCTGCTGATGGCCTCGTTGCCGCTGCTGATACTGCTGTTCGCGACCGCCATGAAGGACCCGCCGCTCCCCCGCCGGCACCGCGAGCCGTTCTCGCCGCGTACCTTCCTGCACAGCTACCGGATCAGCCCGCGCGAGCACCCCAGCTTCGTCTGGGCGATGAGTTCCCGGTTCATCATGGGGCTGGGCTACGGCCTGGGCACGCTCTACATGCCGTACTTCCTGGACGACGTCCTGCACTACGAGCAGTTGTTCCCCGGTCAGTCCACCGAAGACGGCCTGCTCATCGTGATCGGCGTCAACTGCCTGGCCACGATCTCGACGGTCGTCCTCAGCGGCTGGCTGTCCGACAAGCTGGGCAAGCGCCGCATGCTGGTCTTCCTCGGCGGCGTCACGATGGCCGTCGCCGCGATCCCACTCGCGCTGTCGCCCACGTGGACCATGACGCTGGTCGCAGCCGTCATCCTGGGCCTGGGCTACGGCGTGTACCTGGCCGTCGACACCGCCCTGGTCACCGAGGTGCTCCCTGCCTCGGCGGACCGCGGCAAGGACATGGCCCTGGCCAACCTGATGACTTCCCTGCCCTACGTTCTGGCTCCCCCGATCGCCTCGATCGTGCTCGGCAGTCCGGGGGGATACCGCTCGCTCTTCCTCTGCTCCGCGGCCATGTCCGCGCTGGGCGCGGTACTGGTCTGGAGAGTCAAGGGCGTCCGTTAGCGCTCAGGAGCGCGGCGGCGCCCTCCGGCAGCACGTCGGTGATTCGCTCGACGTGACCACGGCAGCGCCCGAGGGGCCCCAGCCGTTCGCGCTTTCGGTCGCGAAACACGCCTCGAACACCACCTCGTAACCAGTGCCGCGGCAGGCGACGTTTGCCCGTCAAGGAGCGCGTCCGGTGCGTGCTCTCGGTGTGCCGGCCGGAAGCCCTCGTACTGGACGTACTTGGGATTTCGGCCGGTGCGGCGAGAGGGCGTGCCGGGCGTCGCGACGGGACGAACGTTGCCTGATGCGAAACTAGTTGCCAGGGGGCCGGAGTCGATCGTTCAGATAGCTGTCAAGGACTCGTTTGCACTCGGCGATCAGCTGGGAATCGCCCTGCGGATCGGTACGGAAGGCCAGTTTCAGCACGCTGTCCGCGCACTCCAGGGCCACCCGCACAGCGATCTCAAGTTCGGCGTTGCCCTGGACCCCGGTCAGGGTGGCTGTCAGCGCGCGCAGCCGTTCGGCGACCGCGGTGTTGTTGTCCAGGGCCGGCTCCAAGATGTGGTCCTGTCCCGCCGCGCCGAAGTCGACCACGCCGAAACCGGTGATCGTCCGGCGCATGGTGACGAACTCGTCGACGGTCACATCCACGATGCCCGAGATGTCTTCGGGCTTCTCGCGCTCCAGCCGGGCCGCGACCCGCTCCAAGAAGGTCTCCAGATTGCGGGCGGCGAGCGCGGCGATCAGCCCCTCCCTGTCGGAGAAGAACTGGTAAAGGGTGCCGATGGGCACCTCGGCTCTGCGGGCCACCTCCTTGGTGGTCAGCGCGGCATAGCCGACCTCGTCCAGGAGTTCGGCGCAGGCGTCCAGCAGCCGTTCGAAGCGTTCGGCGCTGCGCTTCTGGACTGGCAGCCGGCGCAGCGTCCCTGCGGTGCGATCTCGATTCACGCTTCCATCATCCCATCGGACGCACTAACATGAGCCCTACTCATGTTTCGGGAGGTTGGGCGTGACACTGGACCATCTGTCCGCGGACTTCATCTGGGGCGCCTCGACGGCGTCGTATCAAATCGAGGGCGCCACCAAGGAGGACGGCCGCGGACCGTCGGTATGGGACACCTTCACGGCCCGCCCCGATAGAGTCCGCGACGGGCACACCGGTGACGTGGCCTGCGACCACTACCACCGGTACGAGGAGGACCTCGCGCTGATGGCCGAGGCGGGCCTCACCGGCTACCGCTTCTCCATCGCCTGGCCCCGGATCCAGCCGACCGGTAAAGGTGAGGTCAACCCCCAGGGCCTGGACTTCTACGACCGGCTGGTCGACGGTCTGCTCGCACGCGGCATCGAACCTGTCCCGACCCTGTTCCACTGGGACCTCCCACAGGGCCTCGAGGACGGCGGCGGCTGGCTGGACCGCGACACCGCGCACCGCTTCGCCGAGTACGCCGCCATCATGGCCGACGAGCTGGGCGACCGCGTCCAGAAGTGGATCACACTCAACGAGCCGTTCATCCACATGGTCTGGGGCTACGGCCTCGGCACCCACGCGCCGGGCCGCACCCTGTTCCTGGACTGCCTGCCGGTCGCCCACCATCAGCTGCTCGGCCACGGCCTGGCGCTGAGAGAGCTGCGGGCACGCGGCCTCCAGGTGATGATCGCCAACAACTGCACCCCGGTGTGGCCCGCCTCGGACGCTCCCGCCGACCGCGCCGCCGCGCAGGCCTATGACAACCTGCACAACCGCCTGTTCAACGACCCGATCCTCACGGGCACCTACCCCGACCTGTCGGCCTTCGGCGCGGACGCCACCCTCGGCGGCTCCATCCGGGACGGCGATCTCGAACTGATCTCGGCCCCCCTCGACGCGCTCGGCATCAACTACTACAACCCGACCCGGATCCAGGCACCGGCGTCCGAGGGGCTGCCGTTCGAAGAGGCCCCCATTGAGGGCTACCGCCGCACCGCCTTCGACTGGCCCGTCGTCCCCGACGGTCTACGGGAACTGCTCGTCGGCCTGGGGGAGCGCTACCCGGCACTCCCGCCGGTCTACATCACCGAGAACGGCTGCTCGGTCAAGGACGTCATCACCGCGGACGGCACCATTCCCGACCTCGACCGCATCGACTACTTGCACACCCACCTCCAGGCCGTCGACGCCGCCGTGGCCCAGGGCGTGGACGTACGCGGCTACTTCACCTGGACCCTGATGGACAACTTCGAATGGGCCGAGGGCTTCCACCAGCGCTTCGGTCTCGTCTACGTCGACCACGACACCCAGGTCCGCACCCCGAAGGCGTCCTTCGCGTGGTACCGCGACCTCATCCGCGCTCAGCGGGGTCGGGAGTGCGCGGAAACCGGCGGATCCCGCGCCGGCGGGGCGTCCCGTCCGGACGCCGTACGATAAACGAGCTGCGTCGTGCTGTCCGGCGCGTCCACACTGTTCGCGCGCATCGAACAGTCCGGGCGCACCGGGCATCACCCGTTTCAGGAGTTCTGCGTGCAGGCAACCGTCACCGTCACGCCCGCCCGCGTCCCCGAGTTGCTGCTCGGCCTCGCCACCGTGCGCCCCGTCTTCCTGCGGGGTGCTCCCGGCATCGGCAAGTCGTCCCTCGTGCGGAACTTCGCCGCGTCCCTCGGCCTCGAATGCGTCAGCCTGCTCGGTACGCAGCTCGCACCCGAGTCGCCGCGCCACAGCAGCGCCGTACCTTCGCAGGCCAGCCGGTAGGCGGTGTCGGCCTTCGTACGGTCGTCCGCGACAACGACCAGGCTGGGAAGCGGTGTGGCACTCTCGGAATGCCAGCGGGCGGATCGGGCGGTGTGGGATTCGGTCCAGTGCATCGTGGACACCATGTACTCCTTGTGATCGAACGTGCAGGGGCACGAAGAACACTTCGACGAGGAGCAGGAGAAACGGCCCGTGCTACAACACGGGCGCGAGTGTCAGGGCAGGCAGGGCTACCGCTCCCGCGTCGAAGCGCGGGAGGAGAAGTCGCCGAGAACCATGCCGAGCGTCACGACCAGCCCTTTCAGAGAGATGGCGTAAGAGGCTTGCACAGCCCTCTCCCCACAGGCAAACCAGGGTGAGCGCAAGGTTGATCTGGCAAATGAGGATGGTTGAGGAGTAGGCCGTGTCGCTCCGGAGCAGCCCCTCGGTGGCATGGCTGGTGAGGGGAGAAAACTGGAAGTGGCGTAGGCGCAGGTGAGAACGTGGTCCCATGAGCACGATCGACGACGTCATCGCTCTGGCCGCCACCCACGGCCCGCACCTGTCCGCGCAGGACGCCACCGTGAACGAGGCGGGCCTGGACTACCGCGTCGTCATGGCCTCCGACGCGACCGGCCAGAGGTGGGTGCTGCGCGTACCGCGCCGCGCCGACGTCTCCGAGGGCATGGCCGCCGAGACGCGCATCCTCGACCTGGTCGCCCCCGCCCTGGCCGAGGACGGCGTCGCGGTCCCCGACTGGCAGGTCCGCTCCCCCGAGCTGATCGCCTACCCGGCCCTGCCCGGCGCCCCGGGCCTGACCCTGACCGACGCCGGGGAGCCTAACTGGCACATGGACCCTGCCAGCCCGGACTACGCCGAGCGACTGGGGCGTCTGCTGGCCCGTCTGCACTCCATCACCCCGGAGCAGGCCGAGGCCGCGCGCGTCGAGGTCCGCACCTCCGCCCAGGTACGTCAGGCGTGGCGGGACGACGTCGCCCGCGTGAGCGAGGCATTCACTGTCTCCCCCGCCCTGACCGAGGCCTGGCTCGAGGACGACACCTGCTGGCCCGAGCAGACCGTGATGACCCACGGCGAGATCTACCCCGCGCACGTGCTGTTCGACGAGGAGGGCACGATCACCGGGGTCCTGGACTGGACCACCGCCCGCGTGGACGACCCCGCCCGTGACCTGTCCGCCCAGTACGGCGCCGCGGGCGAGGAGATGCTCCAGGCCACCCTCACCGCGTACGAGCAGGCGGGCGGGCACGTCCACCCCGGCCTGGCAGCCCAGGCGAAGCACCTGTGGGACGCCTCCCCGATCGGGTACGCCCTGTACGCGCTGACCACCGGCGCCGAGACCGACCTGGCCACCGCGGCGGCGATGCTGAACCCCGAGGC
>NZ_JBIUBU010000031.1:2437-73971 GCF_044548345.1 Streptomyces sp. NPDC052042 | reverse complement strand
GTCGTGGCCGCCGGCCTGCTGCTCGTGGGCGCAACCCTGGCCCTCACCAAGCGCCGGCGTCGCACCTCCTGACCGGCCTGACCCTTGACCCGGTGGCTCGTGGCAGCCGGCCACGAGCACCGGCCCCGGACCTGAGACACACCCCGCACCACCCACACTGCGCCCCCTGCACCCGCGAGACGGGACAGGGGGCACAGTGCCGTCAAGGAGCACGAGGCCGAATTCGATCCTTGCGCGGCTGCATCTCCCAGGTGGCCAGGTGGTGGCTCGGGAGCACTGCAGGCCGGGGTCGATCTCGCGGGGGCACCAACGCTTCTCCGCGGCCTCGTCCAGGCGGCCTGTGGCCTGCGTCGCCCTGGGTCAGCGCCGGAGCTCTTGCCGACGGGTGAATTCCGCGGCCGGTTTGGAGCGCGGTTGGTGTGGTCTGCCAGGCGTGAGGCACCAGGTCCCGGCTTCCTGCCTGCAGACCGGGCAGGTCACGTCGTACACCTGCCACACGGTCCGGATCTCACCCCGCTGATTCTCCTGCTGTTCTTTCAGCTCCTCAATAATGGGCCGCAACCGATCCGCATGCGGCACTTGCCGTACCTGACCGGCGCGGCTCCCGTCGTTGATAACGCATTTCTGGCCGCGGTCCGCCTTGCAACACGGGCATGGTCTCGTGGTCCAGTACCCACGGCCGGCCACCTCGTGCGGTGACGCGCTCTCTCGTGCCTTGAGCGGCGTGGGTGTCCGGGGCGGGAAGGGCATGTAGAGGAGACGTTCACTCCACAGTTCGAGCCGGGCCTGCCGGTGCTCCCCGAGCTTGCCGATCGCGGAGGCTTCTTCAAACAGTTGCTGGACTTTGGGCTTCAGGAGTCGTGGGTCTGTGTTCGCGGGGATACGGCTGATGTCCTCAAGGAGGGCGTCCAGGCGCTTGGTCGCGGCCGGCACAGCGGCGGCCAGGTAGTCGGTGGCCGCGCGGACCGCCGTTTCCTCCTCCTCGGTCCGGTCGGCCTTGGTAGCTGTTTTGGCTTCCAGAAGAAGCGCTCTGACCTCCGCGGTCTGCTGATCGGCCACAGCCTGGTTCAGGCGAGAGAACAACGTCCGGCGGGCCTCGGCTTTCTTCTCCATCCAGAGGGAGGCGCTGCGCAGGGCAGCGTCCAGCCGATTCTGGAGTTGCGGGCGATCTCGATGCACACCGACTCCGCCGGGTCTGTGGACTCGACCCGGCGGGCGTAGAGCAATCGGCGCAGCAACTCCTGCGCCTGCACGTCCTGCGCCGGTTCCTCCTGCTTCTTTCCCGGAGTCCATCGGTGGGGAGGGGGCATGCTGCGGGCCTGGACGATCCGCTCGACTGCCGGAGTGGACAGCCCCCGTGGTCCAGTTGGCGGGCTGAGCCGAAGCGGTCAGACCGGCTGCCGACGGAGGGTGCGGGACCCCTTGTTAGGTACTTAGCTAAAGTGCTAAGTATTGGGTATGACAGAAGCTCAGGACGAGGCGGGAGCCTTCCGTGCTCTCGCTGATCCGACGAGGCGCCAGATTCTCGAGGACCTCAGAGGCGGTGAGCTTGCGGCCGGGGAGATCGCCGCTAGGTTCGCGATCAGCGCGCCCTCCATCTCGCGACATCTCGGAGTACTCAAGGGGGCCGGTCTGGTCACCGAGCGTCGGGAAGGCAACCGGATCTTCTACGCGCTGGCCGAGGACCGCCTTGCAACGTGTATCGGCCGGTTCCTCAGCGCGGTCTGCCCCGAGCAGATCGTGCTCCGCCACACCAAATGGCGCCCCGGGGCGCAGAGTGAGGGGTCATGAGACAGCCACGACTGGCCAGCGTCGTTGAACGACGGCTACTGGTGAACTACCGAGTCGCCCCGGATGTCGCGGCACGCCTGCTCCCCGGACCACTGCGCCCGCAACTGGTGCACGGCTACGCGGTCGCGGGCATCTGCGTGCTGCGCCTGGGAAGGGTCCGGCCCGCCTGGGCGCCGAAGGTGTTTGGACTGCGGAGCGAGAACGCGGCACACCGGATCGCCGTTGAATGGGACGGACCGGACGGCGTCGAGACCGGTGTCTACATCCCACGGCGTGACACCGCCTCGCGGCTCAACGCCTGGGCCGGAGGCCGCATTTTCCCCGGTGAACACGGCCGCGCCGACTTCGAGGTGCATGAGACGCCCGATGAGATGCGCGTCGCACTGGCGACATGGGATGGCGACACCCGAGTGGATGTCACCGTCGAGCTGTCCGACGAGCTGCGAGGCAGCGAGCTCTTCGCCGATCTTGCCGAGGCTTCCCGCTTCTTCCAAGAAGGGGCGAAGGGCTTCTCGGCCACCAGCTCCGGCCGTCACCTGGACGGCATGGAACTGCGGACCGACGCCTGGCGCGTGGAAGCCGGCCGGATTCGCTCCGCCGCATCGTCCTTCTTCGAGGACCCGGACCGCTTCCCGCCGGGGAGCGCAACCCTGGACTGCGCTCTGGTCATGCGCGACATCCCCGCCGATTGGCGGCCACTCCCGGCCATGCCTTCCGAGCGAGGTGCTCAACTCGCCAAGTGAAGTGCTCAGTCACATTGCCGCCCCTCAGGTAGCAGCACCCATGCGGCGGCGAGGTCCCACGCCGGATCGCCGGCGCACATGCTACCGAAGTCGACGATGCCCGAGAGCGTTCCGTCCGAGACGACGACGTTCGCGGGATGGAGGTCGCCATGCACCCACACCGGCGGACCCTCCCACGCCTGGGCCGCAACCGCGTCGTCCCAGACGGCCCGGACGTCGGCAGCGATGTCGTCGGGGGCGACGGCCTGGAAGAAGTTCTCGAAGCCGTCCGTGCAGTTCCTGGGATGGGCACCGCGGTCCGTAGCGATCGGCGCCTCGGCGGGCGCTTCCACATGGAGCGCCCGGAGGAAGCCCGCCAGCGTGTCGGCCGCGTGGGCGCCGCGGCTGATCGAGCCGTGGTCCAGCGGCTCACCGGGAACCCACGTCATCACGGTCCAGTGCTTGGGGAAGCGCTCGGACGGTTCGCCGAGCCGCACCGGGGTCGGCACCGGGAGCGGCAGGCGCGGGGCCAGCACGGGCAGCCACCGCCGCTCGTTGAGCTGGAGCTCCGGGGTGGGGTCCATGCGCTGCATGCGCACGGCCAACTCGTCCCCGAGGCGCCACATTTGGTTGCCCCAGCCGCCCGCCACCTCACGGATGGCCAGCCCTGCACGACCAGCGCCGCCTGACCGGCACCAGCGGAGTGGCCTTGGACCTGGACCTGCTCGCCTCAGGCGGCCGGGCTCGCTGCGTGTGCGACTCCCGGACCAGGTCGGCGGCCGGACGCAGAACCCGGCCGCCGGGCGCGTAACAGGGTCAGGGCAGGGGGACCTCGGCGCCGGCGGTGTCCGTCCCCTTCACGGCGAGGACTCCGTCCACGCGGCGGGGAACACCGAGCGAATTGTCGTCGCGCAGCTCGGGCGGGAGCAGCCGTTGCGGGGTGTCCTGGTAGGCGATCGGGCGTAGGAATCGCTGGATGGCGGAGGCGCCGACCGAGGTGTGTGCGGAGTCGGTGGCCGCCGGGTACGGTCCTGAATGGTTCATCGCCCAGCTCACCGCGACCCCGGTCGGGTATCCGTCGCACACCACCCGCCCGGTGCGCCGGGTGACAACGTCGATCACACGACGCGGGAGATCCTCCTCCCCCTCTCCCATCTGCAGCGTCGCGGTGAGGCTGCCGGGGAGACGGCCGAGCAGGGCGAGGAGTTCCTCCTCCGTGGTGTACTCCACCAGCACGGTCACCGGGCCGAAGCATTCCTCGGTCAGCGCCTCGCTGAACATCGCGCCAGGCACCCTCAGCACGGTGGGCACCGCCCTGCCGTCGAGGTCGCGCGGCTCCTCGGCTCCGGCCAGTACCTGGACACCCGGCTGCGCGGCGAGCTCCCGCACGCCTTCGGCGTATGCCGCCAGGATGTTCCTGGTGAGCAGTGTGCCGGCCGGCGCGTCGGCACCGCGTGCGGCGAGCGCCTCCTGCAGCGCCGTCCCGTGCTCGCCGGCCGGTACGAAGGCGAGTCCCGGTTTGGTGCAGAACTGGCCCATCCCGAGCGTGAAGGAGCCCAGCAGCCCTTCGGCGATCGACGCACCGCGTTCCGCGGCCCCGGCCGGGGTGACGACCAGTGGGTTGACGCTGCCGAGCTCTCCGAAGAACGGGATGGGCTTCGGGCGGGCGGCGGCCAGGTCGAACAGCGCCCGCCCACCGCGCACCGAGCCGGTGAAGGCGACGGCCGTGACGTACGGGTCGGTGACCAGCGCCACTCCGGCGGCCTGCCCGTGCACCAGGCTCACCGCGTCTGGAACCCCGGCGCGGGCGGCGGCCCTACGCAGCGCGCCATACGTCGCCAGCGAGGTCACCGGGTGGGCCGGATGCGCCTTCACCACGACGGGGCAGCCGGCTGCCAGCGCAGAGGCGGTGTCGCCTCCCGGAACGCTGAAGGCGAGCGGGAAGTTGCTGGCGCCGAAGACGGCGACCGGGCCACGCGGGACCATCATCCGCCGCAGGTCCGGGCGCGGTGGTACGGCCGCCACCTCGGGGTGGTCGATGACGACCCCGAGGTGGCTTCCCTCGGTGACGACGTCGGCGAGGAACCTGAGCTGGGCACAGGTGCGGGCGAGCTCCCCGGTGAGCCGGGGCAAGCCCAGCGCACTCTCCCGGTCGGCGAGCGCGAGGATCGACTCGCCGTCCTTCTCCAGCTCGGCGGCCATGTCGCGCAGCAGCGCCGCCCGGCCCGCGACGCCCAAGGCGGCCAGCGCCGATACGGCAGAATCGGCGGCCGCGCAGCGCGCCGCCACCTCGGCTGGCGTGGACTCGGCGCCGACCACCTCAACGACCTCGCCGGTGCGCGGGTCGACGGAGACAACGTCCGGCGTGGCGTGGTTCATCGCAGCGTTCCTTCCAGGGACTCCAGCATGGGCGCCAGGCCGCGGACCACGCCGTTGGTCAGGGTTCCGATCTCGCCGATCTCGATCTCCACGACGTCTCCTTCGGCGAGCGTGAAGGGAAGGTCCGGCACCAGGCAGGTGCCGGTCGCCAGCACGGCGCCGTCCGGGAAGACGTCGGCGGCGAACAGGTATCCGGCCAGGTCGTCAAGCCGCCGGTTCAGCTGCCCGGTGTCGGTCTCACCGGACCAGGTGACTGCGCCGTCGCGACGGATCGTCATGCGGATCGGCAGCGCGTAGGGGTCGGCGACCTCCCACACCGGGCGGATGGCCGGGCCGACCGCGCAGCCACCGAGATAGATCTTGGCCTGGGGAAGGTACAGCGGGTTCTCGCCCTCGATGGTGCGTGAGCTCATGTCGTCACAGATCGTGTACCCGACGATCTTGCCATGCGTGTTGAGCACCAGGGCCAGCTCAGGCTCGGGCACGTCGATCGTGGAGTCAGCCCGCACCGCGACCGTGCCGCCGTCGCCAACTACCCGCCAGGCGGCGGACTTGAAGAACAGCTCGGGCCGTGGCGCGTCGTACACCCGCTCATAGACATCCGCGGCGGCGGCGCTCTCGGCCATCCGCGCCTGGCGGGAACGGCGGTAGGTGACGCCGGCAGCCCATACCTCCATCCGGCCCTCGACCGGCGCGAGCGGCTCGGCCGGGCCGTCCGAGGGCTCGGTCAGGGACCGCTCGACGAGTTCACGCAGGTCGGTCAGGCTCAGGTGCAACAGCTCGGCCAGCGGCAGCGGCAGCGGATGGACCAGGCCGTCGTCCGCCCGCACCCCCGCCCGGATCTCGCCGTCTCTCGCGTAGCGCACGATATGTGTCATTGGTCAGCTCCATGGAATGGGGTGGCGGGACGGCCGGTGGTTGCGGGTTCGACGGCGAAGATCGACCCGGCCAGCGGCTGGGCGGCCAGCTCACCGGGGGTGAGCCGGTGGGCGGCGGAGGTCACGTACAAGACGTCACCGCCGGGGCCGCCGAAAGCGCAGCTGGTCACCTGGGTGACAGGGAGGCGGACGATCCGGTCCAGGACGCCGTCGGGGGTGTAGCGGCGGACCGTTCCGCCGCCCCACAGTGCCACCCACAGGCAGCCGTCGTCGTCGACCGTCATGCCGTCCGGCATCCCCTCGGTGGGGTCGATGGTCACGACCACGCGATGCGAACGCGGCTCGCCCGTCGCGGGGTCGAAGTCGTAGGCGTCGACCCGCTGGGTTCCGCTGTCGATGTGATACATCACGGTCCCGTCGGGGCTCCATCCCAGACCGTTGGACAGCGTGACCCCGGTCAGGACGCGAGCGACGCTCCTGCCGTCATAGCGGTAGAGGGCGGCGGCGCCGGGTTCGGCCTCGTACGGCATGGTGCCCGCCCAGAGCCGCCCGGACGGGTCGCACTTGGCGTCGTTCATCCGGTTGCCCGGACGGTCGGCCTCCACCTCGGCGACCATGCGGACGTCGCCTGCGGGCGACAGCATCGCCAGCCCGTCGCGTACCGCGAGGATCAGGCCGTCGTCGCCCGCAGGCACCGCGGCGCCGACGTGCGCGCCCACGTCCACGGCCTGGTCCACGCCGCCGACGGGGTCGAACATGTGGACCGAGCATCCGGTGACGTCCACCCAGACGAGCCTCCGCCGGGCCGCGTCCCAGGTCGGCCCCTCCCCCACGTCCGCGTTGCTCCGCAGCACGAGTTCGCCGTCGAGTTCGTTGACCATCAGACCTCCTCCTGGCCGCGCGGATCGATCGCGACCTTCACGACACCCTGATCGGGTACGGCGAGCAGCGCGGGCACCTCGTCCAGCGACGCCACGCGCACCGGTACGAGGGCCGGGTCGATCACCCCGGACGCGAGCAGCCGTACCCCGGCGGTGACATCCTCGTCCCACAGGTGCGCCGCCGTACCGACCAGGTGCTTCTCCTTGAGCACCACGTCGGCGAGGGGCACCGCGGCATCGCGGCCGGAGAACCCGACGATCACCACGGTGCCCCGGGCCCGGCAGTGCCGGATCGCTTCCGGCAGCAGGGAGGGCAGGCCGGTGCACTCGAACACCACGTCCGCCCCCCTGCCCTCGGTCAGACGGTCGATCGCGGCGGCTGTCTCCTCCGGCCGGACCGCCACAGCTCCGGCATGGCGAGCCGCCTCCCGGCGGAAATCGGCGGTCTCGCTCGTCACGACCTGGATCCCGGCGGCCACCGCCACCCGGGCCAGCAGCAGTCCGATGGCGCCCGCGCCGAGCACCAGCGCGGTGCCGCCGGTCACGTCACCGGCCTTGCGCAGCGCGCGTACCGCGACGGCGGCGGGCTCGGCGAGCACCGCCATCCGCGGCGGGACGTGGTCGGGAACGGGGACGCAGGTGGCCGCGACGGCGACCATGTACTCGGCCAGCCCTCCGTCGAGGTTGAGGCCGCGTACCGCCTGCTGCGCGCAGACCCCCTCCTGGTGCCTGCGGCACCACCAGCACATGCCGCAGCCGAGCACGACATCGGGGATGACCCGGGTGCCGACGGGCAGCCGACTCGCGTCGGTTCCCGGACCGTGCCCGGCGATGACGCCGACCACCTCGTGTCCGAGCGTCAACGGCGCCTGGGTGCCGGTCAGCGGGTGGGGCCTCTCCACGTCGATGGCGAGCGGTCCCTCCCGGTACTCCTCCACATCGGTGCCGCAGATTCCGCACAGCTCGACGCGGACCAGCACCTCCCCGGCCGCCGGAACTGGGGTCGGCATCTCCTCCACGCGCACGTCCCGGCGCGCGTGCCAGCGGGCCGCTCTCACAGCCGGGACACCCGCCGTTCCACGTCGTCCCGCTCGGCGACCCCTTCGCGCAGGGTGACCCCGTGCCCGGGAGCCCGGCCCGGCCGCACCTGCCCGTCCTGGATCTGCGGCAGGCCGGTGACCAGTTCGTCGTACCAGGTATGCAGGAACGCCCTGACCGTCTCCTGAATGAGCCCGTTCGGCTGGCTGCACGCAAAGTGCACGCAGCTGGCCAGGGTGGCCGGGCCGGTGCAGTCGTGCGGGGCGACGGGCACGCCGTAGGCGTCGGCCAGCGAGGCGACCTTGCGCGCCTCGGTCAGCCCGCCGGTCCATTGGACGTCCAGGGTCAGGATGTCGACGCCGCCGGAGTCGAGCAGCGGCTTGAAGCCGCGCCGTCCCACACAGGTCTCTCCCGTGGCGATCGGCACGCCGTCGATCTTGGCCAGTTTGCCGAACGCGTCGGCCGCGTCGGAGCGCAGCGGGTCCTCCACCCAGTACGGCCGGTACGGTGCGAGTGCCGAGATGATCTTTTCGGCAGCGGGCCTGTTCCACAGGCCGTGCAGCTCGATCATCAGTTTCATGTCCAGGCCGACCTCGTCGCGGACCGCGGCGACCGTCGAGAGAGCCCGGTCCAGCTCGGCCCGGGAGATGTCGGTGCCGCCGGTCCGCTCGGCGGCGGTGTCGAAGGGCCAGATCTTCATGCCCCGGATGCCCTCGTCCCACAACTCGCGGGCCAGCCGTGCGGGTTCGTTGAGGAAGGCGTGCAGGTCCTCGTAGCGCTCGGCGGCTCTCACCCCCCAGTTGCCGGACTCCTGCCGGGTGGACGTGCCGACGTAACCGGGTCCGGCGCACGTGTTGTAGATACCGATCCCGTCATGTACGGCTCCGCCTAGGAGGTCGACCAGGGGCAGGCCCGAGGCATGCCCCAGCAGATCCCACAGGGCGATGTCGATCGCACCGTTGCCGCGCGTCTCGGCCCCCGCCCCCTGGAATCCGACGTAGGTGGCCAGCGCTCGCGCGGCCCGCTCCGGCGTGGGATCGGTCATCCCGACCAGGACAGGAGCGACGCTTTCGTGCAGGTAGGCCTCCACCGTACGGGCGCCGAAGAACGCCTCGCCCAGGCCGACCGGTCCGGCATCGGTGTGCAGACGGACGAACAGCAGGTTGGGCTGGATGGACGGACGAATTGTCTCAAGAGCAGTGATCTTCATCCAGATCTTCCGAAAGTTACTGAACTGCGGGGGACAAGGGACATGGGACGCGCAGGCGTACAGGTCAGGCGAAAAGGGCCTCACGTGCGGCGACCGCGTCGACATTGGCGGCGTTGACGACCTCCGCGCCGGTGTCATACGTCCTGGCCGGGTAGCCGGGGTCGAACTCCTCGGCGAGCAGGGCCGCGGCGATCCAGCCCTGCGCGTACGGGTTCTGCCCCAGGGAGAAATCGATCGACTTGTCCTTGATCCCGTCCAGGACCGGCTGGATCAGGTCGAAGCCTCCGACGGCGAACTTGCCGACGAGGTTCTTGCTCTTCGCCCAGGTGGCCACGTACTGGTGGTCGAAGGCCGCCATCGCCCAGCCGACGATCTTGTCCTTCTTCGAGGCGTACTTGGCGTCGATGGCGGCGACGGCCTTGGACTCGTCGGTGCTGGTGATGAGGACCTCGGTGGTGAAGGAGGTGCTGTTTTCCTTGTTGTACGCCTCGACCCCCTGCTTGATCCCCTGGATGCGCTGTTCGAGGGCGGTGCTGCCGGGCGCGAAGTTGCCACACACGATGACGCCGTCGGACTTGCCGGTGCGCTTCTTGGCGCACCTGGCGATCTCGCGGCCGCACGCGTCACCGGCGTTGACGAAGTTCTGGCCGACGAAGCCGACGCCGAGCTTCTCGTAGCCGTCGCTGGCCACGTTGGACAGAATCACCTTCACCCCGGAGGAGGTCGCCCGCTTGATGTTGGCGTCGAAGGAGGTCTCGTCGATCCGGGTGAAGATCACACCATCGGGCTTGGCACTCAGCGCGCTGGCTTGGAGTTCGACGGTCTTCTGGGTGTCCGGCGCGGGCGGGCCGATGAACTGGGTCTCCCATCCCATGGTCGCGCCGAAGTCCTCGAAGCCGCGCTGCACCGGGGCGAAGAAGGGGTTCTTGTCGTGCACGACAAAGATCACCTTCCTGCCCTTCTGCGGGCCGTCGGCGGCGCGGCCTCTGGACGAGTTGGCGGCGGATGGTTCCTTCTCGCTGCTGCACGCGGCGAGCAGCATGCCGGCGGAGGCCAGGGAGCCGCTGAGCAGCAGGTTCCTGCGCGACATCGAGCTGTTCGTTGCCATGCTCTCTCTCCTGTCTGAATGGTGGTCAGGTGTTCAGGCCGTGTGCCGAACGCTTGGCGACGAGCTGGTTGAGCATGACTGCCCCCAGGATCAGCAGGCCGGTGGCGACCTGCTGCCAGTTGCCGTCCACGCCGAAGAGGACGAGCGCGTTGGTGATCACACCGGTGATCACCGCGCCGAGGAAGGTGCCAAGGACGCTGCCCGTACCGCCGGCCAAACCGGCGCCGCCCACGACGACCGCGGCGATGACGCTGAGCTCGAAGCCGTTGCCAGTGAGGGGGTTGGCACTGCCCAGCCAGCCGACCAGGATGACCGAGGCCAGGCCGGTCAGCCCTCCGGTGAGGGCGAAGCACATGACCTTGACCCGGTCGCTGGCGATGCCCGCCCCGGCTGCGGCGGACTGGTTGCCGCCCACGCTGTAGACGTCGTAGCCGAACTTGGTCCTGGCCATGACGAAGGCTCCGACGGCAACCACGGCGGCCATCCACAGCGTCTGCGCGGCGAGGTTGGGCAGCGGGCTGCCCGCGAACAGATGGGTGAACGCCTCGTTGCGCGAGCCACGGATCGGCACGCCTTCGGACAGCAGCAGTGCGGCGCCGCGCAGTGCCGCCAACGCGGCCAGCGTGACCACGAACGAGGGAATCTTGAACCGGGTGGTGATGAGGCCGTTGATCACACCGATCGCCACACCGGTGAGGACGGCCAGCGGGGCCGCGGTCCCGACGGGCACGCCCACCTTCGTCACCAGCCAGGCCAGTTCCACCGCTAGGAGTCCGTGCAGCGACCCCACTGACAGGTCGATCTCGCCGACGACGATCAGGAAGGTCATGCCGGTGGCGACGATGCCGAGGATGGCGATCTGCTGGGCGACGGACAGCAGGTTGTCGGCAGCGAGGAAGCCGTCGGCTCCCACGGCGCAGACCAAAAAGATCACCACGGTCGCGGCCAGCACGCCGAACTCCCTGGCGCCGAGCAACCTGCTTGCCAGGCTTCCACCGGAGTCGTCCACCCGGTAGGCGACCGCGATCTGCTGTTGGATGGTCATGCGAGTTCTCCGGAGGTGTGAGGGGCACCGTCGTGCGCAGCCGCCGGCGCGTTGCCGAGGATGAGTCCGACGACCTCGGCCGCCGTGGTGGCCGCGACATCGCGCATGCCCGACACCAAACCGCCGCGCATCACCACGACCCGGTCGGCGACCTCCAGGACGTGGTCGACGTTGTGCGAGACGACGACGACGGCCTTGCCCTGTTCCCGCAGGTCACGGATCAGCGAGAGCACGTTCTGCTGCTGCTCGGGTCCGAGCGCCGCGGTCGGCTCGTCCAGCAGTACGAGCTCACCGCCCTGGTGCACGGCTCTGGCGATGGCGATGCACTGGCGCTGCCCTCCGGACAGCCCGGCCACTGGCATCCGTACGGACGGAATGCGGATGCGCAAGGTGGTGAGCACTTCTCGCGCCTCGGCCCGCATCCTGCGGGTGTCTACCAGCCCGAACCTGCGCGGCTCCTGCCCGAGGAACACGTTGGCGGCGACGCTCCGCTGGTCGGCCAGGCCGAGGTTCTGGTAGACGACCGCGATGCCGCAGGCCGCGGCGTCACGAGGGCTGCGGAAGACCTGCGGGCGGCCGGCCATCCGAATCTCTCCTTCGTCGGGCCGGTACGCACCGCAGATCACCTTCATCAGCGTCGACTTGCCGGCGCCGTTGTCGCCCATGAGGCCGACCACCTCGCCGGGTTCGACGCTGAAGTCGACGCCGCGGAGGGCCTCGACCCCGCCGAAGCGTTTGCGTACGCCTACGGCCTCGAACAGTGGCATGCTCTCTCCCTTCCGAACCTCTGAGTGGCATGACTGGTAAGACCAGTCATGCCAAGTGAGATTCCGCCTCGAAGGGTGATTCGTCAACCCTTTCGCACATCTCGAATCGGCAACGGACGCTCAGACATCGGCAGTGGAGCCGCGCAGGTATGGTGTGTCTGGTCTTACCGGCCTAACCACATCTGAGGAGGTCTCCATGTCGGACCTGGAGGGAAGAAACGCACTGGTCACGGGCGGTGCCGGCGACATCGGCGCCGCCATGGCCGCCGAGCTGACCCGCCGGGGCGCCCATGTCACGCTGCTCGACGTCAAGTCCCCGGACCAGGCGCAGGAGTGGATCACTACGGCCTCCGCATACGGCGAGGTGAGCTACATACGAGCCGACGTGCGGGATCGGCCGGCTCTGGACGCGGCGCTGGAGCAACTCGGCAGGCTGGATATCGCGATCGCCAACGCGGGCATCGTCGAGTCCGCCCCCTTCCTGGAGATCACCGCCGAGCAGTGGGAACGCCACCTGGACATCAACCTCACCGGCACTTTCCACACCGCCCAGGCCGCCGCCCGGCACATGGTCACCCAGGGCGGTGGGGGCCGCATCGTCTTGACCGGCTCCTGGGTGGGCACGGTCCCCTGGCCGGAGATCGCGTCCTACAGCGCGTCCAAGGCGGGGGTGGCGATGCTGGCCCGTTCGATGGCCAAGGAGCTGGCGCCGCACGGTATCCTGGTCAACGCTCTCGCACCCGGGATCGTGGCCGCGGGCTTGGCCAAGTGGCAGTTCGAGAACGAGCCGGCCTACGCCGCGCGGGCGAGCACGGCGATCCCCCTCAGGACGCCGCAGACCGCGCAGCAAGTGGCCAAGGCGGCGGCCTTCCTGTGTTCGCCGGACTCCGACTACATCACCGGTACGACGCTTCTGGCCGACGGTGGCTGTTCGTTGTTCAACCAGGAATGATCGATTTTACCGAAGGGCCTCGGCCCCTCGATCTTGAAGGTAGCGTGGCAGGGATGATAGCAAGCGAAGACACCTCCGCGCGCGACAGACGCCCCCCGACCAAGGAGGCCGTGGCCAGGCGACTCGAGCTGGAACTCCTGTCCGGGCAACACCCGGCCGGATCGAAGCTGGAGTCGGAACGAGTGCTCTCCCAGCGGTTCGGCGTGAGCCGCCCGATGATCAGGGAGGTGCTCCGGGGGCTGGAGCAGCAGGGCATCATCGAGGTCGTCCCGGGGCGGGGCAGCTTCGTCCGCGACGTGCGGATCACCGACGCAGTCCGCCCGCTCGACACGCTTTACCGGCAGCGCAAGCCGACCTCGCGTGACGTGATCAGCGCCCGGATGATGCTTGAGCGCGAGACCGCGGCGCTCGCTGCCCAGCACGCGGGCCCCGAGGACCTGCGCCTCATAGAGGAGATGCTGCTGCGCTTCGACGAGGCTCGCGACCTGGTCTCCCGAGCCAGAGCCGATGTCGCCTTCCACGCCGCGGTCGCGGCGGCGTCGCGCAACCCGGTGATCGAGGCCATGTTCGGCTCGATCGCCACGCTCACCTTCGAGCTCATGCTCCGCAGTCTGGGCGATCCGTCGGTCTCCCGCGAAGGCGTGCCGTACCACCGGGAGATCCTCGACGCGATCATGGCCCGCGACCCGAAGGCCGCGAGCGACGCCATGACCGCTCACCTCAAGGTGGCCCTGCGTACCTATGGTGACGACCTCGACCAGAGCCTCGACCTGGTCACCCAACGTAAGATGGAGCAGCTCATGGACCTGTCCGCGGACTGAAGCTTCCCCTTGATCGTGGGCACCTGGAGGCTGGGATCTTGAGGTTCCTGAGGAAGTAGCACCAGGTGGGAAGCAAGTACACGACGCGATCGCGCTCGTCGATTCCTCGGGCAAGACGGTCACCGCCGTCGCCCGGAAACTCGGCATCAGTTCCGAGTCCCTGCGCGGCTGGTACCGCCGGACGAAGGCGGACCGGGGCGAGGGCGAGCCCGGTGAGCTGACCAGCGCCGAGCGCGAGGAGCTCAAGCGGCTACGCAAGGAGAACCACAAACAGCAGCAGACGATCGAGATCCTGAAAAAGCGACCTTGGATTCAACCGGTCAAGGCAACACTCTCGGCTGGTGTTCGGAATCCCCGGCACTTGCGCGGACGGTTGTTGAGCTTCGTCGCGATGGCGTCAAAGTCGTCCTGGCTGAAGGTCGACAGGTTTGTCCCTTTGGGCAGGTACTGTCCGGAGCAACTTGTTGGTGTTCTCGTTGGTGCCACGTTGCCAGGGGCTACGCGGTGCTGCGAAGAACACGTCGACACCGGTGTCAGCACTGAGACGCTTGTGGGCTGCCAGTTCCATGCCGCGATCCCGGGTCAGCGTGCCGCGTAGTCGGGAGTCCATCCGCGCGTAGGCCTCGGCGAGAGCGGGAACGACCACGGTGGTGTGACGGCTGGCGAGTTTCACGACCGTGAGGAAGCGCGACTTCCGGTCGACCAATGTGGCGACCTGGCTGTTGTTCGAGCCGATCACCAGATCGCCTTCCAGGTGCCCGGATTCGCTGCGGTCCTGCCGGCCGGGGCGAGGCCGACCTCGTCGGCACCGACCGCATTCGCACCGTCGCCACGAGCGCGAGGCCGAGTGCTTCCTCGCCTTCGCCGGCCTCGCCTGCTACCGCAGACTCACGACATGAGATGACCTCTGAGGCCAAGGGAGGCGGCGGCCTGCGGGGGCGCACGTCCGCCTTCCCCGTCATCTCTACCCACACCCGTCTCCCCCCACGGGCTCTGCGGCGGGCCAAGGACGTCGTACCCGCCGGTCCACGAGTGCAGCGGCTGCGAGCCGCCCGGCACCGAACGGACTCCTCCGCCTTGCTGCACGAGCAGCACCCGTGTGCCGACCGAACCGCTTCGGACGCCGTGCCCGGATACACCGCCGCCGATTCGGCCCGGTCGAGTCTTCTTGAGGGGCCGGAGCCATCTTTGACGAAGGAGGAGATCCGGCGACGACTCGTCCCCAGGAAGGACGCCATCACGAACGTGCTCGATCAGAATGACCTGGATTCAGAGGATCTCACAAGGTGGGAGTTCGATCAGCTTGCGGCGTCTGGTGCCTGCGATCGCAAGGCGCTGGAAGGTATTCGTAGCGGAGCTGCCAGGACCTTTCCTCAACGCAGCGAGCGTGCGTGCCGGACGCCGCAAGCCGGGCGCCCATCTGTGGGCTCCTCTCATTCGGACACGAAGGAAGGGAATCCCCTTGCGTATCCTCCGGTTAACCGGAACCGTCATCGCCACCGCCCTGTTACTGACCACTGCCGCACCCGTGGCCTCGGCCGGTGCCCGGTCCAGTGCGGCAGCCGTGTCCGCGCCGTCGTCCCCGCCCGGGGCGGCCCTGGATCCGGCAGCGCTCAGCAGCTCCCTGCTCGCCGTCCACGAGGCAGGCATGTACGGCGTCTACTCCAGCGTCCGTGACGGCAACCGGAGTTGGACCGGCGCCTCAGGGGTCGCCGACGTGGACACGGGCCGCCCGGTGAAGCCGGGGATGCGGCATCGAGTGGGCAGCATCAGCAAGACCTTCGCCGCGGTCGCCGTCCTCCAACAGGTCGAACGCGGCCGTATCCGCCTGGACGCCCCCATCGGCGACTACCTGCCGGACCTGATACCCGGGCAGCGCGGCCGCCAGATCACCGTCCGGATGTTGCTGAACCACACCAGCGGCATCGGCGACTACGTCACCGGCGCCTTCCCGTCCCTGACGCACGGCTCGACGGCCAGCCTCGACGAGGGGCGTTTCCGCTTCATCAGCCCGCAGGAGCTGGTCCGTCTGGGGCTCACGGCCCCGGCGACCGGAACGCCCGGGGCCCAGCCCGGCCACTACTCCAACACCAACTACGCCATCGTCGGCCTGCTCCTCGCCAAGGTCACCGGCCAGAACGCAGAAACGTACATCACTCGGCACGTCATCGACCGCGCCGGACTGCACCACACCTCCTATCCGAGCAGCCCCGACATCCAGGGCCCGCACGCCCGGATGTACGAGAACTTCCACGGCCTGATCGACCCACCCCGCGACTACAGCGTCTACGACATGTCCTGGGCCTACACGGCAGGCGCAGTCGTCTCCACCACCGACGACCTGAACCACTTCTACCGCGCCCTGCTGACCGGCCGGCTGATCGGCCCGGCGGCACTCAAGGAGATGCAGCGCACGGAATCGGTGGACGGCGTGAACTATGGCCTCGGCCTGTTCGCCGTCGACATCCCCGGCTGCGGCCGCTTCTGGGGCCACGACGGCGCGGTGTTCGGTGCCGGCACCATCGCGCTGACCAGTCCGGACGGCAGGCGCCAGGTGGCCGCGGCCTGGAACCTGATGAAGTACCAACGGATCGACGCGGACGGCACCGGCTTCGAGCCGAGCCCGATCGACGACGCCCTCAACCGCTACGTCATCGGCGCCCTGTGCCCGGCGTACACCACAGCCCCGTCAGCGGCTCTGCCGGCCACACCAGCCCCCACGGTGCTCACCGGTTCCGACCTCTCCCCGGAGTACTGGGCAGCGGTCCTGGACGACGGCTGCCTCGGGCTCCGCCGCGATCATCCCGGCCAGGCGGTGACCCCGCCCAGGAAGGGCAGCAAGATCAGCCCGCCCGAGGTCCTCGAAGCCCGCCTACGAGCCCGACACCGGCACTCCTCGAAGCGCATCACCGTCGAACACGCCCTCGCCGATCACAAACGCTGGAAGCAACTGGCCCGCTGGACCCACCGCCAGGAGACCCTGCCCGTCACCTACCAGGCCATCGCCGGTTCGTCCCCGACCGCAACACCACGGGCTGACACAAACCCCCAGCTCAGGCCCCCGCGTCTCCAATGCAATCACGCACCAGCCCGTAAGACGGCTTTGCGCCACCTGACCTCGGCTTCTTCGCCCAGATGATGCCAGCCGGGCGTTGCGGCGAGTCATCAGCGTGATCGCCGCCCGGGTGATCAAGCTATCTGCATGCTGAATGATTCCTTCGTAGTCCCGGGTATCCCGACCGGTGTTCATCATCCAGGCCAGCGGCCTCTCGACGACCCGGCGCCGCGGCAGCAAGACGAATCTGGAGGTGCCCTTCGGACGGGCGGCAGCATCGGCCCAGACAAAGGTGATCTCAAGGTACATCAGCCGCAGCCGGGAGAGGATCTCCTTGACCGCGGCGGAGTTGTGCAGGCCGGCCGGGGTGACCTCGAGCATCAGGGGCAAGCGGCGGATGTCGGCCACGAGATGGCGTTTGCGGCCATTGATGTTCTTCCCTGGGTCGTTTCCCCGGGATTCTCTCCCCATGGTTGAGGCCGCCTTGACTGACTGCGAGTCGACTGTCGTGGCTGCGGCCCTCGGGCCTTTGCCCGCCTCACGACGGGAGATCGGCAGGTAGAGCCCGTCATTTACAGCCGGTATCGACGCGTATCCGATCGCGTCGAAGATCTCCCGGCGAGGGCGCCATCTACCCAGCTCCGAACAATATCGACCCAGAAACGGGGCGTCCCTCGTCCGGGCCCGAACCGATCCCGGTTCGGGCCCGGACACCGGCGTGCCCACCGTTCTGCGGGCGTTCGGAACCTGATGGAGCGGAGCAGCCCCCAGGCCGAAGGCAGGACTGTTGCTCGCCGTGACGGTCCACGTGGTCGCGACACCCAGGCTGCTCGGCGGCGCGATCAGTCAGCCGCGTCGGCGCAACAGAGCCGTTGTCGCTACGGAATTGTGCACTGTGAAGGCAATCGTGCCCGGCAGAAAGCGGTCGTCCGACCACAGCAAGGGTCTGCCTGACTGGTCCGTGGCCCGCCGCCGCTCTCGCATCAGCGGTGAGTCTGGGGTGCAGCCGAGCAGGCGCACGTCGTCGGCATCGGCGTGGACGAGGTCAATGGTGTGTTCCGTGTCCGCGAACACCACTCCCTCCTCCGTCAGCAGCTCGGTGTGTGAAATCGCGTGGGGCTCAAGGCGGGCGATCACGGCGCCGATGTGCTCGGGGTAGAGGGTCCGCTCGATCATGATCGGGACACGCGAGAGCGTCCGCAGCCGCAATACCCGGTAGATCTGCGCCCCTGGTTCGAGGCTGAGTTGCTCGCACTCCAACGGGTTGGCCGGACAACTTTTGATGTCGATCGTGCGGCCTCCCGGCTCTTCTCCGAGCGAGCGTGCCCAGCGGGTGAAGCTCAGCAGTTCGAAGAAACTCTGGGTACGTGCGGTGCCGAGCACGACCCGCCGCGTGCCACGCCGGGATGTGACCAGGCCGTTGGCGCGCAGCACCGCCAGCGCTTGACGGACGGTGCCGCGTGACACGCCGTACTGCTGGGCGAGTTGTTCCTCGCTGGGCAGCCGACCGTCCGAGCCGAAGGTGCCGGCAGCGATGGCCTCCCCCAGGCTGGCTGCCAACCGTCGATACCGGGCTTCGGTGGTGCCGCCTCCCGCGACTGCCATGTCGTTCTCCTTCTCTCAGCCGCCCGTCGACGCTCCGGCTCGACTCTATCTGCTCCCCGGGTCCGACCCAGTGGCCGGACGCTCTCGTCGCGTGATCCGCGTTCTCTTCCGGAGAAGCTCCCCGGCCCGCACATCGGCGTTCACCTCCCGTACACGGTCCCCCGAGGTAATGAGCCAAGTTGTACAGCCAACTCCACTTCTTACCGGGAGAACCCTGTGAGACTGCACCGCGCTCGCTCTGCGGGCCTTGCCTGTTCCTTCGTCGTGGCCGCGCTTGGGCTCAGCGCATGCGGCTTGGCCAGCACAGATGAGTCCAGTGGCAGCGGCGGCAAGGCCGCGACCGCCACTTCGGCAGAGGACTTCGGCGGCATGGACGCCCTTGTCGCTGCCGCGAAGAAGGAAGGCAAATTGAACGCCATCGCCCTTCCCCGTGACTGGGCGAACTACGGCGAGATCATCGACACCTTCGAGAAGAAGTACGGAATCAAGGTAGAGGTCGAGAACCCCGACGCCTCCAGCCAGGACGAGATCAACGCGGTGACCTCCCGCAAGGGCCAGGACCGGTCCCCGGACGTCATCGACGTGGGCAGCGCCTTCGCCACCAGCGCAGCCGGGCAGAACCTGTTGGCGCCGTACCGGGTCAGCGCGTTCGACCAGATCCCGAAGGCGCAGAAGGACGCGCAGGCTCGCTGGTACAACGACTTCGGCGGCTATGTCTCCATCGGTTGTGACGCGGCCCGCGTCAAGAAGTGTCCGAAGACGTTCTCCGAGCTGATGGATCCGCAGTACAAGGGTCAGATCGCGCTGACGGGCAACCCGACGAAGTCCAGCTCGGCCTTCGGCGCCGTGTACGCCTCGGCACTCGCCGGCAAGGGCTCCTTCGGCGACATCAAGCCCGGCCTGGACTTCTTCGCCCGCCTCAAGAAGGCCGGCAACTTCAACCCTGTCGAGTCGAGCCCTGCAACCATCCAGAAGGGCGAGACGCCGATCAGCATCACCTGGGACTACCTCAACACCGGGTACGCGGACGACCTCCGCCCCAAGGGCGTCGACTGGAAGGTGAGCATCCCGTCCGACGGTGTGTACGCCGAGTACTATTCGCAGGCGATCGTGAAGTGGGCACCGCACCCGGCCGCGGCCCGCCTGTGGCAGGAATTCCTGTACAGCCCCGAGGGCCAGAACCTGTGGCTCAAGGGTCATGCCCGGCCGGTGCTGATGCCCGAGATGCAGAAGTCCGGCACTCTCGACGCGGGCTTCGCCGCCGAACTGCCGCAGACACCCGGCAAGGGCACGGCCACCTTCCCCACCGAGGGGCAGATCAGCAAGGCCAAGCAGGCCGTCGTCCAGGGCTGGTCCCAGGCAGTCGCCGGATGAGCACCGTCCAGACAGCCAGGGGCAGCAGCCGGACCCGCTCCTTCGGCAACAGGGCTGGCCTCGGGTCCGCCCGACGGCGCGTGACGCGCTCGACGGGGTGGCTCGGTGCCGTACCGCTGATCGTATTCACCACCGTGGTGTTCGGCCTGGTTCTCGGGACGATGCTCTTCGGCGCCTTCACGACACCGCAGTCCGCTCCGGGAGGCGCCCGCCTCACCGGCGCGAACATGAGTTCCTCGCTGCGCGGCCCCTACCTGACCGCGTTGCTCGGCAGTGTCAAGCTCTCCGCCGTCTCCGCATTGATCGCCACCGTCGTCGGCCTGCCGATCGCGCACGTGGTCGTGACCTCGCGATTCCGCGCCCTGCGCGAGGCGGTCCTGGCGGGGTCGGGTGTACTGGCGAACTTCGGCGGTGTGCCGCTCGCGTTCGCGTTCGTGGCCACGCTCGGCAACGCAGGCGTCCTTACCAGCCGATTCAACTTGCTCAGCCATGGCTGGAGCTTGTACGGCTTCTGGGGTCTGACCCTGGTCTACCTCTACTTCCTGGTGCCGCTCATGGTGCTCACGCTCACCCCGGCTCTGGAGGGGCTGCGACGGCAGTGGCGGGAAGCCGCCCGCAACAACGGCGCGAACGCCTTCCAGTACTGGACGCACGTGGCGCTGCCGGTCCTCATGCCATCGCTGCTCGGCGGCTATGTGCTGCTGTTCGGCACCGCGTTCAGCGCCTACGCGACCGCCGCAGCGATGGTCGGCAGCTCGGTACCGCTGGTCACCATGCAGATCGCGGACGCGTTGTCCGGGAACGTCCTGGTCGGTCAGGGCAACATCGCGCTCGCGCTCGGTGTCGACATGGTGCTGGTCGCGGGGCTCGTCATGGCCATTCAGCTGCCGCTGCAGCGCAGGAGCGCGCGATGGCTGGCCTGAACACGCTCCGATACGGGCGCGCCACCGTGTTCTTGCTCACTGGTGCGTACTTCCTCGTCCCGCTCGCATGCGCCGTCGCCTTCAGCATCGGCGCTGGCGCCCCGGGTCAGGACATCGGCTTCGAGGCGTACACCGGCATCCTCAGCACCGGTGGCTTCACCGACAGTCTGGCTCTGACCCTGAAGCTGGCCGCCGCCACCATCGTGCTCGTTCTGGGTCTGCTCGTGCCCGCCCTGGTCACGATTCGGCTGGCCGCACCACGCCTGCGCACACTCGTCGAGACCGTGTGCCTTCTGCCACTGGTCGTACCTGCCGTTGCCCTGGTCGCGGGATTCAGCGCGGTGCTCGGCTGGGGGTCGGATCATTTCCTCGGCACGCCGCTCTTCCAAGGCCTGGTCGCACTCCAGAATCCGCAATTCCCCCTCGTCCTGGTGCTCGCGTACACGCTGATGGCGCTGCCGCTGGCGTACCGCACGCTCGACACCGGGCTCGCAGCCATCGACCTGCGGGTGCTCGTCGAGGCCGCCCGGGCCTGCGGGGCGCCCTGGCCCCGCACCCTCCTGCATGTCGTTCTGCCCAACCTGCGCGGAGCGCTGCTCAACACGGCGTTCCTGACACTGGCGCTAGTGCTCGGTGAGTACACCGTCGCCGCGATCCTCGGCTACCAGCCCTTCGCCGTGTGGATCCTCGCCATCAGCGGGTCACAGGCCCAGATGTCGGTGGCCGTGTCGGTGATGGGTCTGCTCATCACCTGGGTGCTGCTGCTGATCACCGCCACAGTCGGACGCACTCGCCGTCCCAAGGAGACCTCATGACCGACCTGATGGCCGATCCCGAAACCATCAGCCGGACGCGCCCCGGCGCCACCGTCGAGTTCCGCGGGCTGCATCGTTCCTTCGGCACCACGACTGCGCTGGACGGTCTGGAGCTGACGGTCGAGCCGGGCGAGCTCGTGGCGCTGCTCGGCCCGTCCGGTTGCGGGAAGACCACCGCGCTGCGGACCCTCGCCGGATTCGAACGACCCGACTCGGGCAAGGTGCTCGTGGACGGCGAGGACATCACGGGCGTCCCCGCGCACCGCCGCGACGCGGGCATGGTGTTCCAGTCCTACAGCCTCTTTCCCCACCTGACCGCCCTCGACAATGTCGCCTTCGGGCTGCGGATGAGCGGCATCGGCAAAGCCGCGCGCCGGGCTCGCTCCGCCGAACTCCTCGAGCTGGTCGGACTGCCGCAGCACGCCGGCCGTTTTCCGCATCAGCTTTCCGGAGGCCAGCAGCAGCGCATCGCCCTGGCGCGGGCTTTGGCACTGCGCCCACGCGTTCTGCTGCTCGACGAGCCGCTGTCGGCGCTCGACGCGCAGGTGCGCCAGACGCTGCGTGCGGAGATCCGCCGCCTTCAGCAGAAACTGGGCATCACCACGCTGTTCGTGACACACGATCAGGAGGAGGCCCTCTCCCTGGCCGACCGGGTCGCGGTCATGTGTGCCGGGAAGCTGGAGCAGTGCGCGCCTCCGGCGGAGCTGTACGAACGTCCGGCGACCGCGTTCGTTGCCGAATTCGTGGGCGTGATGAGCCGGATCCCGGCCCGGGCCGGAGCGGTCGACGGGACCGTGGACGTGTTCGGCCGCACGCTGCCGGTCATCGGAACGCTGCCCGGCACCGCGGATGTCACCTGTGGTACGGGTGAGGTCGATGTCCTGGTGAGGCCGGAGGCCGTCGAGGTCACCGCGGACGGGAAGGGCACGTCCCGGATCCTGGGGGCGGC
The DNA here is from genome assembly GCF_044548345.1 of Streptomyces sp. NPDC052042. Lineage (NCBI taxonomy): Bacteria > Bacillati > Actinomycetota > Actinomycetes > Kitasatosporales > Streptomycetaceae > Streptomyces > Streptomyces sp. NPDC052042. Next base: position 51,658 of record NZ_JBIUBU010000031.1, on the reverse strand, counting down.
GTTCCTGGGCGCGACGACGCGGCTGACCGTGCGGCTGGCCCATGGCGGCGACGTGATGGCCGATGTGCCGACCCACGCCATGACCATGCTCGCGGTCGGTGCGGCGGTGACGCTGACGCTGCCGGACCGCCCGGTGCTCGTGGACCGTCGCCGGAGAGGCGGCGGCGATGCGGGCTGACGGTTCCCGTCGACGCTCGACCGGACGACGCCGTCGGCCCGGATCCTGCCTCACGTCCGGCGGCTGAAGCGGGGAGCCCGCGCATCCGCCCGTTCGCCATGTACCGGAGAAACTCACCTTGAACCATCGCATCGCGCCCTCCGCCCTTCCCGCCGCTGTCCTGTTCGACATGGACGGCACCCTCGTCGACACCGAACGGCTGTGGTGGGCCGCAGCAGAACAGGTCGCCGAACGGCACGGGCGACCGTTGACTGACGCGGACCTGCCGCATGTGCTGGGCCGCCCAGCCGCGCACACCGCCGCTCACCTCAACCGCACTGGCGGCCCCGCGGCCCCCGGCCTCGACGCGCTCACCACCGAGCTGGATGCGGCCTTCGCCGCCCGTGTCGCCCGCGAGGTCGTCCCGCGCCCGGGCGTACGGCATCTGCTGGACGAACTGGCCGCGGCCAGCGTACCCACGGCGATCGTCTCCGCTTCACCGCGCCATGTCGTCGACCTTGTACGCAAGGCACTGGGCGAGGACCGGTTCGCTCTGACCCTCGCAGTCGAGGACACTGTCCGCACGAAGCCCGCACCTGACCCGTACCTCGCCGCGGCCGCCGCCCTGGGCGTCGAACCGCACGCATGCATAGTCGTCGAGGACACGCCCACAGGTGTCGCCTCGGCCGAGGCCGCCGGGTGCGCGGTGCTGGCCGTGCCCTCCACCGTACCGATCCCGTCTGCGGCCAACCGGACCGTCCTCGACTCCCTGGAGCGTGCCGACCTGGCCCTGCTCGCCTTCCTTCTTACATCAGCGGAAAGGAACTGACGCCATGGACGACATCCGCCACGTCGTGATCCTGATGCAGGAGAATCGCAGTTTCGACCACTACTTCGGCACGCTGAACGGCGTGCGCGGGTTCGACGACCGCCAGGCACTGACGTTCCCGAACGGCGACAACGTCTTCCGCCAGCCCTCCCTGGCACGGCCCGACGGCGGGTTCCTGCTGCCCTACCGCATGGACTCCACGAAGTTCGACGCGCAGAACGCGGACGGCCTGCCGCACGACTGGGAGAGCGGTCACGAAGCCATCAACAACGGCGCGATGAACCGCTGGACGTCCGCCAAGGGCGAGCAGAGCATGGGTTACCTCACCCGCGAGGACATCCCCTACCAGTACGCGCTGGCCGACGCCTTCACGCTGTGCGACGCGTACTTCTGCTCACTGGCCGGACCCACCAGCCCCAATCGCCTCTACCTGTGGACCGGCACGGCCGGCCCGGGCCGCGATGGCACGACCGGCCCGTGGATCGACAACACACCGCTGCCCGGAAGCCCGGTCTGCGACTGGACCACGTACGCGGAGCGCCTGTCGGCCGCCGACATCACCTGGCGCGTCTACCACACGCCCGGCCTGGACGAGCGCCACGGCAACTACGAGGACAACGCCCTCGAGTACTTCGGCCAGTTCCACGCCTTCGGCAAAGACGACCCGCGCTCCATCAACGCGATGACGAAATGGGATCTGTCGGCGTTCGACGCGCACTGCAAGGACGGCACCCTGCCGACGGTGTCCTGGCTGGTCTCGCCCTACCTGTTCTGCGAGCATCCGACCGCCAGCCCCGCCTACGGCGCGCATTGGGTGAACACCGCTCTCCAGTCACTGCTCGCGAACCCGGAGGTGTGGCGGCACACGGTGTTCCTCGTGATGTACGACGAGAACGACGGCTACTTCGACCACGTGGTGCCGCCGTTCCCGCCCGCGGGAACCCCTGACGAGTTCGTGGACGGGCAACCGATCGGGCTGGGCAACCGTGTCCCACTGTGGGTGATATCTCCATGGTCGCGCGGAGGGTGGGTCAACTCGCAGGTCTTCGACCACACCTCCGTGCTGCGTTTCCTGGAACTCGTCACCGGCGTGCGCGAGCCCAACATCTCGCCCTGGCGCAGAGCCGTGTGCGGTGACCTCACGAGCTGCTTCGACTTCACCCGACCCGACTTCTCGGTCCCGGCACTGCCGGACACACGCGCACTCATGGAACGAGCCGATGCGGCGTCGCGGCTGCCGCCGGTGGAGCCGCCGGCGCCCGGCGCACAGGTCATGCCCACCCAGGAGCCGGGTGGTGCGCGCCCGCGCCGGCCTCTGCCCTACGGTCCCTGGGCCGACGTCGCCGTGGACCGCGCCACAGGCAAGGTCGTCTGCACTCTTGCCAACGAGGGTACTGTGGCCTTCCCCTTCACGGTGTTCCCGAACATCGCGCGGCCCTTCGCCGGAACGCCGTTCACCGTCGCGCCGAGCGGCACCGCCACCTATGTGTGGGACGCGGTCCGTACCGGCGGACGCTACGACTTCACGGTTCACGGCGCCGACGGCTTCGTCCGCCGCTTCGCGGGGACGGTAGCAGAGGCCGACCAGACCGACGCCACTGTTCCTCGGGTGACGGCGGTCCTGGGCAGCACCAGCGAGCACAAGGCGTGGGTCGAGTTGTTGTTGGGCAACGACGGAGGGTCCACTGTACGTTTTACGCTCACTCCGAACGACTTCGGCGGCACGGCGCGCACCCAACTGGTTGGTCCGCACGAGCGGGTCGGCATGAGCTGGCCTGCGAACGGCGGGCGGTACGACTTCACCATCACCGCTGATGGTGACACGGACTTCGCCCGGCGATATGCGGGGACGGTGCACACCCCGCCGAGAGCGAGCATGGCCGCCGCCCCATGAGCGCTCGGGTGGCAGGCTAAGGAACGTGGCGAGCATGAGCACGCTTCGCGCGTGCCCTGCGCACGCGGCCCGCTTCCGGGCACCGGCACGGGTATCGAGACGTCGCCCTTCGACACGCGCCTGCCACGGCTGAGCCCCGACCCCCTCCCCCGCTATCACGCACCAGCTCGTAGAGCCCGGCGCGCCGCCGGACTCGGACCTGTGGCCGGGGGCAGGAAACGCGGCCGCGACAAGGCCCGCGGGTGGATCCGGTGGTCTGGGGGCCGACGGGCCCTGAGGGGGACGGCTAACAGGTCTTGCGGACGTATCCGCTGCTGCCGGCCGGAGAGACGTCCAGGTCGCGCTGGACGATACTCAGCGTGCCGCCCCACGTCTTGCACGCCTTTGACCTTCCGGCGTCCGTGTACTCGATCACGATGACGTTGTTGCCGAAGGCACTGGTGTAGTCGCCGCACTCGGTGTGCTGGCCGCACTCCTCCGCCACGGCGAAGTCGAGCCCGTTGGCGGTGCGGTTGTCGGCAAGTTCCGAGGTGTTCTTCTGGGCGATGGCCAGGCCGTCCGCGTGGGCGTGGGCGGACAGCAGCTTGATGAAGGCCTGCGCGTGGTCGGCGGTCAGGCGCTTCCCGGAGCGGGTGTAGCTGTCGTAGTTGTCGGGCTCGACGGCCTGGAAGCCCTTGTCCCGGCAGCTGTCGATCAGGCCTCCGATCTTGTCGGTGATCCGCTTACGCTTGGCGTCGGTGCTGATGTCGAGGAGGGCCTCGCCCCAGTCCTTGTCGTAGACGACCTTGCCCGCGGAGTCGCGCAGCAGCAGGTCCGAGGCCCATTCGCCCTCGGCTCCCGGCTGGGCCTGGAAGGCGTTGACGTAGCAGATGTTGTACAGGCCCGCCGCCGGGGAGGCGGTGTGGTCACGGGTGACCACCGTGGCTCCGGCCGACGGGGGGTAGGCGCTTCCGATCTGGTAGTCGAAGCCGGCGTGTGTGGGCGGCAGCGTCACGGCCGCGGCCTGCGTCGTGGTCGCCTGGACGAACAACGCTTTGGCCAGGGCAGCAGCACCGACGGCCAGGACGGCAGCGACGACGGCCATGCCGACGATCTTCCGGGAAACGGTACTCATCAGGTGGCTCATGTATCGAGTTCCAAGGGAGAGGGCACGTCCCCGCCTCGGACACGTGGCGCGTCCTGGCGACTCGGGCCGGGCCCGCAGTACGGTGCCTGCATACCGGCTGGGCATACCTCTGACGTGGAGCTGGGCTCCAACGTTGCCCGAGGGTACAGCGATCGCCTGTGAGGATGTCAACGCCATCGCCAAGTCGCGCTGGAAGCAGCGCTCTTTGTACTGGCGCAGCAGCTGCCACCGCTTCGTCGCATACGCAAGGTCCTCGCGGCAGGCGTCAAGGAACGCCCCCTGGCGGCAACCACCGTCTCAGCCTGCTGCTGGAAGCGGGCACCGTCCCTCTCGCGCCGGAGTGCGGCGTCTGTGCGCGGGTCGATGGTGCTGACGCGGGCCAGGCCCAGGATGAGGCGGGGACGCAACAGGAGCCGCAGCCCAGCTCCCCCGCGCGCCAGGCGGCAGCGGTGGCAGGTCAGTGGGCCGCGGTGGCCGGTGTCTTCCTGCTTGCCGCGTTCCTCACCGGCCTGGCCGGCGGGTCCAAGGTGGTGGAGACAGGGCTGTACGCGGCCGCGTTGGCTGCTGGGGCGTGGACGTTCGTTCCTGGCCGCTCTTCGGCGCCTGGCCAAGGGCAAGATCGGCGTGGGCACGCTGATGACGATCGCCGCCGTCGGTGCGGTGATCCTGGGCGAGGTCGCCGAGGCGGCCATGCTGGCGTTCTCGTACTCCATCAGCGAGGGCCTGGAGGAGTACTCCCTGGCCCGCATCCGCCGCGGCCTCAGGGCTCTGCTGTCCCTGGTCCCCGACCAGGCCACTGTCCTGCGTGACGGTCAGCAGGTCACGCTCGACCCGGCCGACCTGAAGACCGGTGATGTGCTGCTGGTGCGCCCCGGCGAGCGGCTGGCCACCGACGGAACCATCCGTACTGGCCGCACCGCCCTGGATGTTTCCGCACTGACCGGCGAGTTCGTGCCGGTGGAAGCGGACGAGGGCGATGCGGTGTTCGCCGGGTCGATCAACGGCACCCGCGCGATCGAGGTCACCGTCACCGCCACCGCGGCCGACAATTCCCTGGCCCGGATCGTGCGGATCGTGGAGGCCGAGCAGTCCCGCAAGGGCGCAGCCCAGCGCCTCGCCGACACCATCGCCAAGCCCCTGGTGCCGGGCATCGTGATCCTCGCCGCGGTTATCGCGTTGACCGGCAGCATCTTTGGCGAGCCGCGTACCTGGATCGACAAGGGCGGCGCCGCCCTGGAGGCGATGGGCCGAATCCGTGCCGTCGCCCTGGACAAGACCGGCACCCTGACCCGCAACCAGCCCGCCGTCGTCCAGGTCTCCTCCCTCGACGGCCATTCCCGCGAACAGGTGCTGGCCGTGGCGGGCCGCACTGGAGTCCCGCAGTGAGCACCCGCTCGCCCGGGCGATCCTCGCCGCGGCACCCGAGCACACCCCCGCCGCCGACGTCGACGCTGTCATCGCTGCCGGCCTGACCGGCACCGTCCAGGGCCGCCCGGCCCGTCTCGGCCGCCCCGGTGGGCCTGGAGACGACGCCGGCGAAGGTCGAGGGGGTGCGCTCGAAGGCCAGGCGGCTGGCGGGGCGCGGGTGGCTCCGGCTGGAAGCGTCGGGGACGTTCAGCCCTGGCCGGCTGCCCGTGGCCGGGCCAGACGCCGGCTCATCCGCGTGACCATCGACCACCGGATCATCGCCTCGCTGGTAGCGGGCAGCGTCTCGTAATCCCTCGCCAGGCGGCGGGAGTTCCTCAGCCACGCGAACGTGCGCTCTGCCACCCAGCGCCTTGGCAGCACCACGAACCCTGTCATGTCGTCGGTGCGTTTGACGATCTCCAAGGCCAGGGCGAGTTTCTCGCGTGCCAAGTCGACGAGGCCGCCGGTGTAGCCGCCGTCGGTCCAGACAAGGGCGATGTCGCGGTGCAGGCGGCGCAGCCGCGTCAGCAGTCCCACAGCGGCGTCCCGGTCGCCGATGTTCGCGGCGGTGACCGCGACGACCAGAAGCAGACCGAGCGTGTCGGTCACGATATGCCGTTTGCGGCCCGGCACCTTCTTCCCGCCGTCGTAACCGCGTGAGGCGGCCGGCACCGTCGCGGCGGCCCGTACCGACTGCGCGTCGATGATCCCCGCCGTGGGCTCGGCCTCACGGCCCTCGCGCTCACGGACCCGGCCGCGCAGCCGGTCATGGAACTCCGCGATCAGCCCGTGCTCGCGCCACCGGAGGAAGAAGGCATAGCCCCGGCCCCAATCGGGGAAGTCCGCGGGCATCGCCCGCCGGGAGATCCCGCCCGCGACCAGGTAGCGGATCGCGTCCAGCATCTGGCGGTGGCAGTAGCCCTCGGGCTGCCCGCCCCGCCCCTGAAGCCAGGCCGGCACCGGCAGCAGCGGCCGGACGGCCGCCCACTCCGCGTCCGTCATGTCCGACGGATACCGGCGCACCCGGCCCGGATGGTCGGCCGTGTTGCCGTACACAGGTGAGGTGGGAAGGCTCGTGCGGGTTCAGGGGATCATCACACAGTGGTTCTCGATGACCCGCCCCCCGCTATCGAGACCGCCGCAGACGGCCAGCCTCGGGTAGGCCCTGATCTCCCGGTTGACGGCGAACCGCCACCGCGAAACATTCGCCTTGCTCCCCCGGTAGTCGCCGACGAACGCACGCAGCGTCCCCGGCAGGCCATCTCTCGTGGTGACGGTGATGTCCTGAACGTAGTCGCGGCCCTGGAAAGCGGTGGCGACGCAGATGAAAGTGCCGCAGGTGGATTTCACTTCGGCACTCGCAGGCGCTGCAATCGCCAGCAGCAAGCCGCTGACGGCAGTGAGTGCAGCCGTGACCGTGGAGATTCGAAACCGTGCCTTACAGGCGCTGGCCATAAGTCTTCCTCTGTCTTCGTACCCTCTGGTGATCGTTCTTCTTCCCCGGCCTCCCGCGCCCTGGGAACCAGCACACTCTGGTCCCCGGGGCGCAGCCGTTCCGGAACCGGTGAGACTGCGCGGCGTGCGAGTCGGCGCCGTCGCCGGTTTCGTGTGCCTTGCAGGGTTCGGCGGGCGGGGGCCTGGTCGCAACCGGGTCGTCGGCAAGGTGCCGCCCCGGGCTATGAGGCTCGAGGCGGCTGGGGTGCGGGGGTGTTCAGGCGGCAAAGCCGATTGGCGTCGGGCGGGTGGCCCGCGGGCCGGGCCGCAAGTCGTACTGCCCGCCGCCCCGGTGCTTGTGAACCGCCCAGCCTGAGGGCACCGGAGACCGGCAAGCACCCAGGCCAGCGCTGTTCGCCCCCTGAGGTGGGCGAACGCTCAGCTCAGGAGGCGAAGCGGTTGCTCAGCGGACGTCGAACGAGTGGGTGTTGTAGTTGTTGGTGTCGCCGCAGGCGATAACTCTGGCGTAGGCGTTGGCGGCAGTGGTTCCGGGGTTCAGGCACAGGTTGTGGGCCTGGTTCTTGAGCTGGTACCGGTTGGGCTTGCTGGAGGCCTCCATGCTGAAGATCTGCTCGTCCCAGCGGGAGTCACACGGACGCTGCTGGAGAGCTTCGGTGCTACCTCCGCCCACTGCTGTCACGCACATGTCGCTGTTGAGGTTGCGCAGCAGGAAGGTACTGCTGGTGACCGGGTCGATGGCCCACTTCTGCGCCAGGTCGCCGGTGTCCTGCTGGTACTGGATCTGGGCACCGCCGACCGTCGAGTTGCCAGCGACGCCGAGCACGTAGCCGGTCTGCCAGTTGCGGACCTTGGTGCCGCTCAACGGCCCCACCGCGTTTGCGGTGCCCGCGGCGAGTGCGGTAATGCCCAGCGCCACGGCGAAGCTGACACAGGCGGATCGAAGACGCATAGGAACTCCTCTGTTCTGACTCGGCCATTACGCTCACGATCGAGCTATCCGTCACTGCACGCATGCGCTCAGACACAGTACGTGAACGAATGGTGGGCCGAAGCACTCCACGCGAACGTGTCAAGACACTCCTTCAAACATCGACACTGGAGGCCGATGTCTCCCTTGCACCTGTCCCGAGTGGGCGTCGGCGCCCGCTCGGGACCGGCCCCGCCGGCCCCGGCACCGCACCTGGGTAAACCTGACCAGTTCCCCTGAGCGTGCCCGGCCGGAACCGGCGGCGGTCTGGCGGGGTTTCGGGCTCGGGCAGGGTCGGCGGCAAAGTGCGATGGCGCACCAGGAGGGCCCCTGGTGGCGGTCCGGAGCCCGGTGGCCGGGTTTCACCCTCCGGGGGTCGTTCTTGTCCCTGCGAGGTGTTTCTCGCGCCTGTACGAGATAGACCGGGTCCGGGGCGGGCGGCCGTGCTGGGTGTCGGATGCTTGCCCTGCGAGGTTCAGCGGCCGAGTGCGTAGCGGGTGAGGCGGGAGCGGGCGGTCTCCGCGCTGATGCCGAGTGCCTGGCCGATCGTGTCCCAGGAAGGGCCATTGGGGGTGTCGAGGCTGAGCGCGGCATCGCCGGCCGCCTGTCGGATGAGGCGTTCCAGGGTGGCGACGGCACGAAGGGCGGCCAGGGGATTCTCAGCGGCGAGGTTGGGGAGGCGTTTCTCGGCCTGGTCGAGGAGGGCGAGCAGTTCCGCGGGAACCGGGGCTGTGCGGTTCTGTACGTCGGTGATGTGGGCGTTCCAGTCGCGTTCGGGGCCGGTGGTGTCGGTGAGGTAGGGGCGTCGTCGGTCGGCCGCTTCCCAGTCGAGGGGGCAGTGCCGGGTGCCGCGCCACCCGCAGGAGCAGGCGCCGCGCAGGTGGGTGGCGGCCGGGGCACCGAGGGTGCCGTCGTAGACCCGCCAGTCGGTGCTCCGGTGCACCGTGGACCCGCTCCCGGCATCGAAGTACACCGGGCCGGGCTCGGTGCCGTCGGCCAGCAGGACGCCGGGCCGGCCCTCGTGCTCGGTGCCGAACTCCTCGGACTCCCACATGACCATCCCCTCTCCTCCACCGTCCCGGCGTGGCACACCGACCCGGGCCGAAGTGCTCATCCACAGACCCTGCCCGACCCGCGCCGGCTCCAGCAGGCGAATACCCGAACCGGTAAATCCCCCGGCTTGACCAGGGATGTGCCGGCGTTCTGAGGTGCAGCCCGTTCCTGTGCCCATACAGGTTCATCCGGCTCAGGCTCCGAGAGTGACGTCGGCCGCAACAGCCTCGGGCTGGGTGGCCGCCTTCAGTTCCATCCGCCGCGTCGCCAGCTCCTCGCCGGTGAACGACGCCCAGTACGGGTGCGTGCCGACGGTCTCCGACAGGGCCAGGCACTCCTTACGGAGCCGGGCGCTCGATGACCACACACCGCCCGTCCCCACCGACGATGATCTCGGTGCGTGAAGCGCCGTGCCGGATGCCTGCCGTGTCGATGGCTGCCTCCACCTCCTGGTACGCGGCCGCCTCCATGACCGGGGGCAGGGAGACGGGGAGGCTGTGCCCCGTCTCAACCCTCTTCGCGCCGCCGGTCACCTGCTTGCGGATTACGGCGAGGTGCGCCGTGGTGCCGTCCTGCGTGAGGGACTCGACGCTGTGCGCGAGGTCGGAGCACCGCCAGGCTGGAGGAGCCGAGCTTTCCCTCGGCACGCGATCCAGCACTATGGGCCGTAACGCGTGACGCGGTGCCTACCTCTGCTCCTTGGCCCTCGGAAGAACTTGCTCGTCCGTTCGACGCGGGAGCGATGCGGTCCGCCCGGGCTCTTGCGGCGGGCACTGGGGCCTTGGCTGCAATCTGGGCAGGTGACGTCTTGCGCACGCCACGGGCGCGGGGCGACTCGCGGCTGGATCATGTACACGGCGGGGTGTAGCGAGGGATGTCGCCGACATGACGGCGCCATTCCTCGCGCGTGAGCGTCTTGCGGGTGACGGCGCAGATTCGGCCGATGGCATGCTCGACGTTCATGTCCCACTGGCGCGTCACCCAGTCCTCACCTCGTGTGGCCAGGGTCTGCCCGTCGGGGCTGAACCCCACCTGCATCACGCCGCCGGCGTGTCCGGTCAGGGATTGCGCCGGGGGAATCGGCTTGGTCGGGTCGGTGAGGTTCCACAACCGCGGGCGGCGCCACCGCAGAGACCGCGCTCTCGTCGGAGGCGGCCGGCTTGACGACCTGCGTGCGCACCTCGACCACCTCGATCAGGTCGGCCGGGGTGCACTGCAGGATCCCGCACAGCGCGGCCAGGGTGTCCATCGACAGGCGCTGCGGATCCTGGGTCACCAGCCGATGCACCTGCTCCCGCGACAGGTGGATCCCGTACTCGGCCAGCTTCGGCACCAGGTCGGGGGGCTGGAACATGTCCCGGCCCGCTGTCAGCCGGCGCAGGTTCCACCGGAACCCCATCTGCTTCCTCACCGTGTCTTCCTCCCCTCGCACGTCTGCGCGCGCTGTGCCCGCCGGTGCAACGAGTCCTCCAGCTCACCCCGAGCCCGTTGGCGCGGTCGGTGGCTGTGTGCCGTAGGGGCGGACACTCCTGTGAGTGCCCGCCTCTCTTCCGCTGCGCTGTTGTGACGAGGGGGCTGTCCGCGACGCGAAGCCCGTGAGATGCGAAGCCCATGACCGCAGAGCACGACCGCGGCCCGGGACCGATCAGCGCGCAGTACGCCACGTCGCACACGGCAGGAGCGGGTACGGACGGACCCGCGGCGTGCGCAGCGGCTCGGGCGCGGCGGTTCGGCCGGGCCTCGGCAAGGCCGAACCGCTACGGCCGGTGGTCGCCGTGGCCGCAGGCCTGGTGCCGTCCACCGTGCATCGCCGCGTACGTCGACGGGCGGGGCGCGGCGGCGGCCCGGTCGAGCCGCGCGGCGGCAGCCCGGCCGGCCGCGGAGCGTGCGTCGTGGACGACCTTGCCTCCCACCAGGGTCAGCTCGACACGGGTGTCGCTGATGTCTGCCTCCGGGCACTTCATCACATCACGGTCGAGAACGATCAGGTCCGCTGCCAGACCAGGGCGGACCGTTCCCGTCAGCCGGTCCATGCGCAGCTGCCATGCCGTCCCGGACGTGTGCATCAGCAGCGCCGACGTACGGCTCAGCCCCTCCAACTCCCGGTAGAGCGGCCCGTCGCCCTCCGCGCCCGTGCGGTCGATTGCCGTACGGATCTGGTTCCACACCTGGAGCGGGTCCACCGGCCAGTCCGAACCGCCCGAGAGCCGGGCGCCGTGCCGCTCCAGGGAGCGGGCAGGGTACATCCCCCGGTGCCGCTCGGGCCCGATGTACGGCAGGAGGGCGTCCATCGTCCACACGTCCTGTTCCGCCCACTGGAGCTGCATGCAGGCCATCACGTCCAGCGCGGCGAACCGCCGCAGATCCGCCGGGTCCACCAACTGAAGGTGTGCGATGGCGTTCCGGGCGTCGCACAGCCCGGTCGTGCGCCGGGCGTACGCGTACCCGTCGAGTGCCGCGCGCACCGCGCGGTCACCGAGCCCATGGGCGTGCATCTGCCAGCCGGCCCTGTTGAAGGCCGCGGCCAGCCGCCCGTAATCCTGCCCTGAGACATACAGCTCGCCCCGGTTGTCCGTCGGGTTTCCGGAGCCGTCCAGATAGGGCTCCAGGAGCGCCGCGGTCTGCGCCGGGTACTCGATCACCCCGTCGAGGTACACCTTGATCATCCCGAACCTCAGCCCCGGTACGTCCCGGAACGCGCGCTGCAGCCCGCGCGCATGGGCGAGCGCCGCCGCCGGGTCCTTCGCCAGGTCCGAGTCGATCCTGATCGCGGGGACGATCCTCTGCGGCAGCTTCCGCGCCTTTGCAAGGGCCTGGTACGTCGTCAACTCATCCCGCCCGACCAGCGCGTCCATCATCGTGGTCACCCCGGAGGCCGCTGCCTGGGCAAGGACCCGGGAGCAGGCGTCGACCAGTTCGGCCTCGCTCGGCTCCGGGATGTGGCGGGTGACCAGGCCCTGGGCGTCGTCCTTGAGTACTCCACTGGGCTTCCCGTCCGGCCCCTTCACGATCTTTCCGCCCACCGGATCGGGGGTCGCCGCAGTGATGCCGGCGATCTGAAGGGCGCGGGCGTTGACCCAGGCGTTGTGGCCGTCGGCCCCGATGAGGGCGATCGGGCGGCGGGTGGGCAGGGCGTCGAGCAGGGAGTGGTGCGGCAGGGTGCCCTGCGGCAGCAGCCCGACCGGGTTCCAGTCCGAGACCACCAGCCAGCCGTCGGGTTCCTCGCCGGGTGTGTCCTTGAGGAAACCCGTGAGGATCTCGAGGAGTTCCTCGGCGGTCGTCTCGGCGCCCTCCAGGGAGGGGCGCATTGAACTCTCGCCCGCGCCGAGCGGGTGCACATGGCCGTCGTGGATGCCGCTCATCACGGTCGCCCCGCGCGCGTCGACGATCTCGGTGTCCCGTCCGGCGAGGCGGCGCAGTTCGCGGCCCTGGCCGGTGGCGAGAATCCGGCCGTCGCGCCCGACGGCCACGGCCTCGACGGGGCGGGCGCCGGGGAGCCCGGTGAACACCCGTGCGTTGTGGATGATCAGGGCCGCGGCACTCCGATGCAAGGCACTCTGGTGCGCGGCGGCCGCGGGACCGGCCGCCACACCCACCAGTCCGGCCGCACCCGCGGCAAGCACACTCCGCCGGGCGAGAGAAGAAGTCATGACCACTCCAAGGGTTGGGCTGCATTCGCTGTGGCCGGACCTTCTTTGATTAACGCCGTAACCAGAACCCGTCCGGAACGACGGAATCCGTAGGATGACCGCCATGTCAGGGCCCACTCTCGCCGATGTGGCACGTGCCGCGGAGGTCTCCACCGCCACTGTTTCGCACGCTCTCAACGGAACCGGCCGGCTCGCCGAATCCACGCGCCGCCGGGTCCGCGAGGTGGCCACCACGCTCGGCTACGGCTCCCAGCGGATCCCACGGGCCGGAAAAACCCTGGGCGTGGCCGTCACGACCTACGCCGGATCGGGCTGGAACTTCCTCGAAGTCCCCTACTTCGCCCGGCTCCTGACCACCGCCGCCGCCACCGCGCACGCCCACGGCTACGCCCTGACGATCCTCCCCGCCACCTGCGGGGCCGAGACGCCCTGGCACACCTTCGCCGTGGACGGCATGCTGCTCCTCGACAGCCCCACGGACGACCCGGTGCTGCGTGCGCTGCGCGCCCGGGGCATCCCGCTCGTCTTCGACGGCCGCCCCGTCGATCCGAGGCCCGGGGACGTCTGGGTCGACAACGACCACACCGCCACCACCCGCGAGGTCCTCGGCCACCTGGCGGCCTCGGGCGCCCGGCGGATCGCCCTGCACGCCGGGTACGGCGACGAGCACTACACCCGGGTCGTGACCCGTACGTACGAGCAGTGGTGCCACGAGCGCGGACAGGCGCCACTGCTCCTCACCTTCGACCCGGGCGACGCCCCGGGCCACGGCTTCGACGCGGTCTTCGCCACCCGCGCCTGCGACGCGCTCTACGCCGTCTACGACCCCGGCGGCCGCCAGGTCCTGGCCGCGGCGGCCCGCCACGGGTTGCGGATCCCGGACGACCTGCTCCTCGTCTGCGCCAGCGAGGACCGGGCCTACGCCGACAACGACCCGCCGGTGAGCACCGTGACCCTGCACCCCGAGACCATCGCCGAGACCGCGGTGACGGCCCTGATCTCCCGCCTGTCTCCCACGGCCCCGCCACCATCCCCTGGCGCCCTGGCGGTCCCGGCGACCCTCCACCCCCGCCGCTCCTCACGCCGTCGGGCCCGGCCCGGCCGTACTCGGCAAGGAGACCGGTGACCTGTCGGCGTCGGCGGCTTCGAGAGCGATGAGAACTCCGTTCCGATGGCCTCTCGTGCGGTCCGGGGCCAGGGTTCGGGTGCCGAACGAGCCGCCGAGACGCTGGATGACCGAGGTCGCACTGGTCGCCTGCCGACGTACAACGAGGCGATGATCGTGCCGACCAACTGGGGGCGAGCAGCATGCCGGCCGAGAACGCGGTCTCGCCCCGCACCTGTTGGCAGTACAGCGGCAGCATCGCTCCGAAGACCCACCGGACGCTTCGGGCAGGGGTGCTGGTCATGTTGTCGGTGGCATGATCTATTCTTCGCTCACTCGTCACACGTGCAGCACAGGTCGCACACAGCAACTACCACCCGACAACTGCACGTAGTGGCCCCACACTCGTTCCGGGGGGTTCGAACCCACGTGCGTATGCGCACTCTCCCAGCTGCCACGGCACTGGCGGTCCTCTTCAGTTCGGCGGTACTCACCGCCGCACCGGCGTCCGCCGACACCACCAGGCCCATCGCGGTCTGGGACGCTGACGACATGGTCGTCGACGGCGTCCACCAGCGGCTGTACTTCAGCGACCGGTACCGGGACAAGATCGTCGTCACCGACTACAACGGCAAGGTCGTCACCACGCTCACCGGCCTGGCCCAGGTCCGTGACCTCGAACTGAGCCCGGACTCGGGCACGTTGTACGCCGCGCTCCACGGCGCCGACAAGATCGTCGCAATCGACACCGCGACGCTCACGCAGACCGCCGAGTACCCGACCGGCGACAAGACCATCCCCTCGCGGCTCGCCTACGCGGACGGCAAGCTGTGGTTCGGGTACGGCAACCAGTGGAGCTCCGGGCTCGGCTCCGTCGACCTGACCGCCGAGACGCCCACGGTGTCACTGGACCTGGCGGCCGGACACGACTTCGCGAGCCCGCCCGAGCTCTACGCGGACCCCGACAACCCGGGCACGCTGCTTGCCCTCGACGCGCACATCAGCTCCGCCCCGATCATCGTCTACGACATCTCCACCGGCACCCCCGTCATCCGCGTGTCCGCCGAGAAGGGCGGCTTCTACAAGGATGCGGCCCTCACCCCGGACGGCCAGAACGTCGTCGTGGCAGGGCCCGGGAAGCGGGCGCTCACCGAGTACCGGCTCTCGGACCTGGAACAGGTGCGCACCTACCCCGTCCCCGACGAACCGGAGATGGTCAGTGTCGCTCCGGACGGCACGGTCGCGGCGACCGTCCTCGACACCGACGACCGCGGCGACACATACGTCTTCTCCGGCGGCAGCGACAAGCCCGCCAGTGTCCGCAACCTGTCGCACAACTGGATGCCCTGGTCCGGGCACTCGATGAACTGGTCGGCCGACGGCGGGAAGCTGTTCGTGCTGACCGGGTCCAACGACGCCACTCAGTTCCACGCCATCGACGAGCCCCGCAAGTACGTCGGCACGCTCAAGGTCGACGCCCCCACCACCGCCACCCGAGCGAAGTCGCTCACGGTCAAGGGCTCGCTCACCACCGGCCTCGCGCTGCCCGCCGGGACCCCGCTGGCCGTCACCCGCACCGACATGGAGTCGCCGAAGGGCAAGTCGCTCGGCACCAAGCCCCTCGGCACGGGCGGCACGTTCTCCTTCACGGACACCCCGCCGGCCGGCGGCAAGGTCACGTACACGGTGACGTACGCCGGTGACGCCACGCACTCCTCGGCGACCGCCTCGGACACCGTCGATGTACACCGCGCCACGCCCACGCTGACGCTGAACAACAACGGCAAGGCGTACGCCTACGGCAAGGACGTCACGTTCACGGCGCACCTCGGCACGACGTACACGAACCGCACGGTCGAGATCTGGGCCGACCCCTTCGGGGCGGACAAGCCGAAGAAGCTGATGAAGACCGGCAAGGTCAACTCCAGCGGCAACCTGTCGGTCATCCTGGACATGACCCGGGACACCACGGTCACCGCCGTGTTCAAGGGTGACGCCCGCTACGCCCCGAAGTCGGTCAAGTCCACCGCGTACGCCGGTGTGAAGGTCTCGACGGCGCTGTCCAAGCACTACAAGACCGGCAGGATCGGCTCCACGACGTACTACTACTTCCGCAAGAACACCGACGTCATCTCCACGACGACGATGAGCTACTACAAGGGCCGTAAGCAGCGGCTCGAACTCCAGGTGTACTACCAGGGCAAGTGGTACGACGGGACCACCGAGTACTTCAAGCTCGGCACCAACGGAAAGTCGGCCGTCAACCTGGGCCACTCCGGCAAGTCCGGCATCCGCGCCCGCGTGCGCTCCTCGTACATCAACTCCGGTTCCGGGGACACCGTGAACTCGACGACGCACGGAGGCTGGAAGTACTTCATCTTCACCAGCTGATGCATGGCCGAGGTCTCATGAGGCTGTGACGTCAGGGGCGCGGTCCCCACACGGGGATGCGCCCCTGCGCTGTCTCCATCGCGTTCTCCGCCCGAGGTCCAGCGGGTGGCCGTGCCGACCTCGGCCGGTGCGGCCTCCGGCAGGCAGCACCAGCCTCAATACCGGCAACTTAGACGTCGTTTCCTTTGGTGTAGTCGGTCGTTGAGCCGTGCATGGCGGACTTGGTTGAGCGGTTGGTGCCGGATGAGTTGTGGGTGTTGTTCCGGCGGGTGGTTCCGCCGACTGAGGTGAGGCGTCCGCAGGGTGGGGGCCGGCGGCGGGCGGGTGACCGTGAGACTTTGGCAGCGATCATCTTCGTGGCCACTTCGGGCTGTACCTGGCGGCAGTTGCCGCCGGTGTTCGGGCCGGCCTGGCCCACGGTCTACCGCAGGTTCGCCCAGTGGAGCCGGGCCCGCGTCTGGGCCAGGCTCCACCGGGCCGTCCTCGACGAACTCGGTGCCCGAGGGCGGCTGGACTGGTCGCGGTGCGCGATCGACTCCGTCAGTGTCCGGGCGGCAGAAGGGGGCCGCTGACCGGACCGAATCCGACCGACCGTGGCAAGAGCGGATCGAAAATCCACCTGATCACCGACCGGAGCGGGCTGCCCCTGTCACTGGGCATCTCCGGCGCCAACATGCACGACAGCCCCGGCCTGGAACCGCTCGTGCGCGGGATCCCACCCATCCGCTCCCGCCGCGGCCCCCGCCGCCGACGCTCCGCAAAGCTCCATGCCGACAAGGGCTACGACTACGACCACCTGCGCCGCAGGCTCCGCAAACGCGGCATCCGCCACCGCATCGCCCGCAAGGGAATCGAGTCCTCCACACGCCTGGGCCGCCACCGCTAGGTCGTGGAGAGGACGGTCTCCTGGCTCGCCGGCTGCCGCCGCCTGCACCGCCGCTACGAACGCAAAGCCGAACACTTCCTCGCCTTCGTCGGCATAGCAGCAGCCCTCATCGGCTACCTCCGACTCACCAAATGAAACGACGTCTAAGACCGGACACCGGACCGAGAACCACCCCAGACAAGGAAGCGAAGACTCCCAACTACCACACGTACGAGTACCTCGGACTGCTTTTGGGGGAGTTGACCCTGTCGGTGTGGTGCTCTTGGTGGGCTGGAGCCGCACCGATGCCGTGAGGAAGGCAGCCCGTGGACACGCGCTCGTCAGAGAGCCCCGCCGGGCCGGGGTTGCGGGACCAGTTGGTCTCGGCGATCGAGGCCAGGGCGCAGATGACGGTGACCGGCGACGACGCGGCCGACGCCGTACGGGCCGTCCGCACCGTGCTCGACGGCCTCGGCGAGCACGACATCGTCGATGTCGTCCGCCTTCACCGCCGCCGGCCTGGCCGACCGCCTGGACCAGGACTGGACGCAGCACGCCCGAGGCCGAACAGCCGTTCAGGAAAAGGAAGCCGACCAACACACCCCACAAAAACGACAGTTCCTCATCGGCATCCACCGCAGAACCCAACACCCCGCACAGAAGGCGAACGTGACGGCCTTCGTGGTACGGCGGTGCGTCGACCGCGGCCTGCTGGCCGACCGGAGCATGGTGCGGCTGGGACGGGTCCGCTCGCCGCAGTCGACCGAGGTCCGCTTCGGCACCTCGCGGGCCGGGGCCGTCGACGTCGCGCTCTGCACCACGCCCGTCGACGCGGTGGTCGACGCACGCCCCGAGGCCGACCGGGAGCAGCTGCGCGCGGTGGAGAAGGGCCGGCGCTCCCCGCTTGCCGCACCGGCGAAGCATGCCTCGCCGGCCTGACCCGGGCCGTTGTGCGGCGACGCCGCCCCTTCCCCGTGTCCGGTGGGAGGGGCGGCGTCGCTGTACGTGGTCAGCCGCAGCGAGGCTTGCCCGGCTCCCGGTCTGTCACCGGGTGAGCACTCGGGAGAACGCCCCGCCCGCACGGGAAAGCTCGTCCCATGTGCCGGTCTCCGCGATCCGGCCGTTCTCCAGGACCGCGATCCGGTCCGCGCGCCTTACGGTCGCCGGCCGGTGGGCGATGACCACCGTCGTACGCCCACGGGACGCGGCAGCGAGTGCCGCCGACAACTCCGCGTCCCCCGCAGTGTCCAGGTGGGCCGTCGTCTCGTCCAGGACGAGGACCCGTGGGTTCGTCAGCAGCGCTCGCGCGAGGGCGATGCGGGAGCGCTGCCCGCCGGAAAGGGTCGCGCCGCGCTCTGCGACCTGGGTGTCGTATCCGTGGGGCAGGGCCTTGGCGATCCGGTCGACGCCGCAGACGCGGGCGGCCGTGTGCAACTCGTCCTCGGTGGCGTCCGGGCGGGCGAGGCGCAGGTTGTCGGCGAGCGTGCCGTGGAAGAGCGGCGTGTCCTGGCCGACGAGCGAGACGGTACGGCGCATCTCCTCTTCCGCGACTTCCCTCATGTCCACGGGCGGGCCACCAACCCCGACCAGTTCGACGGCACCCCGCGTCGGATCCCAGAAGCGTGCCAGCAGGTGCGCGCAGGTGGACTTGCCGGTGCCGGACGCTCCCACCAGTGCGAGGGTTTCACCGGCGTGGACGGTCAGGTCCAGGCCGTCGAGCACGGACGCACCGCCGTAGTCGAAATGGACTCCCCGCATCCGGATACCCAGGGGTCCGGCAGGCGCCGGGCGGGGCGCGACGGGCGCGGGGGCCCCCGCCCGGGCGCGGATCGCTGCGCCGACGCGGGATGCCGCCGCGCGCAGCCCGGCCGCCTGGCCGAGTGCGGCGGCGCAATCGGCGACCGGGGCGAGGACGCCGAGCGCCAGTGCCATGGCCGCCGGTGCCCATGCCCCGCTGAGCGAGTACGCTGCCGCCCCGACCACCCCGACGACGGCCGCCACCACGAGCAGGTCGCGCACCGCCGCCGCGCCCGCCTCCCACGCGTGCTCGGAGCCCTGTGCCTCCCCCAGCCGCTCGCCCTGCTTGCGCAGATCGGCGCGCCGCTGCTCCAGTGCGCCGCAGGCGAGTAGTTCGCGTAGCCCGTCGACGGTCTCGACCGCCTCTGCGGACAGCTCGGCGGCGGCCCGGCGCGCGCGGGCACCGCGTGTCGCCCGAGTCCGGCCGTCCAGCAGCGGCGCGAGGACCAGCAGCCCGGCGGCGGGCACGACCGGGACCAGCAGCCAGGTGTCGGCCAAGGCCAGGGCCACCGTGCCGGCCGCGAAGACGACAACGGAGGCGAGGATCTGTGCGACGGCGTGCGCGTAGAAGAACTCCAACGCCTCCACGTCGGCCAGAGCCGCCGCCGCGAGATCGCCGCTGCGTCGGCCGGCTATCCGCGCCGGCGCGCTGCGGGCCAGCCCGTCGAAGACCCGTACCCGCAACTCGGCCAGCACCCGGTACGCCAGGTCGTGCGACAGGTCCATCTCCCGCCAGGTGGCGAATGAACGCAGCAGAACCAATGCGACGAGAGCGGCGACGACGGCCGGTGCCGGGGCGGAGTGCTCCGCGACCGCGGTACCGACGGTGTGCGCGGCAAGCGTCACCAGCGCGACGAGCGCCGCCCGATCGAGGAGCGCCGCACCGAAAGTCCGTGCTGTCATGGCCTTGTGCGCCGCCAGTACCGGCAGCAGGGCCCGCAGGGCACCGTGCTCGGCCCTGGTCGCCATGGTGGTCACGCCGCCTCCTGAACGTGTCCCGCGGCCACCAGGCTCGTGTACAGCCCGCCCTGTGCCAGGAGGCTCGTGTGCGTGCCGACCGCGTCGATGCGACCGCTGTCCAGGACGACGATCCGGTCGGCGTCCCGTACGGAGACGAGTCGGTGGGCGACGACCAGGCAGGTGCGGCCGCGCGCTGCTCGGAGCAGCTCGCGGCCGATGCGCGACTCGCAGCGCTCGTCCACCGCGCTCGTGGCCTCGTCCAGGACCAGGACCGGCGCGTCGGCGAGCAACGCCCGGGCGAGCGCCAGGCGTTGGCGCTGTCCGCCCGAGAGCGTGGCACCGCGCTCGCCGACCTGCGTGTCGTAGCCCTCGGGCAGCCGCGTGATCTCGTCGTGGATGCCGGCGGCCTCGGCGGCGGCTCGCAGCTCCGCGTCGGTCGCGTCGGGGCGGGCCAGGCGGAGGTTGTCGGCGATGCAGGCGTGGAAGAGGTAGGTCTCCTGGGAGACGACCGCGATGCCGCGTCGAAGGGAGGCGAGGGTGTGGGCGGTGTGGTCCGTGCCGTCGAGGGTGATGTTCCCGCCGTCCGGGTCCCACTGGCGCAGGAGGAGCGCCAGGAGTGTCGACTTGCCTGCGCCGGAAGGGCCGACGATGGCCGTGGTGCGGCCCGGGTCGGCGGTGAACGTGATTTTGCGCAGTGCGGGGTGTGCGGCTCCCGGATAGGTGAAGTGCACGTTGTCGAAGCGGATCCGCGGCGGTTGGTGCGGAGCGCGCTCGGTGCCTTCGTCGCGTACGGCGGGCCTCGCCGTACGGAGCCTGGTGATGCCGTCGGCGGCCGAGAGGCCGAGGTGGCCCGCGTGCCATTCACGCGACAGGTCCCGGATCGGGCGGAAGCACTCGGAGGCCAGCATGAGGATGAGGTAGGTGCCGGTGGCGGGTGTCCGGCCGGACGCGGCCGAGACGCATGCGACGAGCGCGGCGGCGACCGTGCCGCCCTGGACGGCGAGGTCCGTGATGCCGGTATCGACGAGTGAGACCCGCAGCTTGGCGACGGTGGTGCGGTGCAAGGCCGCCGATCGCTTCTCCAGACGCGCTCGGGTGCGGGTGACCGCACCGGCCGCCCGGAGGACCGGCATGCCCTGGAGCGCCTCCAGGTAGTCCGCGGACAGCGCCTCGTACGAGCCCCAGTGTTCCCGGCCACGGCGGGCGAGCAGCTTGTCCCACCAGCGCGGGGCGAAGAGGGCCAGCAGGAGCGCCGGGGCGAGGGCGAGCAGTGCGTACGGTTCCACCGCCGCGACGGCGGTGAGGAGAGGAAGCGGCAGCACGCAGGTGACCAGAAGCTGCGGGAGATAGCGGGAGACGTACGCGTCGACGCCCTCCACCCCGTCGACCAGTGTGGCGCGTACGGCGCCCGCACGGCCGTCCGGGCCCTGTCGGGGCCCGAGAGCGGCGAGGCGTTCGAGGAGTTCGTCGCGCAGACCGATCCGTACGCGTGCCCCGGCGCGGACGGCAAGGGTGCGCTGACGGTAACTCAGCAGGGCGCGGACGGCGACGGTGGCGAGGACTGCGGCCAGCAATACGGCCAGGCCGGAGATCTCACCGCGTGCGATGCGGGCCAGGGCCGCAGCGATCAGCACGGCCTGGGCGAGATGGGTGACGGCCACGGCACCGAGCAGAGCGGTGGCCCCCAGGAGGGGGCGTCGCGCGATCCGTGCGGCGCGCAGCAGTTCCGGGTGGAACATCATGGCTGGTCGGTCCCTTCAGTGTGCTGTGTGCGTACGCCCAGGGCGAGGGCGTGGATGATGTGGGGCGGGCCGCAGGGGCCGTGCTGCCAGGAGCCGATGGGGCGGGAGGCCAGACCGAGGTGGGCGGCGACCGCTTGGGCGAGGCCGACGGCGTGGCCCGCGAGCACGTGGTCCTGCCGTACCTGGGCGGATGGCGCGTCGTCGGGGCAGCCGTGCGCCACAAGCAGGGCACCGACATGCTGGAGCAGTGACTGGCCGGCAGCCCGGGCGGCCAGGTCCGCGGGGGCGGCCGGGGCCCCGGGCCGGGAAGCGGCACCGGGCTGGCGGGCCGTCAGCAGGTCCCACGGGACCGGTGCTGCCCGGCGGGCGGTCGCAAGGACCTGTTCGAGCAGGGTCTTTGCGGGTACGACGGGGAAGGGCGGCCCCGCACTGCGGCGGGACGAGAGAGCGGTGTCGGGCAGTACGGGAGCTGCCGTGGGGCGCCAGGTCGTCGTGCCGGGCAGGGAACTGAGGGCGTGCCACATCTCTCTCAGGACGGGCGGCGGGGTGAGGGATGTCGCAAGGGGTGGGGCTCCGGGTGCGTAGGCCGCCCAGCGGTCGAGGGCATCGGCCGGTCCGGGAGTCAGGCGTACGGCCGCGAGCGGATGTTCCGGCTCGGCACCGCGCCAGCCGGGTGGAAGGCCCGCGGCTGCGGCGAGGAGGGCGATGTCCGCGTCCGGGCACCACTGCGGTGCACCTGCGAGCGCGAGGGCGGCGGTCGCGTGTCCTGTGTCCAGGAGCAGCAACGGCCATGCCCGATGGCCGTAGTGGGACACCGTGCGCCGCGCCGTGACGGTGAGGACGGCGACCGCGCCCGGCGGCGCGTCGGCGGATACGGTGCCGCGCGCGAGCAGGCGGTGGCGTACGGGATCGTAGGCGTATCGGCCGGGCGGAAGCCTGTTGTCCGGGCCCAGCAGGAGGTGTGCGTTGACCGGGTGCAGTGCGCCGGCGGAGGCTGCGGGGCGCAGGCGGTTGCCCCCGAGGGACAGGCGCAGGAGCCGGTCCAGGTTCGGTGGTACGGGGTGGGGCTTCCCGGGCCACGGGGTGACCTGGCGGCCTGCCGGGATGTCGGGGCCTGGCGGCTGTGCGGAGCGGGCGAGGGCGGTGTGGAGGTACGTCATCACATGTGGGGCGGTGGCGCGAGGGTGAAGTCGGTGGCGGTGGCGGGGGCGCTGGTGCGCCACTGTCGTGACAGTGCCTGTTGCGCGAAGCGCGGGCAGCCGAGGTAGGCGAAGGCGGCGGGCTGGTTCGGGACGAGGTCCGACACGAGGACGCGGGCGACGCGCAGGGGCGTTTCGAGGATGTCCTCGGTGGTCAGGTCGAAGGTGACCACGCGGTGGCCTGCGAGGTGGGAGCTGAGGTCGGCGCGTGTGGTGGGTTCTATGTCGGTGACGGGGACGGTGCCGAGTGCGGGGTCGGTGAAACGGCGGGCGTAGGGGGCCATGCGCGGGTCGAGCCATACCTGGACGTGGGCGCCCAGGTCGCGTACGGCTGCGAAGTCCTCGCCGCTGGCGTCGAGGTAGCGCCGGTCGGGGCGGTGGTCGAGGTAGAGGCCGCGGGCCAGCATGCCCGCGTCGACGGCTCGGAAGACCCAGCCGTCGGCGTCGGTGGTGCCTTGGGTGAAGACCCAGGTGTGGACCGCTTCGAGGACCGCCTTGCGGGCGGCTTCGGCGGGGTCGTAGCGGCAGGCGAAGCCGGCGGCGTGGATACCGCGGACGGGATCGTGGACGAGCGCGGCCATGCACGGGGCGAACTCGGAGGGCATCTGGACGATCCACACGTCGAGGGTGGTGCCGGCGAGGTCGTCGGGCAGGCCGGGCACGCTGGCGGGGTCGATGCCGCGGGTTGGGCCGTCGAGGTGCCACCACAGTTCGAGTGCGTCGCGTTCGACGATTTCGAGAAGCGCGCGTTCGACGGCGTCGTCCAGTCCCTGTCCGGTGGCGATGCCCGCGTAATTGAGGTGGTGGGTGCGCGGGAGCAGGCGGTGGGCGCCCTGGCGCCAGTTGAGGTGGGTGAGTGCGACGGGGGCCCAGCACTCCTCGCCGTCCTCGGTGCCGCGAGCCCACAGTGCGGGGGTGTCGGGGGTGAGGGGGCGGTAGGGGAAATTCTCGCGTGCGTACTGCCAGGGGGCGTAGGCCGGGACGTCGGCCGGACCATACAGGCGCTTTCCCTCGGCGGTGAGTTCGGCGGCGGTGGCACGGCGCGGGGCGTCGGGGTGGCCCTTCGGTGGCACACGGTTGCCGCAGTACCGTTCGACTGCCTCGGCGATGGCTGCGATCCGCGCGCCGGCCGGGTCGCCGAAGGTGGTGCCGAGCGAGACCCGGTCTGCGGGCCACGCGCCGAACCGGCGGGCGTCGGAGACGTCGGCGGTCATCGCGGTGTAGCGGGGTGGTGCTCCGGTGGGGTGCGGTACGGGTTCGACGCTGCGTATGAGCCCGCAGATGGGGTCCACGAGGGATTCGATGGTCACGTCAGGATCTCCTGGGCGGGATCGAGGTGGCGGACGTCGCGGTCGACGCGGAGGCACAAGGCGCTGCCGCGCGTGCGCACGGTGCGGTGGGAGGGCAGCAGGCGGGTGGCCGTCACCGGGTCCTCGCCGGTGTGCGGGTTGCGGGCGTGCGCCGGGAAGTGGTGGCCGGCGACTTCGAGGCGGAGCCGGGTCCCGGCGCGCAGGCGGCGGGCCAGGTGTCCGAGCGGGACGGTGAAGGGCCCGTCCTCCGTGCGGCGCACGATGCCGGTGGCGAGCGGTTCTGCCCGGCCGGCGGGGTCCAGCGCGACGAGGCGTACGGCCCAGTCGGCGCAAGGCGCGTCGGCCACGGCGTCCAGGCGGGCTTCGGCGGGGCCGAGGATGTCGAGGGGGCGCGGCAGGGGTGGTGAGAGCAGCAGGCAGCGGTCCGGGGTGCCTTGGTCGGGGACGTTCAGGTCGTCGGAGCGGACCGGGTGGTGGGGGTCGGCAATGAAG
The DNA here is from genome assembly GCF_044548345.1 of Streptomyces sp. NPDC052042. Lineage (NCBI taxonomy): Bacteria > Bacillati > Actinomycetota > Actinomycetes > Kitasatosporales > Streptomycetaceae > Streptomyces > Streptomyces sp. NPDC052042. The sequence continues at coordinate 27,259 of NZ_JBIUBU010000031.1, read as the reverse complement.
TCGGCGCCGTTCAGGAGGCGCAGACGGGTGCCGAAGGCGAAGGTGGCGGGGTGGCCCGGCCGGGGTCGGCACCAGTGATCGCTGCCGCCGAGCGCGACCGCGCCGGTTCGGCCCGCGAGGGTGCCGGCGAGTGCGGCGCGGGCCCAACTGGTGTAGAGCTCGCCGAGGTTGAGCCGGTGGCCGGGACGTGCCTCGGGGGCCTGCTGCGCGGTGAGCCGGTGGCCCCAGGGGCCGAGGAGCAGCCGGGCGGGGCCGGGCCAGTGCCGCCAGAGCCGGATGGTGTCCTCGGCGAACGGGTCGCGGCTGCCTCCGACGGCGAGCAGGGGCACGCGGGTCCCGGGCACGGCGCGGCGGGGCGCGTGCCACAGGGCGGGCCATGCCGGGAGGTCGAGGATTTCGCTGACCGGCAGGTGTTTCATTGCCTTCGGGGTGCGGGGCGCTCGGGCGCCGTACTGGGACCACCAGCCGACGCGGGCCCGGAGGCGTTCGGGGCCGGTGGTCTCGCGGCCCGTCTCGGCGAGTCCGAGGGCGGGAACGGCGGCGATCACCGCGTCGGCGCCGGGTGTGACAAGGGCGCAGTGCGCGGCGTACGAGGCGCCTGCGGCGACGATGTGGCCGTTGCTCCAGCGCTGGGCGCGGATCCAGTCGAGGGTCGTCCCGCCGTCCTCGGGTTCGTGGGCGCCGTACGGGTGCCAGTCGCCCTGCGAGGCGTGCCGGCCGCGTACGTCCTGGGCGAGGGCGGCGAAACCCCGGTCGGCCCAGCCACGCAACTCGGCACGGTGCCGACGGCGGTCGTAGGGAGTACGGATGACCACGGCGGGGTGGGCACCCGGTGCCGGGGGAAGGCAGATGTCGGTCGCCAGGCCGTCGATACGGACGGTGGTGGTCATCGGCGCAGGTCCAGCGGAGCGACGCGCGGTACCGGCAGGACGGGGTGTTCGGTGACGGTGAGGTCGCGCAGATCGATGCGGCGCAGCCGGCGCCGTACGGGCAGGGGCGCGCCGTTCGCCCAGGCGATGAGGTCTGCGGTGAGCAGTGCCGCGGTGAGCGCGGCCGATGCCTGCGAGTGTCCGGGGGCCTCGTCGGGGGTGGCGTGGCCGGCCCAGTAGGCGGCAAGTTCGCGGTACGCGGGGGTCGCGGCGAGCCGACGGAGCCGTACGTGTGCGGAGGTGACGTCACCTGGCCCGCAGGCAAGCGGTTCGAGCCAGGCGTGGGCGCCCTCGCGGTGGCAGCGCAGCCAGGCCGTACCGCGTCGGGGCAACTCGTCGGCCTTCTCCCAGATGCCTTCGGCGGCAGGCTTGTCGAGGCACCAGACGACGGCGGTGCGGTGGGGGTCGGTGACGTGGAGGTCGCCGCGCACGTCGGCTCCCGCGTCACGTACGTACCGGGTGAGCGGCTCTGTAAGCTCAAGATCGCCGAGCACGACCACGGTGCGTCCGTCGAGCGGGGCGGGTGCCTGTGTGCGGGCGGTGTAGCCCGCCTCCTCGAAGGCCTGGGCGAGGGGCAGAAGTCGGGGGTCCGCAGCACCACCGTTGGTGAGGTGGGCGAGGAGTTCCTTCTCGTCCACCGTGCCCGTGTTCACCCGCAGGAACCTCCCGTCGGGCGTGCGGACGGCGAGGCCCTGTTGGGGGACGGTGACGAGGACGACGCCGGGCGCGAGTTGCGCGGTGGCCACGAGATTCCTCCGGGGGAGAAGGGGACTGGGGGCCCGCCCGGGAAGGCGTTCCGGGCGGGCCCTGGTTCGGCAGGCGGGCTTACGCCCTCGCCGCTACTGGTCCGTGTCCGCCTCGACGGCGTCGTCGAAGGGGTTCTCGACGAGGGCGTTGGAGTGGGTCGCCGACAGGTGGGCGAGCTGGTCCTGCTCCGCGATCGGCGTGAACACCTTGTTCTGTTCCATGAAATGAGTCTCCGTTCAGTACGGGTGACCGCGCCGCCGGTCCGGCGACGCACCACAGACACTAATGAATATGATTGTCATTTTGCAATATTGGAGAGCGGGTGATCCACGTAACACACCGGCCAGCCACCCTCCGGATCACGGCCCACCCGGCCTGCCACGCCCAGGACTTCGGCCAACAGGGCCGGGGTGACCACCTCGGCCGGCGGGCCGTCCGCCGCCACGCGGCCGCGACGCAGCGCCACGATCCGGTCCGCGAACCGCGCCGCGTGCCCCAGGTCGTGGAGCACCATCACGACCGTCAGCCCGCGCTCCTCGCGCAGCCGCACCACCGTCTGCATGACCTCCAACTGGTGACGCAGGTCGAGGTAGGTGGTCGGCTCGTCGAGCAGCAGCACACGGGCGTCCTGGGCGAGCGCCATGGCCAGCCGTACGCGCTGGCGCTCACCACCCGAGAGCGCGTCCACCGGCCGGTCCGCCCACTCGGTCACTCCGGCGTCGGCCATGGCCCGTGCGCACACCGCGTCGTCGCCGTCGCGGAGCATGCCGAGCGGCCCCCGTACCGCGTACCGCCCTTGACGCACCAGGTGACGCACCGTCATACCCGGTACTTGTGGGGCCTGCTGGTGCAGCAGAGCCACCCCACGGGCGGCCGCCCGCCGCGAGAGACAGGACAGGTCGTCGCCGTCGAGCAGCACCCGTCCGGCCACCGGTCTCAGCAGACCGGCGCAGAGCCGCAGCAGGGTGCTCTTGCCGCAACCGTTGATGCCGACGAGAGCGACCAGTTCGCCGGTGGCGATGCCCAGATCGACCCCGTCGAGGACCTCTCGGCCCGGGTACCCGAAGCGCAGCCCTTCGACTCGCAGCGCACTCCTGGCCCCGGCTTCCACAACAGTGTCCACTTCACTCCTCACTCGCCGTGCGGCGGCGCGCCACGATCAGCAGCAGCGCCGCCCCACCGCAGGTCGTGAGCGCCCCGACGGGGATGCTCAGCCGGTCCATGTCCAGGGCGACGGCGGCCATCCGGGACAGCCGCTGCGCACCCGCGTCTGCGGCGCCCACCACGACGGCGCCGAGCAGCGCCGCCCCGGGGAGCGCGGCACGCAGCTCCGCCCCGAAGAGAGCGAACGCGAGATGGGGCACCAGCAGTCCTACGAAGCCGAGCCCGCCGACGGCCGCGACCGCCCCGGCGGTGAGCGCCACGGCGCACCCCAGCGCCGCGCCCCGCGCCCGTCCGGTGTTCAGCCCGGCCGCCGCGGCCTGTTCGTCCCCGCAGCGCAGCAGGGCCAGAGGGGCCGCCATCGCGCAGGCGGTGATGGCCCACACCGTCGCCCAGGGCCACAGCAGGTGCCAGTGAGCCCACACGCGGCCCTCGGTGGAGCCGACCAGCCACTGGACGACACTGCCGAGCTCTCCGGGGGCGACCAGCAGCACCATGGCGGTCAGTCCGGCGAGCACCGCCGAGACGAGCACGCCGTTCACGGCCGTCTGCGCGGGGTCACCTCGCTCACGCCCGGTGAGCAGCCACAGCAGCCCCGCCCCCGAGAACCCGCCCACGCACGCGGCGGTCACCACTGCGGCCGGCGACTGCCAGCCCGCCAGGCCCAGCCCGGTCGCGGTCACCGCGCCCAGAACGGCGCCCGGTGTGACGCCGGTGACCTCCGGTCCGGCCAGCGGGTTGCGCAGCGCCGACTGCAGAACCGTTCCGGCCAGGCCCAGCGAGGCGCCCGCCACCAGGCCCACCAGGGTGCGCGGCAGGCGCAGTTGAAGAACGATGTGCCGGGCGGTGGGGTCACCGCCACCGCTCAGCACCTCCCAGACACCGGAGGCCGGAAGCGCGCGTCCGGCGAACAGTCCGGCAGTCGCGACAACCCCGACGAGCAGCACCAGCAAGGCTGTTCGGCGCGTGTACCTCGGCAGGCAGGTCATTGGCGGCTCGCTTTCAGCAGGGCGACGCCCACCGGGACGCCGACCAGGGCCGTCCAGGCGCCGACCGGGGTCTCGGTCGGCGCCAGGGCGAGCCGCGCCGGCTGGTCCGCACAGGCCACGGCCAGCGCACCCCAGGCCGCCGACCACGGCAGCCAGGCCGTCGCGTGCGAGCCCGGACGCAACCTGCGTGCCAGGTGAGGCGCGAGAAAGCCGACCCAGGCGATCGGTCCGCACACGGCGACGACCGGCGCGATGAGCAGCACGCAGATGGCAAGCGCGGCCAGTCGTGCCCGTCGCACCCGTAGGCCCAGGGCCTGGGCGTCGTCGTCGCCGAGCCGCAGCACGCTCAGCACCGGGGCGCACAGGATCAGGGCCGGTACGGCGAGGAGAAGCCAGGGCCCGAGGCCCGTCACGTCGTCCCAGGTACGGGCGGAGAGGCTGCCGAGCAGGTAGCGGTAGATGAGCTGGAGGTCGAACTGGTCGGCCAGGACCATCAGCACGAGCAGCACGGCCTGAAGAGCGGCGGCGACGGCCGCCCCGGTGAGCAGTACGCCCGAGGGGCTGCGCCCGAACCCGGCAGCGAGCAGCGTCAGAACGCCGCCGACCGCCGCGCCGCCGATGGCGAGCAGCGGCTGCACGGCGAGCGGCACGGACACGGCGAGCACCAGCGGAGCCGCCACGCCGAGCGCGGCCCCGCCGGAAACGCCCAGCATCTCCGGGACGGCGAGCGGATTGCGCAGGGCCTCCTGGAGCACCAGCCCGGCGGCACCGAGGCAGGCGCCGGCGACAAGTGCCAGCACGAGCCTGGGCAGTCGCAGTTCGGTGACGACGACGCCGGCCAGGCCGTCCCCGCCGAGCGCGTCGACGAGCGCGGAAAGCGGCACGTACGGCGTTCCCAGGCACAACGCGCTGGAGGTCACCGCTGCCAGCACCACTGCGGCCGCAGCGACTTGGAGCACGGTGCGTCGCACAGTCACTTCAGTGCTGCCGTCGCCTCGTCGAGGACGATGCCGAGAGATCGGGTGCCGCGGCCCTTGGCCCACACCTCGGAGCCGACCTCTTGGACATCGCCGTTCTTGACGGCCGGAATGCGCGACCAGAGTGGGTTCTTGGCGAGCTTGTCGGAGAGCCGGGCCTCGGAAGCTCCGCCGAAGGAGAGCGTTTCGACGAACAGCACGTCGACATCGGCGGCGAGGATCTCCTCCATGCTGTACGTGCCGTCGACGCCACGACTCTTCCACGGGTAGTGCGCGATCCTGGGAAAGAGCCCGGCGGCGACATCGTTGCCGGGTGTGGCGACGCCGAAGTTCTCGTCGCTGCCGAAGATGATGAGCGCAGTCCTGTCGCTCCTGGCGCTCTCCGCCCTGGCGAGCTTGGCGCGGAACGCCTTCTCCGCCGCCTCGCCCTGCGAGATGCGTCCGGTGAGCGCGGCGAGGTTGCGCAGGTAGCCGACGCTGTCCTCCCAACTGTCCGGCTGAACCGGCCAGAACACCGTCGCGCCCTTCAGCGCAGGCGCGAGCTTGCCGTGCGTGTCCTTGAGGCCGATCACCAGGTCCGGCTTGTACGACAGGATCGCCTCGGCCTCGGGCGCAAGGAAACCGCCCGGTACGACCGGTATCTTCGCGGCCTTCTCCTTGCCCAGGAACTTCGGGTGGGCGAGCAGCTGGGAATTGGTGGCGGCCGGCGTCATGCCCAGTTCGGCGAGCATGTCGTCGCAGAGCGCGATGAGACAGACTACGCGCCGCGGCGCGGCCTTCGTGGCGACAGTGACGCCTTCGGCATCGGTGATGGAGCGGGCGGCGGTGATGGGCTCCACCGTCACATCGGTCCTGGCCCCCGCATGACCGCTCCCGGGGCCGCCGGTCTCTGCGGCAGTGGATCCGCAGCCGACGAGCAGCGTCCCCATGACGGCCGCGGCGACCCAGCGACGAACGGTCCTCAGCATTCTGCGTGACATATGACTCTCGGCTCTCCGACTCGGTCCCGGGACGGGCGTTGACGTGAACGTGAGACAGAGGCGCCCCGGGCTGCTCCCCCACCCCACGCAAGCAAGCCTCATGATAATCATTACCAATAACCTCCCGACCGTCCACCCTCCAGGAGCCTCGCCATGCCGCTCGCCCCACGCCTGCTGATAGCCGACCAAGTCGCCGGATCCATACGGGTACTGGACCTGCCGGACGGCCGGGTGACGGGGGTCGTGGAGGGCAGGCACCTCGCCGAACATGCCGGTTTCCTTGCCCTCCCGAGCGGCCACTGGGCGTTTGTCGACGACCTCGCCGGCGAGCTCGTCGTCCTCGATCCCTACGGCCCCGACGCGGGCCGCCCCCTGATCGCGGCGACGATGCCGGTGGCGACTCCGGCCGAACACCTGGCAGCCGACTCGTCCGGCCGCCGGTTCGCAGTCACGACGGGCCTGGGCCGCAATCAGGAGCCGTGGTCGGACCTGCTGACCACGGTCGACCTCGACCGCCGCAGATCGGTCCGGGTACGCACACGGGTCGGCGAACCGGGCGTGACGATGCCGGGCGGCCCCGGCGGCCCGCTCGTCGTCCTGCGGCACCGCGAGCCCGGCACGTTGACGGCCTACCGCTACGGCGACCTCCAGAGCGCCGCCCCGGCAAGTCCCCCCATCTCACCCATGTGCGAGAGGGAACTGCCCGACCACGACGGCCACGGCGACGCCTACGACCGGCTCACCGGACGGCTGTTCGCCGCCGCGGCCAGCGGAGTGCACCGGGCCCGGCGCGACGGCGACCGCCTGCTCATGGAGGAACCGATACCCTGGGCAGCGCCTGGACGCGGCTACTACCTGCGGCTCGATCCCGCACGCCGGGCACTGTGGTCCTGCGTACGCGGCGGCCCCTCCGACCCTGGGAAATGGCCGGAGTGGACCAACGACGCCTGGTTCCACGCCCTCGACACCGGCCGCACCGGTCACGTACCACTCGGCCCCGGGCTGATCTTCCGGCTCGCGGTTGCCGGGCAACATATCGCGTACGCGCGGGTGCACCCCGACGGCGATGAACTGATCCTGCTGACGGCCCAACTCCCGGGCGGAGAGGTCCGGGTGGCAGCCCGTCGCCCGCTGCCACCCATGGACGGCGCGCCGAAGCCGGGAGGAACGCCATGGGACGGAGTCCAGCGCCGGGCGGTCGCCGCCTCGCCGGGCGCCCCGTTCACCGCCGTCACACGCGGGGGCCACGGCGAGGTCCACCTCTTCGACAAGACCGAACTCCTGGCCACGCTCACGGTGCCGACCCCCCTCCACGACGGCGGCCACCTGGCACTGACGGCTCCGGGGGACCGCGCCTGGGAGGACCCGGTCGGCCGCTGACAGCAGCCTGACACACGCCAACGGCTTCGAGGCACGGCCTGCACCGGAGCGGACCGGACGCCACGGTACGGCGAAGACACCGGCGCCCCCGGCGCCGTTCCTGCGCCGGGGCCAGGCTGTGGCCGTGCCGGTGCTGGTGCTGGTGCTGGTGCTGGTGCTGGTGCTGGTGCTGGTGCTGGTGCTGGGCAACGATGGCCACCTGGAAGGCGGCGTATGGCGGGCCGACGCGATGCGAACTGACGGGATGTCAGAATGATCGGCCGGCCGTCGTCGCCGAACGCCGGGCCACCCGGGCCTGGATGGATGACCTGCTCGAAGGAGCTGCATCGCGGAAGCGGCAAGGCCGCAATGAGACCCTGCAGCGGAGTCACGTGCCGGCGGCGTCTGCGGGACTGGACCGAAGCCGGTGAACCTGGTGGCCTGTGTCCTGGGATGGGCCTGCCCAGGTCCCCCGGCGGTTCGCCGGGATTCTTGAGCAGCTGGCCCAGCAGCTTCGAGCCGACACCGAGTTCGTCCCGTCTCTCGGCGGGCCGCCCGATGAGCGCCGCATTGCGGGAGGCCCTGGACAAGGGGCCCCATGAGCCGTTTCCAGTGGAGCGCGATCGCGGTCTGTGTGCTCCTCAACACGCTCGACGGATTCGACGTACTGGTCATGTCCTTCACCGGCAAGACCGTTTCCGGCGAGTGGCACCTCACCCCCGGCATCCTCGGGAGCCTCCTCAGCAGCGGCCTGGCCGGAATGGCTCTGGGCGCGCTCCTCGTCGCCCCCAGGGCGGACCGGGTCGGCCGCCGGCCTGTCATCCTGGCCGGGCTGGCCGTGGCCGCCCTCGGCATGCTGTTCTCGTCGGCCAGCCAGAACTGGCAGCAGCTGGGGGCGCTTCGGCTCGTGACGGGCGTGGGCATCGGCGCGGTCCTGGCCTGCAGCAACGTGATCGCTGGTGAGTTCGCCTCACAGCGCTGGCGCGGACTCGCGGTCAGCTCAACTCGACGGGATATGCCGTCGGCGCCACGGTGGGCGGCCTCTCGTCCGTGGTCCTCATCGACCACTACGGCTGGCGATCGGTCTTCCTCACCGGCGGTCTGGCCACGCTCGGAATCCTCCCGCTCGTCTACTGGTGCCTGCCCGAATCCATCGACTTCCTCGTCACCAGGAGGCCGGCGAACGCCTTGCAGAGGGTCAACTCCCTTGCCCGGAAGATGGGGCACGCCGAGCTCGACGCTCTTCCGGCCATCTCTGCGGGCGAAGACTCGCAGACCGGTTTCCGTGTCCTGCTCGTCCGCGGACTGCGAGGGCCGACCCTCGTGATGTGCGGTGCGTTCTTCCTGGTGATGGCCGCCTTCTACTTCGTCACCAGCTGGACCCCGACGCTTCTGGTGGAAGCCGGCATGTCCTCGAGCCAAGGACTGACCGGCGGCACGCTGCTCAACCTGGGAGGAATCTTCGGAACGGCTCTCCTGGGTGTGCTGGCGGCACGGTACGCGCTGCTCAGCGTGCTGCGGAGTTACCTCTTCGCGTCCGGAGTCCTGGTCGTCCCCTTCGCTGCCTCCACCAGCCTGCTGGCCCTCGCCTTCTGCCTGGGCGCGGTCATCGGCGTCGCCGTCAACGGATGCATCGCGGGGCTCTACGCCCTCACACCGGGCGTGTACTCGACGAAACTGCGTGCGACCGGTATCGGCGCGGCCATCAGCGTCGGGCGGGTCGGAGCCATCCTCGCACCAACAGTCGCAGGGTGGTTGCTGGACGCTGGTTGGGCGCCGCGGTCCTTGTACGTCGCCACCGGCGCGGTCTTCGCCGCGGCGGGCCTGCTCCTGTTCGCCATGCGAGCAACGCGGCCCACGCCCGAAGGAACCAGCACTGCGGAACCCGCGCCGTCCGGGGCGTAGCCCAACTCCCACGCTTTGCAGTCGTTGTGGTTGCCGGGCAGCGGCCGGCCGACGGCGACGACGAGCCGGGTGTCCGCCTCGATGACGACCTGACGACAGCCGCCTGGCCGTGCCCGTCATGGCGGCGATCCGGTCGATGCGCAGCATCAGGCCGTCGGGACAGCTTCCATCCGGGTGGTCGCCTTCAACTCCATCCGCCGCTTCACCAGCTCCTCGCCGGCGACCGACTCCCAGTACGGGTGCATGCCGACGGCCTCCGACAGGGCCAGGCACTCCTGGCGGAGCCGGGCGAAGGCCGCCTTCTGCTCATCCGCCCAGCCGGGCGACGGCGGCCGGCCACCGGTGACCTCACCGGTGTGCCAGGGCAGGGTGCGCCCGAGCGCGGCGATTCTCTGGGGAGAAGGATGTGGCCACGGCTTCGAAGTTTGCGTCGATACAGCTCAGCGGCTTGAGACTGAATCCTAGTCATTGCAACAGGTGTGGTGCCATCGCTGGTTCGGATGATGCGTGAGCTGCCGCTGACAAGGAGACTCGTGAAGCGCGAGCGTTGTTGTTCGAGATGATGGGGCGGCGTCTCTTTGCTATTTCAATCAGACCGGCTGGACCGCGATCTTCAACGGCACCGACACCGAGATCGGCCGCATGGTGCGTGTAGAGGGCTGGGACCAGGCGGCCGGGACGGCTCTGGTCGTCGATCCCAAACGTGGTGCACTGTGTCCGGTGACGGACTACGAGGACTTCTCGCACTTGGAGCGAGCCGACCAGGTCGTGGCCACGGTGCCTGGTGGAGGGTGGCGGGGGCACTGGAAGGTCGAGGGCCCAGGGGGAACGCCGCTGACGGAACAGGTGCTGGCCTGGCTCATCACCTCGCAGGGGCGGGCGACGGCCATCACGGTTGATGCGGGCGTTCATTAGGCAAGTGCGTTGTCGGGCAACGAGGTGTCGGCTGCTCCGCTGGTCCCCAGGCCGGGCTCAGAGTAGGGACGTGGAGGGCCCCGCACGAAACCGGCAGGTCGGGGGTTCACGTGCGGGGCCGCTCACGGGGTGTGGGCCGTCAGACTCCGATCAGGGTGTACGTACCCGTACCGTCCTGCCTGCCGCTGGAGTACTGGCGTATGAACTCCCCGTCCGCGTACCGGTCGTGGCCCATCATGGAGCCGGTGTACTTGTTCTGCACACCGATCTTCGAGCTGCCGGGTACGTCGCGGTAGATGTAGAACCGCTGGAGGTCGTCCTCCGTGCAGGGGGCCGTCATCAGGACCGCCCGTTCGGTGGCCGCGTTCTGCTCGGCGATGGTCGCGCACCCGCTGTTGCCCCAGTTCCACAGGGACGCCTCAAGGACCCCGTTGTGCTCCGTCACGTTGCACAGGCGCCAGTTGTCCAGGTGGGCGCTGAAGATCGTCGAGGGCCGCAGGCGGACACCGTCGTTCGCCAAGAGCGGCGCGCCCCAGGACAGGGGCTTGCCGGGTACGGCGATCTTGTAGGCGTCGGCCTGGCAGTCGAGAGCGGCCCGCGCGCTACGCCCGGTGGCCTTGGGCTGTTCGGCGGACGTGCCGCTGATGAGAGCCGGGCGCTGCACGAGGCGGTCCCGCTTCTGCTTCGCCGTCGGCGCCACCGCACCCGCCGGGTGCTCGGCCTTCACGGCGGCCGAGCCGCAGTCGAGGAGGTCTTGTGCCTTGGCCATGATGCTATCTGCGGGCACCTTGTCCTCGCAGCGCACCGCGCCTTCCTCGAGGGTGGTGTAGGTGGTGAAGCTGCCGCTGCCGGGCCCCTCGATCCACTTCAACGCCCAACTGCCGTCACCCTGCTGGACACGGTTGCAGTTGAGGCTTCCGTACGTACCGGTGACCTTCTTGGTGCCCTTGTAGACGCCGTAGTAGCCGGGCTGGTTGAAGTTCCACGTGACCGAATTCGACTCGCTGCTGGTGGAGGAGTAGTCGACCTTTACGTTCAGGCCCAGGCTCGCGCCGACGGTGCCGAGGGTCTCGACGGCGAAACTGCCCTCGACTTTGCCGTCGAGGCCGACGGAGACCGTGATGGTCGTCTCGGTGCTGGTGCTGACGGTCTGGTTGCCGGTTGTGCCCTCGGTGACGTACCAGCCCTTGAAGTGGGTGATCGTCGGGGACACTTCGGTGGTCTTGATGTACGGGTGGCGTGTGCCGAGGTCGGCCGCCGTGCAGGTGTCGCCGGGCCGGGACGCCGTTGTGTTGGTGGGTGCCGCAGCAGCCGGTGAGGCGGCAAGGCTCAGGGCGGTGACCGCGCAGGCGGCCGCCGTAGCGGTCACCGCCATGAATGATCTGCCGATGTGGCTGACGGGTTCTATGAGGCGCATCGTTGTCTGTTTCCCCCTGGTCTTGTGTGTGTCCGGTCGGGGGGTGAATGTAGCTGCCACGGGAATGGTGGTGTGAGGCCGGAAGTAGCCACAAATGACCACGGAGGGGCTGATTCCGCCCCTGGAGCAGACCGTTGCCGGGCCGGTTCGGTCCCCGGTGAACCCGTACGCCACCGAACATGGGGGACCACCCTTTGAAGCGCGCCAGGCACCTGCTCACGGCAGTAGCCGCACTCGCCCTGACCGCAGCTATCCTCGCCCTGGGCGCCTCACCGGCCGCCGCACCGTCGGCGGTCGGCCGGGCGGCTCCCAAGGGCCATGGCACCACGCGTGGCCACCTCGCCGTCTTACAGGAGGCGGGCGGGGAAGCGATCGGTGCGGCTGCTGCGTTCGCCGAGCGGCCGCTCCGTCGATCGAGCTGGACACCACCTTCGTCCTGCATGCCCCCTTCATCTCGGACGACCCGCTGCTGTTCACTGTCAGAGGCTCCGCCTCCCGCACCGAGGTCGCCTGGAGCATGAGCCTGGACCTCATCCTCCAGGGCGCCGACAGTGAGGGCGGGCGCCCCGGCCTTCTTCTGCCCTACCAGCTGGGCTTCGCCCTCGATGCCCCCGGCCCGGCCGTCATCACCGCCACTCCCACGGCACCTGTCGTCCGGCCCCTGCCCGCGTACGCCGACACCAAGAAGCCCGCGCTGAGGGACGCCTTCGGGATCAAGGGCTTCACCATCCACAGTTTCTTCCTCAGCATCGGTTACGCGGGCGACGGGCTCGGCCTCGGCGGGGGCGGCCACATCGAGGTCGGCGGCGTCGACCTCCAACTCGCCGTCCACGGAGCCGTCGAACCGCCCGACGTCGATGCCTTCGTGTTCAGCCTCGACACCACCCACACCGGGCACGACGTCTCCCTCCACGACCTTCTCGGCCTCATCTTCCACGACATCCCCGACGCCCTTGACTTCCTCAAGGACATCGCCATCAAGGAACTCGCCCTCTACGCCGTCGCCCTCCCAGGCGGCTGGACCGACCCCGTCACCCAAGGGGTCTGGTCGCAAGGCATCACTACTGACGGCGACATCAACTTCTTCGACAACATATGGCGCTTCCACGCCAGCGTCGGCGAGGAAGGCATCACCGCCAAGAGCGACATCGCCCAACCCCTCAGGTTCGCGAAAATCCTCACCGTCTCGGACGCCTCCGGGAAGAAAGGCCCCCATTTCGAAGTCAATCTCCAGAAGACGGGGAACAGCTTCCCCGAGAAGATCCTTCACCTCTCTGGAAGCATCAGCTTCCTCGATGTCGTAAAAACCAAAGCCGAGATCGATGTCAACCACAACGGATTCTCATTCGCGGTCGACGTCGACATCACCATCGCCAAGGTCTCCTTCGACTGCGTCCTCGACATCAAGCACCAGAAACTCACCGCCAGGGCCAATGCCGCACTCGGCTTCCACGTCGACGCACCCGATGGATGGGACATTCGAGCGGCCAGCAGCCGCCGGACTTCGCGGATCGCCCCGGACACGGTGGAACGGTCCACCCCGTACAGCTGTGCCAGCGCCACGTGCGGCAGCCCCAGCCGCAGGTGCACCAGCGTGATCAGCAGCCGGTCGATGAACACCAGGCGCTGCTTGGGCCCAGCTCCGGCCGCCCGCCGCCGGTCCCCGCCGCGTCGTTCACGCAGCGCCGACTCCCGGGCCGCTTCCCACTTCGGGGCGAGCTCTTCGAGCAACCCGCCGAAGTGTGCGCGGGAGACCCCGGACAGGGCAGGATGGGAACAGGCCGCACGGGCCCAGGCAGGCGCCACAACCCGCCCAACCCGTTCGGCCGTTGCCATGTCACGGCCCGATCGACACCCACTTTCCCTTCCTGCAGGGCGCCTGCCATGATCCCTGCCATGCGCACACAGATCACGCCGGCCGAGATGACGGATATCCACCAGGTCCTTGCTGATCACCACCGGTACTGGGGAGATCGCGACCTTCGGCCCCTGCATCTTCTCGCGCTGGTGCACGAGTTCGGTGAAACATGCCTGGTCGCCCGAGCCGAGGACGGAATCCGCGGATACGTCATCGGGTTCGTCACCCCGACCGGCACCGGGTACGTCCACCTGATCGCCACACGGGACGATGCCCGCGGCACCGGTCTCGGACACCGCCTGTACGCGGCATTCGCCGACGCCGCGCACCACCAAGGCGCGCTCCGATTGAAGGCGATCACCTCGGTCGGCAACACCAACTCGATCGCATTCCATCGCCGCCTCGGCTTCGACGCAAAGGTTGTCGATGACTACAACGGCCCGGATCAAGCCAGGGTCGTCTTCCACCGTGGTCTGCCGTTCGACGCAGCTCAGCCCTGAACAGCCAGCTGTCCCATCACCAGCAACCGCTCCCCAAGTCGTTACGGTGCCACCGCCGCCCTCGGCCGCGAAACCTGGCGCGGGCACCTCTCCCCCGCCCCCACCCCGGACAGCGCCTTCGCTCTGTCCGAGCTGATGATCCGCCCGAAGTGGCGTGGAACCGGCCTCGCCCAACAACTCCACGACACCCCCCTCGCCCCCGGCCTGAGCAGCTGACCGCCCTCCTCGTCGACACCCCGCCCCCGGCCAGGCCCTCTACGAAACGTGGGGCTACCGCAAGATCGGCGAACGCCAGCCCTTCCCCGACATCCCGCTCTACGCCGTCATGCTCCGCGGCCTTCCCAGCGCGTAGAGCGACCCACAGTCACTGTTCACGGTGCCGGAGCCAGCCACCGCGTGAGTTGCAGGACGGAAGGGCGGGACGTCAGTGCCGACGTCCCGCCCTTCGGCAGGGGCGCGGTCGATGGGCCGCCGTGGTGCTGACACCGATCAGCGCAGCCGATGGGCAGGCTAATCCGCGGAGGCCTGCCGCGATGGACGACTTGCCCGAGGCACTGTTGCCGCGCAGGACAGCCAGCCGGGTCTCTTCGGTGCCCATCATCACGCCAGTCACGCTACCGGCGGCCGGTGACACCGCCGAGGGCAGTTCCTGAGGACCGCTGGAGTCAGCGTCCGAACGAGTGGCTCTTCCTCCCGTGTACGTGGGCGGGGCTTTCTAGAAGCGCCCCACAGCCACCAGGACGGCGATGGTCAGGAAGAAGACGTTGGACAGGGACCGCACGTACTCGTGCCGCCGTATGTGGGTGGCGAAGCCGCCGACCATCACGAGCGCCAGGCCGACGGCGGCCAAGGGCGACAGGACCGGAGCGATGCCCAGAGCCCACGGCAGGGTCACACCGATCGCCCCGATGACCTCCGCCGCGCCGATCGCGTGGACCGTGCCCTGTGGCAGGTCGTCCACCCACGGCATCGACGCGCGTAGGTTGTTCTTGGGTACCACCAGTTTCCACAACCCCGTTGCGCCGAACGCCACGGCCAGGAAGATCTGCCCGGCCCACAGCCACGCGTTCATCGTTCTCCCACCTCTCGTTCCTGCCATTCCTCGCTGGCCGTCCAGGCGGCGGCCACGTCGTCGGCCAACCGGTCGGCCGTCGCCTCATCGGCGGTCTCGCGCAGCAGGTGCAGCCACACGAACACGGGTCCGGTCAGTTGCGCGTACGCCCAGCCCACGTCCGGCATTCGACTCAGCTCACCCCGGGAAACGGCCCGTTCGGCGACGGCACGCACGGCGTCCCGCTCGGGGATCAGGCACGCCTCCTCGAAGAGCCGCTGGAGCGCGGGGTCGCGCACCAACTCGGTGAGCAGTTCAGGCAGCGCTGGGTGTACGCGCGGATGGGTCATGCGCGCGATGGTGTCCCGGGTCATGACGCGCAGGTCGCCGCGGAGGGTGCCGGTGTCCGCCGGTGCGCGGGGGGACAGGTCGCCGATCAGGTGCTGGAGGACCAAGGCCGCCTTGGACGGCCAGCGCCGGTACAGCGCGGCTTTCCCCACCTTGGCGCGGGCCGCTACAGCATCCATGCGCAGCCGGGCGTAGCCCACCTCCTCCAGGAGGTGCAGCGTCGCCTCGCGCACGGCGTGATCGATGCACTTGGACCGGGGCCTGCCCGAACGCGGCCCGCCGCTTTCACTTACGGAACTCACAGTCTCAAAATACCACGTAACGAGACCGGCAGTTCCACAATTCGCTCCTTGCGTGGCCTACCCCTGGACGCCTCACCAGGAGACGCTGCCACCCAACTCGGACTTGGCGTTCTTCCCACGGCCCTTGCGCTTGCCGAAGGCACTCCACCAGCCGTTGCCCCGGCAGATCCGCCAGGCGGTCCGCTCAGCCATCGCCTCACCGGCGGCCCGGGCCTCGTCGAGAAGGAAGCGGTGACCGAACTCTGGATCGCCGCGATGCGCGTCGAACAGGGCGTTGGCCCGGCATGCCTCGGACAGCTCGGTATCTGTGACCGGCCGGTCCAGCCACCGGTAGTAGGGCTGGCGGGCCAGCCCGAGCACCCGGCACGTCACCGCCACCGGCACCCGGCGAGGAACAGCGGCGGCGGCCGGCTCGCGGACGAGCGGGTACATCATTTTGCCGGCAGGTTCGCCTGCGACAGATACGCTCCAGCCCTTCGCAGAACCTCGTTCTCCTGCTCCAGCAGCCGGATGCGCTCGCGGGCCTCGCGCAGCTCGGCCGACTCACCCGACGTCGTCGCGGGCCTGACGCCCTCGTCCGTGTCGGCGCGGCGCAGCCACTTCGACAGCGTGATCGGGTGAACGCCGAAGTCGGCAGCGATCTGTACCAGCGTGACGCCGGACTCACGGTTGCGCGCGACCCGCACGACGTCCTCGCGGAACTCCTTCGGATACGGCTTGGGCACTGCAACATCCTTCCAGGCCACTTCTCAGCAAGCCAGGACAGGTGTCACCCAACCCTGCAGCAGTCCCGATGACCGTTCATCCGTTCTCGCTCGATTTCGATCCCGGTCAGAATCAGGGTCGACCTGTTCGCTCGTTCTCGTAAGAAGGTGTGAAGGGCTTCAGGAGGCCGCCCTCACCAAGACGCCTGAGAGCCCGCGGCCACGTAGGGACAGGCGGCGATGGAGACGGAGAGGCAGAAGAGGCGCGGCTGCTTGATGGACCGCCACAAGGTGAAGTTCTGTCAGAACAGCAGGGGTTCCGGTTCCGGTCAGCCCCAGCCGGCGTCGGAGACGGAGACGCCGCCCACGCCAGAGACAACCAAGGTGTCCGCGCTTGCGTTGCCACCGCAGAACAAGCCGATCGCCGCAACCAGCACCCAGACGACGAGAACCAGCTCGCGCAAAATCTTCATGACACTGCCTCCACCTGCGCGTTGGCTTCTGTTCACCTACCCACCACAGAAGCTCCCTTGCGTCGATGGGGGTGGGATGAATCACCATGCCGGAGCTTGCAGGCACATGAACGGGCAGCAGTCCCCCTCCCGCAGGGCAGGGGCGTGCAGCCCATGGAGGTGACGGGCTCCGCCACCCGCGTGGCGGAACTCAGCCCTTCAGCTCAAGTGAGAATGCGTAGCCTTGAGCCACCAGCTCCCTCACGAGGCTTTCCGGCAATGGGTGCTTCTTCATGGAGGGGGTCATCATGACGTCGCACGGCGTGGAGGTCCGATCGTCGGCCTTGTAACTCCGGTTTCCGCGATGCGGGTCGGCGATGTTCACGACATCGTCGGAGCAGCTGACCCACGGCGCCAGAACGTAGCCGGACCGCTCATCGAAGCGGAGTGGCTTCTCCATGCCATAGGCCTCGAAGAAGACCCGCGCGATCGGGTCCCCGTAATCGGCGTAGATCTTGCGCTTGCCGCCGAACTCCACCCTGAGTTCATCGATGCGCTGCTGGATCGGCGACTTCTCCAACGGCACAGGGGCGCGATCGGGTCGGCTGAGCATGTCCGTGGTGCGCACGATCACGGCGGCTTCCGAGAAGGCTGACCGTCCCCGGTCGAGGGCGGCTTCCTCCACCACGGCCGAGGACCTGCCCACCGCGGCCAGGATGGCGCCGGCCAGCGTGCCGGGGTCCACGACCGGGCCCAGAGGGGACGCGTGGACGGGCACCAGTGTCAGCTGCTCCGGGAACCACTCCTGGAACCCCTGGTGCCCGCCCCAGGCCGTCGTCACCACCTGGTGGCCGTTGACCAGGGACGCCAGCACGGACGAGCCGAAGTTCTCGTCGGAGTGCAGCGTCGGCGACACCAGGACATGGGGTTCCTGGTGCACGTCGTAGAAGAGCCAGTCCCTCGGCTTGGCTCCGTGCCAGGTCACCACGTCTGCCAGGCCCAACGTCTCGGCGAGCCCCCGCAGGTAGGCGCCGTACTCGGGAGAGGTGAGCCCCATGTTGGGGCTGCCGAGGTTGTCCTCACCGCCATACACGTCCAGCGTCACCGGCGGCGCCGGGGCATCGGAGGTGCGCATGATCCACAGGGCGAACAACAGGTTGTGCAGGTTCTTCTGCTCCGAGACGCGTCCGACGTAGGCCAAGCGCGTGATCTCGTCCTTCGTACGCCGTTTCCGGCTGTTTATCTTGAACAGGTCAACCAGGGGGAACGGGATCCGCTCGATCCGGGCGTTCGGGAAACAGGCACGGACCGTCGCCGCTTCCGCTTCGCACGTCACGACGAACGTGTCCCTCTCGGTGAACACCTCCGTGAGGGCACCGAAGGCCTCGAACCCTTCAGGGCCGTCCCCGTGCACGTAGAGGGTCATCGGCGCGGGCTCTTCCATCTGCGCCCGCAGACGGAGTGCGGCCTGGACGGTTCCGGGCGTCACCGTGGTCAGGACGATGCGCTCCACCTGCGAGGCACGGGTGTGGAGGCGCTGTTCCATCTCGGGTGGCAGCGGCACGCACACCGTACTGACGGTCTTCCGCTCGGACCGGCCGATGCGGTCCCAGACGCGCTCGATGGCCGGGATGATCTCCTGCAGGCTCAACCACCACTCTTTCTCCCTGGTGGTCAGCACCACGATGCCCTCGCTGCTCGACACGTACCCTCCCTAGAGGTTTTCCCGTGACCACTGGTCACGGGTGAGATGACCCCATCGCGTCCGGTGTGATCACGGAGCCGGGGCCGGGGCCGCCCGCGTCAGGCGCGGCGGATCACGATGGCGGTGGCGTCGTCCCTGACGCCGTCAGTCCCGGTCTCGGCGGCGGCAACCAGGGCCTCCGCGAGGGTCTGTGGCTCGTCCTCGTGTATGAGGGCCAGCGCCTCCATCGCGGCGTGCGGCGCCTGATCGTGGACCCCGTCCGACGTGAGCACCACCAGGGGGGACCGGGTCCAGGCCTCCGACACGGTGGCGACGACAGCGCTTCGCACCGTCGTGCGGACCCACTTGGCGGCCGGGCGCGGGATCTCGCCGGTGTACCCGCACAGAGCCATTTGCTCCGCGAGGTTGTGATCGGCCGTCAGAGGACGAAGCCGTCCCTCATCCAGGGCGTAGGCGCGGCAGTCGCCGACCCACGCGATGCGGATCTGGTCCCCCGCGGCCCTCGCCGTCGCGACCACCGCGACGGCGTCCGGCTCCGGCTCCGGCTCGTCACCCGAGCCCGGATCGACCACCAACTCGGTGCCGGTGAGAAGGCCGGCGAGGCTTCCCCGGCGGGCCGATACGCGAGCCATGACCGTGGCGAGCAGCTGCGCCACGGAGGCGACGCGGAGGCTGTGGCCGATGCCGTCGACCACGGCCGCGGCGGTGGTGCCGTCCTCCTGGACGTGGACGGCGATCGCGTCTCCGCTGGGGGCGGCCGTGCCGAGCCTCGTGGCCGTTCCGATGCGCACGTTCCTGTAGCCGGACGTCGTGGTCATCCTAGACAATCTCGACGAGTACGGCAGACTGCACGATCCCCACGCCTTCGCTGAAGACGATGGCGTGGTCACCCGAGGAGAGCTCGCCGGACGTGATCGCGTAGTGAAGGGCCGCGATCGGGTCCGCCCCGCCCAGATGACCGATCTCGCGCCCCCGCTCCTCGCTGGATCGCGCGGGCTCGAAGTCTCCGAGGTACGGGAAGTACTCCTCCTCCAGGACTTGGCGCCCCCTGAACGGCAGTACGATTCGGGCCACTCGTTCGCGTGCGACGCCGGCATCGGCCAATACCTTCTCGATGACGATGCCGATTCCGTCACCGCGCATCTTCCAGGCTTCGTCACGGGATATGTCGGACGTCTCATAAAAGGCGCGGGAGCGCTCCGAGAGCTTGACCGGAAGGCTGACGCCCTGACCGAATACACGGGGGCCGCGGTGAACCCCTTCGAGCTTCGGCTGCGTACGGCTGACGGCCGCGAGAACACGCGCGATTCCGTTATCCTTTGCCATGACCAAAGCCGCTCCGCCGTCTCCGAACGGCGTGTCCGGGTCGACCGTCCACCGGTCGATCACCTCTTTCGGCTGCCAGCTTTCAGCGGCAGTGATCAGCGCGGCCTTGTGTTCGGTTTCGCAGGTGAGATGAGCGGCGGCCCAGCGAATGCCGTTCACGACCCCGTCGCATCCGTTCATCAGCTGCGCCACGTCCCGGAAGCCGCCCGACCCTATTTCCCGCTCAAGCCACATCACGGGGTTCGACATCCGGGGGGACGGGTCCAGGACGGACGTGTGAACGAGCAGTTCGACCTCGTCGAAGCCATATCCCGCCTCCACCAGGGCCGCCTTCGCCGCGCGGGCGGCGAATGCCCCCGGAGCCTCTCCCTCCGGAGCGACCGCGACGGTCCGCTGCTTCGTTCGCTCCGCGAGTTTCGACGGATATCTGCCGTCTGCCACGGCCTCTGAAACCGGGACGACGGGCGGCAGATCCACAGCCGTCGCCGCGATATAGATATTCCCCCAACGCGCCATGATGAGCTCCGTCCACTGCACCCTCTTCGGGTTTCAATTCGCCGGTCGGCCGCATTTTCCACGGAACCGTAGCAGAGGGTTTACCAAATCGCCTATGACGTAGGCGAGTTCCCGGGACTCCCGGCCCCGCACGCCCGGCAGAGTTGGTGGTCCGGAGGACGCTTGCCGCCTGTCGGTGTCGCGTGATCACATGACGCCGTGAATACCTTTCATGAGGAGATGACTGTCCGACCGAGGACGCTGGCCTGGGTGCACCGGCATCTGACCGAAGGCGAACGGGTCGTCAAAACCGAAACGCTGCACGGCGGCATGACCGCGGAAATGCGCAGGCTGACCATCGGCACACAGGACGCGGTCACGCGTCAGCTGGTGCTGCGGAGTTTCGTCGACCCGTTCTACTTGAAGAACGCCGAAGAGTGGCTGAACAGGGAGGCTGGCGCCCTGACACTCCTCGCCGGGACCGATGCGCTCGCTCCGGATCTGGTCGCCGTCGATCCGACCGCCGCGCACTGCGAGTACCCCTCGCTCCTGATGACGCATCTGGAGGGCCGCTCGGTCCTCGACGACGCGGGAGTCGAGACGCGTGCACCCCTGCTGGCCCGTCAACTCGTCGCCATCCACTCGCTCCAGCCCGCCGAGCACCCCCAGGAGTTCAGGACGCTGACGACGGCGGAGTCGGTCGTGGTTCCGAAGGGCGGTGACGCGACCACCTGGGCCGCGGCGATCGACGTGATCCGCAAGCCCGCGCCGCCTTACGAGGGTCGCTTCCTGCACCGCGACTTCCAGCCGGGCAACGTGCTGTTCGACGTACCGCCTTCGCATCCGGAGCAAGCTCGGATCACCGGCGTCGTCGACTGGTCACAGCCCTCCTGGGGCCCGACGGACCTCGACGTCGCCCACTGCTGCACCAACCTCGCGCTGCTGCACGACCCGTCATGGGGTCTGCGATTCGTCGAGGAGTACGAGGAGGCGGGCGGGGCGCTGGCGACGGCGGCGAGCGAGCGGCTGTACTGGCTGGTGCGGGACGCGCTGTCCTGCTCCGAAGAGGTCGACCTGTGGGCGCAGGCGTACCAGGCCGCCGGAAGGACCGACCTCACGACGAGCGTCCTGGAACGACGCCTGGACACCTACGTCACGGGCCTGATGGGCACGCTGGGCTGACGTCACAGCGGCCTGCGACAGGCCCCCTGACGCACGGCTCATCGTGCCCCGGTCGCGCCGACCAGCGCGACAGGGGCACGATGGCTGCGAAGGCCCGCCCAATCCAGTCGGCCTGTCACGCTCAGGAGCCGAGCAGGACGCTGTTCTCCAGGAACCATTCGATGGTCCGCTTGATCCCGGCCTCGATGCTCACCGCCGGCTGCCAGCCGAGGGACTGTTCGGCCCTGCTGATGTCCGGCTTGCGCAGGCCAGGGTCGTCCTGGGGACGAGCGACGAACTCGATGGCCGAGGAGGAACCGACGAGCCCGCAGATCATCTCGGCCGTGGCGAGCACGGTCATCTCGCGCGTCCCCCCGATGTTCACCGGTCCCTGTTCGCCCTCCGCCCACAGGAGCTGGAGAATTCCCTCCACGGTGTCGCTCACGTAGCACAGAGAGCGGGTCTGGCTGCCGTCCCCGGCCACCGTCAGAGGCTCTCCGGCGATGGCCTGGCGAATGAAGTTGGGGATCATCCGGCCGTCGTCGGCGCGCATGTGCGGTCCGAAGGTGTTGAAGATCCGGACGATCCGGGCATCCAGGCCGCGTGCCTCTCGATGGGCCACAGTCAGCGCCTCGCTGAAGCGCTTGGCCTCGTCGTAGACGGCGCGCGGGCCCACCGGGTTCACATGGCCCCAGTAGCTCTCGGGCTGGGGGTGGACCTGCGGGTCGCCGTAGACCTCGCTGGTGGACGCGAAAAGGAAGCGGGCGCCCTTGCGGCAGGCCAGTTCCAGGGCGTTCTGGGTTCCTGTGGATCCGGCCCGCATCGTCTCCAGGGGGAGTCTCAGGTAGTCGACGGGGGAAGCGGGGGACGCGAGGTGGAGCACCGCGTCGACGGCGCCCCCGATCTCGAAGGCGGCCGACACGTCGGCCTCCAACAGCTCGAAGCCGGAGTGGCGGGCCAGCGGCTCGACGTTGCGCACGGAGCCCGTACTGAAGTCGTCGAGGCACACCACCGCGAAGCCCTCGCGGAGCAGCCGCTCGCACAGGTGCGAGCCGACGAAGCCGCCGCCGCCGGTGACCACTATGCGTCCCTCGTGCTGCGTCATGGTTCTTCTTTCCTCGCTTCCAATATGCCTGTGGTGTCGCCCACGGGTTCAGACGTGCGTGGCGAGAGCCGACTTCACGGATGCGTCGAGGATGTCCAGCGCGAGGTCGATGTCGCCGTCGGAGACGGTGAGCGGCGGCAGGAGCTTCACGACTCCACCGTCCGGACCGCAGGTCTCCAGCAGAAGACCGCGTTCGAACGCCGCCGCGCTGATCCGGTCGGCCATGGCGCCGCCGGCGGTCCTCAGGCCCAGGGCGAGGCCGCGCCCACAGGTCGACAGGCCTTCCCCGGGGTAGGAGGCCACGATCTGCTGGAGGCCTCCGCCGGCACGTTCTCCCTTGTTCCTGGTGGACGTCTCCAGCTCGTCGTCGCTCCAGTAGTGGCGCATCGACTCGGCCGCGGTCACGAACGCCAGGTTGAACCCGCGGAAGGTGCCGTTGTGCTCCGCCGGCTCCCACACGTCCAGCTCGGGCCGGATCAGCGTGAGCGCCATCGGAAGCCCGTAGCCACTGATGCTCTTCGACAGGCACACCATGTCGGGCTCGATCCCGGCGTCCTCGAAGCTGAGGAAGGAGCCGACGCGGCCGCAGCCCATCTGGATGTCGTCGACGATGAGGAGCATGCCGTGGCGTCGGCAGACGGCGGCGAGCTCCCGCAGCCACTCGACGCGGGCTACGTTGATCCCGCCTTCGCCCTGCACGGTCTCCACGATGACGGCGGCCATCCCGGTGAGTCCGCCCTCGGTAACCGCCAGCTGACCCTCGATGTCCGCGACACCGGGACGGTGATCGTCGTAGGGCAGTTCCACGCAGTCCGCGAGGGCCGTCCCGGCGGTGCGGCGGATCGCCGGATTGCCGTTCACCGACAGGGCTCCCAGGGTCATGCCGTGGAACGCGTTCCTGAAGTGGGCCACCCACTTCCGTCCGGTGGCCTTCCGCGCCAGCTTGAGCGCCGCCTCCACCGCGCTCGCTCCGGCGGGACCGGGAAAGACGACCTTGTACGCCAGTCCTCGCGGCGCGAGGATCTTCTCCTCCAGCGCCTCCAGCAGGTGCCCTCTGGCCACCGTCCACATGTCGAGAGCATGCGTGACCCCGTCGTTCTCGACGTAGTCGACGAGCGCGCGCTTGAGAACGGGATTGTTGTGGCCGTAGTTGAGCGTGCCGGCCCCGGCGAAGAAGTCCAGGTAGGGCCTGCCGTCCGCCCCGTAGAGTCGGCTTCCCACGGCCCGGCTGAACACCGCCGGCCACCGTCGGCTGTAGCTGCGCACCTCGGAGTCGAGCCGCTCGGCGATGCTCAAGACAGCACACCCGAGGTCCACAACAGCGCCGCGGCGGCGGCGGACGCCTTGTGGTAGGCCTGCCGCTGCACGAGCGAGGTCACGCTGATGCCGTCCAGGACGTCGGACGTCACCTCCTGCTCCCGGACCGCGGGCAGGTCGTGCATGAACACCGCTTCGGTCGATCCGCTGAAGCGCCGCACCAGGTCCTTGGTGACGTTGAAGCCCTCGAAGCGCGCCAGCCAGTCCTGATCGTGCCGGGCCGCGCTCATCGACTGCCACCGGGTGGTGTACACCGCGTCGACCGCGTCCGGTGTCTCGGGCACTTGATGGTGCTGGCGGACGACCTCTTCGCCCCGGATGGCGTTCAGCGACTCGATCTCCCGCGCGGAGAACCCCGAATCGTCCGGGCTGTAGACGTCGAGGCTGTGGAAGGGCAACTTGCAGACGAGCAGCGCCAGCGCCCGGGCCGTGTTGTTCACCTCGCCCAGATAGGCCAGGCGCAGCCCCGTGACGTCACCGAAGTGCTCACGCATCGCGCACAGGTCCGCGATCGCCTGAGTGGGGTGCTCCTCGAACGTCAGGGCGTCGATCGTCGCCGGTACGTGCTCCGCCAGCTGGGCCAGGTCGCGCTGCGGTCCGTTGGTGCGGGCGACGACGACGTCGAGGTAGTTGGCCAGCATCGCGCCGGTGTCGCTCCAGGTCTCACCCGTGGAGACCTGTAGGTCGGCCTGGCCGAGGTGAAGGACGTCGCAGCCCAGCGTCATCGCCGCACTCCAGAACGACGTCCGGGTCCTGGTCGATGGCGCGGTGAACACCAGGCCGACCCTCCGTCCGGGCCATGCGGCCCGCATAGGATTCCGGGTCCTGTCCGTAGCGGAACGCGATCCCGCCGATGTCCGTGACCTCTTCCGGGCTGAGATCCGCCAGGCTCAGCAGGGGCCGCCGGTTCGGAAATGCAACAGTCATTGAATCCACTTGCTCCTATCAAGGTCGTGTCCCGTAACCGATCGGGCCGGTGAGAAATCGCCGGTTACGGCTGTGGCCGTGGGGGGGGGGGGGGGGGCGGGCGGCGCGGGGGGGGGGGGGGGGCGGCCGCGCGCCCCCCCCCCCCCGCCCCCCGCCCCCCCCCCCCCACCAGCCCGGAACGCCCCCCCCCCC
>NZ_JBIUBU010000031.1:0-2427 GCF_044548345.1 Streptomyces sp. NPDC052042 | reverse complement strand
GCCGGCCCCGGCCCGGGGGGGGGGGGGCGCCGGCGGGGGGGGGGGGGGGGGGGGGGGGGCCCCCCCGGGCCGGGGGGGGGGGGGGCCCGGCCCCCCCCCCACGGCGCCTCTCGTCCCAGGGGGACGACGTCTCACCAGTCCAGGTAGCGTTCAGGCCCGCCCTCGCGCTGAACCGCCCCGGGTGCGGCCGGTGATCTGGTCGGAGCGGATGCCGACCTGGTCGGCGAAGAGGATCTCGCCGCCGTCCTGCTTCGCCTTCACGCGGATCTTCGGCCAGGTCTCCCGATGCCAGCGCCGGACGGCCTCGGGGTCCTGCCCGACGGCCCGCTCGTCCGGGCGCTGGAAGGACAGCCCCACCGCTTCAGATACATGCCCACCCCCGGTTCGGTCAGCCGCACCCGGTACAGCTTCGCGATCAGATCGACGGCGACAGATGCCGCGCGTCCCCCACCAGATCGCTCACACCCGCCCAACGACCCAGAACCCAAACCGTTTCTGATCAATAACACCCTGGACATCGCCGACATCGTCCGTGAGCTCCAGGCCGAGGGCTGGAAGATCGAGCCGGAGGACCTGGCGGAGATCTCCCCGTACCTGACCGAGCACATCATGCGGTTCGGCGAATACTCCACCCACGAGCTCAGCGACACGCCAGAGGCGTACGAAGTGCACCTCGACGTCGACCTCACCCAGCTCGACGCCGACGCGGGCCCCGAAGCGGAAATGGCGGCCTGAAGGTCCCCGAGAAGCCTTCTCCCCGCCGGGGTAATTCATAGGCGGCCATGGTCCATGGCTGCCTACGCTCCCCCCATGCCAAACTCAGAACTGCAGCGGATCAACTCCTTCCTGTCGGCCTTCGCCCGCCGCCAGGCCGCGCGCATCGTCGACCTCCCGGGCGGGTTCGCCGTATATGACGACGCCTTCGCGCATTCCCGCGCGAACAACCAGGTCATCATCGACACGGCCGTTGACTCCGAGGCGGTGCCCGCCATCGCGGAGGAGGCACTGGGGCATCTGCCTCACCGACTGATCTCCATCCTTGACGACGAAGTCGGAATGGCGTGCGCAGAGCCGCTGATCCGGGCCGGATACACCCACTCCACCTATCTGGTCATGCTGCATGCCGGCCCGGTGCCGGCCAGCGGGCCCGCGGAGGAGATGAACCTCGACGCGATACGTATCCCACTCACCCAGCGATGGCGGGGCCTTCTTCCGGACGTCGACGACGAGGTCCTACGCCATCTCGTCGACCGACGCGAGGCTCGCCGCCGCGGGGCCGACGTCGTTCACTTCCTCGGTGCCCGCACGGAGGAGGGCGAGGTCGCGTCATGGGCCGACCTCTATCTGGACCCGGCAACTGGCATAGCCCAGATCGAGGACCTGATCACCTCGGAGGCCCACCTCAGGCGAGGTTACGCGGATGCCGTCCTGACCACCGCCTTGCGCCTGGCCGCCGACAAGGACTGCGATACCCGGTTCCTGACCGCTGATGCGACGGACTGGCCACGACACTGGTACGAGCGCCGCGGCTTCTCCGTCATCGGCCACTCTCACTGCTTCGAACGGGGCTGATTGCGAGACACCAGGTGACGGTGACAGGACGCCTGTGATCCTCAACAAACCATCGATTCTTGAGGATCCGGAACCGGCCCGTACGGACCCCGGATCTCCTTCAAGAACTCCTTCAAAAACCCTGGTGCTTCAACAACCCCAGACCATCGTTTCTTGAGAAGATTCGGGGGTGAGCGCACCTTCCGAGTCCTTTGAGCTCCTCGTTGCCGAGCCTGCTGTACGGACCGACATCAGGATGGGGTGCCGGTAAGAACGCTGTCACCAGCCGCAAACGACGGATGTCACGTCAGGCGACGTGCGGCGGGATCACGTTCCGCGACGTGTCGGGCGACCGCGTCGACGCCGGGACGGGCGTACCGCTCCAGAGAGCGGACGGAGGCGTGGCGGGAGCGGGCCAGCAGCATCGGCGTGGACGTGCCGTCTTCGGCGTCGTGTGTGAGGGCGCTGTGGCGGAGCCGGTGGAGGGTCCAGCCGTCCAGGTCCTCGATGTCTTCGGGTGAGGCGAGCGGGTTGGCCAGCAGCCGGGTGTTCCCTGCCCCTTGCTCAGACGCGAACCAGACTTGCTCACCTCATTTCCCTACATTCTTGGAACTCGGGGCGCCTACCCCATCGGCGGAGCCGGGGCCGGGCAGGTCAAGGGAACCCACTTATTGATCAGAAACTCATTGGGTTCACTCGTCGAGGATGTATTGGACGTGCGGGGCTTTGAAGTAGCTGGTGGCGATGTGGGGCTGGCGCTGTCGGCGGTGGAAGAACCTGCGGGTTTCAGTGGTGAGTTCGGCCCGGTTTCTGGCCCGCTGGGTGTGGGGCAGGCTGCGTTTGAGGTCGGCGTTGACCAGCTCGTCCGGGTTCAGC
>NZ_JBIUBU010000030.1:0-78715 GCF_044548345.1 Streptomyces sp. NPDC052042 | reverse complement strand
GTTCTTCTCGCCGATGGCGGCGAACACCCGCTTGTCGCAGATCAGCGGGTTGGCGCTGGTCAGGATCGGGGTGGCGAGCGCCTTGCCGTCGACCACGACGGACTTCAGCGCGAAATCGGTGTAGTCGGACTTGGCGTCGGAGGGCATGTACTCGTCGGCCGGGACGATGTTCTTGGCATACTTCGGCAGCTGGTCCGGGATCAGGTAGACCGCGTCCGGCCCCTTACCGGAAGCGATCGCGGTGGCCAGGGCGGTGTCACGGTTGGCCCAGGGGAAAGTCTCCACCTTCACCTTGACACCCGAGTGCTCCTTCTCGAACGCCTTGATCAAGCCGTCCCAGTACGCCTTGTTCTTGGCCTCGTCAAAGATGACCGGATAGGTCCACATGGTGACGGTGTTGTCGTCACCGCCGCTGGAACAGCCGGCCAGCACACCGGCGGCGAGCGCGGTGGCGACGACCGGGACGGCGACGGCGCGGACTCTGGAACGGCGGGTGAGGAGACGGGACATGAGGGGGTCCTCCGAGGACGTGAGGGTGGGACGGGGAAGAGGGGAGGGCGTACGGTCGGACGTCACCGGGCGGGCACCGTCTGGACGGTGCCGGTGTGCCGGGCGCGTTCGGCCGCGAACGCCGCGAGATGGCTGCCGAGCGAGGTGGCGGGACCGGAGCGGACGGCCCCGGCGTCGCCGTTGGCGACGGCGGTGACGAACGCGTCGACGAGTCCGGCGTCCCCGCCGCCGTGCCCGTCGGCCGCGTTCGAACCGGACGCGCCGAGTTCGTGGACGGTGGACTCGCCGGTCCGGAAGTCCTGCACGGTGACCCGCTCGCCGTCACCGATCAGCCAGCCGTGCGAGCCGAAGATCCGGGTCTGCCGGTGCGTCTGCTCGGTGAACGCCACCATCTGGAAGGTGGCGGTCACCCCGTCCGTCAGCCGCATCGCCAGGACCTGGTGGTCGACCACGTCGTTGTCGGCGCGGTAGGCGCACAGGCCGTACGGGCCTTCGCGCAGGGCCCGCAGCAGCCCGGCCTCGTCGGTCGCCTCGGTGACGTGGGTCACCGGCCAGACCGCGCCCTTCTCGCGCAGCGTCGGCAGATACAGCTTCGGTGCGCTGTACGGGCAGCCGGGCTCGACCGCACAGTCCAGGCACCGCTCGGCGGACCCGGCCGGGGCGTTCTCCGGCCGGAAGTGCTTGAGCCCGCCGAAGCTGGTGACCTGTTCGATCCGGCCGCCCATGACGTACGTGATCCAGTCCAGGTCGTGGCAGGACTTGGCGAGCAGCATCGGGGAGGAGTCCTTCTCGCTGCGCCACGGACCGCGCACATAGCTGTGGGCGTAGTGCCACCAGCCCACCGGTTCCAGGTGGTCGATGGAGACCAGCTGCCCGAGCACGCCGGAGTCCACGGCCTTCTTCACCAGGTCGGTGTAAGGGGTGTACCGCATGACGTGGCACACCGCGAACAGGACGCCGGTCCGCTCCACGCCCTCGACGATCCGCCGGGTCTCCTCCTCGGTGGGGGCGAGCGGCTTCTCGGCGAGGATCGCGTACCCGGCCTCCGCCAGGGCCAGCACCGGCTCCACGTGGTGGCGGTCCTGGGTGGCGACGACGACGGCGTCGGCGATCCGGTTCTCGACGAGCGGGCGCCAGTCGTCGAACTCGACGGGCGCGCCGGCGGCGGCCCGGGCGGCGGGGCGCGGATCGGCGACGGCGACGAGTTCGGCGCGCTCGGGGTGCGCCTTGATCCACTCGGCGTACGTCAGACCGCGGTTGCCGGCGCCGACGAGCGCGACCCGGACGGGCCGGCCGGTGATCGGGGTATGCGTGGACACGGGGAATCCCTGGTACTCGGTGGGCGGGGTGGTCAGAAGCGCAGCGTGGCCGCGGTGTGGGCGACGCGGTCGCCCTCGTCCGGCAGGGCGGTGCGCTCGGTGCCGTCCTCGACGCAGCCGGTGTGCAGCAGGTGGCTGCCGGCGCCGGTGAACGCCGCGGGCCGCAGTTCGAGCCGGCCGCCGGTGAAGGTGGAGCCGGTGGCCCGGTAGCGGTTGGGGCCCTCGGTGACCAGGACGTGGGCGGTGCCCTTGGGGGCGGTCGAGTCGAGGCCGCTGAGCTGCCAGTCGACGGTCCGTCCGGAGCCTGCGCGGCTCAGCAGGGCGCCGTCCTTGTTGGTGCCGTTCAGACGCGTGCCGTCGACCCGCAGGCGTTGGTCCTTGTCGGACGTCAGCTTCAGCCCGGTGTCGCGGAGTTCGCCGCCGAGGACGGTGAGGTCGGCGTGCTTGAGCGAGACCGGGGCGGTGTCCTTGGAGCCGGTCAGGACGCACTGGTCCAGGACGAGCGGCCCGGTGCCGTTGAACACCGCGCCGTCGACGCCCTTGAGCGTGGTGCGCTGGAGGGTGAGCGGGGCGGTCACGTTGGCCTGGGTGACCTCGGCGCCCGCGGCGAAGGCGAACGACGAGTCGGCGATCACGTTGGGGCGGGCGGACAGGTCCGACGCGCGGGACACGATCAGCGGGCCGGTGGCGGTGCAGCCGCGCATCTGCACGCCGTCGGCGTTGACCCAGAGCATTCCGGAGCCGGACAGCGACTTCTTCCCGATGACCAGGACGTCTTCCAGGGTCAGGTCGGTGATCTTGACGCGTGCCACGAACCAGGAGCAGGCGTGCCGGCGCACCGTGATCCGCTTGGCCCTGCCGCCCCACGCGGCACCGGAGTTGGCGAAGGTCATCAGCCCCGAGTTGCCCGTGTAGACGAGGTCGTGCTCGAACTGACCGTGGGTCACGAACGGGCCCTCGTCGTCGCCGTCGCCGTGGCAGTTGGTGACGTAGCAGTAGGCGGAGGCGGTGAAGTCGTTCAGGTGGCGGGCGTTGGAGGTGTGGCAGTCCTCGACGTGCCCGTACAGGCAGTAGATCTGCTGGGTGAGGTAGCCCGCGCCGCCGTACGTGACGGACTTCGGGTTGGTCAGCGAGCACTGCTCGGTGCGGTAGTACGTGCACCAGCGGCGCATCACCACCGGCCAGAAGGTGCCGATCGCCTCGATCCCCGAGACGTCGCAGCGGACGGCGTACTCGTACGCGACCGGGTGCGAGCCGGACATCTCGTCGTCGCCCCAGCCCTCGAAGACCATGTTGCGGACGTGGGCGCGGTCCACGGGCTCGACACGGGTCCAGGTGAGCTTGCGGCCCGCGGCCAGGTCCCAGCCGATCTGGTAGTTGACGCGGATGTGCTTCGCGTCGGCGATCTCGGTGACCTGGACGAGGCGCTGGATCTCCTTCTCGTACTTGCCCGCCAGGGCGTTGATCTCGACCGCCCACCACTGGCCGATCTCGAACTTCGAGGAGTCGCCGACCTCGAACAGGTCCGAGAGGTCCGGCATCGCCGCGCTCAGGGTGTGTTCGACGGTGGTGTCGGTGACGGTGCCGCGGAAGGAGAGGACGGCGCCGAAGGGGTTGTCGTGGGTGTTCTTCTCGATGCCTTCGGTGCGTATGCGGTGTCCGCCGAAGTCGAGTTCGATGTTCGAGCGGTCGAAGAGGTGGCGCTTGGTGAACAGGAGGTCGGTGTGGGCTTCGATGCGGTGGACGCTCTTGTCGGCGATCATGGCGTCGAGGGCGGCGTCGGCGGGGGTCTTCGCGTCGAAGTGGCCGAAGGTGCGGAAGTCGAGGGTGCCGGTGTGGAGCTGGTGCCAGCGGCCGGGGCCGGGGTTCTTGCCGTCGGGGGCGAGGACGGTGCCGCCGTTGTGGGCGGTGGTGGACCTCTTGTTCCAGCGGACGGCCATGCCGCCGCCGTCGCCGGGGGTGCGGTAGCCGGCGACCAGGACCTGGGTGCCGTCGTCGAACGGTTTCGTGTTCAGCGCGCGCAGCGCGGCGACCGTGTCGACCCGCAGGACGTCGCCCGCGTGGGACGGCGCGGCCTGCGCGGTACCGGTGGCCACGGCCGTGGAGGCCACGACCAGACCGGCCAGACCCGAAGCCCGCAGCAGGGCACGACGGGACGACGGGGCGGTGGGGTGGTGCGGAACGCTCATGCGGACTTCGCCTTCCGAGAAGCGCCGGGGATGAGGGAGCGTTCCTGCGGTGGACTGCCGAGAGGCGGATGGCTGAAAAGGTCCGGCCATCGGATACTCCGGCGCGATGGGCAGGCGTCGGAAGCAGGCCGGAAAGGGAATGAAGCGCGAGTGACGGGGGGATGTCCTCGCGGTTGGCAGGGAACCTACGGTGGGTTGTGCCGATCGGTCAAGACCTGAATGCGCCGGAGTGCGTGATCTGCTGTCGCGGCCGGCGGCATGCACCCGGACGGGATCCGGCGCCGGGACGGGCGGTGCCGGGAGGGGCGCTAGGGGGCGTGGATGGTGTTCTCCGGGTCGTCGACCCAGCCCAGCGAGAGGCTGATCCGCCGGGCCGCGTCCCGCACCTGACCGCCCAGCTCCTGGTAGCGCCAGGCCGGAAGGCCGAGTTTGAGGCCCGTGATGGAGATGGCTCCGGCGCACACCGAGCGGTCGTCGAGGACGGGGGCGCCGATGCAGATGATGCCCTCCGCGTCCTCCTCGTCGTCCAGGGCGTAGCCGACCCGGGCGATGTCGCGCAGATGCGTCAGGAACGTGTCCCGGTCGGTGATCGTGCGGGAGGTGCGCCGGGGCAGTCCGAACCGCTCGACGACGGCGGCGGCCTCGCTCTGCGGCATGGCGGACAGCAGCGCCTTGCCCAGGCCCGTGCAGTGCGGCAGCTCGCGGTGACCCATCCGCAGGTCGAGGCGGACCCGCTGGTCGAGCTCGACCTGGTCCACGACGACCGCGTGGCCGTTCTCGGGGATCGCGAGGCGGGACGCCATGCCGGTGGTCCGGGTGAGCTCGCTCAGGACGGGGTGGGCCACCCCGCGCAGGGAGACCTGCGCGCGGGCCCGGTCGCCGAGTCGGGCCAGGGCCATCCCGAGCCGGTAGCGGCGGTTCATGCCCTCGCCGTCGTCGGAGACGAGGCCGTAGGCGCGGAGGGTCTGGAGCATGCCGAAGGCGGCGCTCTTGGAGATGGAGCAGGCCTGTGCGACCTCCGTGACGCTCAGGCCGTTCCCCTGCGCGGGGGTGGCGAGTGCTTCGAGGATGTCCGCCGCCCTGGCCACGCTCTTGACCCAGTACTTCGGTTCCCCTGCGGCAGAACTGTTCGTCATAGCAGAACAGTTTAGTGCCAGGGGGCGAGGTTGACGGCTCCTTCTCTCAGAAAAAGGCCGAGAACGGGCGGTCT
Organism: Streptomyces sp. NPDC052042; assembly: GCF_044548345.1. Lineage (NCBI taxonomy): Bacteria > Bacillati > Actinomycetota > Actinomycetes > Kitasatosporales > Streptomycetaceae > Streptomyces > Streptomyces sp. NPDC052042. The sequence goes on along the minus strand of NZ_JBIUBU010000030.1, from coordinate 73,487 downwards.
CATGTCTGAAAGGGGGTTGACCGTCCCAAGTGGCGGACGTAGTATCCAGGAACTGTTCTGCTCTACAGAACAGCGTTCAGAAAAGCGAAACGCACCACCCACGCAACACGGATCACACTTTCCTGCGGCGACTGCCGGGCGGATGGCGCCAGGGACTCACGGGCCGGGCAGGGCCCGCGACAACCGACGACTCTCGACGCAAGGAGCAAGCGATATGAGTGCAGGCCCGGTTGGCAACGAATCCGGAGCCCGGCTCGCCGAGCGCGCCCGCCGGGTCGTACCCGGCGGCGTGAACAGCGGTCAGCGCAGCGTTCCCGGACTGACCGACCTCGTCGTCACCGGCACCGAGGGCGCCCGGTTCCGCACCGCCGACGGACGCGAGTACACCGACTTCCACTCGGCGTTCGGCCCCCCGCTGCTGGGCCACAACGACCCGGACGTGGCCCGCGCCACCGCCGAGGCCGGCACCACCCTCGGTCACATGGGCGTCGGCGTCACCGAGGGCGAGATCCACCTCGCCGAACAGCTCGCCGAGCTGATCCCGTCGATCGAGAAGGTGCTGCTCACCAGCACCGGCAGCGAGGCCACGTTCCACGCGCTGCGCGTCTCCCGCGCCGCCACCGGCCGCCGCCTCGTCGTCAAGTTCCAGGGTTGCTACCACGGTTGGCACGACTCCGTCAGCCTCAACGTCATCTCCGCCCCGGACAAGGTCGGCGGCCCCGACCCGATCTCCACCGGCATCCTCCCCGAGGTGCTGGACGCCACCCTCGTCCTGCCGTTCAACGACAGCGACGCCGTCCGGCGGGCCTTCGCCGAGCACGGCACCGACATCGCCGCCGTGATCGTCGAGCCCGTCCCGCACAACGTCGGCGCCCTCCTGCCGTACCAGGAGTTCCTCACCACGCTCCGCGCGGAGACCCGCAAGGCCGGCAGCGTCCTGATCTTCGACGAGGTCATCACCGGCTTCCGGCACGACATCGGCGGCTGGCAGAAGATCTCCGGCGTCACCCCCGACCTCACCACCCTCGGCAAGGCCATCGCCAACGGTGCCCCCGTCGGCGCCATCGGCGGCCGCGCCGACCTCATGGACCTCTTCTCCACCCGCCCCGGCGCCCCCGCCTTCTTCGCGGGCACGTACAACGGCCACCCCTCGGTCGTCGCCGCCGCCCTCGCCACCCTGCGCAAGCTGCGCGAGGAGCCCGTGCACGAGCACGTCTTCCGGCTCGGCGAACGCGTCCGCACCGAACTGACCGGGCTGTACGAACGCCTCGGCGTCCCCGCCGTCGTCACCGGCTACGGCTCCGTCTTCGTCAGCTACTTCATGTCCGGTGAGGCCCCCCGCACCTACGCGGACCTGCTGAACAACGACGCCTCCCTGTTCGTCGGCTACCGCCGCAAGCTCCTGGAGCACGGCCTGTTCGAGCTGCCGCTCAACCTCAAGCGCAGCCACATCAGCTACGCCCACACCGACGCCGACGTGGACCGCCTCATCGAGGGCACCGAGGCCGCGGTCAAGGCGGTCCTCGACGAGGGCGGCGCCCGCGACCTGGAGAACGCCTCCACCATGGGCGGAGCGACCCGCTGATGCTCACCGTCGACCGCACCCGGCCCGCCGGGCCCGCCGGGCGGATCAGCCGGGTCGAGACCCTGATGCTCGGCACCTCCTGGCGCGACTTCGGCTACGTCCGGGTCCACACCGACGAGGGACTGTCCGGCATCGGCGAGATCACCCACCCCTACCGGGTCCGCGAGGTCTGCGCGCTCACCGAGGCCATCGCCCAGCGGCATCTCATCGGGGCCGACCCCTTCGACGTGGAGGAGCTGTGGCTCCGCGTCTACCAGGGCGACTTCCTGCGCGGCGGAGACATGGGCGGCATCGCCCTGTCCGGCCTCGACCAGGCCATGTACGACCTGATGGGCAAGGCGCTCGGCGTCCCCGCCTACCGGCTCTCCGGCGGCGCCTGCCGCGACGGGGTCCGGGTCTACGCCAACGGCTGGTACACCGGCGAACGCGAGCCCGAGGTCTTCGCCGCCAAGGCGCGAGGGACCGTGGCGAAGGGCTTCACCGCCCTCAAGTTCGACCCGTTCGGTCCCGGACTGCACGAGCTGGAGCGCGCCGAACTGCGCCGCTCCATCGATCTGGTGGCCGCCGTCCGCGAGGCCATCGGACCGGACGTCGACCTGTTCATCGAGGGCCACGCCCGGTTCGCCATGCCGACCGCCGCCCGCCTGGTGCGGGAACTGGAGCCCTTCGACATCGGCTGGTTCGAGGAGCCGATGCCGTGGACGCACATCGAGCGCTACGCCGAACTGCGGCAGCGCGCGGCGTTCCCGATCTCCGGAGGCGAGCACTTCCACAACCGCTACGAGTACAAGCAGCTCTTCGCGACGAGCGCCGTCGACATCATCCAGCCCGATCTCTCCATGGCCGGCGGCCTCACCGAGGTCCGCAAGCTGGCCGCGATCGCCGACACCCACGGCATGCTGGTGGCCCCGCACAACTCCAACTCGCCGCTGTGCACCACCATCTCGGTGCACGCGACGCTCGGGATCCCCAACTTCAAGATCCTCGAGACGTTCGACGGGCTCCTGGAGGACTACGTCTTCGACGCGCTCAAGGGCACCCTCCCGATCACCGACGGCCGTATCGGCCTGCCGACCGCGCCCGGATTCGGCGTCGAACTCGTCGACGAGGTCTTCGAGGAGCACCCGCCCAGCCACCGCTTCTGGAACATGTTCGCGGACGGCTGGGAGAAGCGGAACCGGACATGATCGTCGACGTCCACTCCCATCTCTTCCGGCACGGCCACGACTTCACCGAGCCGTTCACGTCCGACTCCGCCCGCGCCCACGCGGGCGAGGTCGACCTGACGGTGAAGTGGGAGGAGTACGCCGCCACGGCCCCCGAGGGCACCCGCACGATCGTCGTCGGCGGCAAGGCCCGGCGCAGCGGGCTGTGGGTGGACGACGCGGCCGTGGCCGCTTACACGGGAGAGCACCCGGACCGGCTCATCGGGTACCTCTCCCTGGACCCCACCCAGCCCGGATGGCAGGACGAACTCCGGTACGGCCACCAGGAACTCGGCCTGCGCGGCATCAAGCTGATGCCGATGTACGCGGGCTTCGACCCGGCCGCCGAGGAGTACGACGAGCTGTACGGCTACGCCGAACGGCACGGGCTCCCGCTCCTGGTGCACACCGGCACGACCTTCGTGTCCAGTGCGCCCCTGGAGTGGGCGATGCCCCGCCACCTGGACGCCGTCGCCATCCGCCACCCCGAACTGCGGATGGTCCTCGCCCACCTCGGCCACCCCTTCGAGGGCGAGTGCATCGCGGTCATCCGCAAGCACCCGCACGTGTACGCGGACATCAGCGCCCTGCACTACCGGCCCTTCCAGCTCTGGCACAGCCTCCGGCTGGTCCAGGACTACGGGGTCTTCCACAAGCTGATGTTCGGCAGCGACTACCCGTTCACGACCGTCGACGACTCGGTGAAGGGGCTGCGGGAGATCGCCCGCGTCCCCGGCATCCCCGGGCTGCCGCCGCTCGACATGGACGCGGTGGAGGAGATCATCCACCGGCCGTCGCTGGACCTGCTGGGCCTGAACGGCTGACCGGGCCGTTCCCCGCGAACCTGCCGGCGCGGCGGCCGGACACCCCCCGTCCGCGTCCGCCGCACCGGCAGCCGGGCCGCCGCGCACCCCACCCTGTGTCCCGCGCGGCGGCCCTCCTTCCCCGTACGTCACGTCGCCGTTCCCGTCCGTACGTTCCCGCTCTTCGTACGCGCCCGCTCTCCGTACGTCTCCGTCTGGAGGACCCCGCCATGACCGCAGCCGTCCCGCCCCGCCCGATCGACCGCTTCGACCTGACCGGGCGCACCGCGGTCGTCACCGGGGCCGCCCGGGGGCTCGGCCGGTCCTTCGCCGTCGGGCTCGCCGAGGCCGGAGCCGACCTGGTCCTCGTCGACCTGCCCGGCGCCGACGGAATCGACGCGACCGCGGCGGACGTCGAGGCGCTCGGCCGCCGCGCCCGCGTGTACGGTCAGGACCTCGCGGACGTCGACGCGCTGCCCGGCTTCGTCGACACCGTGCGTGCCGAGGCCGGACCGCTGCACATCCTCGTCAACAACGCGGGCACAGCGGCCCTGGAGCGCTTCAACGAGATCACGCCCGCGAGCTGGTCCCGCATCATGCGGGTCAACGTCGACGCCGTCTTCTTCCTCAGCCAGCGCGTCGCCGAGCACATGGCGGCGGACTCCGTCGCGGGCCGCATCATCACCATCACCTCGAAGAACGCCCTGGTGGCGGAGGCGGGCCTGGCCCACTACAACGCCTCCAAGGCCGCCGCGCAACTGCTCACCGAGACCCTGGCGGTGGAGCTCGCCCCGCACGGCATCACCGCCAACACCCTGGCCCCCGGCATGGTCGAGACCCCCATCGACGGCGAATTCCCCTTCGACCGGGAGGAGTTCGAGGCCGCATACCGCGCACGTATCCCGCTCGGCCGTTACGCGCGGCCCGACGAGTGCGTGGGCGCGCTGCTGCTGCTCGCCTCGGACGCGGGGGCGTACCTCACCGGGGCGCGGATCGTCGTCGACGGGGGAGTCCTCGCCGACCAGATGCCGCGGATGCGCTTCATGCCGCCGTACAGAAACACCATCTGACACGCATCGACACCGCGAGGAGCACCTTCGCCATGTCCATCCCCGCACCGCCCCCCGCCGGTCCTCCGGCCCCGTCGTCCCGTCGTGCCCTGCTGCGGGCTTCGGGTCTGGCCGGTCTGGTCGTGGCCTCCACGGCCGTGGCCACCGGTACCGCGCAGGCCGCGCCGTCCCACGCGGGCGACGTCCTGCGGGTCGACACGGTCGCCGCGCTGCGCGCGCTGAACACGAAACCGTTCGACGACGGCACCCAGGTCCTGGTCGCCGGCTACCGCACCCCCGGCGACGGCGGCGGCATGGCCGTCCGCTGGAACAAGAGGTCCAGCACCGCCCACAACGGCGGCACCGTCCTCGCCCCCGACGGCAAGAACCCCGGCCCCGGCCGCTGGCACCAGCTCCACACCGGCACCCTCGACTTCCGCACCTTCGGCCACTTCGACGCGAAGACCCCCGCCGACGCCGCCCTCGACGCCATGATCGCCGACAAGAGCGTCCACCGCATCGAAGCCCACACCGACCTCCTGTTCACCAAGCGCCACCTCTTCGACCGCTCGAACATCGAACTCGACTTCGGCGGCCACCGCATACGCACCGAAGGCATCGAGAAGAACACCCACGACAACCCCTTCGGCGCCGTCCTCTCCTTCCGCGGCACCGTCACCGACACCACCGTCCGGCATCCGCTCTCCGCCGAGGTCGTCGAACTCACCGACACCTTCCCGGTCCCCGACGCCTCGGCATTCGAGGTCGGCCAGTGGTGGGCCGTGCAGGTCGCCCCGGTCGAGGGCGGCGGCCGCGACGAACGCGAGCTCCAGAAGCTGGTGGAGATCACCGAGATCGTCGATGCCACGCACATCCGGATCGGCTACCTCAACGGCTGGGCGCTCGCCAAGGGGCGTGCACTCACCTGGACCCGGATCGAGCCGGTGCGCAACACGCACGTCCGCAACATGGCCTTCGAGGGCGCGGGACCCGACGAGTACACCGGGTCCCACCCCGTCAGCTTCGAGTACGCCGTCGGCTGCGACGTCTCCGGGATCCACGCCACCGGCACCTTCTGGCCGGTCATCATGCGCCGCTGGTGCACCCGGTTCCGCACCGAGGACTGCTCCCTGAAGAACCCGCCCACCGTCGAGTACGGCGGCGCGGGCTACCTCACCCAGCAGATCTACTGCCTGTACGGGCGCGTCGCCGACTGCACGACGAGCAACGTGCGCCACCTCAACGACCTCACCGCCTCCGCGTACTGCACGGTCGTCAACTGCCACGGCGACGGCGACGACGCGGGCGGCAACCCCTTCACCACCCACGGCCAGTACGAGCACGACCTGCTCTTCGACGGCAACTCCGGCCTGATGGACATCGCCAACTCCGGTGCCCAGTGGGGAATCTCCGCCAAGCGGATCACCGTGCGCCGGCACGTCTGCTCCTGGTTCACCGCCAACACCAAGATCACCGACCTGACCCTCGAAGACGTCACCGTGATCGCCCGCCCCACCTTCGACCAGGCGGGCACCCTCACCGTCAACGCCGACGGCGCCCAGGTCCGCGGCTGCACCGCCAGGACTTTCGCCGTCGCCCAGCGCTCCGCCCGCTCCACCCGGCCCACCACCGTCAGCGACTGCGCGTTCGAGCCGCCCGCCGGAACCGTCCTCGTACAGACCCCGGTCACCGCCCCCGTGCACTTCGTGCGCTGCACCTTCACCGGGGTCGACGGCGCGATCCTGCGCGGTGCCGGTCCCGTCCACTTCACCGACTGCACCGTCGTCGGAGCCGAGGACGCCGCCCCGCTCTCGGTCGGCTCCGCCGAGCTGCGGATCGACGGCGGCCGTTACGAGAACACCGGCGTCGAGCTCAGCGCCGCGCGCGACCAGCGGATCACCGTCACCGGCGGAGCCCGGCTCACCGGCACCAACAAGGCCCGGACACTGCTCGGCCGGTCGCCCGGACCGGGCACGGTGACCTGGGACCTCACCGGGTTCAGCAGCGCCGCCTCCGCATCCGGCACCGCCCATGTACGCATCGCCGACGGCACCAACCACTACGCGGCGACCGGTGGCCGCTTCACCGGCGGCACCCTCCATCTCGCCCCGGACGCCCTGGCCTCCGCCCTGCACACCGCTTGCGTGGAGGACGGCACGAAGCGCACCGCCCTGCCCGCCGACGGGGCATCGGTGCGCACGGAAGGGAACGTGATCCTGTGACCGCCCTCGTCCGCACCACGACTCCGGCCGACGAACCGGCACTGGCCGCTCTGTGGCGGCGCTGCTTCGACGCCCCGCACCTGCCCCTGCTGCACGGTCTCGACCCGGACCGCCACCGGCACACGTTCGTCGCGCAGAACGGTCCGGACGGTCCGGACGGCGAGATCGACGCCGTCGTGGCCTATGTGCCGCGGCGGATCCGCGACGCGCACGGCGTGCCGCGGCGGGTCGGCGGCATCGGCAGCGTCGCCACCCGCCCCGAGGCCCGGGGGCAGGGGCTGGTGAAGCGGCTGCTGGCGGAGGCGGAACGGGTGATGACGGCCGAGGGGTGCGACTGGTCCCTCCTGTTCACCGGCACGCCCGCCGTCTACCGGGGCTCCGGGTGGCGGGAGTTCGCCAGTACGTACACCGAGGGGACGCTCGCCCCGTCCCCGTCCCCGCGCGCCGGGACCTTCCGGATCCGAGCGGCCACCTCGGCGGACGCCCCGGCGGTGGCCGCCCTGCACGACGCGTACAACGCCACCCGGCCGCTCAGCGCGGTGCGGACCCCGGAGGACTGGGCGGTGCGGGTGCCCGCCTGGTACGGCCCGTTCGAGGAGTCGCTCGTGGCGCAGGACCCCGCGTCGGGTCGGGTGGCCGGCTGGATCGCGGCCCGCTACGAGGAGGAGCGCGCGGACGTCCACGAGTACGCGGGGGCGCCCGGCTGCCTGGGCGCGCTGCTCGCCGCCGTCGGTGAACGGGGCCGGGCCGCCGGGCTGGACCGGGCCAGGGTTCGGCTCCCCGACGGGCCCGCGGTCCGGGCGGCTCTGCCGTCCCTGCTGGCGGACGCCAGGACGGTGACCGAACACGTGGGCATGGCGCGCCCGCTGCACGCCACCGAGGAATCGGTCCGTGCCACCGTCACCGCGCCGGGCGCGGTCCACTGGTTCGGCGACTGCTTCTGAGCACCGCCCGTGAAGGGCCCGCTCACCGGCCGCGCCGGTCTCGGTGCGCGGCGACGCGCACGCGGGTGCCGCAGCGGGGTGAGCAGTAGCGCTGCGGCGAGCGGCGGTCGGTGTCGATGAAGTAGCGGTGGCATTCGGGCGCCGCGCACGGCCCCCAGGCGCAGTACCCGCGTTCGCCGAGCCAGAGCGCGAGGGCGAGGGCGGTGGTCGCCAGGAGCCAGTCGGCCGGGTCCGCGTCGTGCGGCGCCCGGGAGTGGAGCGACCAGGGGCGCCCGGCCAGGCGGACCAGGCGGGGCGGGGCGGAGTGGCGGTCGAGCACGGCGTTGATGGCCTCGGCCGCCTCGTCCACGCCGTCCGCCCCGACGGGCATCTCGCCTGGCGGGCCTCCGGCTCCTCGCACGCGGCCCTCGCCGGGGTCCTGCGCCGCATTCTGTCCGCGGCATGAGAACCGCCCCCGGCCCGTGCGGGCCGGGGGCGGTCGTCGGGGGCGGTCCCGGAGTACGGCTCCGGGACCGCCCTCCAGGACTTCTCCCTACGGCTTCTCCTTCGCGCCCGGTTCGCCGTACGCCGACGTGCCCGAGTCGAGAAGCGGCTCCTGGGTCTTGAGGTGGGCCGGGGCGAAGGCCCGCAGGACGTGGTAGCCGGTGATGACCACGATCGTGCCCAGGGCGATGCCGCCCAGTTCGAAGTTGTCGGTGATCTTCAGGTTCACCCCGCCGACGCCGATGATGATGCCCGCCGCGGCCGGGACCAGGTTCAGCGGATTGCGCAGATCGACCTTGGCATGCAGCCAGATCTGGGCGCCGAGCAGGCCGATCATGCCGTACAGGATGACGGTGATGCCGCCCAGCACACCGCCGGGGATGGCGGCCACGACCGCGCCGAACTTGGGGCAGAGGCCGAAGAGCAGCGCGAAGCAGGCGGCCGCCCAGTACGCGGCGGTGGAGTAGACCCGGGTCGCGGCCATGACGCCGATGTTCTCCGAGTACGTGGTGTTCGGCGGACCGCCCACCGCGGTCGACAGCATCGACGCGGCACCGTCGGCGGCGATCGCCGTGCCCAGCTTGTCGTCCAGCGAGGATCCCGTCATCTCGCCGACGGCCTTCACGTGTCCGGCGTTCTCGGCGATGAGCGCGATGACCACCGGCAGCGCGACCAGGATCGCCGACCACTCGAAGCTCGGCGCGTGAATGGACGGCAGACCGATCCAGTCGGCCTGGGCGACGCCCGACAGGTCGAGCCGCCAGTGGTCGACGGCCTCGGCGCCGCCCACCGGGGAGTGGATCCGGCCGAAGATCCGGTCGAGCGCCCAGGACAGCGCGTACCCGAAGACCAGGCCCAGGAAGATCGCGATCCGGGACAGGAAGCCGCGCAGGCACACCACGGCCAGCCCGGTGAACAGCATCACCAGCAGTGCCGTCCACTGGTCCTGCGGCCAGTAGGTCGACGCGGTCACCGGGGCCAGGTTGAAGCCGATCAGCATGACCACGGCGCCGGTGACCACCGGCGGCATCGCGGCGTGGATGATCCGCGCGCCGAACCGCTGCACCGCGAGACCCGCGAGGAAGAGCGCCGCGCCGACCACGAGGACCGCGCCGGTGACCACGGCGCTTCCGCCGCCGCTCGCCCGGATCGTCGCGGCGACCCCGACGAAGGAGAGGGAACAGCCGAGGTAACTGGGCACCTGGCCGCGCGTGGCCAGCAGGAAGATGGCCGTCGCGACACCCGACATCATGATCGCGAGGTTCGGGTCGAGGCCCATCAGCACCGGCGCCACGAACGAGGCGCCGAACATCGCGACCACGTGCTGGGCGCCGAGCCCGAACGTGCGGGGCCAGGAGAGCCGTTCGTCCGGTCGGACCACGGCCCCCGGGGCGGGTGTCCTCCCGTCGCCGTGCAAGGTCCAGCGCACGCCGAGGCTCATGGTCGCTCCCTGTGTGTAGGTGCGGAGCCCACTGCCTCGCCCGGCACGGCGCACATCCGCAGAATCGAAACAGCGACATGGTAATGCCGGATCACGCGGTGCCCGCCGCCGGGGCGCACCGCTGTGACCTGGACCTCGGCGGGTGAGGGGTGCGGACGGGCCGGCTCGCGGTCCGTGCCCGGCGCCGGGCACGGGCGGCCGGAGGCTCAGGGGAGCGGGTCGGCCGCCGCCGGGCCCGGGGCGCCCCCGGTCCGCACGGGGCTGCGGTCGCCCGCCCGCAGCACTCCCGCCCCCGCCACCAGGCCGAACGCCAGCACTGTGACCAGGCCGAACGACACCACCAGCGAAGTCGCCTCGGCCAGCGAGCCGATCGCGGACGGGGCGATCAGGCCGGAGGTGTAGGTGATGGTGGCCACACCCGCGATCGCCTGGCTCGGGTTCGGACCGCTGCGCCCGGCCGCCGCGAAGGCCAGCGGGACCACCACGGCGACACCGAGGCCGAGCAGCCCGAAGCCGCACAGGGCCGCCACCGCGCCCGGCGCCGCGACCACGAGCACACCACCGACCGTCGCGAGGACTCCGCTCACCCGCACGGTCCGGACCGCCCCGAAGCGGTCGACGACCCTGTCGCCGGCGATCCGGGCCACCGCCATGGTCAGCGCGAAGGCCGTGGTGGACGCGGCGGCGAGCCCGGCGGACGTACCCATGACGTCGCGCAGGTACACCGCCGACCAGTCCAGGCTCGCGCCCTCCGCGAACACCGCGCAGAACCCCACCGCCCCGATGATCAGTGCCGACCTCGGCGGCAGCGTGAAGCGCGGCGGCGGCTCCTCGTCGGGCGAGCTGCGCAGATCCAGCACCCCCTGGCAGGCCAGCAGGCCGAGCGCGGTGAGGACGAGCGCGGCGACGGCATGGTGCAGCCGGGCGTCGGTGCCCAGATGGGCGGCCACCGTGCCCGCCGCCGAACCGGCCAGGGCCCCGGCGCTCCACAGCCCGTGCAGCCCGGACATGATCGACCGGCCCAGACGGTTCTCCACCTCGACGCCGAGGGCGTTCATCGCCACGTCCGACATGCCGGCCGACGCCCCGTACACCAGCAGCGCCGCGCACAGCGTCACCAGCCCCGGGGCGAGCGAGGGCAGGACCAGGGCCAGCGTCCACAGGGCGAGCAGCGTCCGCAGCGCCGTCCTGGCGCCGAGGCGATGGGTGACGGTGCTCGCCAGCGGCATCGCGAGCGAGGCGCCGATCGCGGGGAAGGCGAGGGCGAGACCGAGCTGCCCGGCGCTCACCCCGGCGTGGTCCTGGATCCACGGGACCCGGGTGGCGAAACTGCCGGTCACCGCGCCGTGCACGGCGAAGACCGCGGCGATGGCGATCCTGGCCCGCCGCACCCGTTCCCCGCCGGGGACCGTCCCTGTGGAATCCGTCGTCATACCGTCGTGCCCCTCCTCGTACGTTCCCGCCGGTGAACCCCGCAGACCGTCTCCGCGGGGCGGGCCGTAAACTATCAGGAACCCTGCCTGATAAATAGTCCACCCGTCCGTCCCCCGGGGGTGGCGCTCTGGAAGGATCCCGGCATGGCCGCATCACCGAGCACCGCGCGGGCCATCAACGACCGGCTCGCCCTGCGGCTGCTCCAGCAGGAGGGCCCGTTGACGGCCGCGCAGTTGAAGAAAATGACCGGGCTCTCCCGCCCCACCGTCGCCGACCTGGTCGAGCGGCTTCAGGACGCCGGGCTGATCCGGGTCGTCGGTGAGTCGGGCGCCGAGCGCCGGGGCCCCAACGCCCGGCTGTACGGGATCGCCGCCGACCGTGCCCATCTCGCCGCGCTCGACGTGCGCACCGGCAGCGTCGCCGTGGTCGTCGCCGATCTGCTCGGCGCCACGCTCGCCGAGGCGACGCTGCCGGTCGACGGCGACACCGGCACCGAGACGGCCGCCGAGCAGGCCGCCGCCCTGCTGGAACGCACCGTGCGCGAGGCGGGCGCCGCCCCGCTGCACAGCGTGGGCGTCGGCGCGCCCGGTCTGATCGACCCGGTCTCCGGCGAACTGCGCGACACCAGCGGGCTGCCCGCCTGGCACCGACGGTTGGTGCGGGTGCTCCAGCAGCGGCTGCCCGCGACCGTCCTGGTCGAGAACGAGACCAACCTGGCCGCCGTCGCCGAACACCGCGTCGGCGCCGCCCGCGAGCGCGACACCTTCGTCCTCTTCTGGCTCGGGCACGGCGTGGGCGCCGCCGTCATGCTGGACGGCAGGCTCCGGCGCGGCGCCTCCGGCGGCGCGGGCGAGATCGGGTTCCTGCCGGTGCCCGGTACGGGCGGGGTGCCGTCGGCCCTCCGCTGCGACAACGGCTTCCACTCGCTGGTGGGTTCCGCCCCGGTCTGCGAACTGGCCGCCGCCCACGGCATCGCGGTGCCCCCGGACGCAGCCGGGAGCGACAAGGAGCCGGGTGCCGCGTTCGCGGTCCGGGCGGCGCTGGCGGGGGAGGGCGCGGGCGAGGCGTTCCTGGACACCCTCGCCGAACGGCTCGCGCTGGGTGCCGCCTCGGTCGCCTCGGTGCTCGACCCGGGGTGCGTGGTGCTCGCCGGGGAGGTCGGCCACGCGGGCGGTGACGCGCTGGCGGCACGGGTCGAGGAGCGGCTGGCCGCCATGTCCCCGCTGCGCACCGAGGTCAGGGCCGGGCTGCTGGGCGGGGCGGCGGTGCTGCGCGGGGCGCTGCTCGCGGCCCGGGACGCGGCGCAGGACGACCTGTTCGGCCCGGCGGGCTGAGCCGCCGGGCCGACGGGCCCTTCCGCGGAGGCGGACGGCCGGCCCGGTGCACGGGGCGGCCCCGTGCACCCGGGCGCGGGCGAGCCCGGCGGTGACCGGGGGCGAACCGGTCACCGCCGGGCGGTCGGGGCGAGTGCCGGTGCGTCAGCAGGCGCCGAGGTCCTGCCAGACGCCCCAGTCACCGGTGGAGCCGGGCGTCTCGCCCTTCGTCCACCACTTGGCCTTCCACTGGTGCGAGTCGTGGCTGACCGTCGTACCGGCGCCGTACTCCGCGGTCGTGCTCCAGACGGGCGCGGTGCAATCGCCGCCGCCGGGGCCCGGGGTCGGGGTGGCCGAGGGGTCGGGCGTGGGCGTGGGACCGGGCGTGGGGCCCGTGCCCGGCTCGACGACGGTGGTCCCGCGCGCCAGGTCGGCGGCCAGGGAGTACGACTTCCCGCCGAAGGTCACCGTCCAGTTCGACGGCGTGGAGGTGGGCTGGTAGTAGACGAAGTCCAGCTGCACCGAGGCGCCGGGGGCCAGGCTCTGCCAGGCCGGCAGCTTCAGCGCGACCCGGTGGTAGTCGCCCTTCAGCCCGCCGATGTTGTTCGCGGCGGTGTGGTCGCTGCGCACGATCGTGGTGCCGAAGCCCGACTGGTCCTTGGCGTTGGCGGGGGCCGAGGTCGCGTAGTCGAACTGGAACTCCGTGCCGCCGGGCAGGGTGGCCTTCGTGTGGTTGGTGATCGTCAGCTTGGGGCTGATCGGGTAGTTGGAGTCGCCGAGCGGGAACTGCCCGAAGGACACGTCGATGTCGAGCGCCTCGGCGGGCAGGTCGATGGTGGACCGCTTCGCGCCGTACGGGGCGGCCGACTTGAACGCGTCGTACATCGTCGAGGTGAGCGTGGAGCCCGGCTCGTACTGGCCCTTGTCCGCATTCCAGCCGTAGTCGCCCGCGAGCTCCCAGATCATGGTGCCGCCGATGCCCTTGTCGACCACGTACTTGGCCTTCTCGGCCACCGACTGCTCGTCCTCGGTGGAGAGGAAGACCTTCTTCTGCGCGTTCCACAGCCAGGGCGCGACCAGCGTGGCGTCGTACTTGCGGGCGTAGGTGCCGGTCAGCTGCGTGTCGGCGGGGAAGCCGTAGTCGGTGACGTAGTCGCCGACGATGCCCTTCTCCAGGTTCTTCGCGTGCCACATCGGGTTCGAGCCGGCGGGCGACTCCTTGTCGTTGTCGTCCAGGTCGTGCCAGAGGTTGTCGATGCCGACGGCGCCGTCACCGCACTTGGTCAGCCCCGACCCGGCCGGGCAGTCGGTGGAGGCGGCCCGGCCCCACAGGCCGTCCGTGCCGCCCTGCACGTTCTTGAAGCCGCGGCTGTAGTACGGCAGGCCGATGTTGATCCGGCCGGACGGCATCGAACCGCGGAAGTAGTGGTACGCCCAGTCGGTGTTGAGGTAGCCGATCCCGCCGTACTGCGAGGTGGAGTAGACGCTCGACTGGGCGAGTTCGGCGTCCTTGCCGTCGTCGTACAGGGCGGCGTTGGGGCCCACGTACTCGTTCCAGGCGCCGTGCAGGTCGTACGACATGATGTTGACGTAGTCCAGGTACTTCTGGACCTGGAAGGTCTCCATGCCGCGCAGCAGATAGCCGGACGAGGGCGCGGCCACGCTGAGCAGGTAGTGGGTGCCGTCGGCGGCGGACGCGCGGTCCAGCTTCTCGCGCAGCGTCTTCATCAGGGCCGCGTAGCCCTTGACCAGACCGGCGCGGCGCGCGTTGGACACGGTCCAGTCCAGTGGGTTGCCCGCGTCCTTCATGGTCGTCGGGTACTCGTAGTCGATGTCGACGCCGTTGAAGCCGTACTTCCTGATGAAGTCGACGGCCGAGTCGGCGAAGGTGTCGATGCCCGCCTGGTTGACCGAGCCGTCGGCGTTGGTGGCCATCGAGTAGAAGCCGCCGGAGTCCACCCGTTCGCCGCTGGCGTCGAAGTAGCCGCCGGTCTCGGCCCAACCTCCCACCGACACCATGGTCTTCACGTTCGGGTGCTTCTTCTTGAACTTGCTCAGCAGGTTGAAGTGGCCCTTGTACGGGAGGTCCGGATCCAACTCGGCGCCCGCGACGCCGGGCCACGTCATGCCGGTGGAGGCGTTCTCCGGCCCGTCGGCGCCGACGGAGAGCTTGTTGGCGCCGTCGACATGGGCGAAGGCGTAGTTCAGATGGGTGACCTTGTCCCAGGGGATGTCGGGGACGAGATAGGCGGGCTTGCCGTCCTTCCCCGTCCGCCAGTTGGTGAAGTAACCGATGACGCGCCGCTGGTGGTCGGCGCCCATCTTCTCGCGGCCCTCGGTGTCGTAGACCGAGCAGTAGGGGACGGCGACGCCCGGGGTCTGGTAGAGCCCGTCGGGCCGACAGGACTCCTGGTCGGCGGCGGCCGACGGGGTGGCGCTGAGCGAGCTCAGCAGCAGCCCGGCGACGGTGGCGCCGGTCGCGAGCAGCGTGGCTCTCGCGCGGATGGGGGACAGCACGTTCGTTCCTCCTGGGGAGGTTCGGCGGAACACAACTGGCGGGGGCGTGTTGGGATCCCGGGCGTGCGCACACCGCGGGACGGCTCCTCGGAGGTGACGCAGAGATTAAAAGGACTAGACCAATCCGTCAATAGGTCTGGACCTTTGACCCTCCGGTGCCGGGCGCGGCGGCTTCTCGTCCTCGGCACCGGTGGCCGGCTCCGGGAGCCTGTGAGGCACTCCACAGTGCTCACCCGCGTGGTCGATATCCGGCCGTGGCACACTGAGCGTGTACCAGTAGCAGCGCACTCCGGGGTCGGTGCAATTCCGAACCGGCGGTTAAAGTCCGCGACCCGTCCGCAGCCAGCGGCCGGTTGACCAGGTGAGATTCCTGGACCGACGGTGAAAGTCCGGATGGGAGGCAGTGCGCGGCGGGCCGTATCACGGGTACGCCGCCGTCGGCGGACGGTCCTCGGGCAACCGAACCGTCCGTGTTCTCGGCATTCGGCGTCCCCTGTCGCGTTCCCGCTTCTTCTGTCGTCGTCGACAGGCCCCGGAGTCCGTGCCCGAAGAGGCAGGAGGACCCGGTGGACACCGCAGCCGACATCACCGCCATGCGCCGCGCGATCGCCCTCGCGGCCCGCGGTCTCGGCTCCACCAGCCCCAACCCCGTGGTCGGCTGCGTCATCCTCGACGCCGAGGGCCGCCCCGCCGGTGAAGGACACCACCGGCGCGCCGGCGGGCCGCACGCCGAGATCCACGCCCTGCGCGCCGCGGGCGACCGGGCCCGGGGCGGCACCGCCTACGTCACGCTCGAACCCTGCAACCACACCGGCCGCACCGGCCCCTGCGCCCAGGCGCTCGCCGAGGCCGGGATCAGCCGCGTCGTCTACGCGGTCGCCGACCCGAACCCGCAGGCCATCGGCGGTGCCGACACCCTGCGCGCGGCCGGGGTCGCGGTCGGGCGGGGACTGCTCGCGGACGAGGCCGAGGCGGGCAACGCGGCCTGGCTGACCTCGGTGCGCCTCGGCCGCCCCTACGTCCTGTGGAAGTACGCGGCGACCCTCGACGGCCGGATCGCGGCCGCCGACGGAACCAGCCGCTGGATCACCTCGCCCGATTCCCGCGCCGACGTCCACCGGCTGCGTGCCGAGGCCGACGCCGTGGTGGTCGGCTCCGGGACCGCGCGCACCGACGACCCCCAGCTCGCGGCGCGCGGTGTCGAGGGGGCCGTGCAGCCCCTGCGGGTGGTGGTGGACACCGGCGCCGGAGCCGTGCGCCCCGGTGCCCGCGTCCTCGACGGCGCCGCACCCACCCTGATCGCCGTCGCCGAGGACGCCGACGCCCGCCACCTCCCCGAGGAGACCGTGCTGCGGCTGCCGCGCGCCGCCACCGGACCGGGCCTCGCCGTCCCCGCCCTGCTCGACGCCCTGTACGCACGCGGCGTCCGCTCCGTGCTCCTCGAAGGCGGCCCGACCCTGGCCGGGGCCTTCATCGCCGCGGGAACGGTCGACAAGGTCGTCGGCTATCTCGCCCCCGTACTCCTCGGCGCAGGCCCCGCGGCCCTCGCCGACGCCGGAATCCCCACCATCTCCGAGGCGTTGCGCCTCGATGTGACCGAGGCCGTCCGCATCGGTCCCGATCTGCGCGTCACCGCCGTCCCCGGAACCGCCCGGAAGGAAGACTGAATGTTCACCGGAATCGTGGAAGAACTGGGTGAGGTCGCCGCCGTCGAGAAGCTCGGCGACGCCTCCCGCTTCCGCCTGCGCGGGCCCCTGGTCACCGAGGGCGCCAAGCACGGCGACTCCATCGCCGTCAACGGCGTCTGCCTCACCGTCGTCGACCTCGGCGACGGCGAGTTCACCGCCGACGTGATGGCGGAGACCCTGAACCGGTCCGGCCTCGGCGCCCTGGAAGCGGGCTCCCGGGTCAACCTGGAGCGCCCCATGGCGGTCGGCGGCAGGCTCGGCGGGCACATCGTGCAGGGCCACGTCGACGGCACCGGCCGCATCGTCGAGCGGAGGGCGTCCGAGCACTGGGAGATCGTGAAGGTCTCCCTGCCCGCCCATCTGACCCGCTACGTCGTGGAGAAGGGGTCGATCACCGTCGACGGCGTCAGCCTGACCGTGGTCGATGCCGGACCCGACTACTTCACCATCAGCCTCATCCCGACCACCCTCGCCCTGACCACGCTCGGCATCAAGCAGCCCGGCGACCCGGTCAACCTGGAGGTGGACGTCATCGCGAAGTACGTCGAGCGGCTGCTCGGCAACGCCGCGCCCGAGCCCGAGGAGCCGGCGAAGTGACCGCGCTGAACTGGCTGAACGCGGAGGCGTTCACCGCCTTCGGACAGCACATCATCTGGTCCGACATGATCGGCAACACGGTCGGTCTGTTCGCGCTGGCCCTGGGCTGGCTCCGGTCCGTGTGGACCTGGCCCGCCCAGCTCCTGTCGGGCGTCGTCCTGGTGGCCGCCAACGTCTCCGTGCAGCAGGCCGGAAGCGTCGGCAAGCAGCTCGTCGTCATCGCCGTGGCGGTCTGGGGCTGGCAGCAGTGGAACCGGGGCAGGCGGCAGGCGCAGGACGGCTCCATCGCGGTCCGCTTCGCGACCTGGCGCGAGCGCGGCCTGCTGCTGGCCGGGGCGGCGCTCGGCACCCTCGCGGTCGGCGGCCTGTTCACCGCCTTCCCCTCGTTGTCCTGGAGCCCGTGGGCGGACGCGTACATCTTCGCCGGCACACTCGTCGCGATGTTCGCCCAGGCCCGTGGCATGGTCGAGTTCTGGTTCGCCTGGCTCCTCGTCGACCTGGTCGGCGTCCCGCTGAACTTCCACAGCGGGCTCGCCTTCTCCGGCCTCATCTACATCGTGTACGGCGCCCTGGTCCTGTGGGGCATGCGCGACTGGTGGCTGCGTTCCCGTACCCCCGCCCTGGAAGGAGCGACGGCATGACCGTCCAGCCCGCCTGGCTGCGCCAGGAGGACGAGCACGTGGCCGAGGACCTCGCGCTCGACCCCGTCGAGCAGGCCATCCGCGACATCGCGGCCGGCCGGCCCGTCGTGGTCGTCGACGACGAGGACCGCGAGAACGAGGGCGACCTCGTGATCGCCGCCGAGAAGGCCACCCCCGAGATCGTCGCGTTCATGATGAGCGAGTGCCGCGGACTGATCTGCGCGCCCATGGAGCACGGCGAACTCGAACGCCTCGAACTGCCGCAGATGGTCGATCAGAACACCGAGTCGATGGGCACCGCGTTCACCGTCTCGGTCGACGCCTCGGCCGCCCACGGCGTGACCACCGGCATCTCCGCCGCCGACCGGGCCACCACACTGCGCCTGCTCGCCTCCGGCGCGGCGGCCCCCGGCGACTTCGTACGGCCCGGCCACGTCTTCCCGCTCCGCGCCCGCTCCGGCGGCGTCCTGGTCCGCAACGGCCACACCGAGGCCGCCGTGGACCTCGCCCGGCTCGCCGGACTGCGCCCCGCCGGGGCCATCGTCGAGATCGCCGCCGAGGACGGCACGATGCTGCGGCTGCCGCAGCTGGTCCCGTTCGCCCGCAAGCACGGCCTGACGATCATCTCCATCGAGGACCTGATCGCCTACCGCCGCAGCTCGGAGCCGACCGTGCGCCGCGAGGCCGAGGTGCGGCTGCCTACCGGCTTCGGCCCGTTCACCGCGTACGGCTACCGTTCCACGGCCGACGGCGTCGAGCACGTCGCGCTCGTCCACGGCGACATCGCGGACGGCGACGACGTCCTCGTGCGCGTCCACTCCGAATGCCTGACCGGCGACGTCTTCCAGTCGCAGCGCTGCGACTGCGGACCCCAGCTGCACGCCTCCATGCGGCGCATCACCGAGGAGGGCCGCGGCGTCGTCGTCTACCTGCGCGGCCACGAGGGCCGGGGCATCGGCCTGCTGTCCAAGCTGCGCGCCTACGAACTCCAGGAGCGCGGCGCCGACACCCTCGACGCCAACCTGGAGCTCGGCCTGCCCGCCGACGCCCGCGACTACGCCGCCGGCGCCCAGATCCTCAAGGATCTCGGCGTGCGCAGCCTGCGGCTCATGACCAACAACCCCGACAAGACGACCGCGATCCTGCGGCACGGCCTGGCCGTCACCGGCCGCGAGCCCATGCCCGTCAAGGCCGGCGAACACAACCTGCGCTATCTGCGCACCAAGCGCGACCGCATGGGGCACGACCTGCCCTGGCTCGACGCCGCCACGGCGCCGACCTGCGCCAACCAGTGACGGACACGCGCGACTCGGACCACGTGTACAAGACGCACACCACTCGAACGACGAGACCGCAGAACGACCGGTAGGAGAGAACATGAGCGGCAAGGGCGCACCCGAACTGACCGTACGCAACTGCGGCGACCTGCGCGTGGCGGTCGTCGCCGCGCAGTGGCACGAGAAGGTCATGGACGGCCTCGTGGACGGCGCGCTGCGCGCCCTGCGCGAGCTGGGCATCGACGAACCGACCCTGCTGCGGGTGCCCGGCAGCTTCGAACTCCCCGTGGTCGCGAAGGTCCTCGCCGGACGCGGCTACGACGCGGTCGTCGCCCTGGGAGTGATCATCCGCGGCGGCACCCCCCACTTCGAATACGTGTCCCAGGGCGTCACCCACGGCCTCACCCAGGTGGCCGTCGACACCGGAGTCCCGGTCGGCTTCGGCGTGCTCACCTGCGACACCGAGGAACAGGCGCTGGACCGGGCCGGGCTGGAGGGCTCCGCCGAGGACAAGGGGCACGAGGCGGTCACCGCGGCCGTCGCCACCGCCACCACTCTGCGTACGGTCAGCGAGCCCTGGCGCTGATCGAGGGGGCCGGACCCCGTAGGCTAAGAAGCATCATGGCGAACAAATCCTTTGAAGAGCTCTTCGCCGAGCTCCAGCTCAAGGCCGCCAACGGCGACCCCTCCACCTCCCGCACCGCCGAACTGGTGGACAAGGGCGTCCATGCCATCGGCAAGAAGATCGTCGAGGAGGCCGCCGAGGTCTGGATGGCCGCCGAGCACGAGGGCAAGGACGCGGCCGCCGAGGAGATCTCCCAGCTCCTGTACCACGTCCAGGTGATGATGGTCGCCCGCGGGATCTCCCTCGACGACGTCTACGCCCACCTCTGAAACCACCCGTGCGGGGCACCGCCCCGCACACCGCACATCCGCATACCCCGGACACGACCACTCCTCGCAAAGGAACCAGACCCCATGCTGCGCATCGCCGTCCCCAACAAGGGATCACTCTCCGCGCCCGCGATGGCGATGCTCCATGAGGCCGGCTACCAGCAGCGCAAGGAGTCCAAGGAACTCGTCCTCGTCGACCCCGAGAACCAGGTCGAGTTCTTCTACCTGCGGCCCCGCGACATCGCGATCTACGTCAGCTCCGGCCGCCTCGACATCGGCATCACCGGCCGCGACCTGCTGCTGGACTCGGGCGCCGACGCCGAGGAGATCCTCCAGCTCGGCTTCGCCCGCTCCACCTTCCGCTACGCCACCAAGCCGGGCGTGGCCCAGGGCCCGCAGGACTTCGACGGCAAGACGGTCGCCACCTCCTACGAGGGCATCGTCGCCAAGCACCTCGCCGACCTGGGAGTGAACGCCTCCGTCGTCCACCTCGACGGCGCGGTCGAGACCGCCATCGAACTCGGAGTCGCCCAGGTCATCGCCGACGTCGTCGAGACCGGCACCAGCCTGCGCAACGCCGGACTCGAAGTGATCGGCGAGCCGATCATGACATCGGAGGCCGTCGTCGTCCGCCGCACCGGAGCCCCGGCCGACGACCCCAAGGTCCAGCAGTTCCTCCGCCGCCTCCAGGGCGTCCTGGTCGCCCGCAGCTACGTGATGATGGACTACGACTGCCGCGTCGAGCACCTGGAGCGCGCGGTCGCCCTCACCCCGGGCCTGGAGTCGCCGACCATCTCCCCGCTCCACCACGAGGGCTGGGTCGCCGTCCGCTCCATGGTCGCCGCCCGCGAGGCCCAGCGGATCATGGACGATCTGTACGACCTCGGCGCCCGCGCCATCCTCACCACCGCCATCCACGCCTGCCGTCTCTGACGGCCGGGCCACCTCCCGGAGACGCAGAACACCATGTCCGGCCCCGCGCCCGAGCTCCCCGCACTCCCGGTCACGTTCCGGCCGACCCGAACCCGGGCGGTCCTGCTGACCGTGGGGGCGGCCATGTTCGCCGTCATCACCGCCGTCGCCCTCACCCTGGAGCAGCTGAGCCCGGGGGAGCGGTCCAGCTTCGTCTTCACCGCGCTGCTGTTCTTCGGCGTGCTCGCGCTCCTCAGCCGCCCGAAGGTCGTCGCCAACGAGAGCGGCGTGACCGTGGTCAACCTCACCCGGACGCGCCGGCTGTCCTGGCCGGAGATCCTCCGCGTGAACCTCCGCCCGGGCGACCCCTGGGTCTTCCTGGACCTGAACGACGGAACCAGTCTGCCCGCGCTCGGCATCCAGCCGGGGATCGGCAAACAGCAGGCCATCCGGGACGCCCGCGCCCTGCGCGCCCTCGCCGAGCGCCACGGGACCAGCGCCGGTACGGGTACGGACAACGGCTGATCCCACTGCCCGGCAGGAGCCGTTCTTGATTACTCTGGAGAACGGCGGCGCCCCAGGGCGCCCCGCCCCGCACGAACGGTCTTCGAGACCGGCGGGGCTTTCCTGCGACCCAAGGAGTGACTCCTTCCGGCAATGGACGGATCGTCCGGTAGTACCTGCGCCGCCCCCTCCGCGGAGGCGGCGGCATGACCATCCCCTTGCTGCTTCTGAGCGCGGCATTCCTTCTCATCCTCGCCAACGGATTCTTCGTGGCGGCCGAATTCGGGCTCGTCACGGTGGAGCGGCCGGACGCCGAACGCGCCGCCGCCGAAGGCGATCGACGGGCCCGCACCGTCGTCCGGGCCCTGCGGGAACTCTCCTTCCAGCTCTCCGGCACCCAGCTGGGCATCACCATCACCTCACTGGTGGTGGGCATGCTCGCCGAACCGGCCCTCGCCCGGCTGCTGGACGGCCCCCTCACCGCGATCGGTCTGCCCGAAGGCGCCGTGTCCGGCATCGGCGTGGTGACCGGGATGCTGCTGGCCTCCGCCGTCCAGATGGTGATCGGCGAACTCGTACCCAAGAACTGGGCGGTCTCCCGGCCGCTCCAGGTGGCCCGCTTCGTCGCCGGCCCCCAGTACCGCTTCTCCGCCGCGTTCCGGCCGGTCATCAGCCTGCTGAACGAGGTCGCCAACCGGCTGGTGCGCCTGCTGGGCGTCGAGCCCACCGATGAACTGGCCTCCGCCCGCACCCCCGGCGAGCTGGTCTCCCTGGCCCGGCACTCCGCCGAGGCCGGCACCCTCGAACAGGACACCGCCGATCTCTTCGTCCGGACCCTGTCGCTCGCCGGACTCACCGCTCAGCACGTCATGACCCCGCGGGTCAGGGTCAGCGCCCTGCAGACGTCGGCGACCGCCCAGGACGTCCTCAACCTCACCCGCGCCACCGGCCTGTCCCGTTTCCCGGTCTACCGGGAGCGCATCGACGAGGTCGTCGGAATGATCCACCTCAAGGACGCGCTCGCCGTGCCCGCGGAGGAACGGCTGCGCACCACCGCCGGCCGGATCGCCGTCCCGCCGCTGCTGGTCCCCGAGACCCTGCCGGTCGAGCAGCTCCTCCAGCGGCTCCGCAAGGAGCAGCCGATAGCCGTCGTGGTCGACGAGTACGGCGGCACCGCCGGGGTCGTCACGCTGGAGGACATCATCGAGGAACTCGTCGGCGAGGTCAGGGACGAGCACGATGCCGAGGGCGCCGACCGGCCCGAGCTGGTCCCCGCCGCCCCCGAGGACGGCCACCCGGCCTGGGACGCCGACGGGAGCTGCCGGGTCCTGACCCTGCGCCGGATAGGTCTCGACGTCCCCGACGGACCGTACGAGACCGTCGCCGGACTCGTCGCCGACCTGCTGGGGCGCATCCCCGCCCCCGGCGACCGCGCCGAGCTGCCCGGCTGGCGGATCTCCGTCCGCCAGGTCGGCCACTACCGGGCCGAGAAGGTCCGCTTCGCCCGCACGGCGGACGCCACCGCTCCCGCCGGTGCCCCGGTGCCCCAGCCGGTCCTGGAGGCCGTGCGATGAGCCTGGTCCACCTGCTGTTCGCGGTTCTTCTCGTGCTGGCGAACGGCTTCTTCGTCGGCGCCGAGTTCGCTCTCGTCTCCGTACGGCGCAGCCAGATCGAACCCGCCGCCGCGGCCGGCTCCGGACGCGCCCGCCAGGTCCTGTACGGCCTGGAGAACCTGCCGCAGATGATGGCCGCCGCCCAGTTCGGCATCACCGTCTGCTCCCTCACCCTCGGCGCCGTCGCCGAACCGACCGTCGCGCGTCTGCTGGAGCCGGTCTTCGAGGCGATCCACCTGCCCGAGGGGCTCATCCACCCGCTCGGCTACGTCCTGGCCCTCGTCTCCGTGGTCTTCCTCCACCTCGTCATCGGCGAGATGGTCCCGAAGAACCTCGCCATGGCGGCGCCGGAGAAGACCGCGCTGTGGCTCAGCCCGGGGCTCGTGGGCTTCGCCCGCCTCTGCCGCCCGGTCACCTCGGCCCTGGGCGCCTGCTCCGGGCTGGTGCTGCGGCTCTTCGGTGTCGAGCCGAAGGCCGAGGTGGACGCGGTCTTCACCAGTGAGCAGCTCAACCGGCTGGTGGAGGACTCCGGCCAGGCCGGTCTGCTGGAGCCGGAGGCGCAGGAACGGCTGGAGGACGCCCTGGAACTCGGCAGCAGGCCCGTCACGGACGTGCTGCTCAAGCGCGCGTCGCTGGTCACGGTGGCCCCGTCCGTCACCCCGCGCCGGATCGAGGAGCTGACTGTGCGGACCGGATTCTCGCGCTTCCCGGTGTGTGCGGAGGGCGGCGGGCCGTTCATGGGGTATCTGCACGTCAAGGACGTGCTGGACCTGGAGGACGTCGACCGGGCCGTCCCCCAGCACGTCTGGCGCCCGATGGCGACTGTACGGGCCGAGCTGCCCCTCGACGACGCCCTGACCGTGATGCGGCGCGCCGCGACGCACCTTGCGCAGGTCGCCGACTCCTCCGGCCGGGTCCTGGGCCTCGTCGCCATGGAGGACGTGCTGGAGACGCTGGTCGGCGAGGTGCGTGACCCGGCCCACCGGATCTCGGTGCCGCGCCGGGCCGCCGAGACGACGACCGGCTACGGCGGACTCACCGCGGCCGTCCGCTGAACCGTCCGCTCCGGAACGTCGGCCGGGTCTTTGGCCCGCCCGGCGTTCCGGACGGCCGCCGGGGCGGACTCACAGCACCGTCGGCGGCTCCTGCGGGCCCCGGTCCACCGGGCCCCGGCCGGACAGCACCTCGCCGTACGCCTGCATCAGGTCGGGCAGCCGCAGGGTCGCCAGATCGTCCCGGCCCGGCTCCGCCGGGTACGTGGAGAGCCGCAGATCGCGGTAGGCGCAGCTCTTCTCGTACAGGGTGCGCAGGAAGCGCCCGTTGCCCAGTTCGTCGATCCAGCCCTGGCCGACGACGTGCGAGCTGATGGAACGCAGTTCCTCCAGGGACTCCTCGTCCCACACGTCGCCGTTCTCGGCGGCCAGCACCTCACCGATCGCGGTGAGCTCGTCAGGCCGGTAGCTGGGGAAGTCCACCCGGGTGGTGAAGCGCGACGAGAGCCCCGGATTGGCGGCCAGCAGCCGGTCCATGCCCTCCGGATAGCCCGCGAGGATGACGACGAGATGGTCCCGGTTGTCCTCCGCCCGCTTCAGCAGGACCTGGAGGGCCTCGTCGCCGTAGGCGTCCCCCTTGCTGTAGCCGGTGTTGGAGAGGCTGTACGCCTCGTCGACGAAGAGCACCCCGCCGAGGGCCGAGTCGATCAGCTCGTTCGCCTTGACCGCGGTCTGGCCGAGGAACTCGCCCACCAGATCGGACCGTTGGGCCTCGACGAGATGGTCGCCGCCGAGCAGCCCGAGCGCGTAGAAGACCCGGCCCAGGATGCGGGCCACGGTGGTCTTGCCGGTGCCGGACGGGCCCGAGAAGACGAAATGGCGCTTCGGCGGCTGCACCGGCAGCCCCTGGCCCGCCCGCAACCGAGCCATGTTCAGCTGTGCGGAGAGCGCCTTCACCTGGCGTTTGACGGGGTCCAGACCGACCATCCGCTCCAACTGGGCCAGCGCCTCGGCGAGCAGCACCGGGTCGCTGGGCCCGGCCGGGAAGGGCGCCGACGTCGCCCCGGGCCCCGAGGTCCTGCGCCGAGCCCCGTCGGGCGGCGGGGGCACCGCGAGGGCGCCGAGGCCGGGCAGGTCGCCTTCCGGCCACGGATCCCGGGCGTCCAGGCCGGCGCCGGGGATCGCGTCCACGTCCGGCTGGGGGTCGGCCGCGGCGTCCGCGCCCGGCCCGGCCAGGGGCACCGCGGTGATGCCGGCGACCTCGTCCGGGCCGTCGAGACCGTCGTACTCCGCGATGGCGGCGAGCCGGGCCGAGGTGTCCATGAACGCGGGGTCGATCCGGTGCACCGCCCGGTACAGCGGCAGCGCGGCGGCGCTGCGGCCCGTTCCCTCGTGCGCACGGGCCAGCCAGTAGCGCAGCTCCTTGCGCTGCGGCTGCTCGCTGCGGCAGCGCATCAGCGCGGTGGCGAGCAGCGGCTCGGCCTGCCCGTACATCTCCAGCCGTACCCGTGCCATCCCGCCGAACAGCCCCGCCTCGATCCCGAGCACCGGATCGTCGATGAGCTGTTCGGTGTGGCGCACGAGCCGTTCCCAGTCCTTGACCAGGTAGGAGCGGCATGCGTGCAGGAAGCGCACCTGCGGGTCCGCGTCCACCGGCGGCAGATCGGCCAGGGCGCGATCCAGTTCGGGGATGTGCCGCCCGTCCAGCCAGTGCGAGGCGTGTGCGAGCAGCAGGTCGCGCGGGCTCTCCAGGACCGGTTGCACCCACCAGCCCAGCCAGTACCAGGAATTGAGCGTGCGTCGATGGCGGGTGCGCTGCTCGCCGAAGCGCTCGCGGTGCCGGTGCATGCGCAGCAGCGCGGTCGTGGTGTCGACTCTCAGCGCGTGGAGGCCCAGCCAGCCGTCCGCCATGCCGGGGTCGATGCGCACCGCCGCCCTGAACTCCTCCTCGGCCTGGGGGTAGGCGCCCATGGTGTAGGCGTCCACGCCGCGCAGCCAGGCGAGGTCGGCGGGGGCCTGTGCGCCCGGTGTGCCGATGTCCATCTGGTCCCCCACAAACCGTGCCCCCAGGATGTCCCGCCGCACGACCTGCCCGCCGGGGCGTGCCAAAAAACCGTGCCGCAGGCGGGAATTGACCGCACCGAGAGGCATCGTACCGGTGCGGGGAGTGCTCGAATAAGGGCTCCGCAAGCAGAACGGGAGCCGTGACCGAGGGTGAGCGGGGGCGCCTGGCACGTGGGGGAGAGGAGGCGCGCGGGCAGAACGAAGCCCCCGATCACGGGGGAACAACCGGGGGCTTCGTGTTTGTGAGGGCTCCGAAAAGCCGCACATTGAGAACGTAGGACCTGTACCGTCCTCTGGTCAAGCCGAGTTGGGGTCATCCGGGCCGATTTCTCAGTACTTGATACGGAGCCCGGCTCTGCTCACCGTCCGTGACCCGGCCGCCGCCGGGCGAGGGCCCTCCTCGCACGCGTAGCCCACCGGCAACTGCCGTACCAGAGCGTCCGCGTGGGGCCGCGAGGGATCGGCCGAGAAGTGCTCCGTCTCGGCCGCCGTCCACGCGTCCCAGAACGCCGACAGAGCGGGCCCGTCCCGGTGGCGGCCCCGCGCCCACGACTCGTCCGCGGGCAGGTCCATCCACAGCAGCCGCGCCAGGCACGGGCGCAGCGCACGGCGGCCGGCGCCGACCCCCTCGATCAGGACCACCGGCGCCGGGTCCAGACTCCGCGCCGGCCCGAACGTCCGGGCGTTCCAGTCGTACGGCGCGTAGCGGGCCCGCTCGCCGTGCGACAGGGGATCGAGCACCTGCTCCCGCAGCCTGTCCGTCCAGGTGAAGAAGGACGTGTGGGTGGCCAGGTCGTCCAGGCGCAGCACGGGGGCGCCGCCGAGCGCGGCGGCGAGCCGGGACGCGAAGGTGCTCTTCCCCGATCCCGCGTGACCGTCGACGGCGACCAGTCGCACCGGACCGCAGGACGGCGCCAGGGCGCGCAGTCGCGCGGCGAGGGACGAGAGGTCGTTCATGGCCCCAGCCTACGAGCCGGTCCGCGACGCCCGCAGGTCATGCCAGTGGACCAGACCAATATTGGTGGTTCTTCGGGTGCCCTGCCGCTGGTCGGATCCGGCCGTGAACCGCGATAGTTGGCGCACTGTCGCGCACCCGCACACGGCATTCCGTTCACGAGCTCACGACCGGGGGTCCCGCCCATGAACAGACCGACCTCGCGCAGGACCGTGCTGAGCGCCGCCCTCGCGGCGGCCGCCGCCGGCACGCTGTCGACCGGCTCCGCGTACGCCGTCGGCACCGCCATCACCCCGTCCGCCACCCCCTCGGCCACCACCGTTCCCGTGGACAACCGCTTCTGGCACACGCACACCGACTGGCGCAGCGGCTTCGGCGCCGGCACCCGTGCCGTCGAGGGCCGCCGCCCCGGCCTCGTGATCGGCCGGCCCGAGGGCCGCACCGACTACACCGACCCGCACACGGGGCGGCCCCTCGCCTGGGAGTACGCGAGCTGGACCTCGCCGCTCCACCGGTCGTCCGTTCCGGCGACCGAGGTGATCGCCTCCTGGAACGCGCACACCCCCGAGGGGACCTGGATCCAGATCGAGCTCCAGGGCCGCTACTCGGACGCCACCTGGACCCCGTGGTACGTGATGGGCCGTTGGGCCTCGGGCGACGGCGACATCCGCCGGACCTCCGTCGACGACCAGGGCGACGGCAGGAGTTCCGTCTGGACCGACACCTTCTCGGTGGACGACCCGGCGAGCGGGCTGCGGCTGGTCTCCTACCGGCTGCGGCTCACCCTCCACCGCACCCCGGGCACGCGTCTCACGCCCACCGTGTGGCGGCTGGGCGCCATGGCGTCCGACGTCCCCGACCGTTTCACCGTGCCCGCCAGCGCCCCCGGTCTCGTCCGGGAACTGCGGGTGCCGCGCTACTCGCAGAACATCCACGCCGGACAGTACCCGGAGTACGACAACGGCGGTGAGGCGTGGTGCAGCCCCACGTCCTCGCAGATGATCATCGAGTACTGGGGCCGCCGCCCCACCGCCGAGGACCTCGCCTGGGTCGAACCCGGCCTCGCCGACCCGCAGGTCTGCCACGCGGCCCGATTCACGTACGACTACCAGTACGAGGGCTGCGGCAACTGGCCGTTCAACGCCGCCTACGCCGCGACCTACCACGACATGAACGCGGTGGTGACCCGGCTCGGCTCGCTCACGGACGTGGAGAACCTGGTCCGGGCGGGCATCCCGGTCATCACCTCGCAGTCCTTCCTCAAGGAGGAGCTGACCGGCGCCGGGTACGGGACCTCCGGCCACCTGATGACCGTGATCGGGTTCACCGCGGACGGCGATGTGATCGCCAATGACCCGGCCTCACCGGACAACGAGGCGGTGCGCCGGGTCTACCGGCGGCGCGAGTGGGAGACGATCTGGCTGCGCACCAAGCGCTACAACGCGAGCGGAAAGGTGGCCTCCGGCACCGGCGGCGTCTGCTACCTGTACTTCCCGGAGCGTCCGACCCCCGCCCAGCGGCGGGCCCTCGCCGCCGTCGGGGTGCGCTGACCCGAAGGCCCCCGATCCCGCCCGGCGGCGGTCCGGGGGCCGGGATGCACCGCGCGGCCGGGGGTGGGGTCGCCCGGCCGCGCGGTTCGTATCCGGCCCCGACGGGCCGGACGCCTCTCAGCCGATCGCCTTGATCAGCTCCCCGTCCGTGGTGTCACCGCTGAGCTCCCAGAAGAAGGTGCCCCCGAGGCCCTGCTGGTTCTTGTAGTCCATCTTCCCGGCGATGGTGGCCGGGGTGTCGTAGCTCCACCAGTTGTTGCCGCAGCGCGCGTACGCCGTCCCGGCCACCGTGCCGGTCGTCGGGCAGCTGTTCTTGAGGATCTTGTAGTCCTCGATGCCCGCCTCGTACGTGCCGGGGGCCGCGCCGGTGGCGGTGCCGCCGGGCGCATCCTGGGTGACGCCGGTCCAGCCGCGGCCGTAGAAGCCGATGCCGAGCAGCAGCTTGGAGGCGGGGACGCCCGCCTCCTTCAGCTTGGCGATGGTGGCCTCGCTGTTGTACCCCTCCTGCGGGATACCCTCGTAGGAGCTCAGCGGGGAGTGCGGGGCGGTCGGCCCCTGCGCGTCCCAGGCGCCGAAGTAGTCGTAGGTCATCGGGTTGTACCAGTCGACGTACTGGGCGGCGCCGCCGTAGTCGACCGCGTCGAGCTTGCCGCCGTCGGAGGCGTCGGCGGGGATCGCCGCGGTGACCAGGTTGTCCGCGCCGAACTTGGAGCGCAGCGCGGCCATCAGGTTGCCGTAGGCCTCGCGTCCGCTGGTGTCGCAGGTGAGACCACAGGCGTTGGGGTACTCCCAGTCGATGTCGATGCCGTCGAAGACATCGGCCCAGCGGGGGTCCTCGACCAGGTTGTAGCAGGACTCGGCGAACGCGGCCGGGTTCTTCGCCGCCTCTCCGAACCCGCCGGACCAGGTCCAGCCGCCGAACGACCAGATGACCTTGAGGTCCGGGTGCAGCTTCTTCAGCTTGCGCAGCTGGTTGAAGTTGCCGCGCAGGTCCTGGTCCCAGGTGTCGGCCACGCCGTCGACCGACTGGTCGGCGGTGTAGGCCTTCTCGTAGTCGGCGTACGAGTCGCCGATCGCGCACTTGCCGCCGGTCACATTGCCGAACGCGTAGTTGATGTGGGTGAGTTTGTCGGCCGAGCCCGAGGTCTCGATGTTCTTGACGTGGTAATCACGCTGGTAGACACCCCAGTTGGTGAAGTAGCCGACCACCTTGTCGCCGGCCGCCGTGGGGGATGCGGCCGCCGCGGGGGTCGCACCCGCCGGGGCGGTGGCGGCCACGCCCAGCAGGGCGGCGCCGAGTGCGGTGGTACAAGCGGCCGCGGCGAACGCCCGTACGCGGGTGCGGGCGCGGTGCTGTCCGGACATCTGGTCTCCTCGTGGGGGAGGGAGCGTCGGGTGGGGGGAGCCCGGCCGTTCCACGAATTTGGCATGAACGCGGAAAGGCCGATCCGGTGAAACCGTAGATGGACTAGACCAGTTGGGTCAATGGTTCGGACCAACCTCGCTGTTGGCCGCACCCGCCGCCGAGTCGCCCGCAGACCTCGTGACGGATATCGTCCGATCGGGCATACTCATGCCGCCACAGCCGCTGGCCAGCAGCTCTCGTAATCCGGGGGGCGGGCATCGGTTGGGTGGCAGTGCTCCCTCGGGCGCTGTCCGAACGCCTTCGGCGGTGCCGCCCACACCCCGCGCGCGCGACCGTCGCAACGCCCGACAGGGAGGAGAGCACAACATGTCCGACCGTGCCCCGCACTCGGTGGAACGCCGTCTGCCGACCGAGGAGGCCGGGCAACTGCTCGCCCTCGTCCGCGACATCGCCCAGCGGGAGATCGCCCCGCAGGCGGCCGAGGAGGAGGAGGCGGGCCGGTTCCCGCGCGAGGTCTTCACCCTGCTCTCCGCATCCGGGCTGCTCGGGCTGCCCTACGACTCCGGTCACGGCGGCGGCGACCAGCCGTACGAGGTCTACCTCCAGGTCCTCGAGGAGCTCGCGGCCGCCCGGCTCACCGTCGGCCTCGGTGTCAGCGTCCACTCCCTCGCCTGCCACGCGCTCGCCGGTTACGGCACCGAGGCGCAGCGGGACGCGCACCTCCCGGCGATGCTGGGCGGGGGCCTGCTGGGCGCCTACTGCCTCTCCGAGCCGGCCTCCGGCTCCGACGCCGCCTCGCTCCGCACGAAGGCCGTGCGGGACGGGGACGACTGGGTCATCACCGGCACCAAGGCGTGGATCACCCACGGCGGGATCGCCGACTTCTACACGGTCCTGGCGCGCACCGGTGTCGAGGGGCCCCGCGGCATCACCGCCTTCCTCGTGCCCGGGGACGCCGAGGGGCTGAACGCGGCCGCGCCCGAGAAGAAGATGGGCATGAAGGGCTCGCCCACCGCCCAGTTGAACTTCGACGGTGTACGGATCCCCGACGCGCGCCGCATCGGCGACGAGGGCCAGGGCTTCGCGATCGCCCTGTCCGCGCTGGACTCCGGGCGGCTGGGCATCGCCGCCTGCGCGATCGGGGTCGCCCAGGCGGCCCTGGCCGAGGCCGTCTCCTACGCCACCGGACGGCAGCAGTTCGGCCGCCCCATCGCCGACTTCCAGGGCCTGCGGTTCATGCTCGCCGACATGGCCACCCGGATCGAGGCGGGCCGGGCGCTGTACCTGGAGGCGGCCCGGCTGCGCGACGCGGGCAGGCCCTTCTCACGTCAGGCGGCCATGGCCAAGCTGTTCTGCACGGACGCGGCGATGCAGGTCACCACCGACGCCGTCCAGGTGCTCGGCGGCTACGGGTACACCGCCGACTTCCCCGTGGAGCGGCTGATGCGTGAGGCCAAGGTGCTCCAGATCGTCGAGGGCACCAACCAGATCCAGCGGATGGTCATCGCCCGTCATCTCGCGGGTCCCGAGACCCGCTGAGCCGGAGCGGCCGCTCCGACCACACGGGCGTCGTCGTGATCCGGTTCCACTCCTGGTCCCGGTGGCCCGGAAGGGTCCGCCCGTTGCGTTCCCAATGACGCAGCAGCGCCCGGAAGATGGGGGGATCGGCGGAGTGCGGCGGCGGCGTCCGGAGCGCCGACTGCGCATCGGACTGCGGAACCGATTCTTCGGCGGCCGGGGCGGCAAGACGGCGACGACCGGCACCGGCCGTTGTATGCGGCGGGGTCATACCCGGCCAACGGTGCGAGGCGGGGCGGAGTCACTGCCCGATCGATTCGAGAGTCCGTTCGGCCATTCCCCGGCGTCGTCCGGCCGCGCCGGGGCCGCCCCGCCCGGCCGGCGCCCGCCTCTGTGTCGCGTCGGGGAACCGCCTCGACGGCCTCGCGGCTCCGGCGGAGGGGCCCGGAGGGGTCCGGGCCGCACCGCGAGGGCGGGACGTGGCTCAGGCTGCCGCGCGGCGCGGGCGCGGCGCGCGCATCGGGCGCGAGCCCGGACCGCCGGCGTGCGAGAAGGGCTGCGTCCTCCAGTCGAGCCCCTGGGGCAGTGTCAACAGCAGGCCGGTGTCCTGCTCCTGGGAATCGCGCGACTCGTCCGCGGGCCGCGTCCGGGAGACCGTGCGGCCCGTACCGGAGCAGACCTTCAGGACGAACGGGTTCCACGGAGTCGGGCACAGCGCGTGCTCCGGCAGCACGTCCTCGTCGGCCAGCAGCGCGATCGGCTGCGCGCAGTCCGGGCAGGTCACCCGGTACATCTCGAACATGTCGTACGGATCGGGAACGACGTCCTCGTCCGGCACGACGGATTCCGGCTCGGAGCGATCGGTGAGCTTCAGGCTCTGCATGGGAATATCCCCCCTCGGGTGCCCGGTCAGGCGCGGTGGCCTGGACCACACCAAGCACTTCCCGTCGGGCGTCGGCCGTAACCGCGAGGTGGCGGGCCACCCCGTCATAAACGTGTGGCGTTCGTCACATGACGGGCGTGGGTGCCGCTCCAGGGCCCTCACCGCTGTTCCTGGACGGCCCCGGGCAATAAGTTGACCGCATGGAGGAGCTGGACCGACAGATCGTTGAATTGCTCGTCAAGGACGGGCGGATGAGCTACACCGACCTGGGCAAGGCCACGGGCCTGTCCACGTCGGCCGTTCATCAGCGCGTGCGCAGGCTGGAGCAGCGCGGGGTGATCCGGGGCTACGCCGCGGTCGTGGACCCGGAGGCCGTCGGCCTGCCGCTCACCGCGTTCATCTCGGTGAAACCCTTCGACCCGAGCGCGCCGGACGACATCGCGGAGCGGCTCGCGGACGTCCCCGAGCTGGAGGCGTGCCACAGCGTCGCCGGGGACGAGAACTACATCCTCAAGGTGCGGGTCGCGACCCCGTTGGAGCTGGAGCACCTGCTCACCCGGATCCGCTCGCTGGCCGGTGTCTCCACCCGCACCACCGTCGTCCTGTCCACACCGTACGAGGCCCGGCCGCCGAGGATCTGAGGCCCGGCCGCCGACGATCCGAGGGGGCCGCGGACCACGCGGTTCCGGGCAGGCGGGAGACTGGTCCCATGACCGAGAGCACCGCACCCCAGAGCGAACACCGCACCGTGCTGCTGCGTGGTGGGGACGTCCACAGTCCCGCCGACCCCTTCGCCACCGCCATGGTCGTGGAACGCGGCCACGTCGCCTGGGTGGGCTCCGAAGGGGCCGCCGACGCCTTCACGAGCGGCGTCGACGAGGTGGTCGACCTCGAAGGCGCCCTGGTCACCCCCGCGTTCACCGATGCCCATGTGCACACCACGTCGACCGGCCTGGCGCTCACGGGCCTCGACCTCTCCACCGCCCGGACCCTCGACGAGGCGCTCGGTCTGCTGCGCGCGTACGTGGCCGCGCACCCCGCCGACCGGGTCGTCCTCGGCCACGGCTGGGACGCTGCGCGCTGGCCGGAGCAGCGCCCGCCGTCGCGCGCCGAACTCGACGCCGCCGCCGGCGGCCGACCGGTGTACCTGCCCCGCGTCGACGTGCACTCCGCGGTCGTCACCACCGCCCTGCTCGACCTGGTCCCCGGGGTCACCGCGCTGACCGGCTACCACCCCGACGCCCCGCTCACCGACGCCGCCCATCACGCGGTGCGCGCCGCGGCCCACGGCGCCGTGTCCCCGCGCCAGCGCGCCGAGGCCCAGCGGGCCGCCCTGCGCCACGCCGCCTCCCTGGGCATCGGAGCCGTGCACGAGTGCGGCGGCCCGGACATCTCCGACGAGGAGGACTTCACCGGGCTGCTCGGACTCGCCGCCGAGGAGCCCGGGCCGCGGGTCTTCGGGTACTGGGCGCAGGAGGTCGCCGACGAGAAGGACGCCCGCCGCATCAGGGAACTCGGCGCGGTGGGCGCCGCCGGAGACCTCTTCGTCGACGGCTCGCTCGGCTCGCACACCGCCTGCCTGCACGAGCCGTACGCCGACGGCCCGGCCGGGCACACGGGCACGGCCCATCTCGACGCGGCGCGGATCGCCGCCCATGTCGCCGCCTGCACCGAGGCCGGACTGCAGGCCGGTTTCCACGCCATCGGCGACGCGGCGGTCACCGCCGTGGTGGAAGGCGTCCGAGCCGCGGCCGAACGGCTCGGCCTCGCCCGGATCCGGGCCGCCCGGCACCGCGTCGAGCACGCCGAGATGCTCACCCCCGAGACGGTCGCCGCCTTCGCGGAGCTGGGCCTGACCGCCTCGGTGCAGCCCGCCTTCGACGCCGCCTGGGGCGGGGAGGACGGCATGTACGCGCGGCGGCTCGGCGCCGAGCGGGCCAGGACCCTCAACCCGTACGCGGCGCTCCTGCGGGCCGGTGTGCCGCTGGCGTTCGGCTCGGACAGCCCGGTGACCCCGCTGGACCCCTGGGGGACCGTGCGCGCCGCCGCCTTCCACCGCACGCCCGACCACCGGATCTCCGTGCGCGCGGGCTTCACCGCCCACACCAGGGGCGGCTGGCGGGCCGTCGGCCGCGACGACGCGGGCACGCTGGTGCCCGGCGCACCGGCCGACTACGCGGTCTGGCGCACCGGCGGCCTGGTGGTTCAGGCACCGGACGACCGGGTCGCCCGCTGGTCGACCGATCCGAGGTCGGGCACCCCCGGACTGCCGGACCTCAGCCCGGGCGCCGAACTCCCCGTCTGCCTGCGGACGGTGGTCTTCGGACAAACGGTCTACGTACGGCCGAACGAGTGACGTGCGGACATTTCGCACCGTCGAGCGAGGGGTCCGACGCTCGGTCACGACCTGCGGATCTTCGCCACTGATCAGGCAGGATCCGTGAACGTCGCAGGTCAGGTGGGTATTGACAGAACGCGCCCACCGGCGGGTAGGTTCGGCCGGGTCCACCACAGGACGCCCGACCGGTCGAACTTCCACGCAGTCGTCGAACGCCGCTGGGTCACGGGGTGGTGTGCCGCACGCGCGCACCGCCACTGACAGCCAGGTTCAGCGCCCGCGCCTCGGCGGCGAGGGAGGGCATCGCCGGACGGGGGTGCGACCCGGGTGGGGCCCGGACGTTCAGTAGACAACGGCTCTCGGTCGATCCGCAGCCAGCGGCTCCCAGGCCGGCCCGAAGGGCGCCGGGCCCCCATCCGCAGTCTCCGCGCCACGGCCGCGCCCGTGTTATTCCGCCCGCCCTTTTCTGTCCGTACTTCCCTCCTTCTGTCCGCGGCCGGTGCCCGCCGCCGCCCGACCGCGTAGGCGTACGGCCCCCTGGCGCTGGATATGGTGTGCATCTGCGTACGGACTGAAGGGGCAGTAAGTGAACGACGGCGGTCAGAGGCGATACGGCCCGCTCGGCAGAACCTTGGTGATCATTCCGACCTACAACGAGGCCGAGAACATCAAGCCGATCGTCAGCCGGGTGCGCTCCGCCGTGCCGGAGGCCGACATCCTGGTCGCCGACGACAACAGCCCCGACGGCACCGGCAAGGTCGCCGACGAGATCGCCGCCGACGACGAACAGGTCCAGGTACTGCACCGCGAGGGCAAGGAAGGGCTGGGCGCCGCCTATCTCGCCGGCTTCCACTGGGGCATGGAGCACGGCTACGGCGTGCTCGTGGAGATGGACGCCGACGGCTCCCACCAGCCCGAGGAACTGCCCCGGCTGCTCACCGCGCTCAAGGGCGCCGACCTGGTGCTCGGCTCCCGCTGGGTGCCGGGCGGCCGGGTGGTGAACTGGCCGAAGTCCCGGGAGATGATCTCGCGCGGCGGCAGCACCTACTCCCGGATCCTCCTCGGGCTGCGGACCAGGGACGTCACGGGCGGCTACCGGGCCTTCCGCACCGAGACGCTGAAGGGCATCGGCCTCGACAGCGTCGCCTCCCAGGGGTACTGCTTCCAGGTCGATCTGGCCCGTCGCGCCGTCGAGGCCGGGTACCACGTGGTTGAGGTCCCGATCACGTTCGTGGACCGCGAGGTCGGCGACTCGAAGATGAGCCGCGACATCGTCGTCGAGGCGCTGTGGCGGGTCACCTCCTGGGGGGTCGCCTCCCGCGCGAACCGGGTCCTCGGCCGCAAGAGCACCTGATCCTCAAAGGGCGGTCGAAGGGGCGGGGCGCGATGCCGCGATCCGCCCGCCGATCACCCCCCCTACGCCGCGCGTACGCGTGTACGGGCACACTGGGGACCATGACGACCGGCACAGGCACACCGCCCCCGACCGCCCCGAGGCGTTCACGCGCCCGCACCTTCGTTCCGCTCGCCGTCGCCGCCTGGGCGGTGCTGGAGATCTGGCTGCTCACCGTCGTGGCCGACGCGGCCGGAGGGTTCGCGGTGCTGCTGCTCCTGGCAGCGGGGATCGTCCTGGGAGCGGCCGTGATGAAGCGGGCCGGCCGCCGGGCCTTCCGCAACCTCACCGAGACGCTCCAGCAGACGCCGGGGCAGCCCGGTGCCGACGACACCGGGCGGCCGGGCGCCTCGGGCGGCCGGGGCAACGGCTTCCTGATGCTCGGCGGACTGCTGCTGATCGTCCCGGGGCTGGTCTCCGACGTGGCGGGGCTCCTGCTGCTGGTGCCGCAGGTCCGTGCGCCGCTGGGCCGGTACGCCGAGCGCTCGGTGGGGCGCCGGATGCGCACGGCGCCCCCCGGCAGCTTCTCCGACGCCTTTCAGCAGGCTCGCATTCATCGGCCGGACGGAAAGATCGTGCAGGGTGAGGTCATCCGCCACGAGGGCGCACCGCAGCCGGGTTCCCGCCCCGACGACGGCCCCCGGCCTCCGCTGACGCCCTGACTCCGGCCGGGCCCGGGGCCACCCCGGGCCGACCCGGCCCGTTCACGGCGGCCGGGCGGGATGTCGCGGGCCCGCTCCCACGACGCGACAGAGCCGCGGGGGGGGGGGGGGGCGCCCCCCCGGGCGGCCCCCCCCCCCCCGCCCCGAACGGGGCGGGGGGGGGGGGGGCCGCGGCCCCCCCCCCCCCGGGGGGGCGCGCGGGGGCGGGGCCCCCCCCCCCGGGGGGCCCCCCCCCCCGCGGCTCTGTCGTACTGCGGTGCTTCTGCGGTCAGGCGGTCTTCCGGCTGTCCCGCGGATGCACGGCGATGTTCATGGCTCCGGAGCGCAGAACCGCCAGCCGTTCGGCCAGCACCTCTTCCAACTCCTCGCGCGTGCGCCGCTCCATGAGCATGTCCCAGTGCGTGCGCGCGGGCTTGCCCTTCTTCTCCTCGGGGCCGTCCCCGTCCACCAGGAGCGCCATGGCGCCGCACGCCTTGCACTCCCACTCCGGCGGAATCTCCGCCTCCACCGAGAACGGCATCTCGAATCGATGTCCGTTCTGGCATGCGTACTCCACCGCCTGGCGCGGGGCCAGATCGATGCCACGGTCCGTCTCGTAGCTGGTCACCACGAGCCGCGTGCCGCGGAGAGCTCGCTCACTCATGAATCGTGCCTCCCGGGCTTGTCGCCCACAGGACAGGTGTCGCTGTCGTCGTCATCCGGTCAACGTCCGGTCGGCGGTAAAGATTCCCGTTGCCGGTCATGCGTCGCCCGTCGTGCCGCTGCTTCTTCAGGGTTGAGGTACCCGCCAATGCCCGGTTTGTCACATCTAGCGGAAGTTGTCACCCAACGGTTCTGCCTCTTCCACTCGCAGTAACGGTCCTCCCGGGCAGGCCAAAGGCGTACACTACCGGCCTTTCACTTCAACGTCTAAATCCGTTCCGGAACAGGGTTCCCCGCGGCGGCCACGGCCTGGCGAATCGGCACCCTTGCGAGCAGTACGGAACCGATCACGAAGAAGACCACCAACGAGATGATCGCATCTCGGTAGCTCCCGGTCAGCTGATATGCGAGACCGAACGCCAGCGGTCCCAGCCAGCTCAGTCCGCGGTCGCTCATCTCGTACGCGGAGAAGTACTCGGCCTCCTTGCCGGCCGGCACCAGATGCGAGAAGAGGGAGCGCGACAGCGCCTGGCTGCCGCCGAGCACCGTCCCGATCGCTGCGGCCAGCACGTAGAAGAAGAGCGGCTCGCCGGCGGGCAGTACGTAGCCGGCGAGGAGGATCAGCGTCCAGACGACGAGCGAGCCGAGGATGGTGCGCTTCGCGCCGTACCGCCGGGCCAGCCGGCCCATCGCCAGTGCCCCCGCCACCGCGAGCACCTGGACCAGCAGCACCGCCGTGATCAGCGTCGTCTGGTCGAGCCCCAGCTCCTCGGAGCCGTAGATCGACGCCTGGGAGATCACCGTCTGCACCCCGTCGTTGTAGACCAGGTACGCCAGCAGGAAGGAGAGCGTCAGCGGATGGCGGCGCATGTCGCGCAGGGTCGCGATCAGTTGCCGCCACCCCGAACCGACCGCGGCCCCGCCACCGCCCCGAGACGTCCGCCGGTCGCGCAGCCGCCGCAGGGGGATCAGCGTGAAGACGCCCCACCAGACACCGGCCGACGCGAGGCAGATCCGTACCGCGTCCCCCTCGGAGAGCCCGAACGAGTCGTGGGCCGTGTACAGCACCAGGTCGAGGACGAGGACGAACGCCCCCGAGGTGTAGCCGAACGCCCAGCCGCGCGAGGAGACCGCGTCACGTTCCTCCGGCCCGGAGATCTGCGGCAGATACGCGTTGTAGAGCACCATCGCCACGCAGAAGGACGCGTTCGCCACGATCAGCAGGAACGCGCCCAGCAGATAGCGGTGCCCGTCGAGGAAGAACATGCCGGTCGTGGCGGCGGCCCCCGTGTACGCGGCGGCCGCGAGCAGTGGCTTCTTGCGGCCCGTGCGGTCCGCCGCGGCGCCCGCGAGCGGCATGGCGATCACCGCGATCACGACGGACAACGAGACCGAGTAGGCGAACAGCGACCCGGCGCGCACCGGTATGCCGAGCGGGTGCACGAAACCGTCGGCGTCGGCCGCCGCCCTGGCGACAGAGGTCAGATAGGGGCCGAGGAATACCGTCAGGACGCTCGTCGAATAGACGGAGCAGGCGAAGTCGTAGAAATACCAGCCGCGTTGTTCACGTACACGGCTCTTGGCCTCGGCGTCGCGACCCGTCGTGCGGTCCGCCGACCCGGTGCCGTCCGCGGTCTCGGTGCTCAACCCGTTCCCCCTCGTCTCTCCCCGTGAGCCCCGCGCGCGAGCGGGTCAGGCCCAGGCCCCGCGTTCGTCCAGCACTGTGCGCAGTGTCTCGATGTGATCGGTCATGATGCCATCCACCCCGAGGTCGAGGAGCGCGGCCATCCGCTCGGGCTCGTTCACGGTCCACACATGCACCTGGAGCCCCCGGGCGTGCGCCTCGCGCACGAAGCGCCGGTCGACGACCCTGACCCCGTTCTGGGTCTCCGGCACCTGCGCGCACACCGCGCCGGAGCGCAGCGCCGCCGGGACGCCGTACGAGCGCAGGCGCAGGCCCAGCACCCCGCGCACCCCGTAGGACGTGGCCAGCCGGGGACCCGCGAGCCGGTGGGCCCTGGCCACCCGCGCCTCCGAGAACGAGCCCACGCACACCCGGTCCCAGGCGTTCGTCCGGCGGATCAGCTCGACCAGCGGGACCAGCGCGGACCACGCCTTGATGTCGATGTTCCAGCGGGCCTGCGGAAAGGTCTCCAGGAGCTCCTCGAACAGCGGCAGCGGCTCACGGCCCGCCACCCTGGCCCGTCGCACCTCGCTCCACGGCAGCTCGGCGATCCGGCCCCGGCTGTCCGTCACCCGGTCCAGGGTCGCGTCGTGGAAAGCCACCAGCCGGCCGTCCGACGTGGTGTGCACATCGGTCTCGAAGTAGCGGTACCCGGCGTCGGCGGCACGGCGGAACGCGGCCGTCGTGTTCTCGATCCCGTCGGCGGCGCCGCCCCGATGGGCGAACGGGATCGTCGTGGGGTGGTCCAGGTAGGGATGGCGCACGGAGGTCACCGGGGCAGTATGGCCCGCCCCGGTGACCGGCCGGTGACGTGGGTGCCGCGGCCCGGCGACCCGGACGCGTCGGACGGCCCGTTCCCGGACGGCGGCGCCTCCCCGGGGGCCGGCCCGTCCCCGGCCGTCGCCCCGGCCCCCGCCGCATGCGCGTCCGCCGCGGTGGACGCCTCCCCGACGGCGAAGAGGCGCAGGAAGAACTGGGTGAGCGGGCCGATGGCCAGGGCGTAGACGACCGTACCGGCGCCGAGGGAACCGCCCAGTGCGAAACCGGTCACCACGACCGCGACCTCCAGCAGGGTGCGGATGAGCCGGATCGAGCGGCCGGTGCGCCGGTGCAGACCGGTCATGAGCCCGTCGCGCGGCCCCGGGCCGAACCGCGCCGCGATGTACAGGCCGGTCGCGACGCCGTTGAGCAGCACACCAGCGGCCATCACGGCGATTTTGGCCGGGACGCCGTGGACGGCGGGAACGAGCTCGAGCGTGCCGTCCATGGCGACGCCGATGACGAACACGTTGGAGACGGTGCCGAGACCGGGGCGCTGCCTCATCGGTATCCACAGCAGCAGCACGACGGCGCCGACGACGATGGACACGACCCCGATGGAGAGCCCGGTGCGCTCCGCGAGCCCCTGGTGGAGCACTCCCCAGGGCTCGAGGCCCAGGCCGGCGCGGACCAGGAGCGCCGAACTGACCCCGTACAGCGTCAGGCCGACGTAGAGCTGGACGAGCCTTCGGGCAAGGTGCGCCCCGGGAGGGGCGGGGGTGATGGACAAAAGTGCCCCCTGAAGTGGTGGAAGTGGATTGCCTCGTGTCACTCTGTGGCAGGGGTTTGGCTGTCAACTATGGCCAATCCGAGGAAGGTGGACTGATTTCCATGGCCGAATGGACCTCGGCGGTCGGTGCGGCACAGCTCGCCCGGCAGCTCCGGGCGCAGCAGACCAGG
Source organism: Streptomyces sp. NPDC052042 (assembly GCF_044548345.1). Classification (NCBI taxonomy): domain Bacteria; kingdom Bacillati; phylum Actinomycetota; class Actinomycetes; order Kitasatosporales; family Streptomycetaceae; genus Streptomyces; species Streptomyces sp. NPDC052042. The sequence continues at coordinate 32,599 of NZ_JBIUBU010000030.1, read as the reverse complement.
CCCGCCGGACCGGGCGCGCGCAAGCCGCCCGCCTATCGCGCACTGGCCGACGGGGTGCGTCTGCTCGTCCTGGAGGGCCGGGTGCCGGTGGCCGCCCGGCTCCCCGCCGAACGCGAACTCGCGCTCACCCTGGCCGTGAGCCGGACCACCGTCGCCGCGGCGTACGAGGCGCTGCGCAGCGAGGGGTTCCTGGAGTCGCGCCGGGGGGCCGGCAGCTGGACCGCCGTGCCCGCGGGCAATCCGCTGCCCGCCCGCGGGCTGGAACCGCTGCCCCCGGAGTCGCTCGGATCGATGATCGACCTGGGCTGCGCCTCGCTGCCCGCCCCCGAGCCATGGCTGACCCGCGCGGTCCAGGGCGCCCTGGAGGAGCTGTCGCCCTACGCCCGTACCCATGGCGACTACCCGGCGGGCCTGCCCGCGCTGCGGCAGATGATCGCCGACCGCTACACCGGCCTCGGGGTGCCGACCATGCCCGAGCAGATCATGGTCACCACCGGGGCGATGGGCGCGATCGACGCCATCTGCCACCTCTTCGCGGGGCGCGGGGAGCGGATCGCGGTGGAGTCCCCGAGTTACGCCAACATCCTGCAGCTGATGCGGGAGACGGGTGCGCGGCTGGTGCCGGTGGCGATGCAGGAGGGGCTCGGCGGCTGGGACATGAACCGGTGGCGTCAGGTGCTGCGGGACGCGGCGCCGCGGCTCGCCTACGTCGTGGCCGACTTCCACAACCCCACCGGCGCGCTGGCCGACGAGGACCAGCGGCGCGCCCTGGTGGACGCGGCGCGTTCGGCGGGCACGGTCCTGGTCGTCGACGAGACCATGAACGAACTGCGCCTCGACCCCGGTGCACGGATGCCGCGCCGGGTCTGCGCCTTCGACCGGGCGGGCTCCACCGTGGTCACCGTCGGCTCGGCGAGCAAGGCGTTCTGGGCCGGAATGCGGATCGGCTGGGTGCGCGCCGCGCCGGATGTGATCCGCAGCCTGGTGGCGGCCCGCGCCTATGCCGACATGGGGACGCCCGTCCTGGAGCAGTTGGCCGTCAACTGGTTGATGCGCACGGGCGGTTGGCAGGAGGCGGTACGGCTGAGGCGCGAACAGGCGCGGGACAACCGGGACGCGCTCGTCGCGGCGCTCCGTCGGGAGCTGCCGGACTGGGAGTTCTCGGTTCCGGACGGCGGTCTGACCCTGTGGGTGCGCACCGGCGGGCTGTCCGGTTCCCGGCTGGCGGTGGCGGGGGAGCGGGTCGGGGTACGGGTGCCGTCCGGGCCGCGGTTCGGGGTCGACGGCGCCTTCGAGGGGTATGTGCGGTTGCCGTTCACGGTGTCGGGGCCGGTCGCGGAAGAGGCGGCGGTACGGCTCGCGGCGGCGGCGCGGCTGGTGGGCTCGGGGGCGGGCGCGGACACCGAGGCGCCCCGGTCGTTCGTGGCCTGAGTGCCTGAGTGCCTGAGTGCCTGAGTGCCTGAGTGCCTGAGTGCCTGAGTGCCTGAGTGCCTGAGTGCCTGAGCACCGGGTGCAGGGGCACCTGAGCACCGGGTGCCGGGGTGCCCGGAGCGTTCCGGGGGTCCGCGGCGCGCGGTGTGGAGCGGTACGGGGCCGAGCGGGTGGGTCCGCCCGGCTCCGTACCGTTCGTGCGGCGCCGTTCAGCTCCGCGCCTTTGAACCGTCGCCGGCCAGGGCGGCGGTCAGGCCGGGGGATGCGGCCGGGTCCTGGACGGCCGCTCCGGCGGGCGGGGGCGACCCGATCGGGAGGGCCGTCTCGACGGTCTCCGAGGCAGCCGGTTCGGCGGGTTCGTGCGCCGTCCGCAGGGTGGGCAGCAGCCCGAGGACCGCCTGTCGCTGGGCCTCGCCGGTCGCCTCGTCGTACGGATCGGGCGTGGCCGGGACCTGGAGGCGCAGCACCGGGCCGGCACCCAGCCGCGCGTACCCCCGACCCGGCGGGACATCCGGCGTCGGAGTGGTGTGCGGCTCCGTGCCCAGCACCGACGTGATCTGGTCGCGGGAGCACCGCCCGAGCACGACGCGGGCCCGAGTGTGGGTCCGTACGGCCTTCCCGAGGATGTCCAGGTCGTCGAAGTGGTCGGCCAGGACCACCGTGACGTTGGCCGCCCTGCCGTGCCGCAGCGGCAGCTGGAGCAGGTCCCGGAGGTCGGGGCGGCCGTCGGTGGCCGCCAGATGAGCGAGGACGCCCGGCCGGTCCAGCAGGATCCAGAGCGGGCGTCTGATGTCGTCGGGGAGGGGGTGGCCGGCCTGCCGGGCCCGGTTCGCGGTGATCAGTCGCCGTTCGGTCTCGTTGGCCGCCCACTCCAGGGTCGTCAGCGCGCCGGCCGGGCCGCATTCCACGGCCAGCACGCCGTCGCGTCCGGCCAGGCAGGCGTATTCGCCGGTCCCGTTGCCCTCGACGATCAGCACGTCACCGTGCTGGAGGGCCTGGAGGGCGACGGAGCGCAGCAGGGTCGTGAGGCCGCTGCCCGGCTGCCCGGCGACGAGCAGATGCGGCTCGGTGGAGCGGGCGCCGGTCCGCCAGATGACCGGGGGCGCGTCCCTGGTCGTGTCCCCGTCGGTGACGGGCACCGTCCGCGGTACCGCGTCGGCGTCCGTGAAGCCCAGCACGGTCTCACCCGGCGCGGTGACGAAGCGCTGGGCGCCGATCGTGGTGGGCAGCGGGTCGAGCACGTTCATCACCAGCCGGTTGGCCTCCTCGTCCCAGAGGAAGCGGTACTCGCGCCCGCGGCCCGACTTTGCGTGCAGCAGCTCCTCGATGCGGGCACGGGAGGCGGCCTCGCTGTCCGTGAAGTAGGCGGGGTACGAGACCCGCAGCCGCGTCGGGCGCCCGTCGTCGTCGAACTCGTGGTCGCCGAAGGCCTTCTGCCAGTCGCCGCCGTGGGCGTACAGCGGGTCGGGGTCCCCGGTCGCGGAGAAGTACGGCACGAGCGCCTCGTACAAGGACCGCAGCCGCCCGGACTCCGCCTCGTCCGGCCCGGTCTTCACGGGTGTCCGCTCCCGTCCGGCCCAGGCCGCGGCGCCCATCAGCGAGATCAGGGCGATGACGGAGCCGTACGGGACGAACGTGAGGGCGAAGGCGCAGACCGCGACGGTGAACAGCACGGGACCGCGCCGGTCCTTGGGGGTTGCGGCCCACTTCCGGCGGGCGGCGGCGGCCAGCACCCTGAGACCGCGGACGACCGTCATCAGGGGCTGGAGGACATCGGTGGCCCCGTCGGTGGCCGTGCGCGCGAACCCGCGACCGCGAGTGATCGAGACGCTGCCGCTGCTGAGGATGCGGGGGAGTGGTCGCCGGGCCACGTCGGTCTCCTGAAACCTGAGGGGGGTGGAAGCGGTCGCGGAGGGTCAGAACTTGATCCCGCCCAGGAGGCTGGCGAGGCTCGCGCCCCCGGCGGTGATGCTGGGCGCGATGGCGGTGCCCGCCAGATAGAAGCCGAACAGGGCGGTGACGAGGGCATGCGACGCCTTGAGGCCGTCCTTCCTGAAGAACAGGAAGACGATGATGCCGAGGATGACGACGCCTGACATGGACAGGATCATGAGATCTTCTCCTGGTTCGGTGGGACGGTCACCATGAGTCCTTCCAGATTCACCGGAAGTATCTATGTGATGAAAGTCGCATTCGAGTGAAAAGTCGTTATTTTCACCCGAATGGCCGACCTCGGGCGGTGGTCGGGGCAACGGTCCCCGGTCGACGGGCGGGGCCCGCCCATGGGGGCCGTACGGAAGTCGCGCGTACGCGGCCGTGGCTCGTGTGACCCATGTGTTCCGGGGTATGCGCGAAGCGGGAGCACGTCCGTGGGCACGGGCCGGGCCATCCGGCCGCACGGGCAGTACTCTGTCGGTTTATTCGTGCGCCCGGGCGCACGCCTCAGCAGGTCAGCAGCGGTGCAAGTGGTTCATGGAAGGTGGTCCGAAACGATGAGCGAAGCCCCCGATCCCGAGGTGGTCGAGCTGGCGACGAAGCTGTTCGGTCTGGCCCGCCGGGGTGAGACCGACGCCCTCGCCGCGTACGTCGACGCGGGCGTGCCCGCCAACCTCACCAACGATCGGGGCGACTCGCTGCTGATGCTCGCCGCCTACCACGGGCACGCCGCCACGGTCACCGCCCTCGTCCGGCGCGGAGCCGACCCGGACCGGGCCAACGACCGGGGGCAGACACCGCTCGCCGGAGCCGTCTTCAAGGGTGAGCACGAGGTGATCCGGGCCCTGCTCGCGGCGGGGGCCGACCCGGCGGCCGGAGCGCCCTCCGCGGTGGACACCGCGCGCATGTTCGGCAAGCCCGACCTGCTGGAACTCTTCGGCACCCGCTGACGGGGTACGCCGTAAATGTGGTCGCGGTGGCGAAATGGCTGGGTCATCATGACGTCGCGGGCCCGCTCAGGGCCGACGACGAGAGGCAGAGGAAGATGCTCTACACCAAGCGGAAGACGCCGATCGGACGATCATGTTGCCGCGCGGCGTAGTGCCCGTCAGGCACTTGGAACTGCACAGTCCCGGTCGCGTCGACAGCTTGATGTGAGGCCTTTCCATGTTTGATCCGTTCATAGCGCCGAGCGGCACCCTGCTCGGCCTGCTGCAGAGGGGCCGCGGCGACGGCACGCTCCACGCGCTCGCCGCACCGCGTCCCGAGGCCCTGGCGGCCCTCAACCACTGCGTCCTGAGCGATCCGCGCCATGACTGGCAGGTGGAGAACCGCTCCCTCTACTACGCGCGCCTGTACCTCGACCTCGACGGCGGCGTCGAGGAGATCGAGCGGCACCTGTTCGGCCCCGAGGACCAGCTCCACACCGACGACGCACGCACCGGGCTCGCCCTCGCCGTGCTCGGCCACCTCGCCGCGTACGGACGCGACGACGCCCTGGTCCTGCTGCGCCGCTACGCCGCGACCGGGTCCAACTGGGCCTGGGCGCTGGACGAGCTCGCGCTGCGCGACGACGACGCGGGGCTCCGTGCCCTCGCCGGTCCCGTGCTCGGCCGCTTCCCGGCCACGGAGGAGGGCGAGGCCGAGCTGGCCGCCGCCGTACGGGACGCCTTCGAACCGCGCCCCTGGCGGCTGTGGGCCGACGACCCGCGCGAAGCGGTCGGGGCCCGGGTCAGGGCCGCCTCGGAACGGGGCTCCTTCGACCGGTGGCAGCGGCAGATGCGGCCCGGCGGCCCGCGCCCCGGCTGGAGCGTCCGCGCCGTCCTCGACTGGGCCCAGCAGGGACTCGAACGCGGCGGCTCACTGCATGGACCGGCAGCCCGCTGCCTCGCCGCCGTCGCCGGTCCCGAGGACCGCCCCACGATCCTCGAAGCCGCGCGCGGCGGCCCGGAGGCCGCCCGCTGCGCCGCCCTGCACTACCTGGCCGCGGCCGCCGACCCGGCCGCGCTCGACCTCGTCGAACTGGCCGCGACCGGCCCCTCGCGCACCGTCGCCGACGCGGCGGTCGCCGCCTTCGAGCGGATGTGCGGCGACGCGGCCGTGGAGCGCGCCCGGAGGTGGGCCCGGCGGCCCGACGCCCTGGGAGCGTCCGCGGCCGGGGTGCTCGCCTGCCGCGGCGGCGCGCAGGACGCCCCCCTGGTCCTGGGCGCGCTGCGCGAGACGGTCCGGGGCGAAGGCCCCGACGCCCCACGCCTGTGGACCCTCGTCGACGGCGTCGGCCGGCTGGGCATCGCCTGCGCGGCACCCGTGCTGCGCCATGTCTACCGCGAGACGTCCTCCTCGCACCTGCGCGGCCGGGCGGCCGGCGCCCTGGCCGCCACCGATCCCTCCTTCGCCACCGGCTTCGCCGTCGAATGCCTGTGGGACTGCGAGGAGACCACCCGCGAAATCGCCGCACTGCATGCCGAGACCGGCGACATCCGGGTGGCCGAACGGCTGCGCATGCTCGCCGCAGACCCGGCCGAGGAGGCCGAGGTGCAGACGGCGGTACGCAGCAGGATCGGTCCCGACGCCCCCGCGGCCTGACGGCGCACGGCCGCCGGCGGCCCGCCCCACGGCCGCCGCCCGTGCCGAGGTCCCGCGCGCCCCACGGCCTCGCCGCCCGCACCGAACGACCGCGCGGGCCGCACGGCGCCGCAGGCCGTACGGACGCGTGACCGGCCCCGACGCGTCTTCCGGTACCGGCGGCGCACCGGCCGTGGCCCCCTGTCCACCGCCCGCACCGCAGGCCACTATGGGGGAATGACCGGGCGCTGGGACTTCTGGATCGACCGTGGCGGGACGTTCACCGACGTCGTGGCCCGTGACCCCGACGGACACCTCGTCAGCCGCAAGCTGCTCTCCCACGATCCGGAGCGCTATCGCGACGCCGCCGTGGCCGGAATCCGCGCCATCCTGGGCCTCGGCCCGGCCGACCCGGTCCCCGCCGACCGGGTCGGCACGGTCAGGATGGGCACCACGGTCGCCACCAACGCCCTGCTGGAGCGGCACGGCGAGCCGACCGTCCTCGTCATCACACAAGGCTTCCGGGACGCCCTGCGCATCGCGTACCAGAACCGCCCCCGGCTCTTCGACCGGCGCATCCTGCTGCCCGAGGCCCTGTACGAGCGGGTGATCGAGGTCCCCGAGCGGATCGACGCCCGCGGCCGGATCGTGACCCCGTTGGACCGGGACGCGGTGGCCGAACGGCTGCGCGCCGCCCGGGCCGACGGCCTGCGCAGCGCGGCCGTCGTCCTGATGCACGGCTACCGCCACCCCGGGCACGAGAACGCCGTGGCCGCCGAGGCCCGTGCCGCGGGCTTCACCCAGGTCAGCTGCTCGCACGAGGTGAGCCCGCTGATCAAACTCGTACCGCGAGGCGACACCACCGTCGTCGACGCCTACCTCTCACCCGTCCTGCGCCGCTACGTCGACGGCATCGCCGCCGAACTCCCCGGCATCCGGCTGATGTTCATGCAGTCCAACGGCGGGCTGCGGGAGGCCTCCCACTTCCGGGGCAAGGACGCGGTGCTCTCCGGCCCCGCCGGCGGCGTGGTCGGGATGGCCCGCACGTCCGAACAGGCCGGGTTCGACCGGGTCATCGGCTTCGACATGGGCGGCACCTCCACCGACGTGTCGCACTACGCCGGCGAGTTCGAGCGTGAACTCGGCACCCAGGTCGCCGGTGTGCGCATGCGCGCCCCCATGATGAACATCCACACCGTCGCGGCCGGCGGCGGCTCGATCCTGCACTTCGACGGCCGCCGCCACCGCGTCGGCCCCGACTCGGCGGGCGCGGCCCCCGGCCCCGCCTGCTACCGGCGGGGCGGACCGCTGACGGTCACGGACGCCAACGTGATGCTCGGCCGGATCCAGCCCGCGCACTTCCCGGCCGTCTTCGGCCCCGACGGCGACCTCCCGCTCGACGCGGACCTCGTCCGCCGGCGCTTCGAAGCCCTCGCCGAGAAGGCGGCACGCGCCACCGGAACACGGCGCACGGCCGCCGGGGTCGCCGCCGGATACCTGGAGATCGCCGTGCTCAACATGGCGAACGCGGTCAAGAGGATCTCCGTGGAACGCGGCCACGACATCACCCGCTACGCCCTGACCGGCTTCGGCGGCGCCGGGGGCCAGCACGTCTGCGCCGTCGCCGACGCCCTGGGCGTCGACACCGTCCTCGTACCGCCGCTGGCCGGTGTGCTCTCGGCGTATGGCATCGGCCTCGCCGACGCCACCGCGATGCGCGAGCAGTCCGTCGAGGCGGAACTCGACGAGGGGACCCGCACCACGGTCGGCGAACTCTGCGCGGCCCTCGCCGAGCGCACCCGCGCCGAACTGCGCGCCGACGGCATCCCGGACGACGCCATCGCCACGCGCGCCCGGGTGCTTCTGCGCTACGCCGGCACGGACGCCGGACTGCCCGTCGACCTGGACGAGGTACCCGCCATGACCGAGGCGTTCACGGCCCGGCACCGGGCGCGCTACGCGTTCACCATGGACAAGCCCCTCGTCGTCGAGGCGGTGTCGGTCGAGGCGACCGGAACGTCCGGCCGCCACCGTCCCCGCCCGGCCGGCAGCACCCCCCGAGGGGAGACGGCACCCCGACCGCACGACACGGTGCGCATGTTCGCCGGGGGCCGGTGGCAGGACACCCCGCTCCACCGGCGCGAGGACCTGCGCTCCGGCGACGCCGTCACCGGTCCCGCCGTGATCGCCGAGGCGGATGCCACCACCGTCGTCGACCCCGGCTGGCGGGCCCTCCTCGCCGACAGCGGCCACCTGCGGCTGACCCGGTGCCGCCCACGCCCGGACCGTACGGCCGTCGGCACCCGCGTCGACCCCGTCATGCTGGAGATCTTCAACAACCTCTTCATGTCCATCGCCGAGCAGATGGGTGTGCGCCTGGAGAACACCGCCCACTCCGTCAACATCAAGGAACGGCTCGACTTCTCCTGCGCCCTCTTCGACGCGGACGGCGACCTGATCGCCAACGCCCCGCACATCCCCGTCCACCTCGGTTCCATGGGGGAGTCCATCAAGGAGGTGCTGCACCGCAACGCGGACACGATGCGGCCCGGCGACGTGTACGCCATCAACGACCCGTACCACGGCGGCACCCATCTGCCCGACGTGACCGTGGTGACGCCCGTGTTCGACGAGACCGGGGAAGGCGGCCCCGAACTGCGCTTCCTGGTGGCCTCGCGCGGACACCACGCGGAGATCGGCGGCATCACCCCCGGCTCCATGCCCGCCTTCAGCCACACGGTGGACGAGGAAGGCGTGCTGTTCGACAACTGGCTGCTGGTGCGCGACGGCCGGTTCCGCGAGGCGAAGACGCGCGAACTGCTCACCACCGCCGCCCACCCCTCCCGCGACCCGGACACCAACCTCGCCGACCTCCGCGCCCAGATCGCGGCGAACGAGAAGGGGATCACCGAACTCCGGCGCATGGTCGGCCAGTTCGGTTCCGAGACCGTCGCCGCGTACATGCGGCACGTCAAGGACAACGCCGAGGAGTCCGTCCGCCGGATCATCGCCGGGCTGCGCGACGGCCACTACCGGTACGAGACCGACAACGGGGCCGTCATCGAGGTCGCGCTCACCGTGGACCGGACCGCCCGGAGCGCCGTCATCGACTTCACCGGCACCTCGCCGCAGCAGCCGGGCAACTTCAACACCCCGAGATCCGTGGTCATGGCGGCGGTCCTGTACGTCTTCCGGACGCTCGTCGCCGAGGACATCCCGCTCAACGGCGGCTGCCTCAAGCCCCTGGAGGTCAGGATCCCCGAGGGATCCATGCTGGCCCCCGTCCACCCGGCGGCCACCGTCGCGGGCAACGTGGAGACCTCCCAGGCCGTCACCGGAGCGCTGTACGCGGCCCTGGGCGTCCAGGCCGAGGGCTCGGGCACCATGAACAACCTCACTTTCGGCAACGAACGCGTCCAGTACTACGAGACCGTGGCCAGCGGCTCCGGCGCCGGCGAGGACTTCGACGGCGCGGACGCCGTCCAGACCCACATGACGAACTCCCGCCTCACCGACCCCGAGGTCCTCGAATGGCGCTACCCCGTGCTGCTGGAGAGCTTCCGGGTGCGGGACGGCAGCGGGGGCCGCGGGCACCGGCACGGCGGCAACGGCGTGGAGAGGCGCATCCGCTTCCTCGAACCCGTCACCGCGGCCCTGCTGTCCGGCCACCGCAGGGTCCCGCCGTACGGCATGGCCGGAGGCGAACCCGGCGCCCTGGGCGAACAGCACATCGAGCGTGCCGACGGCCGGACGGTCACCCCGCTGCGCGGCTGCGACACGGCGGAGCTGGAGTGCGGGGACGTGCTGGTGATCCGTACGCCGGGCGGCGGCGGGTACGGCCCGCCGGAACCGGCCCCCGGCGGCCCCGCCCGCCCCGAGGACCGCGACCGGCGCGGCGGTGCGCGGCCCTGAGCCCGCGGGCGGCCGCAGCCGGCGCGGCGGCGCGGAGCCGGACGGCCGTGAGGCCCCGAGGGCCGCGCCGGGAGAGGCGGGGCGTGTCTGCGCCGTTTCGACCGTTGTCGGTGCGAGGACCTAATCTGTGCACCGTGACTTCGCCTGCCAACACGGACAACGCCGCGTTCCGGCCCGGCGCGGGGTCGCGGCCCGCACCGGGCCCGGCCGCCGACGAGGGGCTCGCGCGGCGGCTGCGCGCGCTCGCCTGCACGGCGCCGCTGCACGACCTCGACACGCGCAAGGCGAATCTGGCCGGCGAGTACACGGTCTACGCGATGGCCGAGGTCGCGCTCGCCGCGATCGATCTCGTCACCCTCAACATGGACTTCGACACGGGCGCCGACCACGACCAGATAGTGGCCAGGCTCGTTCCCCGCGTAGCCGCCCAGGCCCCCGGCCGCCCGGCCGCCGAGCACGAGCGGGTCGCCCGCTGGGTGCTGGAGAACCTCATCAACGTCGGCAGCGTCGACCGCGGGTTCCGCGCCGTGTACGGCACGTTCGGGGCAGACGGGCTGTACGTCCGCCGCGACTACGACTTCAAACTCATCGAAGAGGTCCCCGGACACGGCGGCGCCGTCTACCTCCGCACCACCGACGAGGCGGTCAACGTCCTGGTCGGCGCCCTCGACACGGACGTCACCAGCGCCCAGATCGCGGCCGAGGTGAAGCTGGAGGTCCTCATCAGCCGGGGCCGTCTCGCCGACGCCCAGCTCGCCGCCGAACAGGCCCGCTACCGCACCGTGCAGTACGCGGAGACCCTCCGCAAGACGCTGGAGGCCACCCGGCGCAACGTCCGGGCGGTCGACTGGCTCAACACCGTCCCCGACATGATCGCCGAGGCGCTCGACCACGTCGCCGACCGCTACCGCCACGAGAACGCGATCCTCACCAACATCCGCCGGGCGCGCGACGAGGCCGAGGACCCCGAGCACAAGCGCCGCGCGGCCGAACTCGTCGACATAGTCAAGGACTGCATCCGCCGTCACACCCAGCTCCAGTCCCGCCTCCTGGAGGCCGGGCCCCTGTTCCGTGCCGAGCAGGACCGGCAGGCGTTCGCCACGCCGGCCGCGCGCACCGGCCTCGATCTGTACGGCCAGCTGGTCGCCCCGCTGCTGCCGCTCCCCGTCGAGCGGGCCCTCCGGGTCACGGACGCGTTCTTCACCCACGGCACCGGGCTGCGCACGCCCGTCGCGGTCCGGGTGGCAGACCTCGTCGGCATGCTGCTCACCCCGCCCCAGGAACGGGAGCACCTGGGCGCCGAGATGCCGGAACCCGACCTGATCGCCACCCCCGACGACAGCAGGTTCAGCGAGGAGCAGCTCGCGAGCGCCATGGACCTCCTCGACCTGGAGCACGACGCGCCGCGCCGACTGTCGGGACTCCTCGCGGAGGCCCGGCTCCGCGACCCCGACCTGCCCTACCTGGTCGCGCTGCTCGCGGTGCACGCGGCGAGCCCGCCCGTCGGCACCGCCTACCGCCAGGGAGAGGAGCGGCTGCTGTTCTCCGTCGACGACGGGACGCCGCTCGACGACCCGGAGTTCGGCGGTGCGGACCTGATAGTGGGCACGGCCCTGCTCGACGCGGCCGGTATGGCCGCGGACCGCTCGGAGGCCTCATGACCCCCGTCCCGCGCGCACCCGCCGGGACGGACACGGGCCGCCCCGAGCCCACCCGCCCCGTACCGAAGAGCTACCGCAAGGAGCGACCGTCGTGACCGACCACCACGCACAGCACGCCGACGCGTGGACCGAGCCGGTTACCGCGTACGCCACCGAGAACGCGGGACCGGCCGCCCCGGCCGGCCCCGCGCCGGCCTCCCTCACCCCGGCCGACGCGGCCGACGCCGCCCGGCTCGTGGCCTTCGGACTCCAGCCCAAGCTGCTGCCCGCCCGCGACCTCGGCTACGCCGAACTGCTCCGCCGCTACCGCGAGGAGACCGGCTTCGCCCGACTCGCCGACGCCGTCGCGACCGGCCTCGGCCTGGTCGTGCTGGAGGTGTCCCCGCGCGCAGGAATGGCCGTCACCGCCGGCGAGGACTCCGTCTTCGCCGTCCGCATGGGCGACTACGCACGCCGCGCCGCGTCCGACTCCGCCGACCGCTTCCTGCACGGGCTCGCCCACCTCGCCACCGCGGCGATGGCCTTCCCCCGCCCCGAGGACCTCGCCGACGACGCGTACATCGGCAGGATCACCGTCAACGGCGTCGACGCGTTCGTACGCCAGGCGTGCCGCCGACTGGAGGAACGAGCCGAGGAGCACGGCGACAACACCGACCCCGCCTCCGACGCCCCCGGACTGGAGGCGGCCTGGCGGGTCTACGCCCGGCGCAGCACCACCGGAGCCACCAAGGACGCGCGGAGACTGGCCGGTTCCACCACGGGCATCGTCGGCAAGGCCGTCGCCTTCCTCACCGACTCCGGATTCCTCCAGCGCACGGGGGACGACGCGGGCGGCGCCTACCGCACCACCGCCCGCTACCAGCTCCAGGTCCGCGACATGGCCGGCACCGCCGCCATGGCCGAGCTGCTGGAGCTCGGCGTCGTACCGGTCACCGACGGAACGGCGACGCTGCTGCCGCCGCCCGACGGAGACGATCTGGAGCTGGCCTCCGACGCCGGTCTGCCCTTCCACGCCTGACCGGCACGCACCACCGCCCCTGCCCGACGGACGCCCCTTCCCGTCCCCCGACGCCCCGTTTTCTCCTGATATCCCCTCCCGCTTCCTGAACGACGAGAGTCCGCCGACATGTACGAGCTGTCCCGGGTCCGCCTCTACTCCATCGGGCCGGCCGGCGCGCGCTACGCCGACACCGTGCTCGACCTGCGCGGGGTGGGCGAGCCCGTGCCCGACCCCGCCCCGGCCCAGGCGGAGTTCTTCGAGGAGGAACCGGTCGGCCCGCCGCGCCGCCCCGCCCCCGCCGGGGTCCTCTTCCTGGAGAACGGCGGCGGCAAGTCGGTGCTGCTCAAACTCATCTTCTCGGTGATGCTGCCCGGTCACCGCAACACCCTCGGCGGCGCCAGCTCCGGCGTACTGCGCAAGTTCCTGCTCGCCGACGACTGCGGCCATGTCGCCCTGGAATGGCAGCACACCCTCACCGGCGCATGCGTGGTCGTCGGCAAGGTCAGCGAGTGGCGAGGCCGCCAGGTCTCCAACGACCCGCGGAAGTTCGCCGAAGCCTGGTACTCCTTCCGCCCGGGTCCCGGCCTCGGCCTGGACTCCCTGCCGGTCGCCGAGTCCACCTCCGTGCGCCGCCCCGCCGAGGGCGCCTCCGGAGCGAAGGGCAGGCGACGCACGATGAAGGGCTTCCGCGACGCCCTGATGGAGGCGGGCAAGTTCTACCAGCACCTCGACGTGCACTGGGAGGAGGTCCACGACCGCTGGAACGAACACCTCGGGGACCTCGGTCTCGACCCCGAACTCTTCCGCTACCAGCGCGAGATGAACGCCGACGAGGGCGAGGCGGCCGGGCTCTTCGCGGTCAAGAAGGACTCCGACTTCACCGACCTGCTGCTGCGCGCCGTCACCGACACCCGGGACACGGACGGCCTCGCCGATCTGGTGAGCGGGTTCGGCAGCAAACTGGGCCGACGCGCCGAACTGACCGCCGAGCGCGACTTCACCGCGGGCTCCGTCGACCTGCTCGGCCGGATCGTGGACGCCACGGAGACCCGCGCCCGCGCCCGCGACGTCCATGCGGGCGCCGAGCGCCGCACCCGCGTACTCGCCCGCAGGCTCTCCGCCCGCGCCGGCCGGGAACGCGGCCGGTCCACCGAACTGGCCCAGCAGGTGACGTCCGCCGCCCACACCGTCACCACGGCCGAGGAAGCCCGTGGCCGCAGCGCCCTGATCGCCGCCGAACTGGCCTACCGGCACGCCTCGCTGGCCCTGGCCGCGGCGGAGAAGGGCGCCGCCGCCCAGCGCCGCGAACTCGGCGACGCCCGCACCCTGCACTCAGCCTGGCAGGCGGCCGAGGCCGTCCTGCGCCACCGGGCCGCCGCCGACCGCTCCGCCCGGGTCGCCGCCGCCATCCGCGAGGCCGAGCGCGACGCCGCGCCCGCACTCGCCGCCCGCGCCCGCGCCGCCGCCGACCTCGTTCGGGCCCTGCACACCGCGGCCGAGGCGGGCGAGGCCCTGGCCAACGAGGAGGAGGCCCGCTCCGAAGCCCTCCAGGCCACGGGCGAGACCGCCCACCGCGACGCCACCATCGCCGCCACCGAGGCCCAGCGCGCCCGCAGCGAGGCCGGACACCTGCGCCAGCGCCTCGCCGAGGTCGAGCAGGAGACGGCCGAGGCGGTACGGGCCGGCTGGCTCGACGACACCGCCCCGGACGCCGACCCGGCGCGCGCGGCCCTCGCCGCCAGCGACGCCGAGCAGTCCGCCGTCGCCGCCTGGGAGACAACCCGGGAGGCCGCCCGCACAGCGGCCGAACGGGCCCGGGAGGCCACGGCGGCCGAGAGCCGCGCCGAACTCGCCGCCGCGCGCGCCGCCGATGCCGCGCACGCCGCCGAGCAGGCGTACGAGGCCGAGCGCAGGGCCGCCGAGTCGATCGCCGCGGCCCCCCGCCTGGCCGAACTGCTGGGCCTGCCCGCCGCACGGGACATCGGCCTGCCCCGGCCCCGGAACGGAGCGGACGGAACCCCTCCGGACACCGCCGGCGGCCGGCGGGACGCGGAGGACCGGAGCGCGGACGACCGCCGACCGGACCACGGCGCGGCGGACGGCCGGGCCATCCGGCCGTCCGGAACCCCGCACCCCGGCGAGGCCGAGCACGAACGGCCGCTCAGCGCCGAGGAGTTCGACCGCAGCGCCGACCAGTTGCGGGAGCTGCTCGACCAGTCCGTCGTCTCCGCCGAGCGCCGCCTCTTCGATCTGCGCACCGCCGCGGCCGACGACGCCCGGATCCTCGGTGCGCTGGGTGACGGCGGACTGCTGCCGCCCGGACCCGACGTCCTGGCCACCGTCGAATACCTCGGCGAGCACGGCATCCCGGCCCTGCCCGGCTGGCGCTACCTCGCCCAGGCCGTCGACCCCGCCGACCACGCCTCCGTGCTCGCCACCCGGCCCGAACTCGTCGACGGCGTCGTCATCACGGATCCCGACTCGCACGCCCGCGCCCGCGAAGCCCTCAGCGGCGCCGCCCTGCTTCCGCGCTCCGCCGTGGCCGTGGGCACCGCCGCCGCGCTGCTCGCCCCCGTCCCCGGCCCCGGCTCGGGAGCGGACGCCGACGGTGTGTTCCTCGTCCCGCCGAACCCGGCGATGCACGACGAGCACGCGGCCGACGAGGAGCGACAGGCCCTCAGAAGCAGGGCCGCCGCCCGGGACGAGGACATCCGCGCCCTCGCCGCACGCCTCGCCGCCGACCGCGCCCTGGCCGCCCGCATCGGTTCCTGGCGTGCCGACTGCCCGCCCGGCATGCTCGCCGAACTGGCCGAGGCCGCCCGCGACGCCCGCACGGCCGCCGAGACGGCCGAGGTCCGGCTGGCCGAGACCCGCACCGTGCGCGCCGAGGCCGACGAGGCCGCGGCGGACACCGCCCGGCTGCGCGACGAACGCCAGGAGGCCGCCCAGCGTGCCCGCCGCGCCGCCGACGCCCTCGCGGGACTCGCGCACCGGCTGCGCGAACGCACCTCCTGGCAGGCCAGGCTGCGCGAACGGACCGATGACGTCGCCGAGGCGGAGGCGCGGGCCACCTACTGCCTAGAGCGGGCCCGCGCCGCCGACGAGGACCGCCGGGCCGCCCAGCGCGCCGCCGACGACGCCCGGCGCACGGCCCGCGCGCTGCGGGCCGAGCGCGCCGAGATCGCCGGTGCGCCCGAGCACCTCCCGGAGCCGGAGGACGACGCCCCGCGCCCCGCCCTTCCCGCGTTGCGGGAGGCATACCGGACCGCGTCCCAGCTCTACGAGAAGGTGGGCGTCGGCGCCGACCTGCGGGCCGAACAGGCCCGCGCGGAGAGCGACGAGAGTGCCGCCCTCGCCGAGCTGGACCGGCTCACCAACAAGGTCCGGACCCGGGCCGCCCAGCTTCTCGAAGGCCCGGACGGCGCCGACGGCCCGTCCCGGCAGGCCGCCGCGGCCCGGGCCGAGTCCCTGGTCCAGCTCCTGGAGACCCGGGCCTCCGCCGCGAGCGAGCAGCTCGGCCGGCTGCGCGGCGAGGCCGAGCGCCTGGCCCCGGCCGACGGGGAGGCCCACCACACCGAACTCCCCGGCGAGCTGGTCCCCGTCGACGCCGACCAGGCCCAGACCCTGCTGCGCATCGCCACGGCCGAACTGGCCGCCGCCACCGAGACCCTGGACACCGCCCGCGCCGCCCATGCCGAACTGCTGCACGCGCATCGCACCGCCGAGGACTCGGCGAGTGGCTTCGACGAGACCGCGGCACTCCTGCGGGACCTCCTGAGGGACCACGGGGCGGAGGACGACGCCGAGGCCCCCGAGCCGTATCCCGGCGGCCTCGACGAGGCACGGCGGTCCGCCACCGAGGCCCGCCGCGCGCTGCGCGGCTGGGCCTCCGAGCTGTCCGCCGCCGAGGGCGCCGTGCGGGAGGCGAGCGACGTCCTCGTGCGGCACGCCAACTCCACCCGCTACGAACAGGTCCGCACCCCGGCCCGGCAGCAGATCCGTGAGCTGCCGGCCGCGGCACTGCCCGAGCACGCGGAGAAGTGGGCCGCCGCCTTCGCGCCCAGGCTCCGCGTCCTCACCGACGAACTGGCACAGCTGGAACGCAATCGCGACTCGATCGTGGACCGGCTGCGCGGACTGGTGGAGTCCTCGCTCGCCACCCTGCGCTCCGCCCAGCGGCTCTCCCGGCTGCCCGAAGGACTGGGGGAGTGGTCGGGGCAGGAGTTCCTCCGGATCCGCTTCGAGGAACCCGACCAGGCGACCCTCGCCGAACGGCTCGGCGAGGTCGTCGACGAGGCCACCCGCGCCGCGCTGAAGAAGAACTCCGACCTGCGCAGGGACGGCATGTCCCTGCTGCTGCGCGGTGTGCAGGCGGCACTGGAGCCCAAGGGCGTCGCCGTCGAGATCCTCAAGCCGGACGCCGTGCTGCGTGCCGAACGGGTCCCGGTCGGGCAGATGGGCGACGTGTTCTCCGGCGGGCAGCTGCTCACCGCCGCCATCGCCCTGTACTGCACGATGGCGGCCCTGCGCAGCAACGACCGGGGCCAGGACCGGCTTCAGCACCGGCACGCGGGCACGCTCTTCCTGGACAACCCCATCGGCCGCGCCAACGCCACCTATCTGCTGGAGCTCCAGCGCGCGGTGTCCGACGCTCTCGGCGTGCAGCTGCTCTACACCACCGGACTGTTCGACACCACGGCGCTCGCGGAATTCCCGCTGGTCATCCGGTTGCGCAATGACGCGGACCTGCGGGCCGGGCTGAAGTACATCAGCGTGGAGGAGCACCTGCGCCCGGGCCTGCCACAGCGGGACCCGGACGGTGGGACCGTGCACGGAGAGATCACCGCCACCCGCATGTTCCGGCGTGCTCCGGTGGCTCCGGACGACTCCGCCTCCCGGGCCGAGCCCGACGCGTGACCGCCCCGTCCCGCCCCGCCCGGGTCGGCGTCCGGCACCCGGGGACGTGTCAGCGCGCGCCCGGAAACGCGAAGCCGGGGCGGGACCGGGGCCGGGCGGTGGGATGCGGACCGACCACCTCGCCGCGTCCCGCCCGCGCGACCGTACGGCGGCCGTTCAGGCGCGTGAGAGGTCGCCCGCGTCCCGGCGGCTCATGCGCGCCTCCCGCCGGGCGGCCCGTCGTGCGCTGCGCCGTTCGCGGCGCAACTGCCGTGCCGTACTGCTCGGCACGGACACCACACCGTGGCGCTGGTTCCAGACCTGCCGGGTGACCCAGACGTCCAGCACCGCCCAGGTCGCGATCACCGTGCTGCCCACGCTGCTCAGCACCATCGGGAAGGCCAGCCAGGACTCCGCCAGCGTGCACAGGAAGGCCACCACGGCCTGAATCATCGTCAGCGCCATGATGAGCACGGCGCGCACGGCGGCCGTACGGACGGGGTCCGGCATCCGCCAACGGGTGGCGGGCTCCTCCACCCAGAGCTGACGGCGGTGCTGACGCGGGAACGACGCGTCGGGAGCGCCCGTCGGCACCGACCCCGCGGCCGGTGCCGACGGCCCCGGGCCCCGGCGTTCTTCCGTGTCCAAGAACTCTCAACTCCCCACCGATGTCCGACTCCAGGGTTTATGCCCGGTGTGCACCGTCTCTACGCGGGTGGATCGGACCGTCCTGTCCCAAGTGCTCCCGTTGTCTCCCCTGCCCCGTACAGGGAGACGAGTGACAGGCTGGGAAAATTCCCCCGATCTGTCATCGAGGGAAAAAATCCAGCCAACTGCCCTGCCCGACAGTCTGACGCCCGGACGGGGCCCTTCCGCTGCTTTCGCGAAAATCGCGGTCCGGAATACCGGGAAAACTCATGATCGAAGCCAGCGGCACGGCTGAAAAACATCCCAGACATCCCTTCGAGTTGTCTCCCCGTCGGTAGTAGGCTCTCGCCGTTTGCTGACGGGACACGACCCCTCGCCCCGTGGGGTCGGGCTGGGGGAGGCCGTGCGCTTTCGCGGGAAGTCCATCCGCAGGAAGATCGTGGCACTGCTGCTCGTGCCCCTCGTCTCCCTCACCGGGCTCTGGGGCTTCGCCACGTATCTGACGGGGCGTGAGGCCGGCCGCCTGATGCGCGCGAGCACCATCGCGGAAAAGGTCGGCCGTCCTCTGGAGAACACCGTCCGCGCCCTCCAGGACGAGCGCCGCCAGACCCTCGTGCTCCTCGCCGACCCCAGGACCTCCGACGCGCTGCCGCTGCTTCGGCGCCAACGCGCGGTCACCGACCGCTTCCTGTCGGACGTGAGGAACGGCGCGCGGCACGAGGACATCCGCGACGCGCTGCGGGCGGAGGACGAAACGCGGCTGAACTCCCTTCTCGGCGCGGTCGAGGGGATCGGCGCGCTCCGCGCGTCGGTCGACACGCGCACGATCGACCGCTCGAAGGCCATGGAGTTCTACGGCCGCCTCATAGATCCCGCCCACCGCTTTCTCAGCGGACTGCGCACGACGGAGAACGTGGCGCTGGACAAGCACGCCCGTGCGCTGGTCGGCATCTCACGCGCCCGCGAGATGCTCTCCCGCGAGGACGCGCTGGTCGCCTCGTCACTTGCCGCCGGACGGCTCACCGCCGCCGAACTGCGCCAGGTCTCCGACCTCGTCGCCAACCGCGGACTGCTCTACGAGATCAACGGGGAGGTGCTCCCCTCCGCGGAACGCCAACGCGTCCAGGGGTACTGGTCGAGCCCGGACAGCGAGGCACTGCGCAGTGCGGAGAGAATGCTCCTCGACGCCGGTCCCACCGATGAACCCCGCACGCTCGACGCCGAGCGCTGGCAGGAGGCGGCCACGCCGGTCCTGGACCGGCTGGCCGCCGACCGCGCCGGGATGGACCAGCGCTTCCAGGACCGGAGCAAGCCCGCCGGATACAGCGTCCTGATCAAGGCCGGGGTGGCCGGTGTCCTCGGCTTCCTGGCCCTGCTGGCCTCGGTGACCGTCTCCGTACGCATCGGCCGTGAGCTCGTCCGCGACCTCTCCCGGCTCCGCAAGGACGCCCAAGAGGTCTCCGGTGTCCGGCTGCCGAGCGTGATGCGCCGGCTGGCCGCCGGCGAGCAGATCGACGTCGAGACCGAGGCACCGAGGCTCCAGTACGAACGGGACGAGATCGGCCAGGTCGGGCAGGCGCTCAACACCCTGCAGCGCGCCGCCGTCGAAGCCGCCGTCAAACAGGCGGAGATGCGGCGCGGCGTGTCCGAGGTCTTCGTCAATCTCGCCCGCCGCAACCAGGTGCTGCTGCACCGGCAACTGACGCTCCTGGACGCCATGGAGCGCCGTACCGAGAACACCGACGAACTCGCGGATCTGTTCCGCCTCGACCATCTGACCACGCGCATGCGCCGCCATGCCGAGGGTCTGGTGATCCTCTCCGGCGCCGCCCCGTCCCGTCAGTGGCGCAAGCCGGTCCAGTTGATGGACGTGGTACGGGCGGCGGTCGCCGAGGTCGAGGACTACGAGCGGATCGAGGTCCGGCGGCTGCCCCGCATCGGGGTGAGCGGACCCGCCGTGGCCGACCTGACCCATCTGATCGCCGAACTCCTGGAGAACGCCACCGTGTTCTCGCCCCCGCACACCGGGGTCCAGGTGCTGGGCGAGCGCGTCTCCAACGGCTTCACGCTCGAAATCCACGACCGCGGCCTCGGTATGGCCCCCGACGCCCTCCTCGACGCGAACCTGCGGCTCGCCGAGACCCCCGAGTTCGAACTCTCCGACACCGACCGGCTCGGCCTGTTCGTGGTCAGCCGCCTCGCCCAGCGGCAGCACGTCCGTGTCTCGCTGCAGACCTCCCCGTACGGCGGCACGACCGCGGTCGTCTTCATCCCGGGGTCGGTGCTCACCGAGGCCCCGGAGACGCACGGCACCGGTTTCCGGCTCGACCGGCGGTCCGAGAAGGAGGCCGCGGGCACGAAGGCGTCCGGCCGCCAGGGGCCGGGCGGCGGCGAGGACCGGCCGGGCGACCCGCCGGACCGCCGGGCCGTCGGCAGGCCCCCGGGTCTCGTCCCCGTGCCGGCCGCCGTGGCGGACCCGGCCCTCCTCGACGGTCCGGTCGAGCTCGAAGGACCGGTGGGGACGGCGGACCTCGGGCACGACCCCTTGCTCGACCCGCTGCTGAACGGCGCGGCCGATCTCGACGACGCCGACAGCGAGCGCGGCGGCATCTTCCGAGGCCGCCGACGCGACCGGGATCGCGAACAGCACCGGCAGGCGTCCGGCCGACCGGGCGGTGCGCGAACGGGGCACGCCGCCGGACCCGTGCCGCTGCCCCGCCGCAAACCGCCGACCCTGGTCGCCGACAACGGGCGCAGGATCGACGAGGCGGGACGCGCCCACCCCGAAACCGGGCGGCACGCCTCCCCGTCCCGCCAGGCCGTCGGCCCCCGTGCCGACCGCCCCGCACCCGACGGCACGGCCGCCCCCTCCGCCGCACCGCACCTCTCCGCGGCCGGCACGGGCGAATCCGCACCGCGCGACACCACCGAACCCCGGAGGTCCGCGAGCCTCCGGAAAGCCACCGGGCCCGCCTCGTCCGCGGTGGCCCCCGAACCGGCCGGGGACGGGGGTGAGACCGCCGCCGACCCGCCCGGCGACACGGTGGGCGGTCTGCCCCGCCGCGTCCGGCAGGCGAGCCTCGTCCCGCAACTACGCGAGGTCGCCGGGGACCGTGCCCCCGAGCCGGCCCGGTCGGGGCAGGCCCGGGACTTCGAACGCGATGCGGACGAGGTGCGCAGCCGCATGGCCTCCCTCCAGCGCGGCTGGCAGCGCGGCCGCCGGGAGAACGCCGAGGACGCGACCGGTCCCGGTGACAGAGCACAAGGAACCACTTCCGAAGGGGACGGTCGATGACCGCACCGAACGCCGTAGCAACCAACGCCGAACGCCGTGGCTCCGGCCGGCTCAACTGGCTCCTCGACGAACTCGTCGGACGCGTCGCCAGCATCCGCAAGGCGCTGGTGCTCTCCAGTGACGGCCTCGCCACCGGCACGTCCGAGGGACTGAGCCGCGAGGACGGCGAGCATCTGGCGGCCGTGGCCTCCGGATTCCACAGCCTCGCCAAGGGCGTGGGACGCCATTTCGAAGCGGGCGGGGTCCGCCAGACCGTCGTCGAACTCGACGAGGCGTTCCTCTTCGTCACGGCGGCGGGGGACGGCAGCTGCCTCGCCGTGCTGGCCGACGCCGACTCCGACGTCGGCCTGGTGGCGTACGAGATGACGCTGATGGTCAAGCGCGTCGGCGCCCACCTGGCCAACGCACCCCGGACGAGCGGTCGGACCGGCGGGGGGTGAGCGGACGGCATGAGCGCTGACCCCTCCTCCGGACCTCCTTCATCGCACACGGACCGCCGGGCGCCGCACTGGTACGACGCGGACGCGGGACCGGTGGTCCGCCCGTACGCGATGACCCGCGGCCGAACCAGCAGTGCCTCCCGCCACCGGCTCGACCTGATCGCGGTAGTCGTCCCCGAACCCGCGGCCGACGACCCCGCCCGGGACCAGACGCTTTCGCCGGAACACGTGGAGATCGTCGAGCTCTGCAGCGCCATGCCCCAGTCGATAGCCGAGCTCGCGTCGGACCTGGACCTCCCCGTGGGGGTGGTCCGGGTCCTGGTCGGCGACCTCGTCGAGAACGAGCTCGTACACGTGACCCGTCCCGTTCCGCCGGCCGAACTGCCGGACGTGAGCATTCTCCGCGAGGTGATCAATGGCCTTCGGGCGCTCTAGCCGCGGCAAGCGGCCCGTTGACCCCGTCACCCTGAAGATCCTGGTGGCGGGCGGCTTCGGAGTGGGCAAGACGACCCTGGTCGGCGCCGTCAGCGAGATCCGGCCGCTGCGCACGGAGGAACTGCTCAGCGAGGCGGGCCGCCCGGTGGACGACGTGGCGGGTGTGGAGGCGAAGACCACCACCACGGTGGCCATGGACTTCGGCCGGATCACCCTGCGCGAGGACCTGGTGCTGTACCTGTTCGGCACCCCGGGCCAGGACCGGTTCTGGTTCCTCTGGGACGAACTGGCCCAGGGGGCGCTCGGCGCGGTCGTTCTCGCGGACACCCGGCGGCTGGAGGACTGCTTCGCGGCGGTCGACTACTTCGAGCGGCGCGGGATCCCGTTCTCGGTCGCCGTCAACTGCTTCGAGGGTGCCGAACGCTTCCCCACCGGGACGGTGCGGGCGGCGCTGGACCTGGACCCCGAGGTGCCGGTGCTCATGTGCGACGCGCGGGACCGCTCCTCCGCTCGGGACGTGCTGGTGACGGTCGTCGAGCACGCGGTGGAGCGGGTGGAGCACCCCCGCGAGCCCGCGACGACGTAGCGGTGCCCTACGGCCGGGACCGCACCGTCCGGCGGCGCCGGACGCCCCCGAGCGTCACGGCCGGGGGTTGTCCGCGAGCCATTCGGCAGCGGTCCGAGCCAGCTCCCGGTCCCGGCCCGCCAGCATCGTCCGGATCATCCGCAGGTCGCCGCGGAGCGACCAGAGGGGATGCCCGAAGGTGGCCGGGTTGTTCCCCTCGATCAGGAAGTGGGCGGGCCAGGCGGTCCCGTAACCGATCAGTGGCAGCGCCGCGGCGTACCTTTTACGCCCCCGCGCCAGGCCGTAGGCGGTGACCGCGAGACCGGTGAGCGTGCCCGTCAGATGGACCCAGCGGGTCGCGGCCCTGGAGTGCATCGCGACGTAGTAGGGCCAGAATTCCTCGTACGAATCGAACGTCTGTTGTGGCATACGAGGCACCGTAGTGGCTGCGACCGCAACCGGAAACGGTCGGGACGCGTCGGAGGGGGGAGGGCGGCCGGAACCCGCGGGGGTGGTCCCGGCCGCCCCCTTCCGTCGTGCGTCGGTGCCCCGCCGGGAGCCTTCGGGCCGGGCCGGAGCCGCGGGGGCGGTGGCGGCGAACGGGGCGGCTGCGGTCACCAGGACGCGGTCACCGGGACGCGGACGGCGGAGGCCCTACCGGTCAGGGGCCCGTGATCCAGGAGCGGGGAGGGGGCGGCAGGGGATCGGCTACAGTCCGCGCGTGTCCGCGTTCACGCACCGCCCCGAGGAACCCGTCAAGGGCTCCCACTGCGCCACATGCGGCGCACCGTACACCGTCCTGCCCGCCTGGCCCCGCACCTGCGCCGTCTGCGGCGACAGGGCCTACCGCAATCCGTTGCCGGTCGCCGTGGCCCTGCTCCCCGTCACCGGCCGTTCCGGCACCGGCCTCGTCGTGATCACCCGGACCATTCCGCCCCGGCTGGGCGGGATCGCGCTCCCCGGCGGCTTCATCGACCACGACGAGGACTGGAGACACGCCGTCGTACGCGAACTCCGCGAGGAGACCGGCATCGAGGCCGACGAGGGCGACGTCCGGCTCGCCGACGCCCTCAGCGACCCGGAAGGACACCTGCTCCTCTTCGGACTCCTCCCGGCGCGCCCCGCCGCCGCCCTCCCACCCTCCGTACCGACCGACGAGACCTCGGGCTTCCATGTGCTCGGCGCACCTGCCGAGCTCGCGTTCCCCCTGCACACCGCCGCCGCCCGGTCGTGGTTCGGGGGCCACTACCACTGACCGGACGACCGCCCCGGGCTCCGCCGCCCGCCGTGCGTCCGTCACCCCGCCACGGCGCCCCGCCCACACCCACCCGGCACCCATGCCCGCCAGGCGTCCGGTGACCCTGCCCCGGCCTACACGCCGCGCACACGCACCGGGCGGCCCACCGGCCCCTCGACGCCCTCCCGCTCCACCAGCACCCCGCCGTCCACCAGCCGCGTCGTGTACTGCTCGACCTCCGCCCGCTCCCAGCCGTCGCCCGTGTCCGGCACCACCAGCCCGCCACCGGCGCGGCCCTCCGCCGGCGCCCACACCTCCAGTTCCACGCCCCCGTCCGCGCCCCGCACGGGCAGCACCGAACCGGCCCGCGCCAGCACCGGCACCCGCGACAACGGAGCGTCCAGCAGCACCTGGCCCGGCCCCTCATGGGCCTCACCCGTCGCCGTGTCGTACCACCGCCCCCGCGGCAACCGCACCGCCCGGCGGTCCGCCCCGTGCTCCAGCACCGGCGCCACCAGCAGCGCGTCCCCCAGCAGGAACGCGTCCTCGCAGTCCCGCAACCCCCGATCCCCGGGCGCACTCCACCACAGCGGCCGGACGTACGGCGCCCCGGTCAGCCCGGCCAGCCGCGCCAGCGTCACGAAGTACGGCCGCAGCCGCTCCCGCTCCACCAGCGCGGCCCGCGCGTACTCCAGGACTCGCGGCCCGAACTCCCAGGGCTCGCGTCGGCCCGCGTCGATCGCCGAGTGCGTCCGGAACAACGGCAGGTACGCGCCCAGTTGGAACCACCGCAGATACAACTCCGGCGAAGGCGACCCGTCGAACCCGCCCACATCCGGTCCCGAGTACGGCACTCCGCACAGCCCGAGCCCCAGCACCAGCGCCAGCGACGCCCGCAGCCCGGACCACCCGGTCGCCACGTCACCGGACCAGGTGCCCCCGTACCGCTGCATCCCCGCCCAGCCGGAACGCGAGAACAGGAAAGGACGCTCCCGGGGCCGCAGCCGACGCAGCCCCTCATGGCCGGCCCGCGCCATCGCGAGCCCGTACACGTTGTGCGCCTCGCGATGATCGCCGCCGCGGCCCTCCAGGCGGTGCCGCGCCGACCGGGGGAGCGTCGGATCCCCGAACGCGGCGAACGACACCGGCTCGTTCATGTCGTGCCACACCCCGGAGAACCCCTGCGCGAGCCGTTCCCCGTACAGCCCGCCCCACCACTCCCGCACCGCCGGATCGGTGAAGTCCGGGTACACGCACTCGCCCGGCCACACCTCCCCGCGCACCACCCGGCCCCGCCCGTCCCGCACGAACGCGCCCCGGTCCCCGACCACCGCACCCGAATCGAACACCCCGTACCCGGGCTCCGCCTTCACCGCCGGGTCGACGATCGACACCAGCCGGACCCCCTCCTCCCGCAGCTCCTCCGCCAGGCCCGGGAGGTTTGGATACCTCGCCCGGTCGACGGTGAACACCCGGTGCCCGTCGAGGTGATCGATGTCCAGATGCAGCGCGGACAGCGGCAGCCCACGCTCCCGGTACCCGGCGACGACCCTCCGCACCTCCCGCTCGCCGCCGAAACCCCAACGGGCGTGCTGCGGACCGAGCGCCCAGGACGGCGGCACCGCCGGGGCGCCCGTGAGAGCCGTCCAGGTCTGCAGCACCCGGGCCGGCGTGCCCGCCGTCGCCCAGCACCGCAGCGGCCCTCCGTCCATCCGCACCTCGCAGGTCCCGGGACGGTCATGGCCGGAACCCGCGCCCTCCTCGCCCTCGCACAGCGTCACCCGCCCGGACCAGGTGTTGTCGTGGAACATCAGATGCGTTCCGGCGTCGGCCACCACCAACTGCACCGGCATCGTCAGATACAGCGGATCGTCACCCGGCCCGAAACGCCCGCCCGGATCGGTGTTCCACAGCCCGTACACCCCGTCCCGCAGCCGGGGCCCCGACGCCCGCCCACCGAGCCCGAAGAACCGGGCGTCCGCGGGCACCTCGGAACGCTGCACCCACCGCGCCCCGCCTCCCGCGACCGGCTCCCACCAGCGCGGCGGCAGCTCTCGCCGCAGCGGCACCCCGCCCGGCGTCCGCAGCTCCACGGCCCCGTGCCGCGACACCGCGAAGGTCAGCCGCTCCGACACCACCTGCCAGCCGCCCTCCTTGTCCGGCTCCAGCCGGGCCCGCGAGTCCGGCTCGGGCGCCGCGCCGGCCAGCGCGTACGACGGCAGCGGCTCGGCCCCGTCCCAGCTCCAGAACACCGCACCGCCCACCGCGACCCGCACCCGCAGCTCCGACCGCGCGAACCGCACCACACCCCCGCCCGGCCCCGGCTCCGCCCCGGTCACGAGCCCCGGCACCCGGGCCCGCTCCGCACCACGGGGCGGCAGCGCCCGCGCGTCCGCGCCCCGCCTGCGCACGGCGGAGCGCACCATGCGCAGCCCCCGCGCCGAACCGACCCATCTCATCGAGCGCACCAGGTCACGACCGTTCATGCGGCTCACCCTGCCACCCGGCCGAGGACGTGGGGGCCCCGTTCAACTTCCGTTCACCTGTGGTCGGCCCACATGTACGGACCCCGGGCCATGGGCGGTGAGCCCTGGTGCGAACGACGATCACATGGCATCGTCCGTAACGGCCGCCTCACGCGCACACCCCGGCACGTGTGCGCGCCCCACGCCCACCCCGCGTACCCGTACAGTCAGGGAGCAGCCCCATGACCGCAGCAACCGACGAGACCCCGCTCTGGCAGCCCGGCCCCGACCGCGTCGCCGCCGCGGCCGTCACCCGCTTCCAGAACTGGGCGGCGGGGCGTTACGGAGCCCCGGCCGAGGGCGGGTACCCGGCGCTGCACCGCTGGTCCGTCGACGAACTCGACACCTTCTGGAAGGCCGTCGCCGACTGGTTCGACGTACGCTTCTCCACTCCGTACCAGTCCGTCATCGGCGACCGCACCATGCCCGGCGCCCAGTGGTTCCCCGGCGCCACCCTGAACTACGCCGAACACGCCCTGCGCACCGGCGAGGACCCCTCGCGCGCGGACGCCCCCGCGCTGCTCCACGTCGACGAGACCCACACCCAGGCCGCGACGTCCTGGTCCGAACTCCGCCGCCGGGTCGGCTCGCTCGCGGCCGAACTGCGCGCGCTCGGCGTCCGGCCCGGCGACCGGGTCAGCGCCTACCTCCCCAACATCCCCCAGGCGGTCGTCGCCTTCCTCGCCACCGCGGCCGTCGGCGGCGTCTGGACGTCCTGCGCCCCCGACTTCGGGGCCCGAAGCGTCCTCGACCGCTTCCAACAGGTCGAACCCGTCGTCCTGTTCACCGTCGACGGCTACCGCTACGGGGGCAAGGAGCACCACCGCGCCGACACGGTCGCCGAACTGCGCCGCGAACTGCCCACCCTGCGGGCCGTCGTCCACATCCCGCTGCTGGGCACCGATGCTCCGGACGGCGCCCTCGAATGGTCCGCCCTCACCGCCGCGGACACGGAGCCCGTCTTCGAACCGGTGCCCTTCGACCACCCCCTGTGGGTGCTGTACTCCTCCGGCACCACCGGACTGCCCAAGGCGATCGTCCAGTCCCAGGGCGGCATCCTGCTGGAACACTTCAAGCAGATCGGCCTGCACTGCGACCTCGGCCCCGAGGACCGGTTCTTCTGGTACACCTCCACCGGCTGGATGATGTGGAACTTCCTCGTCTCCGGCCTGCTGACCGGCACCACGCTCGTCCTGTACGACGGAAGTCCCGGCTTCCCGGACGTCGGCGCCCAGTGGCGGGTCGCCGAACGGACCGGGGCGACGCTCTTCGGCACCTCCGCCGCCTATGTCATGGCCTGCCGCAAGGCCGGCATCCACCCCGGACGGGACCTGGACCTCTCCCGCGTCCAGTGCGTCGCCACCACCGGATCCCCGCTTCCGCCCGATGGATTCCGCTGGCTGCACGACGAGGTCGACGGCGACCTGTGGATCGCCTCCGTCAGCGGCGGAACGGACGTGTGCAGCTGCTTCGCCGGAGCCGTCCCCACCCTTCCGGTGCACATCGGCGAACTCCAGGCCCCGTGCCTCGGCACGGACCTCCACTCCTGGGACCCCACGGGAGAGCCGCTCATCGGCGAGGTCGGCGAACTCGTCGTCACCGCGCCCATGCCCTCCATGCCGATCCGCTTCTGGAACGACCCCGACGGCAGCCGCTACCACGACAGCTACTTCGACATGTACCCCGGCGTCTGGCGGCACGGCGACTGGATCACGATCACCGAACGCGGTTCGGTCGTCATCCACGGCCGCTCCGACTCCACCCTCAACCGCCAGGGCGTGCGCATGGGTTCCGCGGACATCTACGAGGCGGTCGAGAGGCTGCCCGAGATCCGCGAATCCCTCGTCATCGGCCTGGAAGAACCCGACGGCGGTTACTGGATGCCGCTGTTCGTCCACCTCGCCGACGGAGCCGTGCTCGACGACGACCTCCGCGAGAGCGTCAAACACACCATCCGCGCGCATCTCTCCCCGCGCCATGTCCCGGACGAGATCATCGAGGTCCCCGGCATTCCGCACACCCTCACGGGCAAGCGCATCGAGGTTCCGGTCAAGCGCCTCCTGCAGGGAACGGCCCTGGCCAAGGCGGTCAACCCGGGCTCGGTCGACAACCTCGAACTCCTCCGCTTCTATGAGGAGCTGGCCCGCGAACGCCGCTGAGCGCCGCATTGTCAGTACCCGTGATTACTCTGAGTGAGCAATGTTCGTCAGCGCACTGGGGGAGTCACATGGCGCACCACGGGAACACCCGACGTACCGGGCACGGCCGGGCCGACCAGGAAAGGACCGGGCACGACAGGACCCGGCGCGGCAGGACCGCGGTCACCGCCGGGTTCCGCGGCCACGGCCGTACGGGAACGTCCATGCGACGCACGCTGCGCCGCGAGGCCCCCAGCACCATCGGCCTGCTGGCCGACGAGCGGGACTTCGCGGCGATGCGGCGCTATCGCACCTTCGCCTTCGACGACCATCCCACCTACCTCCGGCAGGTCGAGGACCTGCTCAGGTCTCTGGCCGCACAGGGCGGACACGCCACGGTCGCGCTCTTCGACCCCGAGGAGTACGCGGAGTTCTGCGCCGAATCCGGAATCGCGCCCGACTCGCCCGCAAGCCGCAGCCGCTTCACCGCCGAGATCGCCGCGTCCGGGGCCACCGTCGCCTACACGGGACAGCGCATCGACGACCTGATCCCGCTCCTGATCGACCGAGCCGTCCGCCGGGCCACCTGGGAGTACGCCGCGATGACCCTGGCCGGCCTCGGGGAGTGCACGGACTGCGGCCGGGACGTCGGCCGCGCCGCGTTCGACCGGGCCTCCCATCTCCTGTCGCGCATGCTGGGAACGGCGGGCACCGGCACGCACCACCTCGTCTGCTCCGCCCCCACACAGAGCGAGCACCTGATCGCCGTCCTGCACGCCGAGTGCGACGCCGAGGGCCCCACCCGCCTCGACGCGGCGGAAGGCGCCGAGTTCGCCACCGTGCTCGCCGTCGGCATCGCCCTCGAAAAGACCGGGGGAGTCGTGCTCCGCACCAGCACCCCCGGCGCCCGCGACCGGGTGCACGGCTGGCGGCTGGACCGGGGCAGCCTGGTCCCCCTCACCGCGGGCGAGGTCTTCAACGCCTACTGCACCGACGCGGACACCGGCGACCCCGTCGCCCCGGAGCCGCACGTGGACTACTGCGCGGGCTTCGACCTCGGAGTGGACGAGCCGGAGGAGCACCCCTGAGACGACCGGGGACACACCGCGGGCACACCGAAGGGGCTCCCCGGATCCATCGGCAGGGAGCCCCTTCCCCGGAGCCGGGATCGAGCTATTCGCCCGACAGCACCGCCTGTGCGGCTGTCCGCGCCTCTTCCGCCGAGTCCGCGGCACGGGCGGCGGAAGCGGCCCGCTCGCACTGCGCCAGGGTGTGCTTGGCCAGAGCGGCGCGCACATACGGAATGGACGCGGCGCCCATCGACAACGACGTCACCCCGAGGCCCGTCAGGACACAGGCGAGCAGCGGATCGGACGCGGCCTCGCCGCAGACGCCGCAGCTCTTCCCCTCGGCCCGGGCCGCCTGTGCCGAGAGCGCGACCAGGTCGAGCAGGGCCGGCTGCCACGGGTCCTGCAACCGGGACACCGCTCCCACCTGCCGGTCGGCGGCGAAGGTGTACTGCGCCAGGTCGTTGGTGCCCAGCGAGAGGAACTCCACCTCCTGCAGGATGGACCGTGCCCGCAGCGCGGCGGACGGGATCTCCACCATCGCGCCGAACTTCGCTCCCAGACCCGCCTCCCGGCAGGCATCGGCGAAGGCCCGCGCATCGGTACGGTCCGCCACCATCGGGGCCATGACCTCAAGGTGGACGGGCAGGCCCTCGGCCGCCTTCGCCAGCGCGGTCAACTGGGTCCGCAGCACCTCGGGGTGCTCCAGCAGGCTGCGCAGCCCGCGCACACCCAGCGCCGGGTTCGGCTCGTCCGCGGGCGTCAGGAAGTCCAGCGGCTTGTCGGCGCCCGCGTCCAGCACCCGGACCACGACGCGCCCCTCGGGGAACGCTTCGAGCACCGCGCGGTACGCGGCGGTCTGCCTCTCCTCCGACGGCGCCCGCCCACTGTCGTCCAGGAACAGGAACTCGGTACGGAAGAGGCCCACGCCCTCCGCGCCGGCCTCGACCGCCGCGGGCACGTCTCCCGGTCCGCCCACATTGGCGAGCAGCGGCACCCTGTGGCCGTCGGACGTGGCTCCCGGGCCGGTCGACGCGGCCAGCGCGGCCTTGCGCGCGGCGGCGGCGCTCCGCAGCTCGGCACGCTTCTCGGCGCCCGGGCCGACGAAGACCTCACCGGTGCTGCCGTCCACCGCGACGACGGTGCCCTCGGCCAGTTCGCCGGCCCCGGGAAGGGCCACCACGGCGGGTACCCCGAGCGCCCGGGCCAGGATCGCGCTGTGGCTGGTCGGCCCGCCCTCCTCGGTCACGAAACCGAGGACCAGGGAGGGGTCGAGCAGCGCCGTGTCGGCGGGCGCCAGATCCCGCGCGATCAGCACATACGGTTCGTCGCTGTCCGGTACACCGGGCATCGGCACCCCGAGCAGACGGGCCACGATCCGGTTACGCACGTCGTCGAGGTCGGCGACCCGACCGGCCAGGTACTCCCCGGCGTTGGCGAGCAGCGCCCGGTAGGAGGCGAAGGCGTCGTAGACGCCCCGCTCGGCGGTGCTGCCGACGGCGATGCGCCGCTCCACGTCGGCCATCAGCTCCGGGTCCTGCGCCATCATGGCCTGGGCCTCGAGCACCTGCTGAGCCTCGCCCCCGGCCAGATTGCCACGTGCGATCAGGTCCGCCGCCACGGCCTCCACGGCCTGGCGGGCGCGCCCCTGTTCGCGCTCCGCCTCCTCGGCCGGAATCTGCTTGGCCGGTGGTTCGAGCACCGCAGTACCCATGTGGCGCACCTCGCCGATCGCCACTCCGTGGCTCACGCCGACGCCCCGCAGCGTTGTCTCCATCTCACCCGTCCCCGGTCGTGCGGTGGCCCGTGCCGCCGCGGTGGATATCCGGTCCGCTGTCACGTGCCGAGTCCGTCACTGCCAGCCGAAAAGAGTCTCGCCGGTTTTCACGTCCCCGTCCTCACGGATGGCGGAAAGGGACTCGGCGGTGGCCTCCAGCGCGACGATCGGGCACACCGGAGACTTCCCCGCGGCCTCCACACCCGCGGGATCCCACCGCACGATCCCTTGGCCGCGCGCGACCGTGTCCCCCTTGTTCACGAGCAGTTCGAAGCCCTCACCGTTGAGCTGGACGGTGTCGATGCCGAGGTGGACGAGCACACCGTGCCCCTCGTCGTCCACGACGACGAACGCGTGCGGGTGGAGGGAGACGACGATGCCGTCGACCGGCGAGACGGCCTCGGACCGTTCACGCACGGGATCGATGGCGGTTCCGGGCCCCACCATCGCGCCGGAGAAGACCGGATCCGGTACGGCGGCGAGCCCGATGGCGCGTCCGGCAAGAGGCGACGTCACAGTGGTCATGGGGAACCCTCCCAGGGGTGGAGCTCTCGGGTGCCGTCCTCACGGCTCGCGGACGACGTGCTGTTCAGCAGCGTAAGTCATAAGAAGTGCCGATTCCGCCCGAGTGCTGACGGTTAGTGGCTTAGGGGGCCGACGACTGCGATTTGCCTCGCCTCAGGCCCGCCTGTATGGTCGTACCTCCGCCTGACCCGGGCGCTCCGTGCATATCGGGTCGGCGACGATTTATCAGCACACGATTCCAATTCGCGATCGGCACCGGCATGTCCACAGGCTCTTCTGTCTGGGGCAGGGGGTTGGTCAGGGAAAGGGAAAGTGCCTGATAGAGTCGGACCCGACGGAAAGGGAAACGCGAAAGCGTGGATCTGGAAGTCGGGTGAAAATTCTTCTGCTTCGCAGGGGGCCCGTTTCGACCGGGAATCGGACGCGAAAGAGTCTGATAGAGTCGGAAACGTAAGACCGAAGGGAAAAGCCCGGAGGAAAGCCTGGACCGGATGGTCGGGGTGAGTACGAAGGAAGCGTCCGTTCCTTGAGAACTCAACAGCGTGCC
>NZ_JBIUBU010000029.1:0-83194 GCF_044548345.1 Streptomyces sp. NPDC052042 | reverse complement strand
AACAAGGACCTCGACAATCCTCATTCTTGCTGGTCAGAGGCACTTTCTGCTTTCCTGACCGCCTGTCGGACAGCCCGCTTCATGAAAGCCTGAGGCTAGAAGGTCGAGCAGTCCAGGAGTCGTCCGTCAGTGGTACCGATGAGCAGGCGGCCGGGTTCGGTGACAGTCAGCGCGGTCGCCACGACGGGCACTCCGGCCACAACCAGGTGCTGGCGCCAGCGGACGTTGCCGTCATGGAGATCGAGGATGACAAGCTCGCCGTCGTCGTACGTAACGTAGACGGATTCCATGTCGCGGTCGAGGTCCGTGGCTTTCCGGTCTGTCCGGAATGCCCATGTCGGCTTCTCTCCGTCCACCGTGCGCCGTACGACGAACGATCCACCTGGTTGCAATCCGTGGCCGTGGTAGACAGTGCCGGCATGGATCAGGTCGCCGTCGGCGGCCTCCACACCGGGACCTGCGAAGTGTGTCTCGCCAGGCATCCAGGAGTAGGGAGACAGACGACGGACCTCCGCCTTTCTGGGCTCACGTGGACGTTCGGCGACCGGTATGCTCCTCGGTTCCACTGCCGCGAGCCAGGCTTCACCTGGTCCGGGTTTCTGCCCGCTCTTCCTGGGGACACTTTCCCGAAAGTAGACCCGGCTGCCATGCCGGATACGCAATCTGCTTCGCGCTCCGTTCCTGCCGGCGGGTGCAAGAGCAGGCGGGCCGTCAGCACATCGCACCAGGGACACCGCGCCGGTCGGAGTGAAGCGGTCGAGCCGCGCCCCGTCCTGGAGCGCCAGTCGGACCACGGCCTGAGCGTGCTCCTCCCACGGGGGCCGCATCAGGCCGACCCAGGCCGATCGCTCATCTGCGGCTACGACAAGGTCGTGGCCGCCACCGTCGTCCTGAACAGCCCATTGCCGCTGCCCTGAGGGCAACCAGGCTTCCAACTGGATCCCGTCGAGGGTCGCCACGATCCTGCCGTCGGACAGCTCCTCGACTGCTCGGACGTTGCGACGCGGGTCCCATTCGCTACTCAGGCTGGAGACCCCCTGACGTGCGTCCTCTCGACGATCGATTCGCGGGGCCGCTACTCGTGGTCCGGCCAGGTCGTGTCCGGTGAGCGACCGGGGCGGTACGGTCCTCCAGTCGGGCTGGCACACCACCGCAACGTGCCCCTCATTCCACGCGTCTTTGTCCTGCCAGTCGTCATACGGCGCCATCAGCACGCGTAGTTCCTGCCCGCTGAGCCACTCCAGGCCCAGGACCTGGCGGCCCAGTTCGTGCTCGATGAGCGATGTGCTCCTGCCTGTTTCCAGGTCCAGAAGGAGCAGCTCCCCTTTGAAGAAGTAACCGCCGTCGTAGTCGCCTGTACCGACGGCAAGCAGGGGCAGCCGGGGATGGAAAGCCATGGCATGTACGGGGTACCGCGCACGGAGAAGGGCCCGGCAAGCCAGATTGTCGGTGTCGTAGACACCGACAGGTGCAATGCTGCCGAAGTCGGGGACGCCCGCCACTGCCACGTGTGTGCCTGCCACTGCCAACAAGCCGCGGTACTTGTCGTCGACGGCGAGGGCTGGATCACCAACCTCGGCGAAGGGTCGGTCACCGAGGAGTCGATCGATGCGGAACGAGACAGTCATGGCAGTGATCTTCTCAGCGGCGAAAAGCTACGTGAAGCTACGGGCGTCCAGAAGCTGAACAGAAGAACTTGACAGGGAAGCCGGTCAGCTGGCCCAGGGCATCGTGGCCGACCACGATGTCGGGCCGGAACTCGCGGATGTGCGTGACCAAGCGGCCGACAGCCTCGTCGAGGGGAGCGTCGATGAGGCGTGCGGCACCGCCGGGTGCCGAGTTGGGGTTGCGTGCGTCGGCGTAGCCGAGCAGCCGCGGAGTGCCGGCGCCCAAGATGTTGAGTGCGTTCGTGAGTTCGGGGATGCGGTGGCTGTCGGCCGTCCAGGTGGCGGTGACGACCGCGGTGCGGGCGCCCGCGGCGGCGTGCTGCGCGAGGACACCGCCGGCCAGGAGGGATTCGTCGTCCGGGTGTGCGAAGACTCCCAGGAGGGAGGGCTTACTTGGCTGCGTCATAGAGGTGTCTCCGGGCAGGAGTGGGTCGGTCAGTGCGTGGGGACG
The DNA here is from genome assembly GCF_044548345.1 of Streptomyces sp. NPDC052042. NCBI lineage: Bacteria > Bacillati > Actinomycetota > Actinomycetes > Kitasatosporales > Streptomycetaceae > Streptomyces > Streptomyces sp. NPDC052042. The sequence continues at coordinate 81,076 of NZ_JBIUBU010000029.1, read as the reverse complement.
GGGGTGTGAGTGAGCTCTGCGGCTCGGCGGGCGATGAGTGGGGCGAGGGCGGGGTGGACGCCTCGGGAGCAGGCTTGGAGGAGCTGGGCGAGGGCGACGAGTTCGCCGGTTCGACGGTTCAGAATCCCGCCTGACTGCGTGCGTAGCGCGGACAGTCGTAGTCGCAGTCACCGCCGCTCGGATCACGCCCGCAGTCGTCCAAATCGACGTGGTGCTCCTGGGCGTCGTCCACGTACCGGCGGGGCGGACGTGCGCCGGTCACCGGCAAGTAGGGCGCCCCGTACTCGAAGGACGGTCCAGATGAGGTCATGACACCAGTGCAACGCAGACGAGGTCATGACCGCACGAGACAAGCCTGCATATCACCACTACGATCGACAACCAGGCGGACCGCAACCCCGCAGTAGGGCGTAGTCGAGGCGGCAGGAACGCAAGGACCCCCAGCTCTCGCTAGGGGCCCCCTCCCAGGTGCTTAAACACCACGCAAACAACCAGCTACATGCCGTCGGAGTTCCAGCTCCGGCAGCCCTGGTGGCCTGCGCTTCGGGTCCCCTGCGCAGAGGACCCACCAACTACGTTACCCCACCGCCGAGTTCGCGTTGCAGGTGGGAGACCCCCACACATAAAGGCCACCCTTGCATGCGCGGGGAGCTGCGAGACCGAGCTGCTCACGCGGGCCGACGCTTGGGCGGTGGATGGGTGAGCGCCCGCCATCGCCTGCCGAGGCCGCCGAGGCCGGACGGGGACGGCGTGTTCGCCGGCATCGTCCTGCTCACGGCGAACCTGTTCGGTCTCGGCGTCATTGTCGCCGGCCAGACCCCGTACTTGGCGAGTGCGGCCGTCGCGCTCGACGCCTCGCCCGCCGAGGACACCCCGGAGGCCGGTCCGGTCACCGCGAAGAAGGACAGCGGACCGGTCACGCCGCCCGCACCCCCGAGGGCGGCGCAGCCCGCGTGCTACGGCGCGGGCTGTACCACCGTCCCGTTCCGCCCGGAGAGCAGTGGCCCGGCCGGGACGGGACGGTGGTACAGCCCCCGCCGGATGGCAGCGTCAACTTCCGTGGTGTTGCTGCCTCGTACGAGTCGGGATCTGGCTCTTCCAACTGTCCCCGTAACGCGATCACAGATGGCAGGGTGATGTCATGACTACGGTCCGAGAAACCGATGACACGGCGGCCTCGCTCCGCGCGGCCATGGTGAGCGAACTGCACGAGATGGGCGTGTTCGAGTCCGAGGCGGTCGCGAAGGCTGTCGCGGCGGTGCCCCGGCACTTGTTCGCGACGGGTGAGCTGCTGGAGTCGGCTTATGCAGCCAACAAGGCTCTGGTGATCAAGCGCGACGAGTCCGGCCGTGCTCTGAGTTCTTTGTCGGCCACGCATATCCAGGCGGTGATGCTGGAGCAGGCCGAGATCGAGCCGGGGATGCGCGTGCTCGAAGTGGGCTCCGGCGGCTACAACGCCGCGCTGCTCGCCGAACTCGTCGGTGAGGCGGGCACGGTGGTCACCGCCGACATCGACGCGGAGATCGTGGAGCGCGCCCGCGCCTGTCTTGACGCGGCGGGCTACGGCCGTGTCCAGGTGGTGCTGGCCGACGCGGACGGCGGCGTGCCCGAGCATGCCCCGTTCGACCGGATCATCGTCACCGCGGGCGCCTGGGACATTCCGCCGGCGTGGCTGGAGCAGCTGTCCGATCGGGGCAGGATCGTCGTCCCGCTGCGGATGCGGGGGATCACCCGGTCCTTCGCGTTCGACCGCGACGGCAAGGACCTTGTCAGCGCCAGCTACCGGCTGTGCGGGTTCGTGCCGATGCAGGGCAGTGGCGCCTACACCGAGCGGCTGGTCCCGGTCACGGGCGGAGTCGCTCTTCAGGTAGACGACCAGCGTCAGGAGTTCGACACCGAGGCCCTGGCAGCCGCCGTGCACGCGCGGCACCGGGAGGTCTGGTCCGGTGCCGCGTTCGACATGCCCGATGAGCTGGAGCTGTTCTTGGCGACCAGCACACCTGAAATGGTGATGCTGCACGGCAGCAAGCAACTGGTCGACCAGGGCGTGCTCGCGCTGTCGGTGACGCGCGGTGTCCCGGCCCTGGTGGTCGGCGGCAGCTTCGCGTACCGGACCAAGCGGCCCAACGAGGAGACCGGCGGTTTCGAGAGCGGGGTGCTGGCTCACGGGCCCGAGGCGGAGACGGTCGCCGCGCGGTACGTGGAGCTGCTGCGGCGGTGGGCGTCCGATCACCGGCGGCGCGGTGCCGCCCGCATCCGGTACGTGCCGATGCCCGAGAAAGCGGCCGAGCCCTCCGCGCAGGTCGTGGCGAAGCGGCTCGGGGCTGTCGAGATCTCCTGGTCATAGGCTCCCCGCCCTTGGCGGGGAGCCAGGGGGCGGGGCTGTGTGCACCACTCAACTCTTAGGAGGTTGTTGTGTCCGTGCAGTTTGAGGAAGCGGTGGCTACGGTCCCCGCGGCAGCAGAGGGCCTGGAGGGGACGGCCGAGGGCTGGGACCTGGATGTCTCCATCGTCGAGTCCGGCCCGGAGGCCGACCGGCTCATTCAGATGACCGATGACGGCTGCGGTCAGACCTGCGAGTCCGCCTGCTCGACGACCTGCCCGTAGGCCGTCCGGATTCTGAAAGTCGTGGTGTCCGGCCGCTCCCGCGGCCGGGCACCACGCGGCGACAGGGGGTGGCTGGTGTACGAGTACATCGATGCAGCGGTGCTGCGTGCGGCGGCCTGGCCACCGGATCGCCGCATCCGGTTCTGGCCCGATCTGACCGGCGACGGCGACGGCGACGGTCCGGGATCGTGGCGGCCGTGGCTGGAGGAGACCTTCCGGGTCCCCGGCTTCGCTGCCGCTGTGGAGCAGGCCAGCCCGGTGCTGGCACGCCGCGTCCGGCAGATCTGTGAGGGGCGGCGGCTGCCCGAGCCTGCCGTCCGCAAAGTGGTGGTCACCCTCATGCGCTATGTGCTGCGCGCCTCGGGCCGGGCAACTCCCTTCGGTCTCTTCGCCGGAGTGGCACCCGCCCGCATCGACGGCGCGCCGGCAGCCCGCATCGGCACCGGCCACCAGGCCGTCGCCCGGCCGGATGCCACCTGGCTGACGGCGGTGATCGAACGCCTGGAAGCCGACCGAGTGCTCCAGCCCCGCTTAACGGTCCAGGCTCATCCGCTCGCGATGGAGCGGGACGGACATGTGGTGCTCGAACACCGCCCTGCGGGCAGCGACGGCGGTGCCCCGGCGCACGTGCAGGTCCGCCTCACCACCCCCGTCAAGGCGGCCTTGGAGACGGCCGGCGCCCCCATCCGCACCGCGGATCTCGCGGCCAAACTGGCCGCCGACTTCCCCCACGTCCCCACCCCGAGGGTCAACGGGCTCCTGGCGGGCCTGATCGCCCAGCGTCTCCTGGTCACGAACCTCCGCCCGCCGAGCACGGCGACGGACCCGCTCGCCCATGTGCTGACCGTCCTCGGCACCGAGGGCCCCGCCGCGGCGGCCGAGCCGGCGGCGAAGCTGCGCGAGATCAACCGCGCGCTGACACGGCACAACACCACCACCGATCCGGCGATCGCCCAGGCCGAGCGCGCCGAGATCGAGCCGGTGATGCGCGACCTCAGCCCGGCGGCCGGACCGGTGCTGTCGGTCGATCTGCGCCTCGACGCCGAGGTGACACTGCCCGCCGCGGTCGCGGCGGAGGCCGCGCGGGCGGCCACGGCGCTGATCCGGCTCTCGGGCCGCCCCGCGCTCTCCCGCGGCTGGGTGGCCTGGCACGGCCGCTTCCTGGAGCGCTACGGCCCGCGCGCTCTGGTGCCGCTCCTGGATGCTGTGGACAACGACACGGGCCTGGGCTACCCGGCCGGTTTCCTCGGCGGCCCACCAGCCGCAGTTTCCGCCGCCTTGAGCGAGCGGGACACCAAACTGCTGACGCTCGCGCAGAACGCGGCCCTGCACCGCCGCCACGAGATCGTGCTGGACGACGCCATGCTCACCGACCTCGCCGAGAAGGCCGGCCCGGAGATACGCATCCAGCCGACGACGGAGGTGACCGTGCGCGTCGGGGCCCGAAGCGTGCGGGCCCTGAATGCCGGGGAGTTCACGCTGGCCATCGTGGGGGTCTCGCGGTCCGCTGGGACGACGAGCGGCAGATTCCTGAGCCTGCTCGACACCTCAGACCAGGAGCGGATGGCCGCGGCATACGCGACGGCGTCCACCACAACGGGGAACGCGCTGACCGTCCAGGTCTGTGCGCCCCCGCTGTATGCGGGCACCGGGAACGTCGCCCGGACCCCGCAGGTGATGCACGCCGCCGTCCGCCTCGGAGAGTGCCACGGCCCCGGCGGCACGGACCTGGTGCCCGTTCAGGACATCGCCGTCACCGCGGACGCCCACTGCCTGTACCTGATATCGAGGTCGCGGCACCGGCCGCTTCAGTTCGTGACCATGAACGCGGTGGAACCGACCCGCCGCATCCATCCGCTGGTGCGGTTCCTCACCGAAGCCACCCACGCGCTGAGCGTCCCGTGCACCACCTTCGACTGGGGAGCGGCAGCCGGCCTGCCGTTCCTGCCCGCGCTGCGCTACGGGCGCACGATCCTGGCACCTGCCCGCTGGCGGCTCACCGCCGCCGACCTCGCCGACCCCGCAGCCGACTGGGCGCAGTGGGACCGGTCCCTGTCCACGTGGCGCGACCAGACCCAGGTGCCGCGCACCGTCTACGTGGGCGACGGCGACCAGCGCCTTCGCCTGGACCTGGCCGAGCCCTCACACCGGGCCCTGCTGCACACCCACATGCGGCGCGACGCCAGCGCGGTCTTGCGCGCCGAGAGCGCCGCCGAGGCAGGCTGGATCAACGACCGCCCCCACGAAGTCGTCATCCCTCTCACCACCACAGCAAGCCCCGTCAAGGCGCCGTACTGGCTGCACACCAACCTGGTGGCGGGGCGCGAGCACGGCCGCCCACCCGGCTGCGACGGGCGGTTTCTCATCAAGCTCTACGCACACCCAGGCCGCCACGCCAGTATCCTCACTCGCCATCTTCCGGACCTGCTCCACGAGTTGCGCGACCTGCTGGGCGGCGAGGTGCGGTGGTGGTTCCTGCCCTACCGCGACCCCGACGATCATCTGCGGCTGCGCCTGGCCGTCGGCGACGGTCTGGCCGCTGAGACGACCGCGGCGATCGGCGCCTGGACCAGGCGGCTGCGCCAGGCCCGGCTCCTGGCCCGGGTGCAGTGGGACACCGACTTCCCTGAGACCGCCCGCTTCGGAGGCCCCCAGGCGTGGGAGGCCGCCGAGGCGTACTTCGCGGCGGACTCCCGGGCCGCCGTCGCGCAACTGGCCTCCTGCACGGCCGAGAACGGGCCCGATCGACGGGCCCTGACCGCAGCCAGCATGCTCGATCTCGCCATCGGCCTGATCGGCACCCCGGGCAAGGCCATGCGGTGGCTCATCGACTGCGCCCAGACCACCGGCACGGCGCCGGACCGTGGCCTGTACGACCAGGCGATCACCCTGGCCAGCCCCCATGACCGCACCGATCTGGCACGTCAGCCCGGAGGCGAGGAGATCCTCGCCCGATGGACGCGGCGGCGCGATGCGCTGGCCGCCTACCGAAGTGCCCTCGAGGCCGCGGGAGGGGTCACGGCCACCGTCGTGCTGCCGGAACTGCTGCACCTGCACCACACCCGCATGGCCGGCCTCGACATGGAGGCCGAGTGCCGCTGCGTACACCTGGCCCGCGCTGCGGCGCTGAGCTGGACCGCCCGCAGAGAGGGAACAGCGCTGTGAAGCCGATTCCGCAGGCTCTGGCCCTGGCCGACACGCTGGCCGCGCAGATGTCCGACCCGCACACCGCCTGGGATACGGCACCGCCGGGCGGCCGGGCGTGGCCGCAGTCGCTGGCGGGCGGCGCCGCGGGCATTGCCCTGTTCCACATCGAACGCGCCCACTGCGGCCGGGGCGACTGGGGCACCGTGCACACCTGGCTGGCCTCGGCCGCCCACGGCGACCTGACCGCCGCCGCGAACGCCAGCCTCTACATGGGAGCCCCGGCCCTGGCGTTCGCCATGAACGCCGCCGCAGGGGACTCCAGCCGGTACCAGCACGCCCTGAAGAAGCTGGACGACGCCACGATCACGGTCACCCGCCAGCGCCTGGCCCACGCCCACACCCGCATCGACCGCAGCGAGGCCCCGCCGATGAAGGAATTCGACGTGATCCGCGGCCTGGCCGGGCTCGGCGCCTACCACCTCAAGCACCACCCGGACCACCCGGTCACCGCCGACGTCCTTGCCTACCTGATACGCCTGACCGAACACCGCCCCCAGGAACACGGACTGCACGGACTCCCGGCGTGGTGGACCAGCGTGGCGCCCAACGGCGAAGCCAGCCCCGACTATCCCGCAGGGCACGGGAACTTCGGCATGGCCCACGGCATCGGCTCCGTCCTCGCCCTGCTCTCGCTATCCCTCCTGCACGGCCCGGCCGTCCCCGGCACCAGCGAAGCAGTGGAACGGATCTGCGCGTGGACGGACCGATGGCGCCAGCACGACGCCACCGGCCCCTGGTGGCCAGGCTTCATCACCCTCGACCAGGCTCGGCGCCACCAGGTCGATCCGGCGCTGCGGCCGAGGCCCTCGTGGTGCTACGGCATCGCCGGCACCGCCCGCGCCCAGCAACTCGCGGGCATGGCCCTGGGCGACCCGGCCCGCCAGCAGACCGCCGAGCACGCCATGCTCACCACCCTCCAGGCCCCGGACCAACTGGACACGCTCACCGAGACCGGGCTCTGCCACGGAACCGCCGGGCTGCTCCAAGCCGCCTGGCGCATGGCCACCGACGCGACCACAGGTGCCCTCGCCGCCGAACTGCCCCGCCTGACCGACCGGCTCACCCAGCAGATCACCCACCTTCAGCAGCGCGATCCCGAACTCCTGGACGGCACCGCCGGCAGCGCACTCGCCCTGCACACCCTCGGCACCAACGCCGCCCCGGAATCGGGCTGGGACACCTTCATCCTCCTGGCATAGACGAGACGGAGCCGAACCCGCATGGACACCTCCTGGCGGCAGATCAACATCGCCTTCCCCGACTGGGACAGCGCCGAGCACACGGCCCTCACCCACCTCGCCCCGCTCCTGACCGCCGCCGAGACCGCCCGCCTCATCGGCCCCTGGTTCTTCCTGCGCAAAGCCCCCCACTGGCGCATCCGCTACCAACCACCCGGCGACCCCACCACGGCCGAGAACCACCTCCTGCACGCCCTCGCCCCCCTCCAGCGCCAGCAGCACCTCACCGCCGTCACCCCCGTGATCTACGAGCCGGAAACCCACGCCTTCGGCGGAGTGGAGGCCATGACCTGCGCCCACCAGCTCTTCCACCTCGACAGCCACCACCTGATAGCCCACCTGAGCCGTCACCCGCACCGTTTGCACCGCCGCGAGCTGTCGATCCTGCTGTGCACCGCGCTGCTTCGCGCCGCCGGCCTCGACTGGTACGAGCAGGGCGATGTCTGGGCACGCGTGGCCGAACACCGCGACCCTCCCCAACCACAGCCCACGCACCGGCTGAAGACCCTGCAAGGCGGTCTGCGGCACCTGATGACCGCTGACATCACACAGCTCACCCGCGACGGCGCCCCGCTGCCCGTGCCCGCCGCCTGGCCGCACGCCTTCACCACCGCGGGCCGCGACCTCGCCGCTCTTGCCGCCGCCGGGCGGCTGCACCGCGGGCTGCGCGCCGTCCTGGTCCACCACATCATCTTCGCCTTCAACCGGCTCGGGCTCCCGCACCCGACCCAGGCCACCCTCGCCGCAGGCGCCAAATCGGTCGTCTTCGGCCCCGACCCGACCGTTGAGGACCAGCCCGAGCAAGGAGCCCCGGTATGAACGACCGGCTGCTGACCTGGTTCCCGCTCGTCCAGCGGCCCCGCCCGCCCGCGCTCCCTCTTACGGCCCGGATCCGCCAGCTGACGGACCTGGCCGCGCAGCCCGCCACCGGCGACATTCACCAGCAGGCCACCCGTGCCGCCGAGATCTGCAACAAGGCCGCCCTCATCGCCTCCGACTGCGCCGTCCCCGACCTCGCCCGAGAACTGTGCTGGTCCCAGTACGCGGTGTTCGACCAGGCAGGCCCGCTCCCGGCCTGGGCGGTGAAACTCGCTCTCCAGCCGATCCTCAACATCGCCCGGCAACTCATCCGCGAAGGCGACGGCAACAGCGCCTACACCATGCTCGACACCCTCTTCCGCGCCGCACGCGCCCAGACCTCCACCGAGATCACCGGCCGAACCGTCAACCTGCACACGCTCACCAGCTCCGCCGATGCTCACAAGACGGTCTGCAGCCTGGTGTGGGCGGCCCTCCTGGCCGACGGCACCCGTGCCCTGACCCGGGCCGACCGCTGGCGCGAAGCCGCCGATGCCGCAGCCGCCCACCGCGGCGTCGGCACCCGGCTCCTCGACGGCCGACAGACCCTCATCCTCGCCCTCGCCCAGAACGGGCAGCATGACGAGGCGACCGACCTGGTTGAGGGCAGCCGCCCCACCGAGCCCTGGGAAGAAGCGGTTCAGCACCTGCTGCGCACCCTGTGCCGAGATGCCGCCGGTGCTGTTCCGGCGGCGCACCTCGACGGCATGCTCACCGCGGTGCTCGCCCTGCAGCAGCCCGCCCCCGGCACGGCCGTCTTCCGCACCCGCGTCGGCGTCACCGCGCTGCTCCTGGCAATGGGACACACAGATGAACAGATACCCACGCTGCACACGGGAATCCTCGCCTTGGCCCACGCCGACGGCTACGCGGCCCGGGACGCGCTCACCCACCCGCAGCTTCGACGCGCCATGACAGCCGGCCAGCGTCATGCCCTGACCCGCCTGGTCCGCGCCGTAGGACTCGACGCCGGGACCATAGCGGCACCCCTGCGCAGCGACCTGATGCGGGCCGTGACATCGGCCCAGGACCGCCTGAGCCGCTGCCTTCAGCACGGCGCGGTCACCTCACCCGCCACGCTTGCACCCGGCGGAGTCGTCAGCGGGCCGCCGTGGCGTGGTGCGCATGGCTTTGAGCACCGATGAACGTGACCTGCTGCAGATGATCGCCTACTCGCCCAAGCCGGTGGCGATGTCCGACTACTTCCCAGCCCTCAACCCCGCCGAGCCCGGCATGGACGAGAACCATCCCGGTCACGAGGCGTGGACCGAGCGGCAGATCGCCTGGTACGGCGTCTCGCTCCAGTTGTGGAAGCAGAACCTCGTGCGCGTGGTGGTGCCCGCCGACGGCAGCCACGGTGACCTCGTCGAGGTCACCGACGCCGGACGCCGGACGCCGGACGCCGGACGCCAGGCGCTCCAGGCCGCGGCGGCGCACGCGTGACGGCGCCCGAGCCGCGGGCGCTGCCCGGACCCGTCAGCGCGATCCGCCTCACCTACACCTGCGAGCATGGCTGGAAGGACACCGGCGAGGACGAGCCGGAGATCTGACACGTGTCCGCTGACCTGTACGACAGCGAAGCCGAACGCAGCGTCGAGCACGTCGGCGACTTCGAGCTCTACCACGCCGAGCCGGGACTGGCCGCCGAGGTGCACGTCCACCGGCTCGGTGTGCCGCTGCCCGCCGCTCACCGCGCACGACCCGGACGCCGGGCGAGCAGGACCGTGAACACGGCCTCCTCCGGCAGGAAACCATCGGCCGCGAGCTCGTCGAGCAGCGCCCGGGAGACGGCCGCGAAGACGCGCAGCGCGTCCTGACCGGATCCCCTTCGCCATGGTTGCGCTGCCGCGGATCGAGCCGATGCTCGCCACGGCCGGCCCGCTGCCGGTCCAGAACGAGCACTGGGCGTTCGAGGCGAAGCAGGACGGACATCACCTCCGCCTACCCCGAACTCACCGCACTCGGCCCGGCACTCGGCCGGCCCGCGGTCCTGGACGGGGAAATCGTGGTCCTCGATCCCGAGGGGCGCAGCGACTTCGAGCGGCTCCAGTCCCGCATGGGCCTGACCGGATCCCCTGCGAAAGCAGCCCGCATGGCTGCGACGACGCCCGTTCATCTGGTTTTGTTCGATGCCGTCTATCTGGGGCACGACTCCCTAGTGCGAGCGCCGTACACCGAACGCCGGATCGTACTGGAGGGGCTCGGACTGGAGGGCCCGTACTGGTCGACGCCGTCGGCCGTCATCGGGCACGGGGCGCAGGCCCTGGAGACGACCCGGACCGCGCACCTGGAGGGGCTGGTCGCGAAACGGCTCACCTTGCGCTATGAGCCGGGCGTCCGCTCCCGCTCCTGGATCAAGATCCGAAACATGAGGACCGCGGACGTGGTCATCGGCGGGTGGGTGCCCGGCCGCGGACGACTCACCGGCCTGCCCGGCGCCGTCCTCGTCGGCCAGTCCCACCTCGGACACCTGCGGTACGTCGGCAGCGTCGGCACCGGGTGGAGCGACAAGGAACGTTCAGTCCTCGCCCGCCTTCTCCATGTAGCCGAGACGGACGACTGTCCATTCGGCACCCCGCCCGCTGTGATCGGAGCACGATGGGTGCTTCCCCGACTCGTCGGCGAAGTCCGCTACGCGACCCGCACCCGCGCCAGCCTCCTACGCCAACCCACCTGGCACCGCCTGCGCCCCGACCTCACCCTGGACGACATCCTGCGACAGGGACGTGCAGAGCTCGGCGGGGGCGGGGCCCACGCGGTCGATCACAGCCATGCCCGTCGTCACCGTCGACCCCCGTAGCGAGCGCCCGTGCCCCAGCCGGGCTGATGACCCGCGCGGACGCCACCCACCCGCCGCGGCAGGAACACCGCGAGTTCTCGGACGACGGCGCCCGGCCAGCCCCAACGCGGACTCCTGCGGGCAGCGTCAGCACCTGATGGAGCGGCATAGAACACGAGCCGGCCTGCCACGAGGCGGTCACAGTCATACATGGGAGACGATGACGAGCAACGCCAGACACTCGGCAAATACCTGTGCAGCGACTGCCACGCGCCGAACTCGCACGGCTGGAGCGGTCAAGGCGACCACGAGCGCCACAACGCCGATGCCCACATTCCATACGAAAAGCGAAGCCGGCAGCCCGGGGGCGCACGCATCCTTGTACACGACGCACCGTGAGGCCCGCTCCGAGGAGAGGGCCAGCACGCCGGTCACGAGCACTGCGGGCGGAAAGAGAAGGGCGGATGTGACTGCCCAGAACCGCGTACGCTCCGGGGACGCCTCATTGCTCCGGGAGGCTGGGGCAGGTTGTGGTGTGCTCATGCCTCCATCCAATCCTGGTCGGCCGATGCCACGCAGTCGCACGGGTACTCAGACCAGGGGGCACACCGTACTCAGACGGCGGCTTGCCGCCACATGGTGCCGTTGTTGTCGTGGGTCCTCGATCACTCCTTGGGGGTGCGTCGATACGTCCTGGGGAAGGCGCGGTTACCGCGCGGTGTCGGGGTCGGAGGCGAGGAGGGTGGCGAGCTCGTCCAGCGCTGCAGGCGCTGCGTCGCCTTCTGCTGTGAGTTCGAGGGTCTCGCCGTGGCCGACGGCCAGGGTGAGGACGGCGAGGAGGCTGCGTGCGTCGACGGGCGCGGCGCCCGGGCGGGCGACGGTGACCTTGACCGGCTGGCTGGCGGCGGCTTGGACGAACAGGGAGGCGGGGCGGGCGTGCAGGCCGTCGGCTGCGCCGACGGTGACCTGGATGGTGGGCATGGGATGTCCTTCCGGATCTTCGTGTTGTGAGGGCGGTGGGGCCGGCGCGCGTGGCGCAGTGACGAGCTGTCAGGAGGTGTGCAGAACAGTCGCGGCCGCGTTGCGGGCCTGGTCGGGGGTGTCCGCGCCGCGTGCCGCTGCTGCGGCCGTGCGGCACTGGTCGAGGGTGTGGGCGGCGAGGGCTGCGCGGACGTGGGGGATCGCGGCGGGGCTCATGGACAGGCTGGTGACGCCGAGTCCGGTGAGTACGCAGGCCAGCAGCGGGTCCGAGGCGGCCTCGCCGCACACGCCGCAGCTCCGGCCCGCGTCGCGGGCGGCCCCGGCCGCGGACGCGACGAGGTCGAGCAGGGCGGGCTGCCACGGGTCCTGCAGTCGGGAGAGCGCGCCGACCTGCCGGTCGGCGGCGAAGGTGTACTGCGCCAGGTCGTTGGTCCCCAGTGAGAGGAAATCGACCTCCTTCAGGATGGTGTGGGCGCGTAGCGCGGCGGAGGGGATCTCTACCATGGCTCCGGTTTTCGCGGTGAGGCCCGCTTGGCGGCAGGCGTCGGCGAAGGCGGCGGCGTCGGTCCGGTCGGCGACCATGGGGGCCATGACCTCCAGGTGGATCGGTAGTCCTTCGGCGGCCTCTTTGAGGGCGCTGAGCTGGGTGTGCAGGACGTCGGTGTGGTCGAGCAGGGTGCGCAGGCCGCGTACGCCGAGAGCCGGGTTGGGTTCGTGTGTGGGGGTCAGGAAGTCCAGGGGCTTGTCCGCGCCGGCGTCCAGGACGCGCACCACGACGCGGGCGTCGCCGAAGGCTTCGAGAACGGTCCGGTAGGCGGCGGCCTGCTTCTCCTGCGTGGGGGCGGTCCGGTTGTCGTCCAGGAAGAGGAACTCGGTGCGGAACAGGCCGACGCCTTCGGCGCCTGCCGCCAGTGCCGCGGGCACGTCGGCCGGGCCGCCGATGTTGGCCAGCAGGGGGACGGGGTGCCCGTCCCGGGTCGCGCCCGGTCCGGTGGACATCGCGAGTGCCGCCTGCTGCCGGGCGGCGGCCTCCGCGACCGCCGCGCGCAGATCCGCGCCGGGCTCGACGACGACTTCGCCGGTGGATCCGTCGACGGCGACCACGGCGCCCTCGGCCAGGTGCGCGGCATCCGGCAGGGCCACGATGGCCGGCACGCCCATCGCCCGGGCCAGAATGGCGCTGTGGCTGGTCGGCCCGCCCTCCTCGGTGACGAAACCGAGCACCAGTGCGGGGTTCAGCAGGACGGTGTCCGCGGGGGCGAGGTCCCGGGCGACGAGCACGTAGGGTTCGTCACCGTCGGGCAGGCCGGGCATGGGCACGCCCAGCAGGTGGGCGACGAGGCGGTCGCGCACGTCGTCGAGGTCGGCGACGCGTCCGGCGAAGTAGTCGCCGGCCCTGGTCAGCAGTTCCCGGTAGGCGGCGAAGGCGTCGTGGACGGCGCGTGCCGCCGAACTCCCCGACGCGATACGGCGTTCGACGTCGGCGGCCAGCTCCGGGTCCTGCGCGATCAGTGCCTGCGCTTCGAGCACGGCCTGTGCCTGGCCGCCCGCCCGCGCGCCGCGCGCCGTCAGCTCCGCGGCGACCGTCCGGGCCGCGTCGTGGGCGCGCTCCTGCTCGTGGGGCGCCCGGTCGGTCGGGATCAGCTGGGATCCGGGCTCCAGCGCGGCCGTCCCCATCCGGCGGACCGGCCCGATAGCCGTCCCCTGGCTCACGCCGAGCCCCTTGAGTGTTTTGTTCATGTCAGAGATCTCCTGGGTGTGCGGGAGGGATGCCCGGTGCGTCAGCCGGCCTGCCGTGGAGGGCGCAGGGCGGTCCCGTTGGCCAGCTGGTCGGGGGCGATGCCGAGGCGCGCGGCTGCGGTCGCGCCCAGGTCGGCCAGGCTGCTGGTGTCGGGCAGGTGCTCCGGGATCGTGCCGGGCCGGTGCATCAGGACCGGTACGAACTCGCGGGTGTGGAACGCGTGGCCGATGGTGGGGTCGTTGCCGTGGTCTCCGGTGACGATCAGGCAGTCGCCGGGGGTGTCGAGCAGGGCGATCAGTTCGCCCAGCCCCTGGTCGGCGCGTTCCAGCACGGAGCCGTAGCGGTCGGTGTCCTGCTGGTGCCCGGCCAGGTCGGTCTCCTGGACGTTGGCGACGACCAGGGCGTCCCCGTCGGCGCGGACGGCGTCCAGGGTGTGCGCGAGGACGTCCGCGGTCGCCACCGCCGGACGGCGCACCGCGGCATCGCAGGCGAGGATGTCGGCGGCCTTGCCGACGAGCGTGACCGGGATCCCGGCGCGGGCCGCGAGGTCCGGCAGCTGCTGGGTGTGGTCCAGCGGCGCGCCCAGATGCTGTACCTGCAGGCCGCCGTTGCGGTAAAGACCGCTGGCGGGTGTGTCGAGGCCGACGGTGCCGCCTTCGCCGGGGCGGACGAACTCGGCCAACGGCGCGTCCGCGTGGCCGCCGACCGCGATGACGCGGGCGACCGGTGCGACCGAGCGGACGGTCGCGGCGATGGAGAGGATCTGCTGGAACGGCAGGTCGTCGAGTCGGCCGGAGACGTTCCAGTTGATGCCCGGGTCGGCTTCCAGGTTGTCGTGCACCAGCACCACGCCGTCCACGAGCAGCACCGGCAGATTGTCCAGTGGCTCCGCCTCGTGCCCGGCGGCGCGCAGCGCGGCGGCCACGGCGTCGAGGTGGTCGGCGAGCAGGGCCACGGTCACCGTGCTGAAGTCGGCTCCCATCATGGTCTGGTGGCCCGCGTAGGTGTCCGCTCCCGGGTAGCCGAGGGCGGCCCGGCCCACCGCCACCGGCAGCACGGTGCGCGCGGCCAGGTCCGGGTGCGGGTGGACCAGGCCCAGGCCGAGTGCTGACAGCGCGGGCAGGTGCAGCGCCCGGCCCCGGGTGCGGCGGAAGTGGTCGAGGAGATGGCCCAACGTGTCGGCGGCGGCGTCGCCGGGCCGCAGGGCTCCGGCGTCGGGCATGGCGCCGACGCCGAAGCCGTCGAGGACGACGATGACGGTTTTGCTCATGGGTGCTGTTCCTTAGTCAAGGGCCCGGCCCAGGGCGTCGTACAGGCCGCGCAGCCGGGGCGTGCCGGACGACAGTCCGGCGACGACGGCGACGTTGCTGCGGGTGACGAAGATCTGGGTGCGGAAGGCGAAGACCGCCGTGTCGCCGAGCCCGGCGTCGTTCGGCGTCGCGGGCGCTTCCAGCAGCCGGTAGTAGTCGATGTTCTCGGCGGGCGCGTCGTGCACGGCCAGCCGCACCCCGGAGCGCGGCAGGTACGCGTCCTTGATCCGGGCACGGGGGTAGAAGCCGCCGCCGTGGACGGCTGGCCGGCCGTCGGCGAGGGTGTGCGCCACCTCGCTGATGTAGACGTACGCGGGCTGCTCGGGCTGGCTCGGGTCCACCGCGTGCAGAGGGGTGGTGCCGGTCAGGGAGTGGCCGGGTTCCCCGTGAGTGGCACCGAGTTCGGCGAGGAGGGGCAGCGAGGCCATCGATGTTGCGCTGGGGGCGCTGAGTTTGAGGTGGGTGTGGCCGCGGGCGGCGAGCATCTCGCGTGCGCTTAGCGCGAGGTCGAAGTTGGGGGTGGGCTGCGGTCTGCCGGAGGCGGGGTCGCACAGCACACAGGGGAAGGCGGTGACGCCAGCGATGCGCACGCCGGGCAACTGCTCCACCTCGGTGACGAAGGTGTCGAGCTGGCCCAGGGGGACGCCGCCTTCCTGACCGGGGTAGACCGAGCCGGGTGCGCCCTCCAGGCGGACGATTATGTCCTGGATGAAGCCGAGCCGTTCGGCCGTGGCGGAGACGGCACGGGTGTTGGCCACGTCGTACACGGTGACGGTCTCCGGGCGCCAGGCGAGGATCTCCTCCAGGGCGCGGCTGGGGATCTGCACAAGGTGGCCCACATTGCCGGCCTGGGCGCCGGCCGCGTGCAGGATGCGCGCCTCCGGGGGGTCGATGGCCGCGTACTTGGGGATGTGTTGGGTGATGGCTTTGATCAGTTCGGGGTTGCGTCCGAACTGCTTGACGACGAACCACAGGGTCAGACCGAACCGCTCGGCCTCCGCGGCGAGCAGTTCCGCGTTGGCTTCCACCGCATCGAGGTCCATGACGTAGGTGTCGGGCGGGATCTCGCCGCTGTGGTGCAGCGCGGCGGCAGTGTCGACCAGCTCTGGGTTGCGGGTGAGCACGGTGTCGAGGAACACGTTCAGTCGTCCTTGTGGTGGTGCAGTTCGGTTGGTGAGCGGCGAAGGAGGGCCTCCCCCTCCGTCTCGCCGGTCAGGAAGCGCAGCGGATTGCGGCGGGTCATCAGGTCGATCAGCTCGTCGTCGACGCCGGCCGCGCGCAGCTTGGGTAGGAAGGAGCGGAAGAGGTGCCCGTAGCCTTGGCCGCCCTCGACCAGGAGGTAGCTACAGCGGGAGATGTCGCAGCTGAGCAGGACGCGGTCGGCGTGCCCGGCTTCCAGCAGTGCCAGCAGCAGCCGCAGCCGGGTGTCGTCGCTTTGGTAGCTCTCCTTGCCGACGGTGTCGAAGGCGACGTAGGCGCCGGAGGCCGCCAACTCACGGTGGATAGATGGGTTGTCGAGCAGGTCCTGGTGGCCGATGCTGATCCGGTGAGCGGGCAGGCCCTCGCTGGTCAGCAGTTCCAACTGGCCCAGTCCGCCGCAGCCGAGGTGGGCATGGGTGGCCACCGACAGCCCGGTCGCAACGGCCGCGCGGGCGGCGGCGGTGAGTGTGCGGGTCTCGGGCTCGCTGGGCTGTTCACCGTGGCTGCCGACCTCGCCGATGACGCCGGGCTGGATGGCGGTGCGGCCGATGCCGTGGTCGATGTCGCGGACCAGGGTCTCGGTGAGTTCCTCGACGTCTGCGCCGTCGACCTCGTCCGGATGGAACGGCTCGTAGTACCAGCCGGTGGCCGCGACCACCGCGACTCCCGATTCGGCCGAGATGCGGGCCAGCGCACGCGGATCGCGTCCCATGCCTCGGCAGGTCAGCTCGATGACGAGGGCGAGACCGAACTCCTCGCGCAGTCCTGTCAGTTCGGTGGTGATATGCGGGCCGTGCGCGGCCGTGAGCAGCACCGCGTCCGGGTCTGTGTCCCTGCTGAGGTCCACGGCCAAGTGCTCATGTGCCAGGGCTGGGCCGTGGATGTCGGACGGAGAGAGGGGCCCGGTGACGGTGCGGACCTGGTACATGGTCGTGCCTTCCTGGGTGTCTGTCATTGCTCAGCCTTTGAGCGGGGTGAACAGGTGGGCCCAGTGGGCGAGGTTGAGCAGGAGGCCGGTGCAGATCAGGGCGACGGGTGCGGCGGCCAGTCGCATGACGGGACGGCCCATGGCCTCGTTCAGCACGTACAGGCCGCCGACCAGGGCGACTCCGACCCCGCCGCCCATCTGCATGCCTGCCAGGATGGCGCCGAACAGTACAGCGATCTCCAGCACCTGGTTGATCGCGTTGCGGATGTGGTCCGATGCATCCTGCATCGAGGGGACCTTGGCGAAGAGCTTGCCGAGCTGTGCCAGGGCCAGCACCTCGAGCGCGAAGATGACGGCTCCGGCTATCGCACCGATCACGACGTTCGGCGCGATGTAGCCCGCGGCGTAGACGAAGTTCATGCCGTTGGTGGCGAAGGTCCCGGAGGCGAGTGAAGTCAGGCCGATCAGCGGGATAAAGCCGAACGTGCGGTAGAAGTCGATCTGTGCCGCATTGTCCATTTCGCCGTGCTGCACGACGTAGCTCGTGGCTTCGCCACCTGCGAAGATGCCCGTGGCGCACAGCGCTCCAACCAGCCCGCCCAGCGTGATCAGCAAGGGCAGGTGCTTGCGAAGCCGCTTGGCGTTGGCACCGAAAAGGGACTCGGCGGCGGAGGTGTCCGGCACCGGCGGTGCCTCACCTCGGGCCAGTGCCTCCTCGCGTGCCATGCGCCGGTTCACCATGTCGCGACGGACGGCAAGGCCGACGAGCAGCAGCATGCCGACTGCCATGGGGACCGCCCCGGGGAAGGTG
Source organism: Streptomyces sp. NPDC052042 (assembly GCF_044548345.1). NCBI lineage: Bacteria > Bacillati > Actinomycetota > Actinomycetes > Kitasatosporales > Streptomycetaceae > Streptomyces > Streptomyces sp. NPDC052042. Next base: position 63,416 of record NZ_JBIUBU010000029.1, on the reverse strand, counting down.
CCCTCCCAGAAGTACGCGGAAGCGAGCATGATGACGCCCTCCGCGGCGAACGCAATCGCACCGCGCGCCTTGCCGAACTGGAACGCGATGGCGACCGCCGGGAAGAACGCGAACAGGTACATCACCGGGTCGGACAGCGCCTGCATCGCCGTGAGGAAGTCCACGGGCAGTGACTGCGCCGCCTGCGTGGCTCCGGACAGACCGAACACCACCAGCAGCGCCCACGCCGCACCCAGCACGGGAGCCATCCAGCGTTTGGGCGCCAACAGGCCGAGGATGTCCGTGGGCAGGAACAGGATCCACGGGTTGAGTACGCCGGTGGAGAACGCCATCGGCGCGCCTAGGCCGAAGATGAACCCGGAGGAAAGACTGAAGGCGATGGGAGCGATCTCCCGGCGCTTCATCCGCCCTTCCCGGTAGTCGAGCATGAACGGCCGCACACCGTCGTGGAACACGGCAACCGCCATGTTGACCAGCAGCGCGGACAGAGCGCAGACCGCCACGACGAGCACGATCTGAAACGCGGTGAGGTTGAGCGAGCTGTGCCCGCCGGAGGCGAGCAGCACCGATGAATGCATGTTGGGTGGCCCTCGTGGTATGCGGGACGTCGGGTGTGGCTACGCGGTCTTGGCCGTGATGGCCTCGACCAGGACAGGTGCGATCAGGTCGATCTGGTCGACAGCGAAACCGAAGACCTTCTTGCCGTCGGCGAGCAGTGCCTGCACCTGGTCAGCAGTGGGAACAGAGCGGCCGAAGGTATGGCAGGCCGGCCGGCCCATGAGGCCGACAAGGACACCGAGAGAGGCGCCGGCCCCGGTGTGGCAGGTACCCAGGAAGTAGTCGGCCTGGCCGGCGCGCAGCTTCATCGCTGCGTCCATGTCGTTGGAGACGGCGACCTCAACGCCGTCCAGGGCAAGCTTGTCGATGGTCTGGGCAACCTCGACCTTGCCGACGCCGCCGGTGAGGATCTTCGCCATGGTCTGTCCTTTACTCGTGCAGTGATGCGGGGGTTCAGGAAGTGGGCGAGCGCTGCGCCAGGACGGCGAAGTGCATGCCCAGGAAGTTGATCTCGGACTCGGGAAGTGCGGCGCCGAGTTCGCTCTGAGCCCGTTCAGCGACGGCGCGGGCGCGGGCGACCGCTGCGGGATGGTCAGCGAGTTCCGCGGCCATCTGCTCATCAGCGGACGTCTTCTCGATCGATTCGCCGTTCAACAGCCGTGTGAGCGCCATCATCAGATGGCTCGTCAGCATGCCGGCGGTGTCCTCGGTGACGACCTGTCCGTCGGCCGCCAGATCTTCGAGTTCGCCGGTGACGAAGTCGAGCACCCGCGGCTCGGCCTGGCCGCCGTCGCGGAACATCTTCAGTCGCAGTGCGAGCCGTTCTTCCATCTGCTCCAGTCCTTCTGTGACCGCTGCCCATTCAGCAGGAATCGGGATATTGATTTCGCGGACCGTGCGCCAAGCCCCCATGCCCCGGAGAACTTGGCGCCTGGTCAGTGGGATCAGTAGGAGGGGATGCGCTCGCCGCGCAGCACCGCGTCCTGAAGCGTGGTCACCACGGTGAAGTCGAGGGCCCGGCGCACCGCGCTCAGCGCACGCGTGTCGTCGGCCCGGCCGACGATGGCCGCGCAGGAGTTGCGCAGGGACAGCTCGCGGGTGATCTCGTCGCCCAGCGGCAGGGCGTCGACCTCATCGCCCATGCGGCCCTGCACCTCGTCGAGGTTCCACACGCTGGCGTCCACCTCACCGCGGGCGAACAGGTCCCGCAGCTGCATGTAGGACGCCTCCACCCACCGCACGTCCGCACGTTCCTCGAACGTCCGCTCGGTGAGTAGTTCGAGATCCTTGGAGCTGCGGTCGACGGCGACTCGCAGACCGGAAGAGGCCACGTCGACCCCGTGGCGCACCAGAACGCCGTGCGCGCCGACATAGGTGGACGGGCCCAGGTCGGCGACCAGTTCGAGCGGGTGCTCGGCCATCAGCCGGTCGGCGGCGAAACGCGAGAGCACCACGAAGTCGACCTTGCCCTCCAGCAACGCGGAGACCCGGGTGTGGGCACCGCGCATGAAGGTGACCGCGAACGGCGCCCCGGCCTGTTCGAACGCCGCGCGCAGACCGGTGGCCAGCCCTTCGTAGCGGCGCGAGTACGGCAGCGGCATCGCGGCCAGCAGTGTGCCAAGACCGGACAGCCGCCACAGGAGGGCACGGTCGGCGCGCACAAGGAAGGTGCCGAGGTGCCCGCGGGCGGCCGTCTCGATCGCGCCGGCCTCCTCGAGCAGCTGGAAGGCGGCCTGGACGGTGCCGGCCCCGACCCCCAGCTCCTTCCTGAGGTCGCGCAGGCTCGGCAGCCGGGCGTCCTCGTCGTGGTCGAGGAGTGACACGGCCAGCTGCCGGGCGGCCAGACCGTTCCGGGTCAGGAGGCGCTCATCGATACTGTTCACGGATAGGACAATAAACAGTATTCTGTTTTTTGCCTAGAGGGGGATGGCATCGGATACATCAGCGCGGCCCAGACCCCGCACACGACTTCTGGAGGCTCCACCCATGTCCACAACTCCGGCCAGTGCCGAACCCGCCCGCCTCGGCCGCCTCATGGCGGCCGAGATAGCCGAACAGCCAGCCGTGCTGCGGCGCATCCTCAAGGAGGGCGCGCCGACAATCCGCCAGATCGCGGCCGCCATCGCGGCCCGGAACCCACAATTCGTGCTGCTGACCGCCCGCGGGACCAGCGACAACGCGGCCCTGTACGCGAAGTACCTGGTAGAGGTGCTCCTCGGCAAGCCAGCCGGGCTCACCTCGATGTCGACGACGACGGCGTACGGCGCGAAACCGGACCTGCGCGACTGCCTGGTAGTCACGGTCAGCCAGTCCGGAGGCTCACCAGACCTGGTGGCATCGACGCGAGCGGCGCGCGAGGCCGGCGCGATCACACTGGCGGTGACGAACAACCCGTACTCCCCGCTGGCGGCGGTGTCGGAGTACCACATCGACGTGCTGGCGGGGCCCGAGAAGGCACTGCCGGCGACGAAGACGTACACGGCACAGCTGTTGTCGCTGTACCTGCTCGTGGAGGGGCTGCGCGGGGGCGACGGCTCGGCGGCAAAAGGACTCCCGGAACTCGCGGCGTCAGTGCTGGCGCGGGGTGAGGAGGTCCGCGAACTCGCGGAGCGGTACCGGTTCGCGCAGCGCCTGATCATCACCTCGCGCGGGTACGGGTATCCCACAGCACGAGAGGCGGCGTTGAAGCTGATGGAGACCACGTACATCCCGGCGCTGCCGTTCTCGGGGGCGGATCTGCTGCACGGTCCGCTGGCCATGGTGGACAACACCTCCCCGGTCATCGCCGTAGTTCCGGACGGACACGGAGGCGAGGCGCTGCAACCAGCACTGGACCGCCTACGGACCCGGGGCGCGGACCTGGCAGTGATCGGACAGCAAGACTTGGTGGACGCGGCACCAGCCGGGTTCGCACTGCCCAGCTGGGTGACCGAGGAGGTCCAGCCGATCCTGGAGATCCTGCCGCTGCAACTGCTGGCCTACGAGATCACCATCGCCCGCGGCCAGGACCCCGACACCCCCCGCGCCTTGGCCAAGGTCACCGAGACCCACTGAGTGCACTCTGCTGAGCAACAAACTCAAGACCGCGGCCACTGCCATCACCGCACTGCATCATGACAATGAGGCCCTGCGCCAACAGCCCGCGCGCGACACTGCAACCACCGCAAGCCCCATCCGGACCTGCCAGGGAAGCGGGCGCCTCAGATGACCGGAGGCCGGCCAAGCCGAGCCATGCGCCACACGGTGCGCCACTTCATCGGCCTGCGCGGGCCGCACGGGGTCCGTACTCCCTCCAGGAAGCCGGCGCACCACGCCTTCAGACCGGTGAGTGAACGTGCGCGCCAGCGTGAGCCCGATCCAGACACCCAGATAGACCGGGATGAGAGGGATCGGGAGTCTGCGCCTCGCGATCCAGACCCGGTTACGCGCGGTGAAGCGGTAGTACACGGTATGCCTCGCCGGGGAGGTCTTCGGGTGCTGCAGGACGAGGTCCGGCTCGTAGAGGATCTTCCAGTCCGCATCCAGCGCCCTCCAGGCGAGATCCGACTCCTCGTGCCCGAATCTGAACTCTCCAGCCCAGGTGCCGACCTGTTCGAGCATCGGCACCGAGAAGGCGTGCCCGCCGCCGAGGAAGCCGGTCACCAGGCCTCGCCGCATGGGGTCGGTCGCACGCAGCCGCGGAACGTGCCGACGCTGGGTCTCCCCGTGCTCGTCGGCGATCCGGAACGACACGATCCCGAGTGCGGGGTCTGCCGCGTACAGCTTCTGGACCTTGCGGAACACGTCGTCGGCGATGAGGAGCCCGTCGTCGTCGAGCTCGATGACGACATCCACCTCGCCCGACTCGATCAGCGGCCAGGACGAGGCGGCGAGCGTGTGCCGCAGCGCGTCCGTCCGGGCGAGGACCGGCAACTACTCCCTGGCGGCGGGACCGTCCGCGGTCAGGGTCCGGGCGAGTACGGCCAGCAGGTCCGCCGGGTCGGTGGTGTGGCCCACGATGGTGGTGATGTCGACGCTGACGGTGGGCGTCAGCGCATCTCCGGTCGCCGGTCTGCGGCCTTGTTCGATGAAGCCGAGCTCAACCAGGAGGACCAGGGCCATGTCGAGGTCGGCGGCGCCGACCAGGAGGTCGATGTCGGTGAACTGCCGCAGTCCGCCGGGCGGGTACAGGCCGGTGTCGTAGACGAGGCCGTTGAGCACCGCGACGGGGACGCCGCGGCCGGCGAGCGTGTGCACGATGCGGACGGCTTCCGTGTGGTGGAGCCGGTTGTACAGCGCGTTGGCGCGCATGATCTGGCCGAGGACGGACTGCATCGCGCGGGACAGGACGGCAGCCGCACGGTCGTGGAGCAGGCGGTCGGCCAGCAGGCAGATTAGTTTGGCGTCGATCGCCGTCTGAAGCACTGCGCCCAGCGCGCCGGAGTCCGGCTCGGCCGAGGCGGCGGCCAGGCGGGGATCGCACAGCCACCGCAGAACTGCCGCGCCGGGTCGGGCGCCCCCGGGCAGCCCGGACGGTGCGGCCGGGCCGCTGGGCATGGCGGGGGCGTTCACCCGTGCACCTCCGGGCCCGCGTCCAGGAGGGGGCGACGGCGTTGGCGAGGGCTGCCGTGAGGCCTGGGTGCGGGTGGACGTACTTGCCGGGCGGCAGGTAGTGGTGGGAGGTGCCCTCCGCGCGCAGTGCGCGTTCGCATACCACCGTGGTGCCGGGGGCGATGTCGTGGTGCAGGGCGGTCACCCGGCCCCCGCACCTCGCCGTCACACAGGCAGTCCTTCGACTGATGGGCACGCGTCCCTGAGCCTTCCGGGTCTACGCCTCCGGCTGTTGCGCAACAGCCGCAACGCCGTCACCCCTACCGGCGCAACACCTGATCGGGATGCACTGGCCGTGGCCGCAGGGCGCATATGTCTGCACGGCCACGTCCGTCCTGATCAGCGGTTCCACCGAGTACGGAATCGCTGGCTGGTGTACACAGAAGGGCTTTGGCGCATGAACACCACTGTGGTCACCGACGAGATGGGGCGCCGCATCTCCGGTCACCGCGACCGGTTCCAGGCTCTCTTCAAGTCGTACTTCCACTCGCTGCGCGGCAGCTGGGATGCGCCGGGACTCAGCCATTTCGCTCCCGAGGCCCTGGACCGGGTCGAGGAGCTGGCGCTGCGCGGCGGAAAACGGCAGCGCGTCGCCTTCGTGTACGAGGCGATGAGCCTGGTGCCCGGAACGGGTCGTCAGGATGCGGTCGACACGGCCGCGCTGAGCATCGAGCTACTCCAAGCCCACCTCCTCATCCACGATGACATCATCGACGACGCCCCCACGCGCCGCGGCGGCCCGTCCACGTACTACGCCTACCGCAACACGATCCCCGACCGGCCCCAGCACGCGCTCGGACTCGCACTGCTCACCGGCGACCTCGCCCTGACCCTGTCCTTGCAGGTGATCGCCGACGCCGCCCTCCCCGCGTGGATGGCCCAGACGATGACGCAGTGGCAGCTCACCGCGGCCACCTCCACGGTCCTGGGCCAGATCTTCGACCTCGAGCGCGACTTCCTCGGCATTCCGGACGAGGACCTGCTGCACTCCGTCTGCGACTACAAGGCCGCCCGGTCCTCCGCGCTCGCCCCGCTCCAGCTGGGCCTGCTCGCAGCGGAACAGGACCCCCGCGAGCACGATGAGAGCCTTCGCCGCTACGCCTGGGCCTTCGGCGTCTCGGGGCAGATGCGTGACGACTACTTGAGCCTGTTCGGCGACGAGAAGATCACCGGAAAGCCGGCCACCGCCGACGTCCGCGACGGCCGGGTCACCTACCCGATCCGCACGGTGCTGCTGACCGCGTCGCTCAGCGAACGGAAGGTGCTGGACTCGGTCCTGGGCCGGCCGGACGCCTCGGATGCGGACGTGGACGATGTCCGGCAGATCATCCGCGACCACCGCGTCGACCGGACGCTGCTGACCGACATGCGCCGCTACGCCGAGCGCGCCAGCCAGGAGGCGGCCACCTGGAGCAGCTGGGGCGAGGCCGAGGCCGTGGCGTTCTTCCGGGGCGTCCCCGTCTGGGGCATGGAGCGTCTGCTGTGAGCACCGTCCCGAGCCACGTCGGCATTGTCCTCGACGGAAACCGGCGATGGGCGCAGAGGCACAGGCTGTCGCCCTCCGACGGTCACCGCCTTGGTTTCGGCAAGATTCCGCAGGTCCTGTCCTGGTGCGAGGAGGCGGGCATCTCCTTCGTGACCCTGTGGATGCTCTCCACCGACAACCTGCGCCGCGGCAGGGAGGAGGTGGAGGCCCTGATGGAGATCATCACGGCCGCGGTGCTCCAGCTGGCGTGGTTGCAGCGGTGGCGTATCCATCATCTGGGTGACGCCGATCTCCTTCCTCCGCGTGTCGCGGCCGCCGTGCGGCACGCTGAGACGACCACTGTCGAGGTGCCGAACAGGCTGACCGTGAACCTGGCCATCGTCTACGGAGGTCGCAGCGAGATCACCAGCGGCATCCGCCGACTGCTCGCCGACTGGGCCGGTGAGGGGGTCTCGCGGGAAAGGCGGCCAAACGGATCACGCCAGAAGACCTCCACCGGCTCATCAGCCGCGGCCAGCCGGACCCCGAGCTCCTCATCCGGACCTCCGGTGAGCAGCGCGGCAGCGGATTCCTGCTCTGGGCCGCCGCCGACGCGCTGCTGTGGTTCACCCGCACCCACTGGCCGGACTTCAGCCGGGACGACCTGGTCCGGGCTCTGGCCGCATACCGGAAGGCATAACACCGATGACCCTCGGATCTTCCATCTCGTTCCTGGGCGTGGACGGCTCGGGCAAGTCCACCATCGCGCGAGCCCTGCACGAGGAACTGGCAGCGGCCGGCAGGAAGGTGTGCGTCCTGTCGCGGCGCGACTACCTGCGTGAACAGGCCCAAGGGCACGTCGCCGACGCCAACCGGGCACTCTACGACGCGGGGCTGCGCGCGCTGTACTCCTTCGCCCGCACCGACGAGGGACAGGCGCTCGGGGAGCTGCTCCCCGGCCCGCCGGGAGACCTCCGCGACAGCGCCTTGGAGCGGAAGCTGAATGCGGCCTGCATCAGCGCCAACGACCCGCAGGCCATCACTGCCGCCGCCTTGAGCGAGATCGCCGGAAGTCTCGTCTACTACACCAGCGTTGTCCGGCCCGAGCTGGACCGGGGCACCGTGGTGATCGAGGAGACCCACCCGCTGAAGATGGTCACCAAACTGTGCCTGATCGCCGCCCAGATCGCGTCCGACGAACGCCACGGGCGCGCCGCCGTCACCGCGCGCCGGTCGGCCACCATGGTCCTGGCCCCCGACCCGTTCCGGGATGTGCCGGTCCTCGTGCGGTGCGACCCGCAGCGCGCGTACGACCGGCTCATCGCCGCGCGCGGCGGCCTGGGGGCGCTGGAGCACCATGGGCTGGCCGGCCGTGGCACCGGCCGGGAGGCGTACCTGGACCTGATGGTCCAGGTCCAGGAAGCCTTCGAGGACGTGGCACAGAGCTGGCGGTGCGTTGTGATCGACAGCGACGACGAGGACCAGGACCGCTCAGTGAAGCGAGCGGTCGAGACGATCCTCGCCGACCCGCGCACCGCGTATCTGGCCTGATGTCACCGACCGTACCGGCGCTCGCGGGCCGCATACGACCGCAGGGCGCGCAGCAGGTCGATCTGCCGGAACGCCGGCCACAGAACCTCGACGAAGTGGACCTCGGCGTAGGCGGACTGCCACAGCAGGAAGCCGGACAGCCGCTGCTCGCCGGAGGTACGGATGATGAAGTCGGTCGCGTCGCGCCCGGCCGAGGAGTACAGGTGCTCGGAGATGTGCTCGATGTCGAACTTCTCCACGAGCTCCATCGGGTCGCCGCCGGCGGCGGTGTGCTTCTCGAAGGCGGCCTTGACCGCGTCCACGATCTCCCGGCGGCCGCCGTAGCCGACGGCGACGCCGACCCTCATCCCGCCCCGGCCGGCGGTCCGTGCGGCGGCGGCCTTCAGCTTCTGCGCACTGTCCCCGGGCAGCAGGTCCAGGGCGCCGATGACCTCGATCTCCCACGGGCCCGGCGTGGCGCAGACCTTCTGCACGGTCTCCTCGATGACCTCCAGCAGCGGGCCGAGCTGTTCGGCAGGCCGGTTGAGGTTGTCGTCGGAGAGCATCCACAGCGTCACGTGCTCAAGGTCCGCCTCGACGCACCAGCGCAGGAACTCGCGGACCTTGGCTCCGCCAACCCGGTAGCCCTCACGCGGGTCGGAGTGGCCCTGCCCACGGGCCCAGCGGCGATTGCCGTCGAGCATGATCCCGACGTGCGCGGGCCGGGGCGCGCCCTTCAGCTTGCCGGCCAGGCGCCTGACGTACACCTTCTCCAACGCCGACCGGACGGCCTTGAGCGTCACACCGCTCCTCTTCTCTGTTCACCCGCGCTGCCAGATCAGCGTCACCGTACCGCCATCCTCACCCGTCCGAAGGGAGTTCGATGCTGACACCCACACATCTCGCCACCGCGCTCGACGCGATCGACTGGAACCGGCCGCGCGCCTGCGCGAAAGCCAGCAGGGAGGTTTTGGGCGCCGGGGCCGACCGGTGGCAGTTGCGTCTGCACGCGTTCCCCATGGGAGAGCTGGAACTGATCCCGCACGACCACAAGTACCCCTTCGCCGTCCGCGTCCTCCACTGCGGCTATCTCCACACGTGGAACCGGCGCACCGGCCAGACCCAGACAGGGCCGTTCACCTCCGACGATCTCGCGGCCGGCACCGTCACCGCCGAAGGGCCGGGCAGCGGATACCTCCTCTTGCACTCCCTGGTCCACCAGACCGCCGCCCTCCCGGGCTCGGTCACCCTCTTCCTGCGCGGCCCGGCGCCGGTGGGCACTCGGCATCAGACCTGCACGACCTGCACCGTGACGACCACGGACGCCAGGCCCGTGACGACACCCGCTACCGGCGCTCCGCCCCCATGTCCCCCGCCCCAGAACCGCGTCGCGGATCTGACACGCCTCGGCGTCATCACCACAGAAAGGCCCGCCCGCCCGTGACCCTCCTTGCCCTGCTTGCGCCTGTGACCGCGCTGCTCGACCAGAGCAGCGCCCCCTCCGACGTCCCGAACACCGACATCCTCCACGGCGGATGGCTGCCGTACGCGGCCCGCCAGACCCTCACCCTGATCGCCGGAGCGGGCGCCGCCAACGCCGCGGCGTCGTTCACCGGAAGCGGTCACACCCACCTCCTCCTGCACCACGAAGACGACGTGGCTCTCTACCTCCGGAGCCACGCCGCCGGCACCCCCGCTCCCGCCGAGGCGGCCGAGAAGACCGTCACCCTCACCCTGGCCGGCACCCACTACCTGGAGTGCTTCCGCCATCGCGGCGACGCCGAGGCCGATCACCCCTGGTACCTGCGCACCTTCCAGCCCGAGAGCATCTACGCCTGCCACCCGGGGACCCTGCGTACCCTGGAGACCAGCCCGGACGGCGTCCAGCTGGTCGTCGCCCGCGCCCCTCTGGCGCCGGATGGGCCGCCTCTCGACGCCGATGCCTACCTGCAGATGGTCACGGCCGCCCAGGCCCTGATCACGCCCGTGCTCACCGGGGGCCAGGCGGCCACGGAGGTGAGCGCGCGATGACGACCGCCGCCCCGAGCTGGCTCGACGACCTGCCGGCCATCGACGACGCGGATCTGCGGGCCAGCCACCGCCTCCGCAGCGAGATCCTCGAACGCCTCGGTGCCGACCAGACGCTGCTGACCCGCCTCGTCCACGAGATCGAGCACGACCCGCACCGCCTGGCCGAGAGCGAGATCCACCCGCTGATCAACCGGCTCGTCCTCTACCAGGACGACGCCCGCGGGCTGCAGATCCGCCTGCACATGTCGCCCGGCAGCCGCGAGTTGGTGCCGCACGACCACAAGTACTCCTTCACGGTGAAGATCCTCAAAGGCGCCTACATCCACGTGTGGCGGCGTCGCACCGGCACCGGCGAAGGAGAGTTCACCGCCGCCGACATCGAGCCGGGCGTCATCACCATCGAGCACCCCGGTTCCGCGTACACCCTCGGGCACCCGATGATCCACCAGACGGTCATGCTGCCGGGGACGGTCACCCTGTTCATCCGGGGGCCGCGGGCCAAGGACCGGTCCCATGCCGCGTTGGACATGCTGCCCGCCGCCGACGACTGGCCAGAGGCATCTCAGGCGGGCAAGCCCAAGCACGCGCGCGGGCAGCGGCCGGTCACCCTGGACGAGTATCTCGCCATGCGGCAGCAGCTCGCCGACCAAGGCGTCATCGCCGCGACCTGAACCAAGAACCGGGCCAGGGCGGGGTGTTGCGCGAACTCCGCAACACCCCGCCCTGCGCCACTTCCCGAGTAATCCCACTCTCCGAGATGAATAGGATGCGTACCGTGACTGATCGAGATGCATTGGAATGGGCCCTGGTCGGCGAGCGGCCGGAGCCGGCCGGCTTCCTGAAGGTCGGCTGCCGCACCTACCGCTACCCCGACGGCCGCGAGGGCGACTGGGACATCCTCAAGGGCCCGCGAACCGTGGCGCTGGTGGCGCTGACGGACGACGGCCACGGAGTGCTCGTGTCCCAGTTCCGCCCCGGCCCGGGGAAGGTCCTGAAGGAGCTGCCGGGCGGTCTGGTCGGGCCGGTCGAGCCCGTCGAGGACGCCGCGGCCCGCGAGCTGCTGGAGGAGACCGGCTTCGAGGCCCGGTCGCTCACCGTCGTCATGCAGACCTACCTGGCCTCGTACGCCACCCACGTCCGCTACGCGGTCCTCGCACAGGGCTGCCGCAAGGTCGCCGAGCCCCGGCCCGACGGCGACGAGTTCGTGGAGCCGATCACCCTGCCCCTGAACGAATACGTGGCCCATGTCCTGGGCGGTCAGCTGACCGACGCGGACATGGGCCTGGCCGGCCTGGTGGCCGCCGGCCTGCTCAAGCAGACAATCTGAACGCCGGCCCGCCGAGCTTCTGTGTGAGCAGCTCGGCTACCCCGGCCGGGGCCTCGATGTAGAGGCGGGTACCCGGTTCGGTGCCGGAGGCGCGCACGGCGATGTGGCCGTGCGCGCCGTCGTCGTAGTGAGCGACCTCACCGGCGACGTCGGCGCACCAGGTGGGCAGCAGGCCGGGAAGAGCGCGCAGCACGTCGGTGAGCGCGGCGGGCGTGGTGTGGACGAGCTGGGTGTGCGGGTGGGCCTGGCGGACGTCCTGGATCGCGTCGTCCAGGTCCTCCAGGGACGTGAAGGTGCGCAGGAGGGTGGTCAGGGCGGTGAGGGCGTCCCGTTCGAAGTAGCCGTCCGGGCCGGTGACGTGGACGAGAGCGCCGTTGGGCTCCAGTCCCAGTGCCGGGACGGGCTGGTCGCGCCATGCCGCTACGAGGTGCTTGAACCCGACGCCGGTCTCGGTGACCTTGAGGCCGCGCTGTGCCCGCCTCGCGGCGCGCAGTGCCATGCGGGGGGCGACGTGGGTGGTGATCAGCCGTTGCACTGGCAGTCCCGCGTACAGCAGCGCGGCGGCCTGTTCGGCGCTGGGGATGTAGCCGGAGCGGTGGGTGAACAGCACGAGCCGGTCCCCGTCGCCGTCGGTCATCGCCAGCAGGGCCCGTTTGCGGTGGGCGAGTTGGTCCAGGTGGTTCCGCCCTGTGTGTTCGGCGTGGATGCGGGGGACGGGGTCAGGGGTCTGGCCGGCGAAGTACGGCAGCGGGCGCCCGCGCAGTACCCGGATGCCGGGCAGAAGCCCGGTCAGGACGCCGACCGCGCCGTGGGCGGCGTCGAGGAGGACGTCACTGTCGAAGGCGCCGGCGGCTGTGCTGAGCGGGTCGCCGACGGCACCGACGTAGGGGCTGAGGACGTCGGTTCGCTGGTGGTGGCGCACCTCCAGCAGGCCCGGGTCGAAGGCGGCGTCCACCGGCGGTTGGGGCCAGGCGATGCCGTGCCCGGAGCGGTCGCGGACCTTGATGCCGATGTATCCGGGCGGGTTGTGGCTGGCGGTGACGACGACGGCCGCGGACAGGTCGGGCCGGTGGTGCACAAGGCTTCCGAACGCGGGCGTGGGCCCGGGGGTCGAAGCGAGGTGGGTCGTCAGCCCGTGGTGGGCGAGCAGGTCGGCGGCGAGGTGCGCGACTTCCTGCGCGCCGGCCCGGGCGTCGTGCCCGACCAGGACGTGCTCGCCCAGGACGCCCCGGGCGGCGCAGTGGTCGAGGGCGGCGAGGAGTTGCGGTTCGGCCCAGTCCGGGCCGGGAAGGCCGCGCCAGCCGTCGGTGGTGGTGACAAGGGAACGCATCGAAGGAGCCCTTCTACGGGTGGGGAGCGGCCGGTGGGCGCAGCAGCGCCGACAGGTCCGCGTCGGGTGGTTGGAGTGAGGCAAGCCAGCCGTCGAGTCGGGCGGGCCGCGCGCGGGCCAGGTCGCGGCCGGTGGTGTCGTGGACGGTTCCGCCGGCTGCGGCGACGGCGAGGGCGGCGGCCGGGTAGTCCCACGGCGCGGCGCCACCGTCGGGCCGGGGCAGGTAGACGGCGGCCGGTGCGCGGCCGAGGGCGACGTAGGTGATCTTCACGCTGGCGGTGGCGACCGGTTGCGCGGACCAGCCGGTGCCGGACAACCGGTCCTGGACGGTGTCCGCGTGGCCGGGGCTGGTCAGGACGGTGCGGGGTCTGTGGTGGGGCAGCCGGGTCACGTCGCCGGTGAGGTGGAGGAGGCCGGGTGCCGCGCTGACCCGGATGTCGTGGGCGGGCAGGTCGATGACCCCTTGGGCCGGGATGCCGTCGCGGACCAGGCAGATGGCGATCGCGTAGTCGCTGCTGCCGGCGAGGAACGGCGCGGTGCCGTCCAGAGGGTCCACGAGCATGCAGTCGTCCGGCAGTTCGGGGATCTCGGCCAGGCCCTCCTCGGCGATTACCGGGATCCCGGGGAACGCGCGGGAGATCTCGGTGGTGAGGCGGTCTTGCAGGGTGAGGTCGAGATCGGTGACGGGTTCGTGGCCGCCGTGGACGCTGGCCTTGTCCCGTGCGGGGGCCGGGGCCGCGCGGAAGCGGGCGATGTCCTGGCGGCAGGTGCCCAGTGCCGGGCGCAGCGTGCGCTCCAGATACAGGTCTGCGCTGGCCCCCGGCTCGGTGCGGTTCGTGCGCCGCGCGCTCATGACCGGCTCCCCGGGATGGGGTCGGCGTGTACGGGCATGGCCCGGCCCAGGGCGGCGATCGCCGCCGGGTCCCGCCACAGGTCGAGCAGGTGCAGCAGCCCGGGCCCCGGGCCCGCGGCCACCCGGGGAACGACACCGTCCCCGAACTGGGCTCGGGCCCGGTCGAGGAACCGCTCGCGCAGGACGTCGGAGTGGAGCAGGGAACCGGCCAGGACGAGGACGGGCGGAACCGCGCCAGCTATCTCTACGGCTCGGCAGACCGCCTCGGCCCCTTCGGCCAGCTCCCGGGCGGCGTCGTCGAGGAGCCCGGCCGCCACCGGATCGCCGGAGCGGGCCGCGTCAAGCACGAATGGCGCGAACGAGGCAACGTACGGCTTGCGGGCGGGATCGCCGTGCACGGCGTGGAAGAGGGTCTCGCCGAGGAAGGAGTCCGCGCAGGGGTCCGGCGGGCACCATCGGCGGGCGGCGCCAACGAGCGCGGTGGCGGGGCCGCGGCCGTCCAGAGCCCGGACGACGGCCCGCAGCGCGCGGGCCGCCAGGTCGTGACCGCCGCCTTCGTCGGACAGCAGCCACTCCAGCCCGGAGGCCCGTGCCCAGCGGTCGCCGTTGCGGGCGGCGAAGCCGGTGCCCGTGCCACAGATCACCACGCACATCGGGCCGTCGCAGTCGAGCAGCAGCGGCACGATGTCGTTGGTGACCAGCACCGGGACGCGCGGGTGGCCGGCGCTGGCCAGCGCCCGCCGGGTGAGGGCGGCGAACTCGTCGGCACAGGCGCGGGTGGAAGCCGCGCCGTGGGCGGCGACGACTCCCCGCAGTGGTTTGCCGTGGGGGAGTGCGCGGACCAGCCCGGCCAGGGTGTCGTGCGCCTGGTCGTGCCCCACCGAGCGGGGGCTGCTCGAGGGCCCCTCCCGCTCGGTGAGGACGGAGCCGCCGGTGGCCAGGGCGACCCAGGTGCGGCTCCCGCCGCCCTCGATCAGCAGCCAGTGCCGGTCGATCATGGCCGGGCCGCCAGCTCGGACACGGATTTGTCGTAGGCGGCGCGGTCGATGTCGTCGGTCACGGTGCAGTTGCCGGGAGTACGGGGTAGGACGAGGTGGAGCGGTCCGCCGCGGACGCGGCGGACGGTGTCCATCCCCTCCCAGGTGAGTTCCCGCATCGCCTCGGGCAGGGCGGCGGGAAGCCGGTAGGCGTCGAGGAGGCCAAGAATCCGGTCCCGTTCGGCCAGGGCGGCGACGCCGGTCAGGTGGGCGGTCGTGGCCGCGACCGCCATGCCGACGGCGACGGCCTCGCCGTGCAGGACGCGGTAGCCGGTGGCGGCCTCGTAGGGGTGCCCGATGCAGTGCCCCAGGTTCAGCAGCCGCCTCAGGTCGCCCTGCTCGAAGGGGTCGCCGGCCAGGAGGCGGAGCTTGGCGGCGATGGCGGCGCGGACGATCCCGGTCAGCGCCTGACCCGTCGGCAGCCGGTCGGGGTACTGCTCCAGGGCGGTGAACAAGTCGTCCGTGTCGTCGATGAGCGCCACCTTGATGACCTCGGCCAAGCCGTTGCGGATGTGCCGCTCGGGCAGCGTGCCAGTCAGCAGCGGGTCGACGAAGACGGCCGCGGGGTGGTGGAAGGCGCCGAGGAGGTTCTTCGCGCCGTCGTCGTCGAGTCCGCCCTTGCCGCCGATCGCCGCGTCGACCTGGGCGAGAACCGTGGTGGGCAGTAGCGCGTACGGAATGCCTCGCATGTACACGGCGGCGGCGGTCGTGGCCAGGTCGCACACCATGCCGCCACCCACCGCCAGCAGCAGGGTGCGGCGGGAAGCACAGTGGCGGTGCAGGGCGCCGATCAGGGCGCGCAGCCCGTGCGGGGACTTGCTCGCCTCACCGGCCGGGACCGGCACCACCTGGAAGGGCCGGCCCGTGGACAGGACCGCGTTGGTGACGGCGCCGAGGTGGTGCTCGGCGGCGCCGGTGTCGACGGCGATCACCACGTCCGGGCTGTCGAGCCGGTCCAGGACGTCGGTGAGCAGGCTGCTCGGGCGGCTGAGTAGACCATCCTCGATGTGGACGGCGTAGTTGTCGATCCGGTGCGCCCTGACCAGGATCGGGCCCTGGTCGACGAAGGACAGGCCGAGGTGCGAGGAGGTCACGCCAGCTCCTTGAGGATGCGGTCGGTGAGCGCGTCCGTGGTCAGGCCGGCCGCTTCGTACAGGGCGGTCTGCGGCGAGCCGGCGATGCCGTACGTGTCGACGCCGATGGCCATCCCGCCGTCGCCCAGCAGGGAGCCGAGCACGCGGCTGGGAGCGTTGTGGATGCTGACGGCCCGTACCCCGGGCGGCAGGAATTGGGCGCGCTGGTCGGCGTCGAGACGAGCGAAGCGGGTGGTGCTGAAGACCTCCACGACCCGGGCGGTGTAGCTGTGGGCGTGCAGCCGTTCGGCCGTTGCCAGGGCCTGCTCGCGCAGGGCACCGGCGGCGACCAGAACGACGTCGGGGTCGGTGGCCTCGGCCAGGGTCCAGGCTCCGGCGTTGGTCGGGCGGCTGGCGAGTTCGGGCAGGGTGTGGCGGGCGGTTACGGCCTCGTGGGGCAGGCGCAGGTAGGCGGGGCGGTTGGAGGCGAGCGCTTCGACGGCGAGCAGCTTGGCGGTGTTGATGTCGGCGGCCTCGAACATCTCCAGCCCGGGGATGGCGCCGAGCGCCATCAGGCAGCCGTCGGACTGCACCATCGGCCCGAGTAGGTCACCGAGGCCGCCGGAGGTGCCCACCAGCAGGACGGGCAGCTGGGGGTAGGCGATCGACTGGCGGATCTGGTCCAGCATCCGCCAGTAGAAGCCCTCCATGGAGCAAAGCACCGGCCACAGGCCGGCGCTCGCGGCGCCGGCGGCCAGGGAGGCCGCGTCCTGCTCGGCGATCGCGCACTGCAGCACGTCCGCGCTGGGGGTGTCCCAGTGCCACGAGCCGGTCTTGTCCATCCGGGGCAGGAGACCGGAGTTGCGGATCGCGTCGGGCGCCATCCACAGCATGGGCAGCCCCGCGAGCTCCTGGGCGAGGTCCCCGCCCAGCGCCTTCTTCGCGACGACCTCGGCGCCCTTAGGGTGCCCGGCGATCCCGGAAAGGAGTTTGGCGCGGGAGGGGCGTACCGCGGGGGCGGCGGCCCGGCGGCCGCCGACCGATGTACGGGCCTGCACGGCGTGGGAGTGGTGACGGTCGACGACGGCCAGGGCCGCGTCGATCAGGGCGCCGGTGTCCCAGTCGGGCAGGTGCCGCTCCTCGACCTCGGCCGACAGCGAGTTGGACCCCTCGACCTCGGCATCCAGGCCCCGTCCCTTGACGGTGTCGAGGATGATCGCGGTCGGCCGGTCGGTCTCGGTGAGCAGCTCGCGGGTGATGGCGCCGATGTCGTGTCCGTCGACGTCCACCGCGCGCCAGCCGGACGCGTTGAACTTCTGCGCCCACTGCGTGCGGTCGAGCTTGATCACGCTGCCGGAACCGTTCGCATCGACGAGCGCCACCAGGTTCCGCAGGCCCAGGCGGGAGGCGGTCTGTGCGGCTTCCCACACCTGGCCCTCGGTGCACTCGCCGTCCCCGAGGACGACGAAGGTCCGGGTGCTGAGGCCGTCACGCCGGTCGGCGAGCGCGCGCCCGGCCCCGAAGGACAGGCCCTGGCCGAGGGAGCCGGTGCTCATCTCCACACCCGGCACGCTGCCGCGTACGGGCATGCGGGGCACCGGGTGGCCGACCTGCCCGAAGCCGACCGCGTCCTGCCACGTCATCCCGGGCATCGCGCCGAGCATCCACAACGCGGCGTACCAGCCGGCGGCAGCGTGGCCCTTGGAGTAGATCAGCCGGTCGCCGCCCGTGCCCGGCTCGGCGAAGGTGGTGGCGCCGGAGAAGTACAGGGCGGTGATCGCCTCCGTCATGGAAGAGGCTCCGCCCGGGTGCTTGTTGGCGGCGAAGACGAAGGCGCGCAGGCCCTGCGCGATGGTCGGCAGGTCCTTCGGGGCCAGCTGGCGCCGGAAACAGGTACGCATCAGAGGGTGTCCTTCAAATGGGAGGCCGCGGGCCGGATGCCGTGCGGCTCGGAGGGTGTGGGAGTGGTAAGGCGGTGGCGGTCGAGCTTGCCGCTGGCCAAGGTGCGCGGCAGCGCGTCCACGACCAGCAGCCGGGAGGGAACGGCCGCCGCCGGAAGGCGGTCGAGAAGGGCCGCGCGCAGGCCGGCCGGAATCCGGTCATGACCGGCGCAGAGCAGCAGGTGCGCGGTCAGGCGCGGCGGTGAGCCGTCGACGCCGGGTTCGGTGGTGACGGCGGCCTGGTCGATACCGGGCTGGGCTTCGAGGGCCGCTTCCACGCCGTGGAGGTGGAACCGCACTCCGTGGATCTTGACCTGGTCGTCGGTGCGACCGTGGAAGTGGAGAAGCCCGTCCTCGTCGATGCTGCCGAGATCGCCGGTGCGGTAGGTGACCTCGCCGCCGGGGCCGCCGAAGGTGAACTTGGCGGCGGTGAGGGCGTCGTCGCCGAGGTAGCCGCTGGTGCCGTAGGCGGTGCGGATGACGATCTCGCCGACCGTGCCCGCAGGGGCGTGGACGTCCGACGGGTCCTCGATCCACGCCTCGCTGCCGGGGATCGGGCGGCCCAGCGGCTGGATTCCGGGCACCGGCATGGTGACCGGGTGCCAGCAGCGGATGAGGGTGGTCTCGGTCGGCCCGTACTGGTTGACGATGACGCCCTGGTAGTCGAGTTGGGTCCGCCACCGGGTGATGAGCGTGTCGGTGAGCGGCTCGCCGCTGAACAACACTGCCCTCAGCTGCGGCAGGTGCACCCCGGTGGGGGCGAAGCGCAGCCAGGCGCGGGCGACGGTCGGGACCGTGTGCACCAGGGTGACACCGGATTCGGCGAGCCACGGCAGGACCGCGCCCGGGGACACGGGCCCCGGCGGCGGCAGGCACAGCCGGGCCCCGGATGTCAGCGGGAGAAACACCTCCCGCAGGGACACGTCGAACCCGGGCCCGGACAGGTGCGCGATCCGGTCGGCCGGTGTGACACCCAGGGCGGAGCGGAGCCACGTCAGGAACGCGGCGAGGCTCCGGTGCCGGCCCAGGATCGCTTTCGGTACACCGGTGCTGCCCGAGGTGAAGAACACATACCCCGCCCCCACGGGCCCCGGGTCTGCTGCCGGGCCGACCCTGCGAAGAAAGACCCGCGGCTGCCCGCAGACCCGCAGCACCGGAACACCGGGGTGTGCGGGGGCGTCGATGTTTCCGGCAAGCAGGTCCACACGGGCCCCGGCCCGGGTGAGCATGCCGCTGCGGGCGGCCGGGGGGAGCGCGGGATCGAGGGGGAGCAGGACACCTCGATGCAGCAGCACCGCCACCCACGCGGCTGCCAGGGCCAAGCTCCGGTGCGCGGTGACCGCGACGACCTGCCCCGGGCGCACACCGGCCGCCTGAAGCTCGGCGGCGACGCCGCCCACAGCCTGCCCCAACTCCCGGTACGTCCACCGGCGCTCCCCTTGAGAGACAGCGATGGCGTCCGGCGTCCGGGCACACCAGCCCAGGACCTGCGCGGCGACAGACGGCTCCCGGCCGGTCATCGCCGCGCCGCCAGCCGCAGCAGCACCTCGCGTGTCCGGACCGGGTCGCCGACGACCTCGCCGACGACCCGGGTCCCCGCAGCGACGTGGGCGCCCGGCAGCACCAGAGCGCTCTCCACATGGGCCCCGGCGCCGACCACGGCGTGCGGGCCGATCACGGCCGGGCCCCTCAGGCGCACGTCTGCGGCGATACGGGCCCCTTCGCCGATCAGGACCTGCCCGGCAACGTGGGCGCTCGGGTCGATCTCGGCTCCGGCACCAGGCGACGTCGGCACGGCCGCCGGTGCCCTCCCGGCGGCGGCCTCCAGGTTGCCGGTCAGAAGCTTGGCCGGCGTGCCGATGTCTCGGAGATAGATCTCGCCCGCGTCGAACAGACCCAGCGGCACCCCGGGCGCCGGCAAGCCGGGCAGGGTCTGGCTGGAGAAGTCGGTGAAGCCGTGCTCGGGTATCCGGTTGAGCACGTCCGGCTCGACCACCCACGCTCCGGTCGACCCCAGCAGCCGGCCGGAGGAGGGGGCCGGCTTGAAGTGGTACCCGGCAGCCGTGCCCGGCCGCGCCCGGTCGGGCACGAGCACGTCACCGGCCCACAGGGCCCCGTCCCGCGAGACGGCGGCAACGGTCACCGCCGCCCCCACCGAGCGGTGATGGCCGATGAGGCGAGTGAGGTCGGCCGAGGAGACGATGTCGGCGGGCACCACGAGCACCGGCTCGCCGGCGAAGAACGCGGCCTGCTGGCGTAGGCATCCGCCGGTACCCGCCGCGGCCGCCTCGGGCAGCCACCGCACCGGCGCACCGGCGGGTGTGCCGGAGCCGGTGATCCGCTGGTACAGCGTCAGGTCGGCGACGGGGACGATCACCCCGGTCTCCTCGATGCCTGCGCGGTCCAGGTGCTCCAGGACATGGACGAGGACCGGGCGGTTCGCCACCGGCGCCAACGGCTTGGGCAGTGTGGGTGTGAGCGGCCTCAGGCGGGACCCTTGCCCGCCGGCCAGCACGAGAGCCTTCAATGGTTGTCCTTCCCCTGGACCGCGCACAGGCGGCAGGTGGGGTCCGCCTTCTCGCGGACCGGCGGAATTACGGGTGACGCAAGGCCACGGGCTGACCGGGATCCGCGGCGAACATGTGCAGGGTCTGACCGAAGGTGCCGATCAGAGCGGCCACCGCGTCGCGGTCGACCACATCGGTGCGGTAGGTCACCGCTCCGGCCAGCGCACCACCCGCGGTCCGAGTCAGTCCCACGCTCACGTGGCGTCGCGCACTGGCCGCCCCGGCCACCGGAACGGCGCGCAGCTGCCTGCCGCCCAGGGCCGGCAGACGCGCGAGCCCGGGAACGGTGTTCAGCGAGAACTTGACGTTCGCCATGTCCGGGCGGCCCAGGTCGAAGAGCGTCTTCTCCAGGTGGAGTTCACGGTGATCGTCCACCGCCCGCCAGGAGTCCCTGACCTGGTCGACCACGTCCGCCACGGTCCCCGCCGCCACACAGGCCCGGGTGAACCGGCCGTTGACGAAGAAGCCCACGACGTCCTCAACGCCCGGGACGGTGCGGCTTGCCGTGGCACTGGCGATCAGAACATCGTCCGTGCTGGCCCACTGGCCGACAGCGAGGTGGAACAGGCCGAGCAGCACCTCGAACAACGACGCCCCCATACTTCTGGCCCGCTCTTCCAGCCCGCTGACCAGCCCGCCCGGAACCTGAACGGGCAGCCGCGCGGCAGGGCCCGCCGGACCGGCCGGACACGGTGCTCCCGGCAGGCGAACCCCGGCAGCAGGAAAGCCCTCCGCCCGCCCCCGCCAGAAATCCAGGTGTCGGCCGAACTCCTGTCCGGTGAGGTGGGTGCGCTGCCAGCGGGCGTAGTCGCCGTACGCCAGCTCCGGCGCGCCCCCGGCGTCCGGGTTCTCGTACAGCGCGGCCAGATCGGCGAGCAGCAGCGCCCAGGACCAGGGATCCATCACCAACTGGTGAGCCGCGAGCACGAGCTGCCGCTCACCCGCGGCCTGGACCAGCCCGAAACGCAGCAGGGGCCCGTCGAGCGGTATCGCGTCGGATGCCCACCGGTCCGTCGCCTCGCTGACCTCCCCGCTCAGCGCGACCAGTTCCAGGGGCAGCGGAACCGCGCACACGTCCTGCGCCGGACCGTTGGCGGTGCGGACAAGCCGGGTGACGAGAGCCGGATGCCTCTGCGGCATCCGCTCCCACGCGGCGCGCAGGCGCCCCGAGTCCACCGACGACTCCAGCGCGACCGCGTACGCCACCTGGTACTGGTGGCCCCCGCCGATGTGCCCGATGACGGACAGCAGCCCCTCCTGCTGGAAGGACACCGGATGCCGGCCATGGCGCTCCAGGGCCACCGGGGCACCGGTCCCGGCGGCCGGGGCCCGCAGCAGAGCGCGGGCCGCGTCCGCGAGCCGCGGGTAACGGTACAGCCACCCGTCCGGGACCACCCGGCCGGTCGCTTGGGCGACGGCACTGGCGACGGCGAGTGCGGTGAGCGAATCGCCGCCGAGCTCGAAGAAGTCATCGTTCATGGAGACCGGGTGGTCAAGGGCCGAGGCCCAGACGCCGCGCACTACCTCGGTGACATCGTCCTCGCCGGACGGCGGTATCGGTGGCGTCATCAGGGCTTCCTCTCTTCGTCCGGCGCTGCCGTGCGCATGCCCAGAGGCAGGGGTCCAGCGCGGCAACGCGGCAGTGCCGGGAGTTCCTCACGGCCCGTCGAATCTGATGGCTCGGGCCGTTGCGCCACCAGGGGCGCGGGCGTTGCGGTTGAACCGCAACGCCCGCCCGGGCCTTCGCCCTTCCCCGCTCTCGTCTCCGCAGGGGTGGCCGCGCGAGCTACTGCGCCGCCAGGTTGTCCAGAGCCTTCTGCAGGTCGGGCAGGCCGTCAGCTGCCGGATACCTCAGCGAGAGCCGGTAGTGGACGTGCCGGGCCCGGCTCTGTACCGACTGGACGATCCGGCCTTCGGTAAGTGCGGCCATCGTCATACTGATGGCGGTCTCAGGGTCGCCGAGCGACGCGCAGGCCAGGGCGAGATCAAGCCGGGCGATAGCCAGCCTCGTCGGTGCCCCCAAGCTCAGCGGCATCCCCTGGTATCGCTCGATCGCTTCGAGGGCCGAGTCCCGGGCCGCCTCGTGCCGCCCGAGCCACACCAGAGACGACGCCGCGTAGGACGTGACCACCGCGGCGTCCAGGCTGAAGAGCCCTGCCTTGTGAAGCGGCAGCCTCTCGCTGTCCTGCCGCACGCGCCGCATGACTTCCTCGAACTGCACCTCTTGCCCCATTTTGGCATATACGCGGGCGAGTTGAGTCCTGAGCCGCAGGGCGACCCTGCTTCCCTGCGGTGCGACGGCGAGCCCGCGAGTCGCCGCAGCCAGCGCGTCGAGCTCGCGTCCGTCGTAGAGAGCGTCGGTGCAGCGGACGTCCTCCGCCCAGGCGCCGATCTCCAGGGCGCCGGCCTGCTTCCCCTGCTCCCACGCATCGCTGCAATACGCGTCGACGAACTCGCCCTCGCCCAGGTCGTGGGCAATCCACGCGAGGACAACGGAGAGCATCCCGGCGTGATGAGACAGATCCCGGCCTTCGCGCAGGGTGTGGCGTCTTTGGGTCAGGAGCACCGCGGCACGGGCCCGGACCGAAGCGGCCTGCTCCCACAAGTCCCTTGGGGAGTGAGCAGAGTAGGTCCCCGACAACTGGGCCACATACAGCTCGAGATCCTCCACATCTCCCAGCTGAAGGTCGCTGGCCCGTGCGGACCGGGTGTAGGACCGCACCACATCGGGAGTGATCCCGCTTCCGGAAACAGGGCGGGTCGAACGGAAGCCCAGTTCTTCAGGGGCCAGGGGGTGACCGAGCCCGAAGTATGAAGTGAACAGCTCCGCGAGGAGGTCGGGCACCGGCGCCTTGGGCTGCTCACCATCCAGCACCCAGTGCGCCACTCGGCCCCGGTCCGTGGCGAGGTTGTAACCCCTCTGACCGGCCATCTCGTTCAGATCCCGGGCGATCTGTCCGTACGAGCGTCCGGACCGCGCGGCGGCTTGCTGCAGCTGCGGATTCGACTGCTTCGCAGGCCGCCGCCGGCCCTGGCGGGGCGCCAATGGCGCCCCGCCGGTGGAAACCTGCAAGGGTACGGAGGCAGTGTCATCAGCCATGATCGTCTCCGGCGAATGAAGCAGGAACTGCGGAGCAGCTCCTGCGCGGCGGTCGTCGTGTCAGCCAAAGGCGGGACAGCGACAGGATGAAGCCCCGGCGAAGCGGAACCGGCTCTTGCCAGTGACAGGGCACGGGCCCCGGCAGATCGAACGCCCCCACGTCAATCCAGGGCGCGTGAAACCAACCGGGAGGCGGCCCCTGCGGTGCAGGTCTCGTATCACGATGCACCCGCAACCAGTCAGACGTCATTGACGGTCTTCTGCGGAAACATTGACCAGTCTGTGCAATGTCCACCGTGCGGCCCCACCGGCGAGGATGGGCCAAGGACGCCAAGGACTGGGCGGAAACAGGGGAAGGCGGGCAGCGGTGAGAGTCACCCGAGGCCGGCGTGCGGAGATCCAGCGGGAGGCATCCCGGATCCGTGCCCAGTGCCAGAGGAACGGTCACACCCAGGAACGGATCGTCACCACCCTCCGGTCGGTGCTGCCGGAACTCACGGCGCTGGAAGCATGGCGCCTGGCCCTCGGGTGGTCGCGGCCCCAGGCGGTCCGCGAGGTCGCCGCCGTCTACCAGGCGGACGGCCTGCTGCCGCCGGGCCTGACGCAGGCCCTGCTGTGCCGGTACGAGCACGAGCAGGCAGAGCCCGGCACCGAGTACCGCATCATGATCTCCCGGGCCTACGGGGCCCGCCCCGAGCAGCTCGGCCTGGAGACGCGCGGCCTGTGGTGCAGTACGTGCGCCGCCCCGCCGCCGCTCCACTACGGTCAGCGGCAGCACGAGGAACCGAGCACCGGCCGAGAGGAAGCCATGACGACCGCGAGCGGGCTGCCCGCCATCCGAGAATCCGTGCAGTGGGGCGTCCTGGACGCGCCCAAGGGCTCCGCCTCCCTCGTGACCGTGGCCGAGGCGGCCGTGGAGCACTACGCGCTCAACTACAGCAAGCACGCGCCGGCGATCCTTCACGAGGAAGTCCGCGCGACCCGCAGCCTGCTGTCGGCCGTGGTGGCCGCCGCCGACCAGAAGACCGCCCGGGGCCTTCGCCGACAGGTCGGCTGGCTCTCGGCGCTTCTCGGGAACCTGGCCTACCACCTGGACGACCGCGCCGGGGCACGGGCCCACCTGACCCTGGCAGGGGCCTTCGGTGAATCCACCGGCGATGGGCCCCTCACCGCATGGTCCAGTGGAGCCCTGGCCATGGTCGCTACCACCCGCTGCGACTGGGATCACGCCCGCGAACACGCCGAATACGGCCTCCAGCACGCCCCCGCCGGATTGCGCAGGGCCCAACTCCTGGGCTGGGCCCTGCTGCCCGCCCTTGCCGCACTGGGCGACATCTCCCGCGCCGACGATGCCATCGGTGAGAGCGACGAGCTCATGAAGTCCGCCACCGAGATCCCAGGCCGCTTCGGATACGACCGGGCCGAGCACCGCCTCCACGTCGCCGAAGCCCACCTGACCCTGCAGCGCTACGACCGGGCCGCCGATGTCGCCCACACGTCCATCGCGGCAGCCCCCGAACACACCCCGGGATGGGTGGCCGCCACCCTCGTCCTCGCCCTCGCCGAAGCCCGCGACGCCCCCGATCAGGCGGTCGGACGCGCACTGGGTGTCCTCGACCTCATCCCGCCCGCACGGCTCAGGGCCACGGCCCGCACCCGCCTCACCCGCCTTGAACGGGTGCTCGGTGCGGACGGTCCGGGCATCGAACTGGCCGAGCGCCTGCGCAGCCTCCCCCCGCCCGTCCGCCTTGACGGGACAGCTGCATAGCGTCCCTGCACAGCGGGCACCCCGAAGCAGGGAGGTTCGGGATGCCGCCGAGCGGGCCGGAGCGGGCGTGCCATGGCAGTACGGCCCAGGGAGGGACGTCTGGCAGAGCATCCGGATCATGCGAGTCCTTGCCTCACCGTCCCGATGGCGGCCAGCATCCGCGTACTTGCTGGAGTGGACACACTGATCATCAGGCGCTCCTCAGTTCGAAGGGGGAAGCGAGTTCTTGCGGGCTTGCCGCTCGGGGCGGTTCGGCCTGCCAGGACGCGAAGAGAATGGGCTGGTAACCGGCGACCGCCCGTTGTCTGCGGGGAGGGAAGGACTTGGGTGGCCACCGGCGTCTAGAGGGTGGGAGTGGCTCGCGGGCCGCAGCGGCAGGCCCGGTCTTGGGAGCCGCGCGCAGCATCCGCGAAGCGGGCCGATGTCCCCCGCACGCCGCGGGTGCGAGGGCCCCGGCCGGGTGATTCACGGCGACCGGCTAGTCAGGCACCGTGGCGGGCGCAGGAGCGGGGGCAGCGTGTGTGGAGGCGATCTCGCCGAGGCCGCACCACGCCACGAGGGCCACGCCGATAACGTTCCCAGCGAGAATGGCCGCGCCGGAGAACGTGCCGTCGGGGCTTCGGCGCGCGTGCCGGGCTCGTCCGGGGGTACGGGGAGCGCAGGTCAGGCCGCGCAGATCGTGCAACCTCGTAGTGCCGCCCGCCGGGGAGACCACGTGGTCGGGGCGGGGTGTGCTGACAGGGGTGGTGCTCTGACTCGTCAGAGGTGTCGAACGGGCTGAGGTCGAAGCTAAGTCCACGGGGGAGTCCTTCGAGGTGGCGCGGGACGTGAATGGCGACCGGCCCGGCGCGCGGCGGTCGATTGCGAAACGAGCAGGGAACCCGGCTCACGACAGCCGGCTCATGCCGGCAGTGCGGACGCCGTGCTGAATGAACACGGCGAACTGGCAGTAGTTCCAACGGAGTTACTGATGGAGCGCCGGGCGGCCCAGACCTTCCAGAACGCACGATCGGGAGCCGGGGAACGCCCCGCTCCCGGCGAGCGGTGCACCCGCCTGGCGACTTCGATGATGGACCGCCACCTAGCCCATGGGCAACCTTCCCACAGGAAAGGCTTTCCCGCGGGCTAGGTTGGCATATTCTCAACTTCCCTTCGGGCACTACGCTTTCCCCGTACCGAGGAGGTGGTCATGGCAGTCGATCCGACCCCGCGCCGCCGGCGGCTGGGCGCCGAGCTGCGACGTATCCGAGAGGAGCTGGGGTGGACTCAGGACGAGGCGGCCCAGCGCCTGGGCTACAAGTCCCTCGCCACGGTCAGCAAGATCGAGGGCGGAACCCAGCGTGTCACTGTGCAGCAACTGCCGCACGTCCTGGAGGTGTACCAGGTTCGCGACGAGGGTCTGCGCAGGCGCCTGAGGGAACTCGTGCAGCGAGCCGGAGAGCCG
The DNA here is from genome assembly GCF_044548345.1 of Streptomyces sp. NPDC052042. Classification (NCBI taxonomy): domain Bacteria; kingdom Bacillati; phylum Actinomycetota; class Actinomycetes; order Kitasatosporales; family Streptomycetaceae; genus Streptomyces; species Streptomyces sp. NPDC052042. Next base: position 36,803 of record NZ_JBIUBU010000029.1, on the reverse strand, counting down.
GACTGGTGGCAGCGATACGAGGGAGTCGTGGATGATCCACTCGGCGACTACCTCTCCCAGGTCGAAATGGCCAGCGGCCTCTTCGTCTGGAACCCCAACGCAGTCCACGGCCTTCTGCAAACGCGTGACTACGCGCATGCGGTCACGGAAGGCAGTCGGGTGTGGAAGCGGTTGCAGGATATCGATCACTTCGTCGAACTGCGGATGGAACACCAGAAGAGCATGGGTGACAGGGAGCCGCCCCTGAAGATGTGGGCCGTTCTCTCCGAAGGGCTACTTCGTCAGGAAGTCGGCGGACGCGAGGTGATGCGCAAACAGGTGCAGCACCTCATTGCTCTGGCGACCAAAAGCCCCAACGTCACCATCCAGGTCCTTCCATACAAGGCTGGAGCCCACGCAGGCATGGACGGCCCTTTCATCCATATGACGTTCCCCGCCGGCCCCGATGTCATCGTCATCGAATCCATGAGGGCGTCTCTCCACATGAATCAGCCGGACAACGTGGAGCTGTACCGCACCGCTGCCGACCTGCTGAAATCAGAGGCCTTGTCACACAACGCCTCCGTCCCCCTCCTCGAATCTATCGCCAAGGATCTCGAATGAACCCGATGACTAACCCGTCCCTGCAGATGCGGGAAAAACTCGACAACGCTGAATGGAGGAAGAGCAGTTACAGCAGCGGAGGAACCAACTGCGTCGAGGTGGCCGTCCTCGACGGGGGTGCGATTGCCGTACGCGACTCGAAACGCCCGAACGGCCCCTCCCTGATTCTCTCAGCAGCCCAGTATGGAGTATGGGTTGAGGGAATTAAGAGGGCGTAGGCAGCCTTCCGTCACCGGAAGCGCCCGCAAGCAGCTCACCCGGTGGCACCTCCCGGCCAGGGCGGCAAGCACCTCTACGGCGCCGACCAGGTCGAGGCCTTGCGCGCCGGACAGCCCTGCAGCGGGCGGCGCAACGCCGCCGAGAGGACGGGATATTCGCGGCAAACCCACAGTCGAACTCACCGGCGGGGTAAGGCAATTCGCCGATCCCTACCGATGTGGGGGCCTGGTTTGCAGTCGTTTGCACGTTTGTTCCTCCGAGCTCGGGGGTTTGGGTCCTCTGCGCCGGGGCCCAAATCGTGCGCCGCCAGGGCTATCGGAGCTGGAACTCCGACGGCAGTGAGCTGCTTGTTTACGAGGTGTTTAAGCACCTGGTAGAGGGCCCCCAACGGAGAGCTGGGGGCCCTTTACGCTTCTGCTGCCTCGACTGGTTGGGCTCAGGCTGCCTACCTCGGGCATCAAACCGGGTAGCGCCCGGGGCCCCTCTCCTGCTGGGGAGCGAAGATAGAGGTCGGTGTTCGCCGGGACAGGGTTGAGAAGGGATGCTGTGCAGCGGCGAAGCCCAGCATCCCTGGCCTTCCGGTCTGCAGGATGCTGTGCCCGCCGCCGAGAGGGGTTCCAGATGTCGACGGTGTCCTTCTCGGTGGTCACCGAGTCCTCCATCGGTAAAGGGGTGAGTGGGGGTCAGGGGCGCAGGGCGTAGCAGCGGAGCACGTCAAGGTCGTCGGCGGCCTGGACAGCGGACCAGCCGGAGGTGAGGGTTTCGGTCTCGGCGGGGCTGATCCCGAGACCGTGGCGGGGGTCGGTTGCCTCGCGGCGTCCGGCGATCTCGGTGACCAGCCAGAACGTCCCGCCGGGGACAAGGAGGTCGCGGACGCGGCTGAGGAAGGCCGCCTTGTCGTCCAACCACCGGTAGACCAGGCGGCAGGTGATGACCGCGTACGCGGGCTCCGGCAGTGCCGTGAGGTCGTTGGTGGTGATGTCGCCGCACCGCCACGCCGGACCGGGGGCGGGGCCTTCGTCGTGGGTGGCGGCGAGTGCGACGGCGCTGGGGGAGATGTCGATGCCGGTGGTGCGGTATCCGAGCTCGTGGTGAAAGTGGCGGGCCAGGGTGCCGTCGCCGCAGCCGAGGTCGAGGGCGGGGCGGCCGCGGCCGGGGCCGAGGTGCTCGTTCATCAGCCGGGTTTCGGGGCCGTCGAGTCGCCGGTAGCGACGACCTCCTGCCCAGAGCGGTTCCCAGTACGCGGCGGTCGAGGTCGTCGTCATGAGGCTCCTTCACGGGCGGGCGGCACGGCGGTGCGCGCGGGCGGGACGGGCATGTCCCGCAGGGCGCGGACAGGGGAGGCGAGCAGAAGGATCACGGGGACGATCTGGAGGACCGCTCCGACGGTGAGGGTGCCGCGGACGCCGAGGACCGAGCCTCGAGTTCGCGCGCTGCAGCAGGTGAGGTTCGACGAGGACGGGCAGGTAGCTGATGGCGGCCGCGTCGTGCACGATCTTGGTGATTCCCAGGACGACGGCGACCGCGTACAGATGGCCGATGCCGAACACCCCGGCGAAGGCGGCGGCCGGGATGGTCGCGAGGCCCGCGGCAGCGGTGAGGTCCGCGGCGATCATCTGGGGGCGCCGGGGGAGTGCCAGGACTTCGCCTGGTGTCGGACGGTCAGGACCCGGCCGTCGGCGGGACGCTGAAGCAGGACCATGAAGTTCCCGATGCTCCGGTGTACGGCGCTCACGGCTGGTCCTCCCTCATGAGCCGGTCCAGGGTCCGCCGGCCCCGGGCGGTGACCTCGGCGTCGCCGTTGTCCGGGCCCCACGCCAGGCAGTTGACCGCGTCCAGGGCGGTCAGGCAGCGCAGGGCGTGCCGCTCGGCGTCGGACAGCTCCCTCCCGTAGGACCGGAGGAACGCCGTCTCGCGGTCCGGATGGTCGGCCCACTGGGTGGTCGCGAGGATGACGAAGTCCTGGACGCGGGCGGCCGGCCGGGACCGTTCGAAGTCGACGAGGGCCAGCCTCTGCGACCACAGCCAGTTCCTCGGCTGATTGTCGCCATGGATATAGCCGACGGGCACCGGGCCGACGCGCGCCGTCGCGGCGACGGCCGGTGCGGGCGGGACCGGAGGCGCCGTGGTCACGAGCGACCCGACGCCCCCGCCCGGCGCATCTTCTTTTCGGATTGCTGCGGTGCGGCTGGCAGTCTCGGGGGGCGAGATCGTCGATCAACTTGGAGAGCGCGAAGGGATGCAGCGGCTGACCGGCTGCCGGCCGGGACGCAGCCAGGGCTCAAGAAGGCCCGGACCGAAGAGTCTCCGGCCTGGGCCTTCCGCGCTTGCTGGCGGTAGATGACCCTTCCGAGGGTTACTTCACGTCGACGTAGTCTGCCGTGGAGGCGACCGCCGGGGTGGTGGACGTGCCTGCGAAGGAGTAACGGAAGTGGCCGTCCGCCGTGGCCTTCGTCGTCGTCCTCAGGTTGCCCTTGCTGTCCGTCGTGACGGTCTTGAGGGTCTTGTAGGTGCTGGTGCCCTTCTTCTTGAACTGGAGCTTGACCGGCTGCTTGGTGTAGCCCCCGTACTTGTAGGTCTCCCAGTTGGCGCGGGTCAGGGTGCCCGTGACGGTGATCGTCTTGTTCTTCTTCACCGGTTCCGGCGAGGCGTTGACCGTCAGCCTGGAGTTGCGTAGGACCTTCGCCTTGGCGGCGGAATCCTTGGTGATGTAGTCACCGTCGTTGGCCAGGGCGTGGGCTCTCACGGTCCAGGTCCCGGCCGTGGTGTTGTCCTGGGGGTGGATGCGCGGATTGATTTTCAGGGTGTGGGTGCAGGTGGTCGTGGTGAAGCTCTGGCGCACGCACGTGCCCGCGATGTTGCCGGGCATCACGAGACCGTAGTAGTCGCCGTTTCGGAGGGGCGTGTGCCACATGACCGGGAAGGTACTTCCGACCTTGATGCCCGAGTCGTCCGTGGCGGTCACCGCGATGGTGAACGTCTTCACGTCCTTGGTCCCCAGGACGATGTCCTTCCCTCCGTTGACGACCACCTTCGTGATCTTGATGTCGCCCGAGAAGTCATCCGCCTGGGCCGCCGCCGGAATCGTGAGCGCGGACAGGGCGAGGGCCCCGGCGAAGCCTGCCACGGTGGTGCGGTGATGCATGAAGGCGTTTCCCCCATGTTCCAGCGCCTCAGGAACGTCCCGAGGCGGAGCTGACAATGCCCACCCAGTACGCGGGTGGCACGAATACGACTGTCAGGTCGCAGGAATGGTTGCCCATCGATCACACGATTGCCAGGACGAGCCCGGGGCTCACGCCATCTTCCGGCCTCTGTCTGACCATCGGAACGAAGACCGGCACATGTACTCTCCGTGACGATTGCCGCAGGTAATGGCCTGCTATCTGCGGTCAATGGCCGTGAGTTGCATCTGCTGCGAGAACCCGCCCTCGATTCGCGAAGCGGTAGACCGTGGACTGCCTGACGTGGAAGCCGAGACGCTCATACAGCCGGTTCGCCGCCGCTCGATCCGGTCGGGAAGTGAGATCAATCGTCCGGGCACCCGCTTCCCGGGCGAGCCGCAGGGCCTCCTGGGTGAGAAGACCCGCGACTCCCTGACCCCGTGCCGCGCTGTCCACGACCACGTCTTCGATGCGGGCCCGCAAGCCGGACGGCAAGGGCAACAGCACCAGCATCAGGGTGCCGACGATCGAGTCAGGAGTGCGGGCAACGAGCACAGTATTGGCATCACAAGTCACCATCCGGTCGAGCGCTTCGTAGTCCAGGGGCTTGGCGGTCGAAGACAACTGCGGAAGCAACCTGCCGAAAGCGTCGACGAGCTCCTGACTCGCCGCCCGGATGTCCATACCAGGAGCCTATCCGTCGACTGACACCGCAGACACCCCAGCGGGATGGGTCGCCGCCGACCACTCACACCACGAACAGTCGTCCTTCCCACCAACGGGCCTGGGTGAACACATGTTTTGACGTCGCTGTTCCTCGCTACCCCTATCGGCTCCGGGGTTCCTCCAGCCTCGGTGACCGGCTGTCAGCTCGCAGCGGGCAAGTGACGGCGGGTGTGTGCAACGAAGGCGGCGACGCGCTTGTCCCCCCGCTGGGGAGCGAGCGTCGCGGTGAGGTCGTGGACGTAGCTGTGGGCGCGAGCAGACCGGACCTGGGAAAGAAGTTCCACGGAGCGCCTGGCAGTCGCCAAGCCCTTGTCCAGATCGTGCTTTTGCAGATACGCCGAGGCTTCCACCGCGAGGCGGATGCCGACAGCGCGGGTGTAGCGGTCCGTCGGCATCTCGTCCGCCTGACGGCTCCACGCGAGCGCGACCTCGGGGCGGCCCAGGTCGCAATAGATCTCGGTGGCGTCGGTGGCCAGACGCTCGTGCGTGTAGTAGTTCATCCACGCCGGGTCGGTATCGGGCCGCGCTTGGTCGAGCAGGTTCTCCGAGAGGACGAGAGCCGTGCTTGCTTCGTCCGCCTCCCCGGCGCGGGCGAGCGCGCGCGCCTGAGCGAGCTTCGCGAACGAGAGGACCTTAGCGGCGCCCGGGAGACTCCGCGCGGACAAGGCGTACCACTCCACGGACCGGCTGGCCTGGCTGCGCAAGCGAGGTATCGTCCCGCGCATCGCCCGTCCCGGCGTCGAGTCCAGCGAGCGTCTCGGACCGCACCGCTGGAAGATCGAACGGTCCATCGCCTGGCTCTTCGCCTACCGCCGCCTCACCGTCCGATACGAACGCAAAGGCAGCCACTTCCTGGCCTTCCTCGGACTCGCGGCAGCACTGACCTGCTACAAGAAACTCGCGAAACTCACCACGTGAGACACCCTCTTAGGCTCTGTTCCGTAGTCGGTGGTGACGTTGCGTCTCCGCCTGGCACCATGAGGCATGGATAGCGTCAACTCCCTTGCTGCTGTGGTGTTTTCCTGGTTATCCGCACTGGTCATCGAAGATGTGGCGGATGACGGTGAGGCGATCAGGGCCACGGCCCGGACCAAGGATGTTCCGGTGCCCTGCCCGATGTGCGGGACGCTGACGGGGAAGGTACACGCGTACCACCACCGGACGGTGGCGGACGTGCCGGTGGACGGCCGCCGGGTCGTGGTCCGCGTCCGGGTGCGGCGCCTGGTCTGCTCTGTCCTGGGCTGTCGGCGGCAGACCTTCCGCGAACAGATCCCGGGGCTGCTGGAGCGCCATCAACGTCGCACCGCGCGTCTGACGGGCCAGGTGTCGAACGTGGTCAAAGAGTTATGCGGCCGCGCGGCCGCCCGGCTCTCCCGCTGGCTGGCCGCGCCCATGTCCTACGCCACCGCCCTGCGCCTGCTGCGGCGCATCCCCGTACCACAGGTCGGCGTCCCCCGGGTGATCGGAGTCGACGACTTCGCCCTTCGCCGCCGCCACCGTTACGCCACGGTCATCATCGACGCCGAGAGCGGGGAGCGTATCGATGTGCTCCCCGACCGCAAGGCCGCCACCTTGGAGGCCTTGCTGCGCGGGAAGCAGGGGATCGAGGTCGTGTGCCGGGACGGATCGGCCACCTACGCCGAGGCGATCCGCCAGGCACTACCGAATGCGGTGCAGGTCAGCGACCGCTGGCACCTGTGGAGAAACCTGTGCGACAAGGTCCTGGCCGAGGTCCGCGCCCACGCCCCCTGCTGGGCCACCGTCAACCCGCCCCGCCCCGGCGGAGTCCGCGAGCAGACCACCCGCGAACGCTGGCACAAGGTCCACGACCTCCTCGGCCAAGGCGTCGGCCTGCTCGAATGCTCCCGCAGACTGGGACTGGCCCTGAACACCACCAAGCGCTACGCACGCATCCCCGAGCCGACCGCCGAGCGCATCGCTCCCCAGTACCGACCCACCCTGGTCGACCCCTACCGCGATCACCTGCGCGCCCGGCGCGCGGCCGAGCCCGCAGTGGCCGTCACTCAGTTGTTCCGCGAGATCAAAGCCCAGGGCTATACCGGCAGCCACAACCTCCTGGTCCGCTACCTCAACCAGGGACGAGCCGAGGGCAACCGGCCGGTGACCACCCCGCGCCACGCGACCCGGCTCCTGCTCACCCACCCGGAACACCTGTGGACCAAGGACACCGCCCTACTGGCGACCCTGCAACGGCCTGGAACTCGACCGCGCCGCCGTCAACGCCGGCCTGACCCTGCCCCACCACAACGGCCGTACCGAAGGTGTCAACACCCGCACCAAGAAGATCATGCGGCAGATGCACGGCCGCGCGAGCTTCGACCTTCTCCGCCACCGCATCCTGCTCCAGTGACGAGCACCCAGCGTCACCACCGACTACGGAACAGAGCCTAATCCTGCCCGGACCATGGACTTGGTCCGGAGCGCTCGGTGATGGAAGCCGTTGAGCAGGCGCATCGGGTGTCCGTACACCGGGAGTCACGCCGCCGGACTACGGCGCCTCGACCGACGGTCCGAGGGCCTTGCTGAGCGCCCGGTTGATCCGCGGGTCGCGTCCGGCGACGTAGGGGGCGACCAGGGCATAGCCGCAGCGGGTGTAGAGCGCGAGCGCGGCGTGGTTGCTGACGCCAGTCTCCAGGATTACCTCGCTCATCCCGTGTCGGTGCGCGTCGTGCTCCAAAGCCTCCAGGATCTGTCGCCCGAGCCCGTGGCTGCGGGCAGCCGGGGTGACGTACATGCGTTTGATCTCGGCGGCGGTGGGGCCGGCGGTGCGCCAGCCGCCGCAGACCAAAGCGGTGCCGTCGGCGTGGGCGGCGAGGAAGAACACACCGTTGGGTGGCTCGAATTCGGTGGCCTCGGTGCGAGTTGCGCGGCCCCGGCGGCGCGCTGCAGAAGGCGGTTGCCGGTGGCGGCGGTTTACTGGCCGTTGTGGATGAGGGAGAGGGAGTCGTGGAGGGCGAGCCGGGCTTGGCGCTGGCTGAGCGGGCCGCCTCCGGTGCGGTCGTCGAGGCGGCGTAAGGCTGCGAGCTGCTCGAAGAGCATGTCAACGAACTCCGGCGCGATGAACTCGCCGCTGCTGCGGCCGGTGAGCAGCTGGGCCGGGGCTTGGTGGGTGGCGTGCTGCCTGGCGCGCACCGTATCGGTCCGTCACCGATTCCTGTGAGTCTGCCGGAAGGCGGTTACTGACTTCGGCTTGTCAGGGTGATGTTGGGGCCGTAGTCGTGGAGCCCTGGACGGATGATCCGTCCAAAGCTCCACGGCGTATTCCCGGCCGGTTTCCGTCCGAACCGTTGACCGTGGGCGACGTCCGACGCTTGGCTCTTCCCCGGGGCCCGCCCACGGGGAGTAGCGGCGGGCCGTATCGACGTCAGGGGAGGACGCACACCGTGCAACCGACGAACCGAACCGCCCGTACGACCCGCAGCCGCCGACTGGCGCGCGCCGCCTGCCTGCTCGCCGTGGCCGCCGCCGTCACCGTCACCGCCGCACCGGCCCAGGCCGCTCCGGCGTGGGGCCGCATCACCCAGGTCGACCTCGGCGTGGACGGCGCCGGGGCGAACCAGCAGTCCATGAGCCTGGGCATCAGCGGCAACGGCCGCTACGCGCTGTTCCACTCGGCCGCGACGAACCTGGTGCCGGACGCGACCTCCGGCCGCGGGCTGTACGTCCGCGACCTGCGGACCGGCCGCACCGAGCTGGTCAGCCGCACTGCCGACGGCGCCCCGTTCCCCTCGGTCACCGATGAGGCGGGCATCAGCGGCGACGGCCGCTACATCGTGTTCTCCGCCGAGGCGAACGGGGCGTACAACGTCTACGTCCGCGACCGGGTGAAGGGCCGCACCAGCGCCGTCACCAACGGCACCGCGTCCGGCACGGGCCAGTCCTACGAGCCGGCCATCAGCGCGGACGGCCGGCGCATCGTCTTCATGTCGACCCGCACCGATCTCGTGCCGGGGGCGCCCGTCGCGCCGAACACGCGGAACGTCTACGTCATCGACCGCGTCACCGGCGCCACCCGCCTGGTCAGCGTCGGAGCCGACGGGCAGGCCGCCAGCGGCGACTCGGAGCACCCGACGATCAGCGCCGACGGCCGGACGGTCGGCTTCACTTCCAAGGCCAGGAACCTCCTGCCGGCGACGGACGGCGGCACCGCCGACCTGGCCCGGCTGCGCTTCACCACCCTCTACGCCACCGACCTCGACAGCGGCACCACCGTCGTCGCGGGCCTCGACCCCGACGGGACGCCCGGCGCGGCGGCCCCGACCATCCGTCTCAGTCCCGACGGCCGCTACGTCGCCTACGCCCTCAGGGCGATCCCGCTGCCGGGCGGCAAGGCCCGTACCGAGCTCTTCGTCAACGACCTGCGGACGAACCGGGTCCAGAGCATCCGGACCTCCACCAACCCGGACGCGATCTGCTGGGGGGAGCCCGACGCGGCCATCACGGCCGACGACCGGTGGATCTACTTCGCCGGCGGCTGCTCCGACACGATCATCCGGGCCGGCCGGGCGCGCTTCGACCTGTACCGGCAGAACCTCCGGACCGGGCGCACCGAACTGGTCACCGGGGCCCCCGACGGCACGCCGCTGGCCGGCGCCGCGGCCGGCCTCTTCGTGACCGACAACGGCAGGACGGTGCTGTTCAGCGACACCAACTCCGACCTGGTCCCGGACGGCAGGAGGAGCTCCGACTGGCAGGTCTACATCCGCTCCCTGAAGAACAGCTGACGGATCAACAGCTGACGGGCGGCCGGGCGGCCGGGCGGCCGGGCAGCTGCGCCGCTCGCCTGGCCGCCCCGGGCACGCTCCCGGGTGACAGGTCAGGCGGGTTTGGCCGGCTCCGCACGGGTGAGTTCCACCCACCGCCGGATCTCACCGGCGTGGCTGCCCGAAGCCGTCGCCTCAGCGACCGCCGCGACGGCCTCGGGCGTCGGACCGCCGTCGCGGAAGAGCAGGGTGAACGGCCAGGACGGGTGCCCGGCTGCCCGCCGTCAACGCCTGCTCCCGTCCCGGCGCCCGCGGTGTCGGCCGGGCCGGTCGCTTCGGTCGCTGAGCCCCGCCAGGCCACCCTCCCTGTGCCCGCCGCCGCGCCGCGCGGCGTCCGCGTCCGGCCGCACGCCCGCGGACGTTGCGGAGTGGGCGCTGGAGACCAAGCTTCGCTCGCCGAGGCTGCACCGGCACGGCAAGGACGGTGACGCCCTGGTCGTCCTCACCGGCACGGCGCTTGCCGAGCTCGGCCTGCCCCCGATGGGCGGGGACGAGAAGAAGGACTTCGTTCAGCGCCTCGGCCTGCTTCCGAAGACCCACAAAGCCGTGAAGCAGATCGAGAAGGCCAGGCGGCTGCTGACCCAGCGAGGCCTCGACCCATGGGCCCGGACCTACCACACGCCCAAGGACGGCAAACGCCAGTGCCTGCAGCTGTGCATCCCCACCTGGGGCGCCCTCAGCTCCGGCGGCTGGAAGATCCCGGACGGCCTGAACGCCCCCGGCCTGGCCCGCCTGCTCGGCACCTACGCCACCCGCATGCTCACCCCGCACGGTTCCACCGCCGTCTCCGGCCTCGAACCCGTCGCCACGCTGCGCCCGCCGACCCGCGCGCTCGATCTCGGTCTGTCTCACCAAGGGCGGCGACTGGGCATGGGTAAAGTCAATTCCGTGAAACGCCGGTTTCCCAGCTCGCTGACGCCTGCAAGGATCGTCCCACCGAACACGCCGCCGCTTCACCTGGTCCCAGGGCGTAGCTATGGGGCAGTGAGGTGGTCGAGTGTGCGGTCTGCTGCCTGTTCTCCGGACAGGAGTGCGCCGTAGGTGCTGGAGGGGCCGAAGTAGTCGCCGGCGAGTTGGATGCGGGGATCGGCGGTTGGGCGGCGGGCGTTGAAGGCGCGTAGGGCGGCGTAGCCGCCGACGGGGCGGACGACGAGGGCTGGGTCTCGGCGGCTGATCAGGGTGGTGACGACGGTGTTCTCGATGCCGGGCAGGATCGTGGCGGCGGCGTTGAGGAGTTCCTGGGTGATGGCGGTGTCGTCCTTGTCCCACCAGCAATCGGTGAATTCCTTTCGTGGGTGGACGGTGATGAGGCCCTGTGCGTTGTCGACCCGGTTGCTGATCTTGTTGTGGTGCAGTTCGATGCCGGCGATGTGTGGGTGGGTGGCGCGGGCGGTGAAGACGGTGGGGGACGGCTCGGCGGGTCGCCGGGAGAGGCCGTAGGAGGCGACCAGGCCGCGCGAGTACGGGACTGAGCGCAGGTAGGCGGCGTCCTGGGCGGACAGTTGGGGCAGGATGCCGGGCACGTGGGGTGCGGGGAGGGCGACGATGACGGCGTCCGCGTGTTCGTCGGGCTGAGGGATGTCGTGGTGGGTCCAGGACAGGGTGGTTCCCTGGTCGGTGGTGCGCACGCCGGTGACGGTGGCGTCGCAGGTGACGGGCAGGCGGGAGGCCAGGGTGCGGGTGAGCAGGCCGACGCCGTGGGCGGAGTTGAAGTGCGGGACGAGGAGTTTGGCGGCGTAGAAGAACATGTCCGCGGCCGCGAGTTCGGCGGGGTCGCCGAGGACGATGCCGCCGCCGAAGAGCGGTTCGCACAGGATGTCGTGGATCTCGGGGGTGAGCTTGTCCAGGGTGTAGTGGGAGGCGCTGACCTGGTCGAGTTCGGTGTTGCGGTCGGTGGTGTCCCAGTCGAGGTACTTGCGGTTGCGGACCAGGGTGGGCAGGACCTTGGCGAGGGAGAGCTTGGAGCGCCAGCCGATCAGGGGGGTGCGGATGAAGTCGGTCAGGGAGTCGGCGCGCAGGCGGTGGACCCGGCCGTCGCGCCAGAAGCCGCACTCCGCGGTGGCGCGGCCCCACTGGTCGGTGATGCCGAGTTCCTTGATCAGGGCGAGCATGCGGGTGTAGTTGGTGCCCAGGATGCTGGCGCCCAGTTCGATGCGGAAGCCGTCCTGGGTGACGGTGCGCATCCGGCCGCCGGCTTCGGGTTCGCGTTCGAAGACGCGGACGGTGATGCCGTGCTGCTGCAGTTGCCAGGCTGCGGTGAGTCCGGCGATGCCTGCGCCGACCACGTGGACGGTGCCGGCTGCGGATGGGGTCACGGCGCACTCCTCTGGGATCAGGGTTCGAGGTTCAGCAGGTGGTGCAGGTACGGTTCGATCGCCGCTGCGCTGCCCGCCACCCAGCCGCCGATGGCGCGCACGAATGTTCGCTGCGGTTCGGTCAGGCCCGCCTCGCCCAGCAGGCGGGCGTAATCGGTGTCGAAGCGGTGCTTGTGGGCGGCATGCAGGACAGTGGCGGCCCGGTAGGCGTCCGTGGTGCTGTAGGCGAACTCGTGGGCGAGGACGGTGACCGCGTTGACCGGATCGCTGTGCCGCGCCTCGGCCGCGAACCCGAGCAGGTCGTTGGCCAGCGCGCCGATGAGAAAGGCGAGTTCGGCCAGGCCTATGACCGGGCTGGGCAGCGGTTCGTCGAGCGGTGGCATGCCCGGGGCCAGCAGGTGCAGGTAGAGCGGATGGCCGCCGGAGGTGTGGGTGCGGTCGTCCAGGTAGGCGTCCAGGGTGGACGGGGTGCCGGTGGCGCGCCAGGGCCCTTCCCGCGCGCAGCTGTCCAGGTAGTGCTGCAGTCCGGCCGCGAGGCGCGGCAGCAGCGGCCCGCCGCCGGCGTCCACGATGTCCTGGTGCACGGACGCCAGGACCGGGACCAGTGCGCTGCTGCGGCCGGGTGGGACGACGCCGGTCTCCAGGACCCGGGGCAGGTTCATGGCCGCGTGTTGTCGCAGCCGCTCTTGGTCCTCGGCGACGCTGTCGTCGAAGATGAAGACCCAGGCGAGGTACCGGGCAGTGAGGTGGAGCACCGGAACGGGTGCGTCGGGCATGCACCAGCCGGCCAGGTGGCCGACCTTGCGCCGGGGCGCCACCTCCAACGGCTTGATCCCCTGCTCGAACAGCTCAGCCGCCTGCATCCGCACCGACTCACGGCGCTCACGTCCCGCAGCGGTCAGCCCGCCCCCATCCGCATATCTCACACACCACGGAATACAGCCAACGCCCCAGGTCGATCAGGGACTTCGAAAGAGATCACCCTAACGAGCCGAAGTCAGTAAGGGTGGGAGTGGCCGGTCCCTAGCGGCTTCGCTGAGTGGGAAGAAGCTCGCGGCCTGCTCCTGTTCAAGGTGGCCGCTCACGATGGACTGCCCCGATCCTTCTCGAGCCGAGCGCCGCTGCTACGGCGTCTTGTGCAGTGGCAGCTGCGGGGGCTGGTCGTGGCATGGATGATCTGACGGGCAGTTCGGAACATTTCGGCGCCGTGGGTGCCGTTGGGGAGGCGTTCGACGACGCGGTGGTGCATGTGCTGGCGGTAGGCGATCGCGGTCAGGGTGCGGAAGACGTCCATGTCGAGCTGTTGTTGGGAGGTGAAGCAGCGCAGGGCGGCCTCCTTCGCGGCGAGGAGGTCGGGAGTGCCGGTGAAGAACTGGTTGGGTTCGAAGTTGCGGCTGTAGGGGGAGCGGAAGTAGATCAGGTCGTTGGCTTCGCGGAGGGCGACGGTGGTGGTTTCCTCGCCGGTGATGGCGTGGTCGAGGTGTTGATCGTCGGGGAAGTGCGTGTAGACGATGTCGGGGCGGTCCTTGGCGAAGGCGGTGAACAGGTCGGCGTTGATCCGGCCGCGGTGTTCGACGAAGCGGGTGTCGGGGATGGCGGAGAAGGTGTAGCCGGTGACGCCGAGGATCTTCGCGGCGGCCAGGCACTCTGAGCGGCGGGCGTCGCTGTCATCGGGGTGTCCGGTGGTCAGGCAGTGGACGCGGACCCGGTCGCCGGCACGGGCGTGGGCGAGCATTTGCATGCCCATCGCGAGTTCGGCGTCGTCGGGGTGCGCGACTACGACGAGGACGGATCGGGCGGTCGGGTTCAACGGGTCTCCTCGATAGTGGTGATCTCCAGGGCGCTGCGCAGCCGGCGGCCGTCGAGGCCGTGCCAGCGGAACGGCTGGTGCGGGTGCCGGGGCCATCGCAGGTAGTGGAGGCTGCCGACGGCGTCGGCTTGGTGGCCGTTGGTGTAGGCGATCTTGGAGGTCTGGCCGCCGTCGAGATGGAACACGGTGGCTGGGTCGAAGCCGGCCCTCGCGCACAGGTCGGCGGCTTCTTGGGCGGTGGCGCCCTGGAAGGTGCGGGTCAGGGGTGCCCCGTCGAGGACGAGGAGGGTGAGTCGGCGGTCGTTCACGGTGAGCAGGGTGCGGGCGTAGCGGGCGTGGGGGCGGAAGGGGGAGGTGCCCAGGCTCTGGTCCCAGGCGTCGGTGCGGCCGGCGGCGGCGTCGGCGGCTGTGGGGCCGAGCGAGAGGGCGCCGTCGATGTCTGCGGTGTCGAGGGTGTCGAGGGTGGTGACGTGGACCGGAGCGCCGAGGGTGAGGTGGGTGGGCCAGGGGCGGTGTGTGCGCAGGACGAAGGCGCCGGTGAACAGGTCGGTGCCGCCGCCGGGGTGCAGGGCGGCGATTCGCAGCCCGGCGCCGGTGCTGGTGATGGTGCAGTCGAGCGCGTCGGGGTGACGGGGGGTGGTGTTGGCGGCAGGGTCCACGTCTCGGCGAAACCCCGTGCGGGGGTCGTCGTGGTAACGGATGCGGCAGTTTCCCGCGCCGAACACGGTGAACTCGCCGGGCCAGGCCGGGTGGCGGCGCTTGGAGCCGGTCCAGGTGTGCGGGTGGCCTGCGACGGTGAGCGTGCCGGTGGCGGCCAGGGCACGTACTGTCGGGCGGTCGTGGTGGAGGAGGAAGGCGGGCTTGTCGGCGGTCGGCAGGCTGGCGGTGCGGCCGTTGCGGATGGCGAGGTCGAGGCAGGGTTCGGCGGGCTGGTAGTCGGGATCGTCGGAGATGAAGGAGAAAGCGCCGCTGACCGCGGCGACCGTGCTGCCGCCGACGAGACTGCGCAGGTGGTAGCCGGCTGGCGAGGAGACGGGGCGGCAGTGGGCCCGGTCGAGGTCGACGTCGAGTGTGTAGGCGTTGGTGAAGCAGCCCTCGCCGAGGTCGACCGGCCGGGCGGTGAGGTCGATACCTCCGGCGAGGTGCCGGACCCAGGACCGGGTGGGCCGGGCGAACGGGCTCTGGTCGCGGGCGAGGGACTGGATGTTGTTCGCGTGGATGCCGCGGGCGCGCAGCTCGGCGAGCGCGGCGCGGTCGTGGCGGTCGGCGACCGAGGCGAAGGGGATGCTCATGCCGCCTCCAACTGTGCGGCGTCCAGCAGGTCGGCGACGGTGAACGGACCGGTGTCCAGCAAATGCAGGATCTGGCGGCGGAAGCGATCGGCGGTCGCGGGCGGAGCGGTAGGCGGGTAGGGAACGACGCGGGCCTCCAGCCGGTACAGCAGGACCCCGGCGGTGATCGTGGCGAGCAGCGCGTCCGAGCGCCAGATCCGGGTGGGGCCGGGGAGGGCGTAGGCGTCGAGGAACGCGGCGGCGACCTTGTGCTGG
This sequence comes from Streptomyces sp. NPDC052042, assembly GCF_044548345.1. Classification (NCBI taxonomy): domain Bacteria; kingdom Bacillati; phylum Actinomycetota; class Actinomycetes; order Kitasatosporales; family Streptomycetaceae; genus Streptomyces; species Streptomyces sp. NPDC052042. Next base: position 21,635 of record NZ_JBIUBU010000029.1, on the reverse strand, counting down.
ACTGCGGACCGGGTCAGGTGGTGCAGCACGAGGTGGGCGAGGAGGTATCCCACGTCGTACAGCGGGGAGCCCCGGTGGACGTTGTCGAGGTCAACGAACGCAGCGCGCCCGGAGGCGAGGCTGAGGTTCTTGGGACAGACGTCGCCGAGGACGATCTGCCGCCCGGGCAGGGCATCCAGGCGGCGGCAGGCGTCGGCCAGCACCGGGTGCCCAGCGGTGCGCAGGCAGTAGCCGTAGGCGTGCTCCTCGCGGAAGCGGTCGTCGCCGTCGCCTTCTCTCACCGCAGGGAATCCGGTGGTGGCGTGGTGGATCCGGGTGAGGGCGTAGCCGAGCCGCGCGCATTCCTCGACGTCGGCCGGCCGTTTGTCGAGGTGCTCGCGCCAGGTACGGCCGTCGGGGAACACATCGGTCATCACCATGGCGTGCGCGTCGGGCAGGAAGGCAAGGACCTGCGGGAACAGGTCGGGCAGCGCCTGGTGGTAGAGCGTCAGGGCCCGGTGCTCGACGGCGATCAGTGCCGGGTCGGTGGCGAGGTGCCCGATCCGGGCGAAGCGGCGACCGCGGACCTTGACGATGACACAGCCGCTCTCGCCGTAGGCGCGGAAGACGTGGCTGACGTTGCCGCCGGTGCACACCCGGATCCGAGTGACGGTCCCGGTGTGCGGGCGGCACGCGGCGAGGACCGGCTGAACGTGCGGCCCAAGGAGCGCGGACAGGTCGGACATGGCGCCGGTGGAGGTCGTCTCGGTCATCCCGCCACTCCGAGGGCGACGAGGGCCCGGTCGGAGAGCAGATCCGGTGCGGGGCGGAAATCGAGTGCCGCGGTGGTGGATCGGCCGCTGGCGAACCGGTGGGCCATCGACAGGTAAGCCGCGGACATCAGCCGGGCGGAGCGCCGGTGATCGGCCAGATCGGAGGTCAGCCCGGTTCGGGGAATGCCGCCGGTGAGGTAGGTGAGGAACTCTGTGACGGCACAGGTGCGGGCCGAGCGCTGGGTCGGCAGCACCGCCGCCGGTCCGGCCCCCTGGACCAGATCGGCGAAGCCAAGGGCGCGGTGCCGCTCCCAGTCGGGGCGCAGCCGGTTGTTACGGAAGACGTGCAGGGCGATGTGGTCGGCGCCGCCCGGCGCCGTCGGGTCGACGCCCTCCTCGTCCTCATGGAGAGTCTGCAGGACGTGCAGGTGCAGGGCCTGGAACGGGCCTTGCTGGATGATGTGCGTCTCCTGCCCGATGCGGCCGTTGCCCTTGTAAAGGCCGTCCACCACGGGGTGGAGGCTGCCGCGCTGGGAAAAGGTGTTGTGCGCGAGGTTGCTGCTGGCGAGCGTCATCATCCGCCCGCAGCTGCGGTAGGCGATGCTGAGGAACACATCGACCTCCCCGAACCCGTCGGTGAGCCGCTCGAGGTCGGAGACGGAATACGGGTTCCGGGCGGTGAAGCCGGGCAGGATCCGTTCATGGTCGGCGACCGTGAGCTGGGCGAGACTGTCGGCAGGACGGGTACAGGCCGCGTGGACCTCGATCTCGTCGATCTCCTTGCCCGGGCGCTCGCCAGCGGCCAGCAGCCACGGCACGGTGTCGAAGTGGTGGTAGCCGGAGTGCGAAGCCTTGCCGTACCCGCGGTCGAAGCCGTGGTAGCTCAGGTCAACGAATTCGTCCGGCAGCCTCCACTGGCCGTCACCGTGGCTGGACTGGACCGAGGTGACCGGGCAGTTCGTGGCCTCGGCGACCTCGGCGACCAACTCCCGCATCGTGCGGAAGGCAGGGTGCCAGCGGCGTTGGCACAGCACACTGACCACCATCCGCGGGTCACGTCGGCGCGCCCGACGGTAGGCGCCCAGAAGGGTGTCGAAGTCATCGGCGATGGCCATGGCGGCCGCCGGGTCGGTGGACGCGCCCGGGTGAATGGTCAGCGGCTTGTCCAGCAGCACGGGCAGGCCCCGCTCGATCGCCCACAGCGCGTACGGCAGATGTACGGACGGTTCGGTCGCTACGACGACGGCGCCGATCCGCTCGCGGGCCACCACGTTGTCCAGCACACCGCGCACCCGGTGGGGCAGGGTTGAGCGGGTGACGGGGAACGCCTCCACCGCGATGACCGGCATCCGCCGGGGTCGGCCGGACGCGCTGTATTCGACCAGCGCGTCGGCCAGGTGGGGAAGGTCGATGCCGGTGAGGGTGCCCGCGAGGCCCGCGTCCTGGGCTGCGGCGAGCGCGGGCAGGTGGTTGAGGCGGGTGTGCGGGCCGACGCCGATCACCAGCACGTTGACGGCACTCACCGGCGCACCGCCGTGCCGGCGCCCAGCAGCGGAAGGACGCCTTCGCCGACCTGGTACGCCTCCTCCAGGTGCGGAAACCCGGACAGGATGAACTCCTCGATACCGAGGGCCGCGTACTCGGCGATCCGGTCGGCGACGTCGCGGTGGGAGCCGACCAGCGCGGTGCCCGCCCCGCCGCGCAGCAGCCCTACCCCGGCCCACACGTTCGGGTAGACCTCCAGGTCCGCGGTGCGGCCACTGCCACGGTAGGCGGCGTGCAGGCTGCTCATGCGGGCCTGCCCGGTGGACTGACTGGCGGCGAGCGTCGCCTGCACCCGCTCGACCTGCGCCGGGTCGACCCCGGTCACGAGGTGCTCGGCGGCGGCCCACGCCTGCGCGGAGGTGTCGCGGGCGACGACGTGGAACCGGATACCGAACCGCACAGTGCGCCCCTCGGCCGCTGCCAGGGTACGGATCCGCTCCAGCTTGGCCGCGACCTGGGCAGGCGGCTCGCCCCAGGTGAGGTAGGTGTCCGCGTGCCGGGCCGCGACCGGGCCGGCCTCCTGCGACGAGCCGCCGAAGTACACGGCGGGTAGCGGGTCGGGCCGGGCGAAGACGGTGGCGCCGTGCACGTCGTAGTGCGCGCCGGTGAAGTCGAACGTTTTACCGGACCAGGCGCCGCGCAGCACGGTGAGCCACTCGGCGGTGCGCGCGTACCGCTGCGCCTTGTCCAGGTGATCGCCGAAGCGGGCCTGCTCGGCCGCCTCACCGCCGGTGACCACGTTCAGCAGCAGACGGCCCCGCCAGTGACGCTGGAAGGTGGCGGCCATCTGGGCGGCCAGGGTGGGGGATATCGCGTCCGGGCGCAGCGCGACCAGGAACTTCAGGCGCTCGGTCTCCTGGGCGAGGGCGGCACAGGTCAGCCAGGCATCCTCGCAGAACGTACCGACAGGGGTGAGGATCGCCTCGAAGCCCATGTGCTCGGCAGCCTGCGCGATCTGCGTCATGTACCGAAGGTCAGGAGCACGGTGCCGGTCGGAGGCAGTGTCCGCGAGGTCGCCGTCGTGGCCGGGTCCGTGGGTGCCTCGCATCCCGGTCGTCAGGGTGCGGCCGTCGCTGGCGGTGGGCAGGAACCAGTGGAACTGCATGATGGACTCCAGGTGGTCAGTCGGAAGTGAAGTCACCGGCGGCGCGAGCGTGCAGGCGTGCCAGGACCGGGGCGGGGAGCTCGACGGCGCCGGCCGCCCGGGCCGCGGCGGCGAGGACCCGGGCCTGCTCGCCCGGCAGGCGCCAGGTGTCGCCGTCGGCGATGCTCGCGGCGCGCAGTTGCTCCCGCAGACGGGTGTTCGCGGCGGCGGCCGTGCGGCCGGGGTCGGCAAAGTCGGGGTCGAGCGCGATGAAGGTGTAGCCGGTGGTGTAGGTGCCGTCCACGTCGCTGCCCATGGGGAAACCGAACAAGGAGCCGGTCAGGGCCTGCAGGAGCAGGGAGAGCGCGAAACCGCGGTGGTCGCCGAACACGACGGCGGAGACCGCCTCGTCCGGGTCGCGGGTGGGCTGCCCATCGGCGCTGACGAAGCAGCTGGGCGGCAGCGGTCGGCCGGATCGCCGGTGCTCCCACAACACGCCCATCGGCGCCAGGGTGGTGCCCATGTCCGCGCCGAGCGGCTCGTCGAGGGTCGGCAGGGCGAAGGAGAGGGGGTTGACGCCGACCACCGGGGTGCGGCCGTCGGCCGCGACGGCTTCGGCGCGGGAGGTGTTCGTGACGATCCCGATCAGCCCGCGCCGGGCGATCGCCTCACTCCAGTCGGCGAGAATGCCGTACCGCTGGGTGTTGATCATCCCGACCACGCCCACGCCGAGCAGCCTTGCCCGCTCCACTGCCACACAGACGGCGAAGTCGGCGCTGAGCGGCCCGATCTCACGGTGTGCGTCGATGACCGCGAACACGCCGTGCTCACGCACCACCTCGGGCGGGGCCTGGCGCTCGGGAAAGAACCGCGACTCGAAGGCGAACTTCGCGATCCCGTGCGAGGGCTCGCCTCGCAGTTCCCCGGCCAGGTAGTGGCGCACCACCCGGCTGGACTCCTCTTCGGGCACACCGGCGGCGGCGCACACCATGGTCATCAGCGACTCCAGCTCCCTGATCGGCATCCGCACGGCCACCGGGCCCGGATCGGGGCGCGCCGAGCCTCGGGGGTTTCTGTGGCGGGCGGGTTCAGACATGGCTCTCCCTATGAATCGGCGTGGACGAAGCGCACCGGCCGCGCAGCAGCGGCCGGAAGAGCAAGACGAGGCGGATCAGGTGAGGATGCGGAAGCGGTGCCAGCGCTGCGACGACCAGAGCTCGCTGTCCCGCTCCGGGCGGCACTCGGGAGTACACGTAGCGGTCTGCTCGGCGCGGTGCCGGGCCAGTGTGGCGACGCCGGTGTCAATGAGCTCGGCGACGATCGGTGCGATGCGCGCCTCAGGGGCACCGCTCCACACAGTGGGCATGAGACCGCCGGGACGGTCGGACACGAGGGTCATGACCAACTACTGCCGCTTCGGGGGGGCGAGCTCGGGGCGGAGATCGGCAATGGTGCGTGGGCGCCACGGCCGGCCCCGTTCGTGATTGGCTACGGGCGGTGGGAGGCCATCCGGTCGAGGATGAGGTGACCGCGCGCCACGAGGTCCCCGCGGTCCTTGACCAGGCCGTTGCGCAGGTAGGAGACGCCGAGACGGACAATCAGCAGCCGCAGCAGCTGTTCCTCCTCCTGTGTCAAGGGACGGCCGTAGCCGGTGAAGTAGGCGTCCTTGAGGTCGGGGCGCGTGGGCCAGACGGCGCCACCCAGCCACACGAACTCCTCGGCGGCGACGCCGTACTGGGCCATCGCGAAGTCGATCAGGCCGTGGCGGCCGGTCTTGGCGTCGTACAGCCAGTTCCGGGTTGCGTAGTCGCCGTGCCGGAATACCAGCGGTACTTGCTCGGCCAGTTCCACCAGGTCCTTCGACGCGGCTTCGACCAGCGCGATCCGGTCTGCGGCCAGGTGCACCGCAGTGTCCTCCAAACAGTCGGCGGCCTCCTGAGCCTGCTCCTGCATCGCCGCGCGCACGGCGGCGCGATCTGCGGCCGACCCGGAGTCCGAGGCGTCGTGCCAGAGGCGCAGCAGCCGTCCGGCGTTTTCGTGCAGGCGCAGCTCGACATCCAGGTCCAGCGGCAGATCCCGGACGACCTGGCCCGGCAGCGGCGAACTCAGAAGCGCACGCAGGTGTGCGTCGGCAGCCAGCAGACGCGGTGCCTCGTGTTCGGCCAAAAGCCGCCCGGTGTAGGCGTATCCGGCAGCCTCGCGGTCGTAGTCGAGTCTGCTGGGACTGAGCTTCACGAATGCGGAGCGCGGCCCGGCGGCCACGCGCCACACCCGCGAGCTACTCCGGGGCCAGGAGCGGTCCTCGATCGTGTCCAGGCCGGACAGGTACTCAGCTGCCCAGGCACGCAGTTCGGGCGGGAAGGGTTTCTCGGTCATGGGATGAACGTCTCCGAACAAGCAGGAGGAGATGGTCTGGGCAGGGGCCCGTTTCGGCTCGGGACGACTTACCTCGCGGCGGGTCCAACGGGCGGAACGGTCGGCGGGTGCGGTCGTTCAGACACCAGGTCAGAAGTAGTCGGCGAGCCACGGCTCCCTGTCGCCGACAGTGGCCAGCAGGCGGGCAATCACGGCCGGTGCTCCGCACACACCTGCCAGCGCTGCGGCAGCCGCGCTGCGGTACCCGCCGGCGTACCAGACGGCGAACTGCCCCACCGTCAAGGTGACGTCGACGGTGCCGCCGCCGGGGCGGAGCTCCCCCCGGCCGCCGCCGACCCGCAAGGTGTACCGGTCGGTGCTGGAACCGTCCGCCGCAACGAGGTCCAGCACGATCTCAGCGTCGGCGCCCTCGGGCCAGCCCCGCAGCTCCACGGCGCGGCACGGGTCGAGGACCCGCAGCATCCATGGGTGCCAGGCCCGGGCGGCAGCGGCGCCGCCTTTCCCGAGTCGGTGCAGCAGCGTGCCGGGCGGCAGGCCGGTGCGCTCGAACGCCACGGTGGGGATGCGGCTGTGGTGGCGGCCGAGGAAGGCAAGCATCGCGGCGGCAGTCGGGTGATCGGCCGCCCAGAAGTCGTGAACGACCAGTTGCCGGCCGTCGGTCGGGTGCCGCTTCACGGCCGCTGCGAGCACCCCGCTTGCCGGCCCGCCCGGCGCGGCGAAGCGTAAGTGAACAGGTCCGGATGCTGGTCCTGCTGCCAGCTGTTCCACCAGGCAGGCCGCTGCCACGGACCATTCCACCGCCTGGCCAGCTCGTCGCGCAGCTTTGCCAGCCCGTCACTGTCACCGAAGGTGATCTCCATGGTGTCGGCGCCCAACTCCTTCAGAGCGTCGGTCGGTACCGTCCAGGAGAAGACCTGCGCCGGGGCTTCCCAGCCCATCCGGCGCACGTAGCCGTTGGACGCCGTCCACAGCGTGGCAAGGGCCGCGCCCTGCTCCCGCAGCGCGCGCAGCCGCTCGTCGACGAGCCGGGCCGCGAGCCGGCCGCCCCGTTCCTCCGGGGCGACGCAGCCGCACGCCATGCTCGCGCTGGGGACCGGGCGGCCACCGAACCACTGCGGGATCAGCAGCCCCAGGCCGCCGGCGACGACCCTGCCGCCGCGCAGCGCCACCCGCCGGTCGGCGTGCTGGCCGAGGCGCGCGATGTCGGGTACCGCCTGGCCGTAGGCACGTCGGGCAAGGACGTCGTACTCCTCCCACATGACAGCGTCGGCCTCGGCGAACGTCAGTTCCATGGATCGGTACTCCCTTTCTAGTAGTCGGTGGCGTCGCGCAGGGCGTTGGGGGCCGCGGGGACGAAGAAAGTGCGGGTGCAGCTGACGACCCGCTGGTCGTTCTGGTTGAACTCCTCGATACGGCAGGTGACGATGCCCTGGTCCGGGCGGCTCGAGGAGCGGCGGGCGGCCAGCACGGTGCTTTGAGATCGCAGCGTGTCGCCGACGTGCACGGGCTTCTCGAAGCGCACCTCATCCAAGGCGATGTTGCTGGTGGTCATGCCGCTGGTGGAGCGCACCGTCATACCCAGAACGATGTTCAGGGTGAGCATGCCGCACACCAGAACCCGTTCGTGCCCGGTACGGCGGCAGAACTCCGCGTCAGAGTGAATGGGCGCCTCGTTGCCCATCAGCGCGAGGATCTGGACGTGCTCGGCCTCGGTCACGGTCCGCGCCGGCCGGTGCTCGATGACCAGCCCCGGGACAAGCTCGTCGAGGCCCAGCCCGACGACCTCCCGGACCTGACTGCCCCCGATGCGCCGGAAGCCGCGCGGGACACGGTCATCCGTCATCAGATCGCCTTCCCAGCCGGGACGGCGAACGAACCACGGGCCCGAGTGACCACGGCGCGCGCCGCCGCAACCAGAGGCGGCCCCACCATCGCGCCATCCGACGTGGTGATGCCTCCGTCCGCTATCTCGGCCGCCGCGAGTACGGCGTGCGCCGCCTCCAGCTCGCTCCGGCTGGGCGCGAACGCCTCCTTGATCACCGGAAGCTGCCGCGGGTGGATGGCGACCTTCCCGATGAAGCCGATCTCGGCAGCCTCGCTCGCCTCCCGCCGCAGCGCGTCCGGGGCGTCGAGCGAGAAGAACGGGGAATCCACAGCGGGAAGGCCGGCCGACGCCGCAGCGGCAGCAAGCACAGTACGCGGATACCACATCGCCCTGGCCGTCATCCGGCACCCGGCGGCAGCCGCGTAGTCGGCCGCCCCGAACAGCACCCCCGACAAGCCCCGGCTGCGCACAATGCCGGACAGATTCATGATCGCTCGCGGCGACTCGATGAGCGCCCAGATCTGCGTCTGCGGGCCACAGCTGTCGGCAGCCTGCGCCACGACTTCGACATCACTCGGGGATTCGACCTTGGGCACCAGGAGCAGGTCCGGCCACAGAGCGCGTTCGGCCATCGCGGACAGGTCCCTCAGACCGTGCAGAGAGTGCGCCGCGTTGATACGCACACCCAGCAACGGACCGGCACCAGCCGTCGGCCGCCCGTCGCCGCAGAGGAAGGCGAGCACGTCCGCGCGGGCGCCGTCCTTGGCCCCCGCAGGAACCGAGTCCTCCAGGTCGAGTAGCGTCACACCAGCACCGGACGCGACGGCCATGGAGAACCGCTGGGGAGTGACCCCCGGCGTGACCAGCCACGTCTGCAGGCCGAGCCATGCGCCGGGCGCAGGTCCGACCGAGAACGCCGGGTTCGTCATCGACTGCATGTTGATCTCCCTTCAGGAAACGTCCCACTACGGCCAGGCGCACAGATCCCGGAAACCGCGCTTCTCATAGCCCTCTACGCAGCAGCCTCTGCCCCAGACGGGCATCAGGCTGCGCCTGCTTGACCGGACGCAAGGGGCGCCGGGCGCGGTCGCCGTCGAGGCCCGACGTTGAACCGCCGAAGCGCACAAGCTCGCCGAGTTGAACGAGCGTCGCTCAACTGATCGCCGATCTAAAGGAGTTGCTGGTAGTCCCGGCGGTAGTCCCGGCCGGTTCGCAGCTACGCTCCGCGCATCGGCTGCTGATTGGATGCGAGAGTGACCGAGAACACCCACCCCCTGGCACTGGCCCGGAGCGCGCGCGGGATGACTGGCCCTGACCTCGCCCGCGAGATCCGCGCCGCGGCTGAACGCCGGGGCCTTCGGTCCGGCGCAGATAGGCAGCGCGTCCGCAAGTGGGAAGTCGCCGGTATCACACCGGACCGGGAATCCCAGGAGTACATCGCCGAGGTGTTCGGGGTTCCCCTTGACGAAGTCGACGTGAAGGCGTGGCCGAACTGGCTGCCCGACGCCGGTGTGATCCCACTGGCTCCCGCCAGCACCCTTCCAGCCCTCCGAGAAGCATTGAGAGCATCGATGGACCGATCCCGCCGTACTGTCCTGTCCGCGATCTCCGGCACGGCCTTGGTCACCTTGGCCGGGGCCTGGGCCACCGGCACATGGTCGGAGGCCACCAAACGCGCCCAGGGCAAAGCCATCGACGAGGACTTCGTTGCTCTGCTCGAACAAACCAGCACGCAGCTGACGACTCTTGCAACTCAGCAACGACAACACACCGGTCCGCTGCTCGACGCCTATCTCACAACCGTGACCGACCTGATCGCCCACGGCCGGTACTCGCCGCCGCTTGGAATCCGACTGCACGCCCTGGCCGCAAGCCTCTCCCAGACAGTGGCCTGGCACCGCTTCGACCACGGGCTCCACGGCGAAGCCAGCCGATTCTGGATCGCCGGTCTCCACAGCACCTACGCCAGTGGCGACCACGACATGGGTGCGGCTTTCCTCAGCGACCTCGCCTACCAAGCCTCCTGGCGTGACGACCCCCGAACAGCCGCCCGCATCCTGGAACGCGCACTCACTCGCACCCATCACCCCGCCGCCCGGTCGCTGCTCCAGCTCCGTCTCGCCCGCTCCCTGGCAGCGCAGGGCGAACGACGCGCCACACTCCGGGCCCTGAGCGCAGCCGAGCACCTTCTCAGTACACCGACCCGCGACCCCGTTCCTGGGTGGTGTTCGTGGCTTTCCGAGGCAGATCTCGCCGTGGATTCGGGTCAGAGCCTCAACGACCTCGGCGAGACCCGCCGGGCCCACCAACTCATCGAGGAAGGACAGGCACTCCTGCCCCCGAGCCGCGACAAGACGCGCGGCGTCTTCCTCGCCTACCGGGCCAAGACTCACCTCGCTCTTGGCGAGCCCGACCAAGCCGCCGCCGTTGCGACCGAATCCCTGGAACTCGCGCAGCGTATCGGCGCTCCCAGATGCGTGGCACTCGTTCATGGACTCATCCCGCATTTCAGGGGCTTCAGCACCGCGCAGGGCGTACCTGAACTGCTGGCCAAGGCTGCAGCCTGAACAGCCGATTGCCGATTGCCGGACGTGACGCCCTCGGCGCCGCACCAGTGACCGCTGAGAGCGAGGCCGCATGTCAGACCAGACCCTGCCAAGGAGAGCAGTTGCAGCCGCGTGGTGAGCGCGTACAGCTCGACGAGGCCAGCGTGGATGACAGCTTCCGGGCAGCCCTGCGATCGCACGCACCAGACGGCGCTCCTCCCGGGTAACGTTGCTGCTCACGGCCACTAGAACGGTGATTCGGCGGATCCGGTGAGCCGTCCTTCGCGCAGGCAGACCACGCTCCCCGCCTCGGCAGCGTCGTGCAGCGCGGCCAGTTTGCACGTCCGCGGACAGGGGCATTGCCTTGAGGCCGGGCAGGTCGAAAAAGGCGTACTGGTCGTGTTCACCGCTCAGGCGGATCGGGCCAGCGACGGTGCCGCCGTTCCAGTAGAAGTCGACCACGGGGCCGGCGCCGCCGACGTCGGCACGGTGGTCATAGCCGATCAGCGTCGGGGTACGACGCAGGGTGATGCCGGTCTCTTCATACGTCTCGCGCCGTGCCGCAGCCAGCGGGTCTTCGCCGTGGTCCAGCATGCCGCCGGGCAGCCACCGCTTCCCTGCGCCCGGTTCGGTGGCGGAGTAGCGCAGCATGAGGAGGCGGCCGTGCTCGTCGCGGAGCAGGACGCACGAGGCGACGAGCGCCTGGGGCTGGGTCTTGAACCATTCCTGACGGGGCAGCCAGGCGCGCCGGGGCACGGCCGACGAGGTGTAGGTGGGCTTCTGCTGTGTCACGGGGTGGATGCCCCTTCCGGGGTGGGCTCGGCCTGGGGAAGGCCGCCGGGCGTCACCTGGTGTGAGTCGTACGCGGCGGGCTGGTCGACGATCGTGTCCGGGTCGGGAACGTCGGTGAGGTCGCCTCCGACGACGCGAGCGATCTCTTTCAACGTCATGGGGTGGATGCCGATCTCCAGAGGGGTGGGCCGCCGCTGTGAGGCGGCGGCCCGCGGTCAGACTGCGAGTGAATTGGGTGTGCTGGACGTCGTCCGAGAAGCCGGGCGCAGGTCGAGGCTGACGCCACGCCCGGCGAAGAACTGCCCGAACTGGGCGAGCGGCAGCATCGCTTTGCGGCTCTCGCGCGTGTGGCCGGAGGGGTTGGTGAAGTGCACGCGGCCGGAGCCGTCGATGCCGTGGACGAGGACGAGGTGCCCGCCGCGCCGCTCCGGCTCCACGTCCGGAGTCCGGATGCTCGTCGCGACGGAGACCATGACCATGCGGCCGGCCGGTGTCTCGGTCACCAGGTCGTCCAGGTTCATACGGGGGTGCACGGCCGCCCCCAGCCCGTGCGTGTCTGTGACGTACTCGGCGAACGGTTGGTAGATCAATCCGCGGATCTCGTTACCGTCGACCGTGTACGCGCCGGCGCGCAGCGCCCCGTTGCGCAGGTCCCACAGGGGCGGGGCGATGCTGTCGCGGTGCGTGAGCACCATCTGGAGGCAAACCATGCCGCACAGGTGCCGACACCACCGGCCGTACTCCTCCCGGGTCGGCGCGCCGGTCCGGGCCCATTTGGGGTCGTCGGCCGGATCGTGTCCCTTGTAGGCGATGGCGTGGATCAGGTCCGGGCTGGCGTACTGGGTCAGGGGTGGCACCGGTCTGTGCACGACGGGCCCGGTGCCCGGGTTGTTGCAGCAGGGGTAGAGAGGGCTCATGGGGGGTGGTTCTTCCTTCCGGTCATGCCCGAGCTCGCGATGGATGTGCTGAGAGGACATCGGTCGTCTCGGTCAGGTCCAGCCGTGCTCGGTCAGCGTCTTCTCGCCGTCCAGGTACCCGTGGAGCCCTTCCAGGGGGTACTCGATGAAGTCCTCGGGGAGGTCGTGCACGGTGTGCCATTCCAGGGCCAGGCACTTGCCCGGTTCCCGGTTGTCGGGCTCGCCGGACCACTGGGTGGCCAGGAAGAAGAACCCGATCCGGCCGGCGTCCTGCTTGTGGTGCACGACGTGCACGAGACTCAGGTCGCCGGGTTCGACCGTCAGGCCGGTCTCCTCCATCAGCTCGCGGGCGGCACCTTCCGTCAGGGCCTCGCCCGGGTCGAGCTTGCCTGACGGAAGGTGCCAGCGGCCGTAACCGTACGAGCCGCCGCGCTGGGAGAGCAGAATCTTGTCGCCCGTGCGGGCGATGATGTGGAGGTCAATGACCGGCTGTGCGTGTTGCGTCATGGTTCCTAGCTAATTGTCGGCTTTGATAGTGGTGAGGTAGTCGCCGGGTCCGGAATGGCGCCGGAGATCGTGGCCGCGACTTCCGACGGTGTGGCGGTGCCTGTGTCCACGACGAGCACCGGCACACCGGCCGACCGGAGGGCGCGGGCGGCCTGTTCGTAGAGCCGTACTTCGCGGCCGGGAGCGGTCGGGTCGCGGTGGAACCGGTTGCTGGGTCCGCGCGCGGCTATCCGGTCGGCGATGAGGCCGGGGGCTGCGGTCAGGATGACCGCGAGGTCCGGCATCAGGACGGGCCCGGCCAGGGCGAGCAGGTAGGGGAGCGGCACGCCGTCGAGCCGCTGCATGACCAGGCTCGAGGCGACGTACCGGTCGGTGATCACCGTGTCCCCGGCAGCGAGCCTGGGCTCGATCTCGTGATCGACGTGCGCGAACCGGTCCGCGGCCACGAGGCAGGCCAGGGCGTGCCCGCGGATGTGGGAGAAGTGGCTGCGGATGAAACGGCCGAGGTCGCTGCTGGTCGGCTCCGCGGTCTGGTGCACCGCGATGCCCCGGCAGGCCAGTTCGGTGTGCAGGGCCTTGATGGCGGTCGACTTCCCGACGCCGCTGGGGCCGTCGATGCTGATGAACCGTCCGCGCTGGGTCATGCCGCTGACTCCTGCGCCCCGTGGTTGCGCTGGTGCTGCTCGCGGGTCAGCGCGGCGAGGGTGGAGCGGACCTTGTGCAGGAGGCCTGAAGCGCTCACCTGACACTATTTCTCCTTGAACCTTGCATCTGACTCGAGCCTGAAGTGCGGGGGGAAGTGCCGGGGACCGCCGGCGGGGACGGTGGGCGGTCCCCGGCAGTCAAGGGGCTGCCGGCGCGACGGGCTCCGCCACGCCGAGGAGCCTGAGCTGCCAGGCCCGCTTGATGGTGTGCGCGGGCGAGGTACCGCCGACTGCGGCGGTCACGTCTCGGGCATCCCGCCGCACGACGGGCAGCGGCCTCTTCGTCTTCTGCGCGATCTGTGATGCGTTCAGGCCCTCGGCCATCAGGTCGAGGGTTTGTTTCTGGTCTCCGGTGAGATGGACCGCATCAGCGTCATCGACCGCTTCGGGCCGGTCGAGGGCATTGGCCATGTACGACTGGTGGACCAGTCCCGGCGCCCCCGGCACACCACCCGCCTTGCGCCGGGCGGAGGCATAGCGGCTTTCCGCCGTGTTCGGCGAGATGCCGAGTGCGACGGCGGCCTGTTTGACCGTCAGACCGTTGGCCAAGAGCTCTACCAGTGCCTTCTCGCCAGCGGTCAGTCGGACGGGTATCACGGACGTCTCCTTGTGGTCAGCGAAGCAGTGTGAATTCGGCGACCACCGGCAGGTGATCGGACAGGCCGCGAGTGACAGGTGTGTCCACGACTTCGACGTCCCCGAGGCGAGAGGCCATGCCCTTGGCGGGGAGGATGTGGTCGAACCGCATCCGGAGGGGCTCGCGGGCGCTCCAGTGCCCGACCGTCGGCGCCCACGGATACCCCAGGTCGGCTACAACGTCGCGGAATCCCGCATGGCGCAGCGTGGCCAGGGGCCGCCGGTCCGACATGCCGTAGCTGCCGTCGGGGTTGAGATAGCGGTGGCGCGAGTGCAACTCCGACGGGAATGTCTTCCACTCTTCGTCCGTCGGCTCGGGGTCGGCCACGCCCGGCCCGTTGAGGTCGCCCACCAGAACAGCGTCGCCGCGCCCGCCGTGCTCGGTGAGCCATGTCACCTCTTCACACCTTTTCTGCGGCGAGAACGGGGCGAGGTGGGTGTTGAAGAAGTCGAGCTCTTCACCAGTGCGTACCATGACAAGGCGGGCGCGCGAGACGGTGTGATGGAACGCGCCCGCTGCTGCGTCCATCACGAAATCGCGGATCTCCACCTGGGCGGGCCGTACCAGGGTCATCAGGTGGCAGCCGTGCCGGGCCGAGGGCGCGAGCTTCCAGTTCATGCCGAGCGCCGATCCGGTGGCCTTGGCCAGCGCGAAGTCGTCCGAGTCGTAGTGCTTGGCTTCCTGGAGGGCGAGCACATCGAGTCGAAGCTCCCCGAGCACTTCCATCTGCCTCTTCCAGTGCTCGGTCGACAGGCCGCGAGTGTTGTTGGTGTTCTTCCCCCAGCCGTCGAGGCCGCCGTCCAACATGTTGTATGTGCCGATCCGCAGGACGCCCTGCTCCGGGGACAAGCTCGTGCTCATCAGGTTCCTTTCAAGGGTTCTTCGATGTGATGTGCCAGGGGGGATGCGGATGGTCCTCACCGGATTCGGTTCGGAGGTGGACTCAGACCCCCGCGCTCTCGTAGGTCGCGAGGTCGTCCAGGCTGATCGGCGTGCAGCCGTGCAGCGTCGCAATGTCGCGGCGAGCCTGGACCCAGCGAATGCGGTGGTCGGTGTACGGAATCGATGTGACGGCGGGGTCGCGCTTCAGTGCGGCGTCGTAGACGAAGCCGGAGACACCCCACGGCTGCGCGTACTCCACCAGGGCCGCCGTATATCCCCGGCGAAGGTGAGGGCAGGAACGGGCCGACTCGATGGCGCATGGCTCGCACACGGGAGGCGTGGTCGTCAGCTCGCCATCGCTGATCGGCAGGTTCTCGGGGTCGCGCCGAATGAACAGATGACGATCCCCCCAGCGACGGAACCCGTCGTCGTACGTCGACCTTCCGCAGACTTGGCAGAGCATGTGCTCCATCGCCCGCCGCTGACGCAGCGGGTGCATGAGCGCCAGGTTCGGCGTGCCGGAGCCGGGGCTGGCGGAGTACCGCACCCAGAGCGTTTCCTGACGGCGGTCGGCGGGCAGCTCATCCGTGTACCCGATACGCTCATTGCCCCATTCGCCCCCGACCATCCTGGCCATGGGGGCCATCTGCTCCCTCTCGCCGCTCCACAGGGCGACGTACGGTACACGCAGGCCGTGCCATTGGAACTGCCGTGGCTGCTTGGTGGTCGTGACGCCGGTCATGCTGCCGTCTCCGCGAGGGCGAGGCGGCGCGAGGCGGAGACCTGGCCGTCGGGCAGCAGGGCACCGAAGTCGTCGAAGATGACGGTCCCGTTGCACAGCCTGGCCCAGCCCTGCACGTCGGCTCGGGCGGTGATCTTCGCGCTCTCGCAGTCCGGCGCACCGGACTCGGGACAGGGAGGGAAGTGCTGACAGCTGTTCACGCGATCTCCTTCATTGTGCTGGTCTCCGCCGGACGCTCCATGAGGGCAAGCGCGATCCTGGTCCTCCGCCGCAGGTTCCCGAGGGCGTGGTCGTAGCTGGCCGCGAGCTCCCGGACGTTGCACGGGGCGTCGGGTCGGCGGACAATCTCGACGTTCTGTGTATCCGTGCTCCCGGCCGCGGCGGCGATGCTGACCAGCCTGCCGAGCCACCTGCGCAGCCGGCGCGTGAGGTCCCCGAGTTCTTCCGGCAGGGGAGGCTGATCGGTGGGGATGTCGCTGATGTCGTTCAGGACCACATCGAGCGGCTGCACCAGACCGAGCCGCCCGCCGGCGCGGACGCTCGCGTCGGACTTCAAGGGCGGGGTCCACTGCTCAACTTCGGCATAGAACCTCTGGCGTGCGGAGAGAGGCGGCAGTGTCACCGGGAACCCCCCGTGGCGAAGGTGCACCAGGTTGTCATGCCGTTGTTGCTGACACCCCAGCTCTTCGAGAGGGCGTCTACGATGAGCATGCCGCGGCCCGACACCTCATCATTGGTTGCGCGCCGGAGCCTTGGGGGAGTCGGGCTCTCGTCACTGACCTCGATCAGCGTCTGAGTTCCGGTGGACTTGATGCGGAGCCCGACCTGTCCCTTCCCGTGCTGGATGGCATTGGTGATCAGCTCCGTAACAACCAGGACCATGTCGGACTGCAGTGGCTCGGGTACCTGCCAGTACCTCAGGTGGGCGGTAGTCAGTCTCCGCATTTGAGCGATGCGTTCGGGGCCGGGCAGGAACGCCACCTCGAATAGGTGCGGCCCCGGAGGAATGCAGGAGGCGCTGTGCGGCTCAGTTGACGCGGGGGTGGTCATCGTCGCACCGCCACGTCCGGAGCTGTCACGGCGATGAACCCGCTCGCGGCCTGGAACCAGACGAGTGCCCTCTCGTACTCGTCCGGGTCCGTGGTAATTACGTCGGCGGTGATCACCACGACGCCGTCCGCGTACCCGCCCCGGATCTGCTGGAGCACTCGGTTCCAGCCAGGCCGATCCCGCAGGCGGCCCGGCGGGTAGGGGTCGGTGAATGCTTGGTCGGCCCGCACCTGCCAGGAGTGCTCTTCCGCGTACGCCGCGGCCGCGGCGAGAGACGCGCGCGGTGCACAGCCGTGGAACGCGAGTGCGTAGAGGCAGACGTGTGGAAGCCGACCCCTGGATCGAACGCTGGCCACTACCTGATGCAAGAGTTCATTCCGGAGCCCGGTGAGCCGCGGCCAGGGGCTGGGGGAGACGACGGACTTCTCGGGGTGGAACTGTCGATCCCAATCGCGTTCCTGGTCCATCCAGTCAGCCCCGGTATCGGGGGCGGTCCTGCTCTGGCGCATTGCTTGCCTCGGCTCCGTCGGGGTGGGGGCGCTGGCAGCCCTTGCCTTGTGGCTAGGCTCGGGTACGGGAAGCGGCACAGGTGAATGAGGTCAGCGGCCCCCAAGGACCGCTGCCGCCGCCGGTGTTCACGAGCAGCTAGCGGAACTACCGTGCTGCATGTGCGATTTACTGTGCAAGGGCAATCGCAAGAGAACAGAAATTGGCAAATGCCAGAACACACACATGGGGTTGTCCGAGGGGGTACAGGGGGTGGCACACTCAGGGACAGGACCCGCAACAACACCAGACAGAGGTCACGTTGAGCACCGACAGGACTGGGGAGAGGGTTACACAGTGGCAGCGAAGCGCGGGGCGACGTTCCGGCGACGGGAGCTGGGCAAGGAGCTGCGGGCGCTCCGGGAGAAGAAGGGGCAGACGCTCCAAGCGGTGGCTTCGGCCCTCGGGTTCTCCCACACGAAGCTCGCTCGGGTAGAGATAGGAGAGAACGACCTACCGCGGGTGGGTGACCTCCAGGCCCTGATTGACTACCTCGATCCGGCCCTCCCCCGAGAGGACCTGGAGACGCTGCTCCAGTTGCACCGGGAGTCGCTGAGTAAGGAGCCGTGGACGCCGTACAAGGCGTACATGCCATCGAAGATGCCGACTTACCGCGGCCTGGAGCAGGACGCCACGGTGATGCGGGCCTTCCAGCCCAACTTCGTCTTCGGTCTGTTTCAGACCGAGGGCTACGCGCGGGCGCTGTACCAGATCGCCAAGCCTGTCGACGAGACGACGAGCGAGTACGTGGAGCAGAACGTCCGGCTCCGTCTGGAGCGGAAGGAACTTATCACTCGCTCGGAAGACCCTCTGGAACTACGCGTCATCATGGACGAGACCGCCGTCCGGCGAATGGTCGGAGGCCCCGACGTGATGCGCGGCCAGTACGACGAGATCGTGAAACTGGGCGAGCTGGAAAACGTCACGATCCAGGTCCTGCCCCACGACGTCGTGACCTACCGCTCGGAATCCAACTTCGCACTGCTGGACTTCTCCGAGACCCTCGACCCTGTCGTGCAGGTCGACATGCCCAACACGATCAGCGTCACGGACGAGCGCCAGGAAGTTCAACGGAACATCCGTCGCTTCGACGCCATGCGCGACAGTGCCCTGCCCCCGGCTCGAACCGCCGGGTTCCTACAACAACTAGCACGAGAGTGGAAGTAGCCATCAACACCAACATCATGGCCCCTGACCTGGCCAAAGAGTCCGCGTGGTTCAAGTCCTCCTACAGCAACGACACCGGTGGCTCGTGCGTCGAGGTCGCAGATGTGACTCGTACGCACTCCGGCATCGCCATCCGAGACTCCAAGATCCCGAGCGGTCCGGCGCTGCTGCTCACACGCGAGGCGTTCACCAACTTCATCGCAGAAGTCCAAGCGCTCTAAAAGAGGAAGCCATCACTGATGCGCACTTGACCAGCGAGCATGAAGCATGGCGGCCCCCCTCAGCGTCATTGAGGGGGGCCGCCATCGTCTTACCACCGCCCCCAGCATGCCGAAGGGGGCGTAATGGGGAGTGTAGGCCGCAGCAGGCTCGATTGTTCGAGTCTCGATCGCTCTCGTGTGCCCGTTTGCAGATCCTGCACGCGCTGTGGAACGGCCCGGCGCGGTGCCCGTACGGTTGTTTCCCGTCTCCCTGTGCGGGGCGGGGGGCTCGCCCCGGTATCAGCCGCCTGGTGTCCGAGGTGCGACTGCTCGTGGACCGGCGTGATCCTGGTGAGCTGATCTGCCTCGGTCCGCAGGAGCGCTGACCGTGGCACATGGCGCTGGAATTCGAGTCGCTGCAGTTCGCCGCGATGGAGCTGGGCGAAGACATCAGCCCCCACGACAGGACCGGCCTGGAGACCCTGAGCACCGCACACCTGCGCGAGCAGCGCGAAGCCCGCGAGGAGCTGTACGACTACGTCGACGGGCTGTGGGAGAAGCTCAAGGCCGGCGGGGTCGACCCCGCCGGCCGCGACGAGTACCAGGGTCTGGCCGGTCTGCGGGACCTGGATGGGGCGCTGAGGGACAACGCCGTGGAGCTCTTGACGGCCCGAGAGGACTGACAGTGCCTCCGACATGCGGCCGGGGTGCGTCCCAAGGTGGCTGCGCGGTGTCGGTGGGCATGGGCCGTGTCCTTCACGCCTCCGGTGCCGTTGGGGAAGGCGACGCGTGCACCGGGTCCTGACCCCACGAAGGGCCCGTGCCGTTGAGCGGCCCCGGTCCCCGCCCGGCACCCGGGGCCGCAGTCATGAATGCGTGCTGCCCTGACCTTCGGACTCGGCCACCGACGTGTCTAGCAGCAGTGAATCGTCGAGCCCTTCCTCTTCTCATCCGGTACCGAACGGTCCGGGCAGGTCAAGCGATGCGGCGCCCAGCATGGGGCAGCCCTTGGTGCGGTGAGGCGGCAGGAAGATCACGCCGATCACCTTAATCCGGCCCGGGAACCTCTAGTGGCTCGACCGGATCAGGCCGCCCGCCATCGTGCATGCGGGACAATCCCCCGGTGACCATCGACGCGACGACCAAAAGAGGGCAGCAAGACCGTGGGCAGGCACAGCCGTCCCGGACCGCCGGACCAGCCGTCCCAGGCGTTCTCACGTATCGACCCCGACGACCCGCTCGCCCCGTACAAGCGGCGGCGGCGCGCGCCGATGGACATCTACCGGCGCCATCGACCGGTGAGCGGCGGGGCCAGCCACCTGCGGCCCGAGGAGTCGAGATTCCTCGAGTACTGGGACGGCTTCGCCTACGTCCCGCATGGCACCGCGCCGAACCTCGCGGCCGCCCAGCAGTGGGCGGCCGGCGGCCTGCCGCCCGAGCATCAGGAGGAGATCCGGCGTAACGCCTGAATCCCTGGGCGTCGGGCAACGTAACGTGCGCCGATCCGCGTGCAGAGTCGCCCCACTGAGCGGGTTGTGTATGTGGGGGCGACGCTCGGGCCGCGCGGAATGGCTGGTCCGGCGGTCCGGGGCCGGCGTGACCACCCCAGTCGCGTTGTCTCTACGCACAGCGGCCGGATCGGTCGTGCGGCGCGAGTTTTAGGGCGGCATGTGCGGCTGGCGTTCGTCGTCCCACCGCTTCTCCTGCTTGGTCCAGGCCTCGCCGGCCAGCCAGCAGGCTTCTGCGCCATTGGCACGTCCGAGCGTTTCCTCGGTGGCCCGGCCCGCCAGGAGCGCCAACCCGACGCCCGGCCGGAATGTCCGTGCGACCAGGCAAGATCGAGGCGTAGGACTGGTTGATCACTCGGCCCATCCTGGGATCGCCGACGTGATCGACCGCCTCAACACATCCCAACAGGCCTGATCCACCGCGCCGCCACTGAGGGCTTCCTCTCTACGGCCGTGAGGGGCTGTCCGCCGGGTGGCGATCGAGTATTCAGGCCTTGCGGGCGACAGCGCACCACATGGGCAGGGTGTCGTCCTGGGCATCGGCCGGGTCGGGGCGCCACTGGGTCAGGGTGACGATCCCCGGTTCCAGGATGTCCAGACCGTGGCAGAACCTCTGGACCCCGTCGCGGGTTCGGGGTGTGGCGGAGGCGTGGGCGGCGGCGCGCTCGTTGTAGATCTGCATGGACTCGGCGACTTCACGGACGGCGATGTCGACGGCCGGATGAGACAGGACGAGGTGGCTGCCGGGGGCGAGGCGGTCCAGCATCCGGCGGACGAGGTCCCACGGGTCCTCGGAGTCCCTGATGTACTGCAGGATGGCCACCAGCATGAGACCGACGGGCTGGTCCAGATCCAGGGTGCGAGAGGCGGACTCGAGAATCGTGTCCACGTCCCGTGCGTCGGCCTGTACATAGTCGGTCTGGCCCTCGGGGCCGCTGACCAGCAGAGCCCTCGCGTGGGAGAGCACGATCGGATCGTTGTCGACGTAGACGACACGTGATGTGGGCGCGGCTCGCTGGGCTACCTCGTGCGTGTTCGCCGAGGCGGGGATGCCCGTGCCGATGTCGAGGAACTGCCGGATTCCTGCCGCCGCGAGGTGACGCACGGCTCGGCCGAGGAAGGCCCGGTTGGCCCGGACCGACGGCACAATCGTCGGATTCGCCCGGGCGGCGAGTTCGGCCGCCTCCTGGTCCACCGCATAGTGGTCCTTGCCGCCCAGCCAGACGTTGTACACGCGGGCGGGATGAGCGCTCGTCGGGTGCGGTAAGCGCAGTGCGTCGTCCATGAGTTCGTCACCTCGTGCGGTAGTCCGGGTCCAGTCACGGTACCCCCGCGCTCAGCCCATTTCATCCGCTGGCCGGAGAAGCCGATGCGCGAGCAGCGTGGGGCAACGAGCCCTCCTGAGAACCGTAATTGGCGGAAGGCGGCCTGCAGATCACCGACGCCTCGAGATGGTGCTGGTCGACAGCCGGGTGCCCCGAGGCTCGGCAGGCCGCGCGAGCCGACGCGCGTTTCCCCCGCGCGCAGCAGATCAGACAGGGAGGTCGGCAGAGCGGACAGTAACGCGTCCACGGCCCCCGCATCACGGTGTGCAGGGCTGCGCAGCGCACGTGGGACAGGGATGCTGTTCGAGGTCGTCGGCGTCCGACCGGCCGGTTGGGAGGAGGCTGCTGCGGGCCTGTCATATTGATCCGAAACGCTTTGGGTTCAGGCTCGTTGGCTGTGTGTGAGTGATCTGGTGGGGGATGCGCGGACGTGGCCGCCGGACGCGCAGGAGGCGGTGCGGTTGCTGGCGGTGTCCGCGCTGGTGGAGGGCCGGGACCGGGCGGAGGTCGCGGCCATGTTCAGGGTGTCG